>NZ_JBITIJ010000001.1:393125-889555 GCF_044458825.1 Nocardia sp. NPDC050412
GGCGCCCAGTTGGAGCAGGACTGACGTTTGTCGGTGCATCGGTCACTTTGACGTACAGAACGTCACTGCATCCGATGGTAGACATCTCCGACGAGGTCGGCGCCCAGTTGGAGCAGGACTGACGTTTGTCGGTGCATCGGTCACTTTGACGTACAGAACGTCACTGCATCCGATGGTAGACATCTCCGACGAGGTTGATGCCCAGTTGGAACAGGACTGACGGCGGGACATCAATGATCGGCGCCGCGGGGCGGTTCGCAGAGATGCGGACCGCCCCGAGTGCCTTTCGCATCCGGAGCGCGGCGGTTATTCCGCGATTCGTGTCCGATCGGACCACTCGTAGACCCGCAGCCGCCCCTCGGGCGTATCGGCCTCCCGATTGGTGACCTTGAAGTGCTCGTATCCGCCACGGTATTCGACTTTGAGCTCGACGCCGGGCGGCGTGATCGCAACGATGCGAGCGGGCAAGTCTTTCGGCCCACCTTCTAGGACAGCCTTCGAAACATTGCTCATCCTTCGGATGGTATGTCTCGAATGTGATGCACGCCACGAACGTGGCCGAATGCCCGCATTGTCTCGGGTGGATTCCGAGGCCCCGGCCCGGGGCGGTAGCTGATATCGCCTCGCTGACCGGCCAATGATTGCTATTGATTAGCTGATGGCATTTCCTGGATGTGCGGCAATCTGATCATAGGGGCCGATCGCGGTGGTGTAACGGTTGCGGTCAGATTGCTGATAACAGAATCGAGTGCTGCGACACAATGCCGCGGCCACCCGATCAGGCTCTGCGCACCGAGAACTTGTCCCGCCCGGAAAGAGACCAGCCATCATGCGTCGATCCCTTGCCGACGAGCATCCCGGCGATTCAACCGACCTGAATATCACCCTCGCCCCGCTCGCGGTCGCGACTGGACTGATCCTGCTCATCCCCGCATTCGCCACGGTGAACCGGATGCCCGGCTGGGCTGCCGACTATGGCGCCAGTCTGGTGTACTTCGCGATCTTCCTATACGTGGCGATTGCCGGACGCCTGACGTGGTGGGGCGCCGAAATTCTGATCGACCACGGTAAGAAGCGCTGATCCGCGTTCACGGCGCCGTGAGGACCAATTTGCCTACAGTGCGGCTGGTTTCGCCGAGTGCGTGCGCTTTCGCCACCTCTTCGAACGGGTAGACCCCGGCGACGGCCGGACGCAATGCCCCGGATTCGGCGAGTTTTGCGAGCGCGATCATTCCGGCGTGATCGTCCTGCACCAGCATGCGTACTGCCCGGACTCCCAATTGCTTTGCCTCGGTAGCTAATTCGATTGCGCCGAAGGCGCGCAGCGAGACCAGCAGACCGCCGGGACGGAGCGTGTGCAGGGAGCGCAGGCTGTTCTGGTCATCGATCGAATCCAGCACGACGTCGACACCGTGCACCGTCTCGGTGAAATCGGTTGTGCGGTAATCGATTGTCTCGTCCGCGCCGATTTCGCGGAGGAATTCGTGGTTGGCCGCGCTCGCAGTTCCGATGACGTGTGCGCCGCGCGCCTTGGCGATCTGAACGGCGAAGTGTCCGACGCCGCCCGCCGCGGCATGGATCAGGATGCGTTGTCCAGCTTGCAGGTTCGCGGTATCTACGATGGCCTGCCAGGCGGTTAGGGCGGCCAACGGTATGGCTGCGGCCTGAATGTGGTCCAGGTTCACCGGCTTCGGGGCGAAGGCGCGAGCGGGGCCGACGACGTATTCGGCGAAGGCGCCGTGTCCGTACGGATAGGGGAGCATGCCGAAGACCTCGTCGCCCGGCTCGAACAGGGTGACACCGATACCCGTGGCCGCCACTTCACCCGATACATCCCAACCCAACACGAAGGGTGGTTCGCCGAGGAAGAGTCCCGAGACGCCGCGATGCCGCCAATCGGTCGGGTTGAGACCGGCTGCCCGCACCCGGACGAGGATCTCGCCGGGCCCGGGCGTCGGGATGGGCAGTTCGACTTCGGTCAGGACCTCGGGGCCGCCGATCACGTCTTGGCTGATCGCCCACATGGTGGTGTCGTTCATGTCGTTCAGCCTGCCGTCGGCGCCGGCCACAGAAAATGGCATGATTGCCAATATTCGATATGATCGTGCCATGGTCGCTACCTCGAATGTGCAGGCGGCGCGACACCGGGTGGTCGTGCTCGCATTGGACGGGGTTTATCCGTTCGAGCTCGGGATTGCGAGCCGGGTCTTCAGTACTGTCGCGCAGCTGTACGACGTGAGCACCTGCTCGATCGATGGCGCACCGGTGCCGAGCCGGTCCGATTTCGCCATTGCCGTCCAGCATGACAGCCGGGCGCTGGCGACCGCCGATACCGTGGTGATACCGGCCTGCGATATCGATATGACGCTCGATGGCACGCTGCCGCCCGCGGTGGCCGCGGCGTTCACGCACATCCGTCCCGGCACCCGCATCGTGTCGATCTGTACCGGGGCATTCGTGACCGCCGCCGCCGGATTGCTCGACGGTCGTCCCGCGACGACGCACTGGAATGTGGCCGAACTGTTCCGGCGCACCTTTCCGCGGGTGCGGCTGAATACCGATGTGCTCTACGTCGACGACGATGACGTGCTCACTTCGGCAGGCGCGGCGGCAGGCATCGACCTTTGCCTGCACGTGGTGCGCCGCGACCACGGCAGTGCGGTCGCGAATACGGTGGCGCGCCGCTGCGTCGTGCCGCCGTGGCGCGATGGCGGCCAGGCGCAATACATCGAACAGCCGGTGCCGCCATCGACCTCGGCGGGCACCGCGGCCGCCCGGCACTGGGCACTCGAGAACCTCCGATTGCCTTTGACCATGGACGATCTCGCCGTCCAGGCCCGAATGAGCAAGCGCACCTTCGCCCGCCGCTTCCGTGACGAGGTCGGCATGAGCCCCGGGCGCTGGCTCATCCAACAGCGCGTCTTCCGGGCCCGCCACCTCCTCGAATCGACCGATTTGACCGTGGACCGCATCGCGGGCGAAGTCGGCTTCGCCACCGGCAGCTCACTGCGCCAACACCTGCACGATTCCATCGGCATATCCCCGTTGGCTTATCGCCGAACCTTCCGCGCCGAGTCGGTCGTGCCGGCCGAAGCGCTGGGCTGAGCGGCGACTCGATTCATCAACCCCGCAACAGGTTTCAGGTCGCGTCGGGTACCGGAAGACCGACGCGGGCGACGATCCAGGGGAACGACGAGATGAACGCGGCCGAGGCGAATTGCCAGGTGTGGCCGCCCTGGGTGGTGTGGATGGTGCAATCGATGCCGACTGCATGCCCTGCGTCGCACAGCTTTTCGGCGGCGCCGACCTCACCGGTGTCGAAAACTCCGTCGTGGCCGCCCATGCCGACGTTGTCATCTTCTGCGACTGCGGACTGCTGATGTGCGCCATGGGATCCCGGACCGGACTTGGGCGGGGTGAGATCGTCGAACAGACCTGCCGTGGCGGTGTAGGGGCCGTGTTCGGCCATGACGGTGAGCGGATCGAACGCGGCCCAGCGGTCGGCGTCGCCGCCGAAAAGCCTTCGGATCGTTTGTTCCTTATTGCCCGAGGCCGGACCGAGGTCGCCTGCGATATCAACGAAGGTGCGCACCAATTCGGGATGCATGACCGCCAGATCGACCGCGCAGGTGCCACCCATGGACCAGCCGACCACCGCCCAGTTCGCCGGATCCGCGGAGGCGCCGAACCGAGATTCGATATAACTGGGCACATCTCGGGTCAGATGATCTGCGGCATCACCGCGCGGACCGTTCACGCATTCGGTGTCATTGTTGAAACTGCCGCTGGAATCGACGAAGACGAGAATCGGCGCGCGACCGCCGTTGGCGGCGGTGAACTTGTCCACCTCGGGCATGATCTGGCCGCTGCGGATCCAGTCGGCGGGCGTATTGAATTCGCCGCCGATCATCATCACGACCGGAAGTGTCGGTGGCGTCGGACCGGCGAACCAGGCCGGCGGCAGGTACACATATTCGGTTCGATGCGGAAAACCGCTGGCCGCGTCCGGAATTTGCACCGGCACGATCTTGCCGGTGCTGACATTGGTATTGCGCAGTCCGGGCAGCGCATCGATATCGGTCTGGTTCGGCAGCGGACCCGCGGTGAGCGCATTCCACGCCGACTGCACGGTGGTGTAGTAGCCCACCCACTGATTGAGCACGATGCCGGTGCTCAACAGTGCCAACGGAATGGCGAGCACCGAGACGCCGCGCCGCCACCACCTGGCACTGCGCCAGCCGAGCGCGGCGACCGCGATGGCCGCCACCGCGACGCCGACACAGGCCCACAACTCGACCGGCGCCGGATCCGAGGCCAGCCCCTGATCATTCACATATGCCCACGCGGCCACCGCGCCCCCCGCACCGAGTGCAACGCAGACCGGCAGCAGCACCAGCCGCCAGCGCCGGGTCCGCCAGCCGACCGCCAGGATCAATGCGGCCACCGCGACCAATTCGACGGTCACCGGCAGCCAGCCGTGCAGCAGCGAGATGCCGTGGTGAAAACCGTTCTGATAGTTCGGATTCAGATTCGACGAAGGCAACCGCGGTGGTGGTGGCGGTGTCACAGGGGTCGCGGGTGCGGCGAGCGGGGCACGGACTACGGGCACCTAGGGCATTGTCGAGACCGTTCCTCGAGAAAGCCTGTGAATTCGCTCCGATGAACCTGGGCGCCCCGGAAACGCTGGTCGATGGCAGGTCGATAACCGCACAGGTGAACCGGTCTCCGAACAGTCGTGTCCGGTAAAGTCCAGTAGCCGGTCGTGCAGGGATTCAGGAGGGGGCACATGACTTATCAACCACCGCCGCAGTACCCGGGTTATCCGGGGCAGGGGTATCCGGGCTACCCGGGATATCCGCCGCAGCCGCCCAAGGGCAAGCCGGTGTGGCCATGGGTCCTCGGCGGCGTCTTCCTGGCGATCGTGCTCACCGTCGGCGGCTGCGTCGCGGTATTCGGATCCGTCATCTATCGGATCGACAAGGAGTCCAAGAAGGAAACTTCGATCACCTATGAGGTCATCGGCTCCGGCACCGCCGATATCTCCTACAACACTGGCGATTTCGACACCAACCAGGCGGATGATTCGCCGCTGCCGTGGACGAAGGGCGTGACCGTCACCGGATATGTCCGCACGGGCCGGGTGTCGGCGACTGTCAGCGGATCCAACGGCGGCACGGTGACCTGCCGAATCCTGCAGGACGGCAAGGTAGTCGTCGAGGATTCGGACTCCGGCACCTACGCGTATGTGAGCTGCTACCACTCGTTCAACTAGCCGAATCCCGGACGGCCACCGTGTCGTTGGTGAATGGTAGGTGCCCGTCCACTAGACTCTCGAACAGTTGTTCGTGCCTTCGAGAGGGGATCGTGTGCGGGTGATGGGCGTCGACCCGGGACTCACCCGGTGCGGCCTCAGCATCGTCGAGGGCGGGCTGGGGCGGAAGGTGACGGCGCTCGACGTCGACGTGGTGCGCACACCAGCGGATATGGACCTGGCACACCGGCTGATGGGTGTCGCCGACGTCGCCGAACACTGGATGGATACCCATAAACCCGACGCGGTCGCGATCGAGCGGGTATTCGCGCAGCACAATGTGCGCACCGCGATGGGAACCGCGCAGGCGGGCGGAGTGATCGCGCTGGCGGCCGCGCGCCGGGGGATATCGGTGGCCTTCCACACCCCCAGCGAGGTGAAGGCCGCGGTCACCGGCAACGGCACCGCGGACAAGGCTCAGGTGACCGCGATGGTGACGCGTATTCTCGGCCTCCAGGTCGCGCCGAAACCGGCGGATGCGGCCGATGCGCTGGCCCTGGCGATCTGTCATTGTTGGCGGGCGCCGCTGATGGCGCGGATGGCCGAGGCCGAGGCGCGTGCCGCCGAAGCCCAGCGGCGGTATGCACAGCGGCTTGCCGAACAACGGAAGGTGGTGCGCGGGTGATCGCGTCGGTACGCGGTGAGGTGCTCGAGATCGCGCTCGATCATGTGGTGATCGAGGCGGCGGGCGTTGGCTACCGGCTCAATGTCACCCCCGCGACGCTGTCCACGCTGACCCGCGGCGAGGAATCCCGGCTGTTCACGGCGATGATCGTGCGTGAGGATTCGATGACGCTGTTCGGATTCGCCGATACCGAATCCCGTGATCTGTTCGGCCTTTTGCAGACCGTCTCCGGAGTCGGCCCCCGGCTGGCCATGGCGGTGCTCGCGGTGCTCGAGCCCGAGGCGTTGCGCAAGGCGCTGGCGGAGAGCAATGTCGCGGCGCTGACCAGGGTTCCCGGCATCGGTAAGCGTGGCGCCGAGCGCATGGTTGTCGAGTTGCGTGACAAGGTGAATCTCGTTCCGGTGCAGGCCGGTCCGCCCGGCAGCACACCGACGCCGGTGCTCACGCCGGTGCGCGAGCAGGTCGTCGAGGCGCTGGTCGGACTCGGATTCCCGGTCAAACAGGCCGAGCCCGCGGTCGATGCGGTGCTCGCCGAGAATCCCGCCGCCGATACGTCGAAGGCGCTGCGGGCGGCGCTCGGCTCGCTGGGGAAGAATCGGTAAGACGTGATGGATCAGGATCCCGAGCAGGACACCGAATCCCAGGTCAGCGCGAGCTATCTGAAGTCCGACGGGGAGATCGAGGCCAATCTGCGCCCGAAGTCCCTGGACGATTTCATCGGCCAGCCGCGCGTGCGTGAACAGCTCGCGCTGGTGCTGCGCGGCGCCAAACAGCGTGGCGGCACCCCGGACCATGTGCTGCTGTCCGGCCCGCCCGGGCTCGGCAAGACCAGTATGGCGATGATCATTGCTGCCGAACTCGGTACGGCACTGCGTATTACATCCGGTCCGGCGCTGGAACGCGCGGGTGATCTCGCTGCGATGCTGAGCAATCTGGTCGAGGGCGATGTGCTGTTCATCGATGAGATCCACCGGATCGCCCGGCCCGCCGAGGAGATGCTCTACCTCGCCATGGAGGATTTCCGCGTCGACGTGGTCGTCGGGAAAGGCCCTGGGGCAACCTCGATTCCGCTCGATATCGCACCTTTCACCCTGGTCGGCGCGACCACCCGCTCCGGTGCGCTCACCGGACCGCTGCGCGACCGCTTCGGCTTCACCGGCCACATGGACTTCTACGATCCCGAAGAACTCCTGCGCATTCTGCAGCGCTCGGCCCATATTCTCGGTGTCACCATCGATCGCGATGCCGCCGCCGAGATCGCGGGTCGCTCCCGCGGCACTCCCCGCATCGCCAACCGCCTGCTGCGCCGCGTCCGCGACTATGCCGAGGTTCGCGCCGACGGCGTGATCACCCGTCCCATCGCCCAGGCTGCACTCGAGGTCTACGACGTGGATGTCCTCGGCCTCGACCGACTCGACCGCGCCGTCCTCGGCGCGCTGGTCCGCAGCTTCGGTGGTGGGCCCGTT
The DNA here is from genome assembly GCF_044458825.1 of Nocardia sp. NPDC050412. Lineage (NCBI taxonomy): Bacteria > Bacillati > Actinomycetota > Actinomycetes > Mycobacteriales > Nocardiaceae > Nocardia > Nocardia sp. NPDC050412. Next base: position 400,528 of record NZ_JBITIJ010000001.1, read on the forward strand.
GGTGTTTCGACCCTCGCGGTCGCTGTGGGGGAGGAGGCCGCGACCGTCGAAGAGGTGTGCGAGCCGTTCCTCGTCCGGGCGGGCATGGTGGCGCGCACACCGCGCGGCCGCGTCGCGACCGCCGCCGCCTGGGAACACCTGGGCCTCGTGCCGCCGCCCGATCTCGTCTTCGGTTCCATTGAAGTCCGCGGCCGCGAACCTCACCCCACCCTCGACCTCTTCGACTGAGCTGGATCAATCCCGGATCAAGATCAGGTGGAACTGGTGGCGGCGGCTAGTCGCTTGGCGATGCCGCCATGAATTCCACCTGATCTTGATCTGCGTTGTGACGCGAGCGCGGTTCAGCGGTGATTGGCTTCGAGGGCGGTGACGACGAGATCCAGGAAGGCGTCGACTTCGTCGCGGGTGTAGCCGCGGGTGCCCAGGCGGGCCTCGGTGAAGCGGACAGCGCGGACGTCGGCGACGGTCAAACTGCCGGGACTGCCGTGCGCGAGGGTGGCGGCGACCAGATCCAGGAACGCATCCACTTCTTCGGTGTCGTAGCCGCGGCGGCCGACAGCGGCCTGGGTGAACTGCATGCGGTGCACATCGTCGGGGGTGAGCAGCGCGGCGGTGCCGGAACCGTTGCCACCGGCGGGGACCGGGCGGGAGCCGCGCTGGCGGAACTCCAGTTCCACGCGGACCCGATCGAGGAATTCGTCGACCTGATCGGCCTGATAGCCGCGTCCGCCGAAGCGCGGAGCATCGAAGGCGACGTGCCGGATATCGTCGGCGGTCAGCACACCCCGACCGGCCAGTGTCGCCGACACCAGTTCCAGGAACGCGTCCACCTCATCGGCGTGGTAGCCGCGGTGCCCCATAGGTGGCATGGCGAAGTGCATTCGGCTCACGTCGTCGGGGGTCACCCGCGACATTGTTCCAGGGTCGCTGCCCTGCTCGCGTCGAATGCGGTTTTTTCGAACTAGGCGGTCTCTGCCGAACACGTGTTGCCCCCGTTGGCCGGTCGATCCGGGTCCCACCCTAGCCGGAATCGGCTCACGTAGCCGCAGGAGATTTGCCGGACTTCAGTCTTTGCGCACGCCGTCGATCAGCAGCCGTCGAATCGCCTCGTTCAATGCCTGGACCGCGGCCTCGTCCGGATTGCGCAGCCCGTGCACGATGCCCGCGAGCAGCATGCCGGTCACCGCCTTGGCGGTGTACTTGGTATCGAGATCCGCACGCAGATAACCGAGTTCGACGCCGTGCGACAGATAGCCCGCGGTGAGCGCATCGGCCATATCGAGCAGGCCGTAGAGCCTGGCGGTGAGTTCGTCATCGATACCGGTGGCATGGAACAGCAGCAGTTGGGCGACCCGTCGGTCGTCCACCAGGATCCGGGTGAGCGCGGTGCCGATGCGATCTATCTGGGCGCGATATTCGTCGAGGGAGGTGGCGGCGTCGGGCGCGTTATCGGTGCCGAGCGCCTCGATGATCCGGGTGGCCAGATCGTCGATGACCACGTCGATGATCTCGCGCTTATTGCTGAAGTACCGGTAGAAGGTGCCATGGCCGATGCCCAATTCGCCGGCGATATCGGCGATTCCGGTGGCGTGATAGCCCTTCTCGGCGAAGCAGACGAAGGCGGTATCGATGATCTCCTGCCGCAGTTCGGCCTTGCGTCGCTGGATCGCATTTCCGGCCGCTGGGCGGGGCGCACGGGTGGATGGCTTCGTCACCTGTCCGATGATACGGTGTTCACAAACGGAATGAGATGTCATTCTGTGAGAGATGGTTCCTACATTCTCGATGGAATGTTTAAGTAGGAGGTTCGACGTGGCGCCTCAATACGACGCGGTCGTGGTCGGTGCGGGATTCGGCGGCATGGGAGCGGGTATCGAGCTCGACCGGCTGGGTCTGAGCAATTTCGTCATTCTGGAGCGCGAGGACGACCTCGGCGGCACCTGGCATGTCAATCACTACCCGGGTCTCGCGGTCGATATCGCCTCGGTGACCTACTCGTATTCCTTCGAGCCCAACCCCTATTGGACGCGTCTGTTCGCGCCGGGCAAGGAGCTCAAGAAGTACGCCGCCCACGTCGCCGACAAGTACGGCCTGCGTCGCCGTATGCGTTTCGCAACGGTGGTGGACGGCGCCCGCTGGGACGAGGAGCGCCAGCACTGGGTCGTCTCCATCGCCGGTGGTGAAACCCTCACCGGCCGTTACCTCCTCACCGCGACCGGCTTCCTCTCCCAGCCCTACACACCGCCGTTTCCCGGCATCGATTCGTTCGCGGGCAAGATCATCCACACCACCGCGTGGCAGGACGATTTCGACCTGACCGGCCGCAAGGCCGCCATCATCGGCACCGGCGCCACCGCCGTGCAGCTGATACCCGAGGCCGCGAAGAAGACCGAGAAACTCACCGTCTTCCAGCGCACCCCGATCTGGGTGGTGCCGAAGATCGACACCGTGATTCCCGATCCGGTGCAGCGGCTGTTCGCGCGGGTGCCCGCCACTCAGAAGGCCGCGCGGCTGGTCAACACCAGTCTGCTCGAGGCGCTCATGGTGGTCGGGGTGCTGCACTTCAAGCAGGCCAAGCCGCTGAATTCGGCCGCGGGCCTACTCGCCAAGGCGCATCTGCGTGCGCAGGTGCGCGATAAGAAGATTCGCAAGCAACTCACCCCGCACTACGACTTCGGCTGCAAGCGCCCCACCTTCTCCAATCAGTACTTCAAGACGTTCAACCAGCCCAATGTCCGGCTGGAGACCAATTCGATCGATCACATCGAGGCCGACGGCATCGTCACCGCCGACGGGCACAAGACCGAGATCGATACGTTGATCCTGGCCACCGGATTCAACCTCTGGGATGTGAACTTCCCGGCCATCGAGATCATCGGCCGCGACGGCGTGAATCTCGGAAAGTTCTGGCGCGACAACCGGTTCCAGGCCTACGAGGGCATCACCGTGCCGAAGTTCCCGAACTTCCTCAGCCTCAACAGCCCGTACTCCTACAGCGGTCTGTCCTACTTCACCACCATCGAGGCCCAGATGAAGCACATGGGCCGACTGCTCGGTGAGATGTTCCGGCGCGGCGCGACCACCTTCGAGGTGACCGAGCAGGCCAACACTCGGTTCCTGGACCGCGTCACCGAGAAGTTGGGTTCCTCGGTGTTCTACGGCGGCGACTGCGCGAGCGCGCGCAGCTACTACTTCAACCAGCACGGCGAGGCCGCACTACTGCGCCCGACCAGCACCGTCAATGCCCACCGCGAGGCGGTGAGCTTCCCGCTCGACGACTACACCTACGGCAAGATCGCCTAGGACGGCCGTTGCGCAGCCCCGCGACCGTCGCTCGGTCGCGGGGCTCATGCTGTCTCGGATGCCTCGAGATCCGGATTCCGGGACGTCAAGGGTGTGCCGGTGTGGTGGTGACGACATGAGCTGGCAGACTGTTGGGGTAATAGCCCATTCCCACCCACAGACTAGGGACTGACTTCGACGATGGAACTTCTGTTTCCGCTCCTACTGGTAGCCCTGCTCGTGCCCATGTTCCTCGGTGTGCGCCGCCAGAAGCGCGAGGCCGAGAAGGTCACGACCATGCAGGAAAGCCTGAAGGTCGGCGATCAGGTCACCACCACGTCGGGTCTGTACGGAACCGTGGTCGATCTCGACGACACCACGGTCGATCTCGAGATCGCCGAGGACGTCATCACCACGTGGTTGCGTCAGGCCATCCGCGATGTGCGCACCCAGGATGAGACCACGGATGAGACCGTGACCGACGAGGCCGAGGCCGGTCCCGTCGAGGAGTCCGCGCAGCAGACCGAGACCCGGCTGACCAAGGACTGATCGGGTTTACTGGCTCCCGTAGCGATTTCTTGCAGGTCGCTCGAAAGGGCCAGCCGCCCGCGCGCTGCAGATCGCCGCGGGCCATCCGTCCGGGTGCCCAGCCGTGCGCGCCCGCCTGTTCCACCCTCGACTTCCGCCTAGGAGATGACGAACTGTGCCACCTTCCCAGGGATCGGCGCATCCGCTCCGGTTGCTCGGCGTCTACGCCGTGCTGCTGGCCGTGATCTATGCGCTGGTGTTCTTCGCCGGTGACCATTCCCCGACCCCCAAGCTCGGCATCGACCTGCAGGGTGGTACCCGAGTCACGTTGACCGCGCGCACCCCCGACGGCAGCAAGCCCAGCCAGGACAGCCTGCGCAGGGCGCAGACGATCATCGAGAACCGCGTCAACGGCCTCGGTGTCTCGGGTTCCGAGGTCGTCATCGACGGCGACAACCTGGTGATCACGGTTCCGGGTGACGACGGTGGTCAGGCCAAGGCGCTGGCGACGACCGCCAAGCTCTACATCCGGCCGGTGCTGTCGGCGGTGCCCGCGGTCGGCGGCAAGGCCACGCCACAGACGGGTACCGCGGGGACGGCGACGCCGGGCACGGTTCCGGACACCACCCAGCTCAACCCGGATGGCACCGTGCCGACCCAGTCCGCGCCCACCACCGAGCCGGCGCCGACCACGGAGTCCGCACCCGCCGCGGAGTCGACCCCGCAGCCGCGCGTGTTCCCCGCACAGGCCCCGACCTCGCCGCCGGCACCGCCCGGCGGTCTGACGCCGCAGGAACAGGCGAAGAAGGAGATCGCCGACGCCAAGGCGACCAGGCAGAGCACCGATTCCACGGTGCAGCAGGCCGCGATGGCCGCGATGGACTGCAATAAGTCCGATCCGCTCGCCGGTAACGACGATCCGAATCTGCCGCTGGTCACCTGCTCCACCGACGGCAAGGAAATCTTCCTGCTGGACAAGAGCCGCATCGATGGCCAGGAGATCAAGGACGCCACCTCCGGACTCAACCAGCAGCAGGCGCGCCATGAAGTGAACCTCGAATTCAAATCCGGTGGTAGCGATGCCTGGGCCACGCTGACCGGTGAATACATCAACAAGCGGGTCGCATTCGTACTCGACTCGAAGGTGGTCAGCGCGCCGGTCGTGCAGTCGGGTCCGCAGCAGGGCGGACGCACCACCATCTCCGGCAGCTTCACCGCCGCCAGCGCCAAGGAACTCGCGAACACCCTGAAGTACGGTTCGCTACCGCTGTCGTTCCAGACCTCCGAGGCCGAGACGGTTTCGGCGACGCTGGGTCTGTCCTCGCTGCGCGCGGGTCTGCTCGCGGGTGCGATCGGCCTCGCGGTGGTGCTGCTGTACTGCCTGCTCTACTACCGGATGCTCGGTTTCCTGGCCGGATTCTCGCTGATCGCCTCGGGTGTCGCGGTCTACGGCATCATCGTGCTGCTCGGCAGGTGGATCGGATTCACGCTGGACCTGGCGGGTATTGCCGGTCTGATCATCGGTATCGGTCTGACCGCGGATTCCTTCGTGGTGTTCTTCGAACGCATCAAGGATGAAATGCGCGAGGGGCGCAGCTTCCGTTCGGCTGTGCCGCGCGGTTGGCAGCGGGCCCAGCGCACCAACCTCTCCGGTAAGACCGTCAGCCTCATCGCCTCGGTGGTGCTCTACATCCTGGCCGCCGGTCAGGTGAAGGGCTTCGCGTTCACCCTCGGTATCACCACCGTCCTCGACGTGATCGTGCTGTACCTGGTGACCGCGCCGCTGATGATGCTGGCCTCCCGCTCATCGTTCTGGGCGAAGCCGTCGGTCAACGGGCTCGGTGCGATTCAGGAAGTGGCCAGGGAGCGCAGGGCCGGCGAGGCGCTGGTTAAGGAGACGGCACGATGAGGACAGCATCGCGTAGCGATTCCATGCGGGGTGGCGGGCCGGCGACGGGTGGGCCCGACTCGACCCTGGAGCCGTTCGCCGATGAGGTGAACGATTTCGAGACGCCCAAGCACAGCGTTTTCGAGCGTCTCTACACCGGTACCGGCGGATTCAAGATCGTCAGTCGGCGGCGTTTCTACTACGGGCTGACCGCGGCCTTCGTGCTGATCTCGTTGCTGAGTATCGGACTTCGCGGATTCACCCTCGGCATCGACTTCGCGGGCGGATCGCGCATCCAGTTGCCCGCGGCGGGCACGGCCACCACGCAGAAGGTCGAGGACATCTACAACCAGGCCATCGGCCACGCGCCGGTGACGGTGCAGAAGGTCGGATCCGGCGCTGCGGAGACCATCCAGGTGCGCTCGGACACACTGAGCGCCACTCAGACCGACGCGCTGCAGACCGCGCTGTTCAACGCCTTCCAGCCGAAGGACAAGGACGGCAACGTTTCCCGCAATGCGATCAGCATCGCCGAGATCAGCGAGACCTGGGGTAGCCAGATCACCAAGAAGGCGTTGATCGCGCTGGTCGTGTTCATCGCGCTCACCATGGTCTATATCGCGATCCGCTTCGAACGGGATATGTCGATCGCGGCGATCGCCTCGCTGTTCTTCAACATGATTGTCACGGCGGGCATCTACTCCCTGGTCGGCTTCGAGGTGACACCCGCGGCGGTGATCGGTCTGTTGACCATCCTCGGTTATGTGCTCTACGACAATGTCGTCGTCTTCGACAAGGTCGAGGAGAACACCCGCGGTGTGGTCAATACGACCCGGCGCACCTATGCCGAACAGGCGAATCTCGCGGCGAACCAGACGTTGATGCGATCGATCAACACCACGGTCATCGGCATCCTGCCGATTGTCGGCATGCTCGTGATCGCGGTATGGCTGCTCGGTGTCGGCACGCTGAAGGATCTCGCGCTGGTACAGCTGGTCGGCATGATCGTGGGTGCGTATTCGTCGATCTTCTTCGCGGTGCCGCTGCTGGTGTCGATCAAGGAGCGGTGGGGGCCGGTCGCGGCGCACACCAAGAAGGTGCACAACAAGCGGGCCGGGCTGGCCTCGGCGCGCGCGGGAGCCGAGGCGGAGCGGCGCGCGGTCGCGGCTACCGGTCGGGAATTGGGTGCGCGACCGGTTCGGGAAGTCGGACAGGCTCCGCGGCCCAGCGCCCGTCCTAGCGGAAAGCGGAACAAGCGCAGGCACTGACACCGACGGCAGGGGTTTGCATATATGAAGCAGTCGCTAGCGGCACGTCTGATCGGAGCGGTGGCTGCGGGCACCGTGGCCGCCACGGTGATGGCCGGATGCTCCAGCCAGAACCAGGTGCCCTCCATCGGCTATGCCGTCGACTCGGTGATCGCCAGCTATAACGGCGGCAGCACGCTCGGTGCGAGCAGCGGTTCGGCTGCGGTATTCGCGCGGGTGTTGACGGGGTTCTTCTATACCGGACCGGACGGTCAGCAGGTCGCCGACACCGACGTCGGCACCGCGAAAGAGGTGCCTGGCGAGGCGCAGACGGTGCAGTACCGGCTCAATGCGGACGGGGTGTACTCCGACGGGGTGCCGACGTCATGTGACGATCTGGTGCTCGCCTGGGCCGCGCGCAGTGGCCGCTATACCAAACCCGGTGACCGCGGCCAGGTTCCGCTCTTCGATGCCGCGAGCACCGCCGGATACGCCGATATCGAGCGGGTGGACTGTCAGCCCGGGTCCAAGGACGCCACCGTCGTGTTCCGCGCGGACCATCACTACTTGCCGTGGCGCGATCTGTTCACCGCGGGGGAGTTGATGCCCGCGCATGTGGCGGCTCGGGTGGCGAACGTGCCGAATGTGGTGACGGCGGTGCAATCCGGTGATCAGGCGTCGCTGCAGCGGATCGCCGACTTCTGGAACAACGGGTGGACGATCGGCACGGACAAGGTGGATCTTTCGCGGTTCCCGTCATCGGGGCCGTATCGGATCGATTCCTACTCCGCCGAGGACGGTCTGGTGCTGGTCGCCAACGAGCGCTGGTGGGGCAATAAGCCCGAGACCGGGCGGATCGTGGTGTATCCGAAGACCGCCGATCTGAAAGCGAAGGTCGGTGACAATGCGGTCGGGGTTGTCGATATAGGCGCCGGATCGGTGAAAGACATCAATCTGGGCGGGTTTTCGGTTCGGACCGTGCCGGGGCGCGGTGTCGAGCAGTTGGTGCTGGGTACGTCGGGAGTCTTCGCCTCGGCCGACGCGCGGCGCGGTTTCGCATTTTGTGTGCCGCGCCAAGATCTGTTCGACAAACTCGGCAAGGCCAAGGACGCACCGAAGACCGGACTAGGCACCGCGGTGCTGAATTCTCGTATCACGCAGCAGGATTCGCTGTATTACCCGAACGTCATCGGCGCGGCCGACAAGTACCGTGGCGGTGATGCGACGGCGGCCGCGGCCGCCGGTGCGGCCAAGCCGACAATTCGGATCGGATATGTGAAGCCGGACGACCGGCGCACGCAGACCGTGCAGATGATCGCGGACGCGTGCAAACCGGCCGGTATCAATGTGGTGGATGCCGGATCCGCCGATTTCACTGCGTCCCAGCTCACCGAGGGCAAAGTCGATGCCGTCCTCGGCGGCACCGCATCGGCCCCGGGTCCGGCCGGATCCGGGACCGGAGTGGCGGCTACCAGTGCGTTGCGCACCGGTAGCGGGCTCAATTTCGGTCGCTTCGGTAACGGCCGCTACGATTCGATCACCGATCAGCTTGCGGGCGACGACAACTCGACCGCAACGCTGAATCTGCGCACCGAGGCCGAGAACCTGCTGTGGGCGGAGATGCCGAGCATTCCGTTGTTCGTCACGCCCCGCACCATCGCGTTCGGCGACGGTCTGCGCAACGGCATAGCCGGGCCCACCCAGGCGGGCACTGGCTGGAACATGGACCGCTGGGTGTTGAAGCGGTGACAGGTGTTGGTGGGTGAGTAACCATGGAGAGGTGTCGATGAGCAAGCATGCGGCGGTGGAATCGGACGACGTCCTAGCCGAGCGGACAGGCAAGGCGGCCGAACTGGTCGAACGCCTGACCCGCTGGTGTGACGATTTCCCCTCTCCCGGCATCCGCTTCGCCGATCTCACGCCGGTATTCGCCGATCCGGAGGGCTTCCGGGCCGTCATCGACTGCCTCGCGGCGTGCGCACCCGATGCCGATCTGGTTGCGGGCGTCGATGCTCGCGGATTCATCATCGGCGCCGGCGTTGCCGCGACGCTGGGAACCGGTGTCATGGCGGTGCGCAAGGCCGGGAAGTTGCCGCCGCCGGTCATCTCGCGTGAGTACAGCCTCGAGTACGGCACCGCATCGCTCGAGATTCCGGCCGACGGTGTCGATCTGAAAGGGCGGCGCATTCTGCTGCTCGACGATGTGCTGGCCACGGGCGGCACTTTGGCTGCCGCCGCGGAACTGTTCCAGACCGCCGGTGCCGAAATCGTCGCGGCCGCAGTCGTTCTGGAGTTGGGCTTCCTCAATGGCCGCGATCGCCAGGGCGATTACCCATTGAGCTCGGTCGTGCGAGTCTAGATCGCTCGTTAGTGGCGGACCGGGTAGTCGAGGTGGGTTACTCGGTCGCCTCGGCGTTGCGGACAGAACATGTGATCGGAATATCAGTGGCGCGACAGCCGCGGATGTGTTTAATCTAGACGGGTCTTATCCCCGTTGATCGGAGTCATGTCGTTGCTCTCATGAGGTAGCCACCCGGGCGGCCCGCATCCTGTGCGCCGCATTCCCGCGCAACCTCTGGGGTCCACATGACCAATCTGTCTCTTTCCGATCTTACTTTCTCCTGGCCCGATGGCACCCCTGTCTTCGACGGTCTGGACGCGGTGCTCGGACCCGGCCACCTCGGCTTGGTCGGCGGCAATGGCGCGGGCAAGTCCACCCTGTTGCGGCTGATCGCGGGTGAGCTGACACCGGCGCGTGGTTCGATCACGCTCACCGGGCGGCTTGGCTATCTGCGCCAGGATCTCGGCCTCGGCGACGGTCAGCGTGTCGACGCGGTGCTGGGCATCGCTGAGACGCGAAAGGCGCTGCATCGCATCGAATCCGGCATCGGCGACGAGTCCGATTTCGATATCGTCGGCGCGCAGTGGGATGTCGAGGAGAGTGCCATCGCGCTGCTCGGTCGCCTTGGCCTGCACTACCTCGCCGACTCGACCGAACAGCTGGACCGCCGCCTGGAAACCCTCTCCGGCGGCGAGACGGTGCTGCTCGGCCTGGTCGCCGAGCTGTTGCGCGATCCGGACGTGCTGCTGCTCGACGAGCCGACCAATAACCTGGATCACCTTGCCCGCCAACGCCTCTACGAGGTCGTCGCCCAGTTCTCCGGCACCGTACTCACCGTCAGCCATGACCGCGAGCTGCTGGAACGAATGTCCACCATCGCCGAACTGCGGCAGGGTGAATTGCGTTTGTTCGGCGGCAATTTCAGCGAATACGAGCGGATCATCGAAGCCGAGCAGGAGGTGGCGCGCGCCGCGATCCGGGACGCCCGCAGCGATGTTCGCAAACAGGCGCGCGAACTGGTCGAGACCCGGATCAAACTCGATCGCCGAGCGCGCTACGGGCAGAAGATGTTCGAGAACAAACGCGAGCCGAAGATCGTCATGGGCGCACGCAAGCGGGCGGCGCAAGTATCGGCGGGCAAGCTGCGCAATAACCACATCGAAAAGCTGGACACCGCGAAGGAACAGCTGCAACAGGCCGAGGATCTGTTGCGCGACGATCGACAGATCCGGATCGACCTACCGGGCACCCGGCTCTACCCGGGCCAGGACGTCATCGATCTCGAGGAGGTCGAACTGGCTTGCGGTCCGACCGTGACATTGGGGGTCTCAGGTCCGGAGCGGATCGCGCTGACCGGGCGCAACGGCGCGGGGAAAACCACACTGCTGCATCGCATCGCCGCCGAACCGCCGCTGGTGCCGTGGCGCATACTGCCGCAACGTCTCGATATCTTCGACGAGCAGCGCACGGTCTTCGACAATGTCGCCGCGACCGCACCGCACGCGGCCGCCGAACAGATCCGAGCCCAACTCGCCCGCTTCCTGTTCCGCGGCACCGATGCCGATGTCGCGGCGGCGGCCCTGTCCGGCGGTGAACGCCTGCGCGCGGCCCTGGCCATGCTCCTGATCGCCGATCCGGCCCCGAAGCTCCTACTGCTGGACGAGCCCACTAATAACCTCGACCTGCCCAGCCTCGACCACCTCACCCAGGCGCTGGCCAACTACGAGGGCGCACTGATCGTCGTCAGCCACGATTCCCGTTTCCTCGACGACATCGGGGTGACCCGACGTCTCGAGTTAACTGGAGACGGGCTGGTCGAAACGTGATAGTGCCCGCCGCATGACGCCCGGATGACGAAGTAGGCGCGGTCCGAGCTTCACCGCTAGCAGGGTCAGTGGGAGCCAGGGCCGCAGGTGCGGTTCGAGTCGGCGAATGCGGCCGTCGGCGGCCAATTCGAGGATCATGGCCTCGGTCATCCGGAATGGTCCGACGGCGGCCTCGGCGAGCAGAACTCGGCGGGCACCGTCGCCGATGTGCTCGGTCCAGCGCAGTCGGCCCAGGCTGCCGTACGCCGCGGTCAACAGAATGCGCAGATCGTCGTGACCTCGGAAGACCAACCGGCCCGAGACCGGCGAAGTCAGCTCGGCATCGGGGGCCAGGGTCGTCATCAGCGCATCGAAATCGCTGGCCTCCGTTGCCTCGCGAAACCGCGCCACAGTATCCGACATGTTTCGATCACCCCTTCACAGTTGGTCGTTTCGCAACGTATCGGAGTGACTTGCAAAAAGCAATGGATTACCATGGGCGGGTGCCCAAAGCTGCCATGTCCGACATTGTGTGCTCGATCGCGCGAACCCTCGACGTGGTCGGGGAGCGGTGGACGCCGCTGATCCTGCGCGACCTGTTCGTCGGGGTGAACCGGTTCGAGGACATCCGCCGCGATCTGGGAATCGCCACCAATGTCCTGACCGCGCGTCTGGACGTGTTGCGGCAGTACGGGATCGTCGAGGCCAGGGCCTACCAGACCAATCCGGTGCGCCACGAATATGTGCTCACCGAGCAGGGCCGCGATCTGTATCCGGTGCTCACGATGCTCATCTCATGGGGCGATAAATGGCTCGCCGGACCCGCGGGGCCGCCCGCGCTGGTCGTGCATCGTGATTGCGGACATCCGACGTCCGGTGTAGTGGTCTGCCGCGACTGCGGCGCACCGCTCACCGCCGACAACGTCTACTGGCGGCACGGTCCCGGCGCGCGGCGCGGACCGGGAACCATGCTGATCGGCGATCATCTGGAACCGGCACCGTAGATCCGTCGGGTAACGCAAGTGTTTCGCTCGAGTTGATGGACGTGCTCGGCTGCAGCATGATCAATCCGATGGATCCGGTGTTGCGGGCGATAGCCGATATCGATTGGGTCGAGCTGGAACATGCTTACGGCCCGGCGGCGGATGCTCCGGCCCACCTGCGGGCTCTGATCGACGGTGACGCCGAGGCGTGTGTCGACGCGGTCGGCTATCTCGACGCCGCGCTATTGCATCAGGGCAGCGTGTACTCCGCGACCGCGCCGTTCGTCGCGATCGTGGCCGAACTGCTGGCTCGTCCGCACACCGAGATGAAGGTCGAGGGCATACTGCCGTGGGATCCGGGGCCGCGACCGTTGCGCGTCGCGCTACTGGACTACCTCGAGGTCTTCGCACAGGGATGTTGTTCGGGAATCTCCGATGAGCAGCTGCATACCGAGGCATATCCACCCGGGCGAACCGAAGAGGATCTGCAGCGCGTCAAAGCGAATCGGCGTGCCGGGTTGCTGGAATTGGGACCGGATCCGGCGAATGCCCTTCTGGTGGAGCATGTTCCGACGCCACCGGGCTTGTTGGCGGCCATCGATGATCACGTATTCCGTGCGGCTATGCGGGCCAGGGACGAGATTGCCTGTCGCGCTGTTATTCCCGGCGTGATCGAGGCCGTCGAGCCCCTGGTCGACGATCCGGAGGTGACGGTGCGCATGGCCGCGCTGCGGGCGTTGATCGAACTCACCGCGCATCCGGCCTATGCCGAAAAGCGGGTCGCGTTGCTGCGGCGGGTGGACGAGATCGCGCCGACCATGTCGGATCCGGCCGAACGCGCCACTGCCGCAAGGATTTCCGGTCTCAACGGCGGCCGGCCGGAGCAACTGCTCGCCGATGTCCATCCCGGTGTGCGCACCTGCGCCGCTCTCGCGCCAGCATTCGCCGGCGAGCAGCGCGCTACCGACGAATTGCTCGCCGCGCTGGAGCATCCGGAAGTCATCGACCGGTGGTTCGATCGTCATCTGCCCGGACAGGACGGGTGGCTGCGCCACGATGTCATCCGGGAACTCGTCGGTCGTGTTGCTGATTTCGAGACGCTGCTACCCGCCGCGATCGAAGCGGCCTGGGCCGCGAATCCCAGCACCGTGCACTACGACTGTATTTCCTTTCTACACAGAGCCTTTCCGGATCCGATCGGAATCGGTTCGGAGCTGACCGCCGCCCAGCTGTCGTTCCTCGCGGTGCTGGTGGAGATCGATGATCTGTGGCAGCTCGGTCAACTCGAACGCTGGCTCGATACGGTGGGTCTGCCCGGCGGGCGGGACGGCTGTCGTCGGCTCGTCGAGCAGTAGCCATTCGGTCCCACAGCCGCAGTGTAGGTGTAGGGTCCTGACTTTCGCGGCCGGAACGCGGACACAAGGATGTGTATCCATGGGAATCGAGTTGCACGCGGCGGGGGTATGCCGCGCGCCCACCGCGGACTTCCTCGATCAGGTGGGGGAGTGGTTGCGGACCGGCCCCGCCGGTGCGCGGGTCGACTGGACCGCCACATCCGCGCCACTGCGGAAACCGGTGGAGGTCTCCGGAGATCGCCTGCTTGCCGTGCTGCATCCGGCGGCCGAACCAGTCGACCTGCGTGCGGCGCACGGTCAGGTGGTGGTGAGCGCGGGTTGTGCGTCGGCCGGGCCGGGCTATCACCGGCACGTGGCAGCCGTGCTGCACGAAATGGGTCGGCGATTCGACATCGTGTGGGACGAGGGGACCGAGGATCCGCTCGGATTGGGCGATGACCGCGCCGAGGTCGAAAGTGACTATCTGATGTGGATCCGCGGTCTCGCGGAGACGGTGCTGACCGAGGTTCCTGCGGAAGACGCCTGGGTTTCGATCGGATTGTCGCTGGGCAGTGACCGTTTCGACTACGACGGGCTGGCCGCGAGCTGGTTGGGGCCGCGCGATCGCGACTGGTTCCAGGCGGTCCGCGATGGTGACGAGGCCGCGGCGCGCGCGTTCTTCCCATGGTGGGAGGACCGCTGGACCGCGCCGACGATTCGCAATACCGCGATGGGCATCATGTGGAACGACGTGCGATGGCGCGCACCATCGGACGCCGATGACACGCCCGCACTACACCAGGCCGATGCATTGCTCGCCGAGGCGCACCGGCTCGACGCGGAGCTGGAGCTGCCGTGGGCCGCCTGGCACGAATTGCGACTGTTGCTTGCGGATTCGGCCACCCTTGCGGAGGGTGCGCCCGCCGATCTGCCCGAGCGCGCCGCCGCGGCGGACCAGCAGCCGCTCGGCTACCGCCGCCGCCCGGTGCACACCACACCGGTACCCGGGTGGAGTCTGCGGATTCCCGGCGAATTCACCTACGGCTGGGACGGCGATCGGTGGTGGGCCTGGGACGGCACCCGCCAGATCGAGATCACCATCCTGCGCGTGGGCGACCCGAAAACCGGGCCGCCACCAGCCGCGATGCTGCAATACGGTGCCAACGCCACCGCGGGACATCGCGGCGAACCGGTGACCGGCGGACCCGGTGACGGATGGTGGCTGCCCTCCGAGGACGGTGCGGAGGTCGGAGTGCAGGGGATCGCCAGCCGCCGCAATGGTGAGTTGCTGCTGGTCACGATCAGTGTGCCCGGAAAGCAATTGGATTGGGCGATCGAGGCCTGGCGCTCGCTGCAGTACAACGGGGACTGACCGCACGTTTGTGGAAGCGGGCGCGCGCCCCGGTCGAGCATGCTGGCCTTCCGACTCGAACAGGAGGTTCCCTTGGCCATCGCTGTCAACACCATTGTCGGCGTGTTCTTCTTCGCGATGGGTGTCTATGCCCTCGCGGCCCCTGCGGCGCTCACCCGTCCCTTCGGCATCCGCCTGGAGCAACCCGAAGCGCGCTACGAGATCCGGGCCGTCTACGGCGGATTCGGTCTGGCTATGGCGGCGATGCTGGCGGTGGCGGCAACCCACGACGGAACCCTACGCACCGCAATCATGATCACCATTGGTGTCGCACTCGGCGGAATGGCATTCGGCCGCATCGTATCTGCGGTGCTCGATGACCGAATCGCCTTCTACCCCAACTGGTTCTACTGCATTGTCGAGACGGTCGCCGCGGCGGCTCTGGTATCGGCCTCCTGAGCTCGCGGCGTCGTCACCGAATCGTCCGTTCCGGTCACGTTGCATCGCCCTCGGGTGACTGTGCCAGCGGAAACAGGATCGGACTCAGCAGGTATGGCGCGCGGTCTCCTGTCGCCGCGTTGGAGAGTCGGGGCAGGATCGCTGCCCGCAGATCGGTGATGAGCTCGGTGAGTTCGTCGTGGCTGAGCCATACCGCATGCTGGCGATAGCCGACCAGATCGCCGGTCGGGTCTGCGTCATCGCTTTGCAGGTACGCCTGGAATTCGGTCAGCAAGATGGCCATGGCGATCGGGAAGATCCGGCGATGGTCGGCGGTGGTTGCGGTTTCGGCATCGACTACGGCGTGTTCGCGGCGCAGGCGATAGCCGCGTTCCACCACGCCGCGCACTCGTTGCGCGCGGGCCACTTCGAGGATGCCGTGCTCGGCCAGCAGGTCGACGTGTCTGTACACGGTGGCCTTCGAGATGTCGGGCATGCGGGCGCTGAGCTGGGCGGTCGTCAGCACGCTGCCCCCCGACATGGCATGCACGATCCGCAGTCGCACCGGGTGGGCGAGTAGCTCCATCGGGTCCATGGAGTAATGTTCTCATCTCTGATACTGTTCGCAAAGTTGAGATCAATGCCAGGCTGATTGCCCTGAGCGCAGGAGGATTCGATGTCGTCGATCGCACCTACTCGCACCGGCATCGAGGTGGTCGAGCACTTGTGCTCGGGTCGGTATGCGCAGGTGCACGAGATGTTCGCGGCGCAACTGCAAGCGCTGGTGTCGGCCGAAAAACTGGGCGCGGCTTGGGAATCGGTCCTCGATCGGTACGGATTGGTGGCCGAGGTGGGAGCCGCGGTGAGCGAGGCCGGCGCGGTGCGGGTGCCCGTGCGGCTCGAACGCGGCGAGGTGGTGGTCGGGATGACGATCGACGACGCCGATCGCCTCACCGGCCTGCAACTGATGCCGCCCACGGCACCGTGGCAGCCACCCGACTACGCCGACCCGGAGTCCTTCGACGAGGAGCAGGTCGCGATCGGGCAGGCGCCTTTCGTCGTTCATGGCACCATCAGCCTGCCGCGGCGGCCGCGGCCGTGTCCGGCGGTTGTGCTGCTGGCGGGCGGGGGACCTTTCGACCGCGATATGACAACGGGTTCGAATAAGCCGCTCGCGGATATCGCCTGGGGGTTGGCCAGCCGAGGTATCGCGGTGTTGCGTTTCGACAAGATCACCCACGCGCATGCCGGTGTGGTCGCGGGACTCGCGTCCTTCACCATGACCGATGAATACGTGCCCCATGCAGTCGCGGCTGTAAATGTCCTGCGCGAGCACCCGGCCGTCGATACGGATCGGGTTTTCGTGCTCGGGCACAGTATGGGTGGGAAGGTCGCGCCACGGGTCGCGGCCGCGGCACCGACGGTGGCAGGGGTGATCGTCTTGGCCGGTGACGCCTCGCCGATGCACTGGTCCGCGGTGCGGGTCACGCGTTATCTCGCCGCGTTGGAGCCCGATGGTGGTGCCGGTGCGCAGGCCGCGATCGAGGCGATCGTTCGGCAGGCGCAATTGGTGGACAGTGCGTTGACGGTGTCGACTCCAGTCAGTGAACTACCCCTCGGGCTGCCCGCGTCGTATTGGTTGGATTCGCGGGACTACGATCCGGTCGCTGTCGCCGCGATATTGGGCAAGCCGATGTTCATTCTGCAGGGCGGACGGGACTATCAGGTCACCATCGATGACGACTTGTCGCTGTGGCGGGCTGGTCTGGCTGATCGGGCAGAGGTGACGATCCGGGTGTACGACTCGGATAACCACTTGTTCTTTCCGGGTGCGGGACCCTCGACTCCGGCGGAGTACGCGGCGGCGCAACATGTTGATCCGAAAGTGATTGTCGATATCGCCAGCTGGCTCGAGGCCTCGGTATAGATCGGCCCACAGCAGACCCGACACGCCGTCTTCGGCGATACCGTGTCGGCCTGACTTCGCGATCAACCAGTAGTGAGCATTCGTGCCTGTGACGAAACGAATTCGCCGTAGGGGATTTCGGCGGCCCGGCAATCGGGGCACTCTGGAAGAGAACCTCTGATCCGATGACAGGACCCAGATCGTGACACATGCCTTGACCCAGCTGGAGTTGCTGACCGAACTCGAACCCGTTGCCGAACAAAATCTCAACCGTCACCTATCGATGGCCAAGGACTGGCATCCGCACGACTACGTGCCGTGGGACCAAGGCCGCAATTTCGCCGAGATGGGCGGAATCGATTGGGAGCCAGCGCAATCCCAATTGAGTGAACTGGCCAGGGCTGCGATGGTGACCAATCTGCTGACCGAGGACAATCTGCCGTCCTATCACCGACTGATCGCCGAATCCTTCTCCCAGGACGGCGCCTGGGGCACCTGGGTGGGGCGGTGGACCGCCGAGGAGAACCGGCACGGAACCGTCATGCGCGACTATCTCGTTGTTACCCGAGGCGTGGACCCGGTGGCGCTGGAACAGGCGCGAATGGTCTGCATGACAGCCGGGGTGCAGCACCCGACCGGGGTGGACGAGAACGGATTCCTGCCTGGTATCGCTTATGTGACCTTCCAAGAACTGGCGACCAGGGTCAGTCACCGCAATACCGGCCGGGTCTGCAACGATGCGGTCGCCGACCGGATGCTGCAGCGTATTTCCGCCGACGAGAATCTGCACATGGTCTTCTACCGCAACCTCTGCGGTGCGGCCATCGATCTGGCGCCCGACCAAGCGCTGGCAGCGATCTCCGCGATCATCCGCAACTTCCAGATGCCCGGTGCGGGCATGCCGGACTGGCGTCGCAATAGCGTGCTGATGGCCAAACACGGCATCTACGATCTGCGCCAGCACCTCGAGGACGTCATCACGCCGGTGCTGCGCAAGTGGAATATCTTCGAGCGCAATGACTTCGGTGCCCGCGGTGAACAGGCGCGCGAGGAACTCGGCCTATTCCTGGAGCAGCTCGGCAAGGACGTGCTCAGGTTCGAGGAGCAGCGTGACCGGGCACTGGCACGCGAGGCGCGCAAGCGCGAGTGGCAGGACGCCTGAGCGGCTTCCACTGAATCGATGATCTTGGTCCGACCAGCGGACTCTTGACGATCTTAGTTTTAGTCTCCTACACTAAAACTGAGCTCGAGAGGAAGCGATGACATGGGATACGGACACTGGGACGACACCGCCTACCGTGCGGCCAAGACCTTCTGCGCCAGTCGAGGCCTGGACGACTTCGGATACACCGCCGAGATGCGGGGGCAGCCGTATTCGGATTGGCGGGCGCATCCCGCGGTCGAACCACTCGGCGTCACCGTGCGCGAATGTCGGGATTCGGCCGAGCACGGCAACTCGCTCCCGATCGCGGTGCTGTTCGACGTCACCGGATCGATGGGCCGGGTGCCGCGGATCATGCAGGACAAGCTCGGCAAATTGCACGGACTCCTGCAGCGCAAGGGCTATGCGGAAGATCCACAGATCATGTTCGGCGCCATCGGCGATGCCGATACCGACCGCGTGCCACTGCAGGTGGGGCAGTTCGAATCCGACAACCGGATGGACGAGCAGTTGCGCAATATCCTACTCGAGGGTGGCGGCGGCGGACAGAAGTCCGAAAGCTATGAACTAGCCGCGTATTTCATGGCCACCCATGTCGCGACCGACGCATGGGAGCGGCGCGGTAAGCGCGGTTACCTGTTCATCATCGGCGACGAACTGAACAAGGCGAAACTGGCGGGTCGGCATATCCGCGCCGTCATCGGCGATCACGTGCGCACCGATATCGAGGTCGCATCGATCTATCGGGAACTGGCCCAGCGCTGGCATGTGTACTACATCCTGCCGAACCAGTCGAGCTACTTCGACGATCCCGAGATCGCCGAGCACTGGCGGGGATTGCTCGGCCAGAACTTCATGAAGCTCGACGATCCCGCCGCGGTCTGTGAGCTCATCGCGCTCACCATCGGACTGGAGGAAGACCGCATCGACGTGCACGCCGGACTGGCGGACCTGCGTGCTGTGGGGTCGGTGGCGGAGGCCGATTCGGTCGGAAAGGCGTTGGGAGTCAAGGCGGGACCGAATATTCGTGCCCTGTCGCGGGGGCGGAGCTGAATCCGGCAAGTGTTGGAGTGCTGCGGCTCCGATGTCGAGTTCGGCCCTGGGCGGCTACCGCGCGGGCACGCTGCTGATCTGCAGCGTTGAGGCCGGTGACCGACGCCGCAGTGGCACGCGGATGGCGGTGCACAAGGCCGAACCGTGCTGCGAGCCACCGGGGCGGACTGTCTGCGCTTGCGGATGAATCACTGGAAAGGTAAGGGGCGAAAGGTGCTTCAGTCGCACATCATCGTGCTCGACCTCGGATTCGGAGATGCAGGGAAGGGGGCGACCGTCGATTGGCTGTGCTCGCCGGAGGCAGGACTGGACGTATCGGCGGTCGTGCGGTTCAACGGCGGTGCGCAGGCGGCGCACAATGTGATCGCAGACGGTCGCCATCACACCTTCGCACAGTTCGGGTCCGGAACTTTTTCCGGAGTGCCCACGCTGCTCTCGCGGCACATGCTGGTCGAGCCGATCGCGCTGGCCGGTGAATCGCGGCAGCTGGCCGCACTCGGTGTGCCGGATCCGCTGTCGCTCTTGCGGATCGACGGTCGCGCATTGCTCACGACGCCGATCCATATCGCTGCCAACCGTGCCCGCGAAGATGCGCGGGGTTCCTCGCGGCACGGTTCCTGCGGCCGTGGCATCGGCGAAACTGCCAGTTACGCAATAGAATACGATGCACCGACCGTCTCGGATTGCCTGCGTCCCGACGTCCTGTACCCCAAGCTGCAGGCGATGGCGGCATACTTCGGACCGTTGATCGCGCCCAGCGCCCACCGCTATGAAGCGATCCGCGATCTGGTCGATATGTACCGTGAATTCGCCGCCGCCGTGCGCATAGTCGACGGCACCGAACTCGCCCGCCTCGCGGAACGCGGTCGCCTGATTTTCGAAGGGGCACAAGGTGTTCTCCTCGACGAATGGCGCGGCTTCCATCCGCACACCACCTGGTCCACCGTCGAACCGCGCAACGCCCGCGCCCTACTCACCGAAATCGACGCCCCCGCTTACACACTCGGCGTCACCCGCACCTACATGACCCGCCACGGCGCAGGCCCGTTCCCGACCGAAGACCCCACTATGACCTTCCCCGAGCCTCACAACGCCACCGGCCCCTACCAGGGCCACTTCCGTCGAGGCCACCTCGACCCCATCCTGCTCCGCTATGCCATCGAGGTCTCCGGCGGTATCGACGGGCTCGCACTCACCCACCTCGACGCACCCGGAACCGGCTACGCCGCAACGGGATACGCGACTGCGGGCGGGATGCTCGACCGGCTGGAACCGGGCCGCTGGCAAAACCTCGACCACCAGCGGGACCTCACCGCTCTATTGACCACGGCCGACCCGATCCTGACAGCCGTGCCAGCCGAGCCGGTGCCGTGGCTGGAACGCCAACTCGGTGCCCCGATAGTCCTGACCGCCCACGGCCCGGACCGTCGCGACCGCACTCCGACCCGAGTTGTCGCCGCCGCCTAGCAATCGGGAGCTGGCTCTGTCGGCGCGGCAGCTGGTGACCGGCGCGCAATCTTGCGCTCGCGCCGCGGCACAGGCACCCGACGCGTTGCAGTCGGCGACTGGCGTGCGCTCTCGCGTCCGCGCCGAGTCATGGCGCATCGAGTGGCACTCGGTTGCGGGGAACCTCGAGACGGCGGCTCGATAGTGTCACTCCGCGCGAGCTGGCCGGAGTGCGGCAGGATGGGGTCGCGTGGAGCAATCCGTGGTTTCGGTCGATGTGGTGGCATTGCGGTTCTGGGCCGACGATGCCGAGGTGAGTGTGGGTATCGCGGCGCGGGAGATGGAGCCGTTCACCGGGCATTTGGCATTGCCGGGCGTGCTGCTCGGGCGGGGCGAGCGGTTGGTCGCGGCGGCGCGGCGGGCGGTGCATACCAAGTTGGGCGTGCCAGCGGCGGCCATCGGGGCGGTCGGGCAGTTGGTGACCTTCGACGAACCGAATCGCGATCCGCGCGGGCCGACGTTGTCCATTGCCATGTGGGCCGTGGTCGAGCCGCATGAGGGGCCCGCGCAATGGGTTTCGTTCGATGCGGTGCCCGATTTGGCCTTCGACCACAACCGCATCGTCGATGCCGCCCGGAGCCTGCTGGCCAGTCTGCTCTGGAAGGATATGGCTTTCACCAGAGCACTGACCGGCGACGAATTCCCGGCGACCCGCGCGGTGGAACTCAGCTCCTCCGTCCTCGGCGCCCGCCCCGACCCAGCGAACCTGAATCGGACCCTGGCCGCCATCCCCGGCCTGGCACGCACCACCGAACGCCGCCGCGTCAAAGCCACCGGCCGCCCCGCCGCCGTCTGGGCCTTCACCCCCGACGATTAGCGCACCGCTGCAACGACTTCCACGCAACGGTGTTCAGTCGCGTGGGACGTACATGATGACGGCTACGCCGAGCAGGCAGAGGGTGGCGCCGAGGTAGTCCCAGCGGTCCGGGTGGAATTTGTCGACGATCATGCCCCAGGCGAGGGAGCCCGCCACGAACACGCCACCGTAGGCGGCCAGGATGCGGCCGAAGTTCGGGTCCGGTTGGAAGGTGGCGGCGAAGCCGTAGGCACCGAGTGCGAGTACGCCCGCCGCGATCCAGAGCAGCCCGCGGTGTTCCCGCCAACCCTGCCAGATCAGCCAGGCGCCGCCGATCTCGGCGAGTGCGGCAAGGGCGAACAGCAGCAGCGACCGGGCGATCGTCATGCGGTAGAACCTACCGCCAGGTCCGCTACACCTCGTAAACCGGGTTCCTGCTGTTCATCTCCCCGATACGTACCGGTGAGCAGGGTGAATAGTTATTGGCTATCGCAAGTTCAGTCGTTGTTCAGCAAGGCGACCGGCGATGGCGAGACCGATGAAACGTCCATGAACACCCACTCGGTGCGCTACCGAAAGGCACTGTCGTACTGGATCGTTCGGGGATATGAGCGCGCGAATCGTAGCCACCACGCCCCTCGCACGCAGGCAACTGTTGTCCGGCGCCATTGCCGCCGCGGCCGTTTCTACCGTCCTCGCCACCGGCCGCACGCAAGCCGCCACCCAAGCCGACAAGGTCGTCCTCATCGGGCTCGACGGCACGATGTACCGCAAGATCGAGGAGGTGCGGGCGCCGAACCTGTTGCGGCTCAGCGCCGAAGGCACCCTCGCCCGCAGCTCCATCGCCCCGCATATCTCCATCTCCGGCCCATCCTGGGCCACTGTGCTCACCGGCGTCTGGGGCAGCAAACACGGCATTGTGGACAATAATTTCGACGCGACCCCGTTCGCGAAGTATCCGACGGTTTTCACCCGACTCGAACGTCACGATCCGACCCTCAAAACTCAGTCCATCGCCACCTGGGATCAGATCGCCACCATGACGGCCAGCGGCGATCCACGCGCCGATGTCGTCATCTCCACTCCGCTCGTCCCCGATGACGACAACGAAAGCGCCACCGACGCCGCCACCACCGACAGCGTCGTCACCGCCATCACCAAATACGCCCCGGACTTCCTCTTCACCCACCTCGACCAGGTCGACCGGGCCGGTCACCAGCACGGCGGCGCGTCCAGCGAATACCGCGAGGCCGTCACCCGCATCGACGCCCTCGTCGGCCGCATAGTCGCCGCCGTGGATGCCCGCGCCCGCGCCAACCTCGCCGAACGCTGGACCATCCTGGTCACCACCGACCATGGCCACCGGCCCAAGGGCGGTCACGGCGGTCAAACCCCCGACGAGACAAGCAGTTTCGTCATCGCCCGCGGCCCGAACTTCCTCGCGGGCGCGATCAGTTCCAGCTTCTCCCTGGCCGATATCACCCCTACCGTGCTGGATATCTTCCACGCCCCGCTCGACCCGGACTTCGACGGACAATCGCGTATCCGCCTGCCCGTCGAACCCTTCACCAGCCGATAGGGGCACCTTTCGCACGCTTCGCTCGTTGTCGCCGCATACGATCGCCAGCGCCGCAATTCACCCGCGCAACCGGGGCATTTCCGACTCGGCAACCTCGGAACGGGCAGGTGACCTGCGCGCGGACTAAAGTTGTGGTCTGGGCGGTTGCAGCGGTCGGATACTGTGGTCCGATCGCGGCGTGGAGAGGTGGTGGCATGACTCAGCATCTGGGCGAGGCGAATGTCGAGCAATCGGCAGGCGCCCCGCAGTCGAATGGTGCGGCCACCCCCGCTGTGACTACGCCGCAACCGCAGGTGAGTGGCAATGCCACACCGTCGCGTCAGCCCGGGACCGCGGCCGCGGTGCCGACCTCCGCCTCGCGGCGGGTGCGCGCCCGGCTGGCCCGGCGCATGACCGGCCAGCGCGGTATCGCGGCGGTCAAACCGGTGCTCGAGCCGCTGGCCAGCGTGCACCGCGAGCTCTATCCGAAGGCGAATCTCACGCTGCTGCAGCGCGCCTTCGACGTCGCCGACGAGCGCCACGCCCACCAGTTCCGCAAATCCGGTGACCCGTACATCACCCACCCGCTCGCGGTCGCGAATATCCTCGCCGAACTCGGCATGGACACCACCACGCTGGTCGCGGCACTGCTGCACGACACCGTGGAGGACACCGGCTACTCGCTCGAGCAGCTGACCGAGGACTTCGGTGCCGAGGTCGCGCATCTGGTCGATGGCGTCACCAAACTCGACAAGGTCAACCTGGGCGCGGCCGCCGAGGCCGAGACCATCCGCAAGATGATCATCGCCATGGCGCGCGACCCTCGCGTCCTGGTGATCAAGGTGGCCGACCGCCTGCACAACATGCGCACCATGCGCTTCCTGCCACCGGAGAAGCAGGCCAAGAAGGCCAAGGAAACCCTGGAGGTGATCGCCCCGCTGGCGCACCGCCTGGGTATGGCCACGGTCAAATGGGAACTCGAGGATCTCGCGTTCGCGATTCTGCATCCGAAGAAGTACGACGAGATCGTGCGCTTGGTCGCCGACCGCGCACCTTCGCGCGATACCTACCTGGCGCGGGTGCGCGCGGAGATCGTGAATACCCTTGCGGCGTCGCGGATCAACGCGATCGTCGAGGGTCGCCCCAAGCACTACTGGTCGATCTACCAGAAGATGATCGTCAAGGGTAAGGACTTCGACGACATCCACGACCTGGTCGGCATCCGCATCCTGTGCGACGAGGTGCGCGACTGCTATGCGGCGGTCGGTGTGGTGCATTCGCTGTGGCAGCCGATGGCGGGCCGGTTCAAGGACTACATCGCCCAGCCGCGCTACGGCGTTTACCAGTCGCTGCACACCACAGTCGTCGGCCCGGACGGTAAGCCGCTGGAAGTGCAGATCCGCACCCAGGACATGCATCGCACCGCCGAATTCGGCATCGCCGCGCACTGGCGCTACAAGGAGACCCGCGGCAAGCATTCCAACGACTCCACCGAAGTCGACGATATGGCGTGGATGCGGCAGCTGCTCGACTGGCAGCGTGAGGCCGCCGACCCGGCCGAATTCCTGGAGTCGCTGCGCTTCGACCTGAAGTCGCCGGAAATCTTCGTCTTCACCCCGAAGGGTGATGTGATCACGTTGCCGCAGAAGTCGACTCCGGTGGATTTCGCGTACGCCGTGCACACCGAAGTCGGGCATCGCTGCATCGGCGCGCGGGTCAACGGCCGCCTGGTCGCACTGGAACGTCAGCTCGAAAACGGTGAGGTCGTCGAGGTATTCACCTCGAAGGCGCAGAACGCCGGACCCAGCCGCGACTGGCAGAACTTCGTGGTCTCTCCGCGCGCCAAGGCCAAGATCCGGCAGTGGTTCGCCAAGGAACGCCGCGAGGAGGCCCTGGAAAGCGGTAAGGAGCAGATCTCCAAGGAGGTCCGCCGCGTCGGGCTGCCGTTGCAGCGATTGATGAGCGTGGACGCGATGACCGCCGTCGCGCACGAACTGCACTACACCGACATCTCCACGCTTTACACCGCCGTCGGCGAGCATCAGGTGTCCGCGCATCACGTCGTGCAGCGGTTGATGGCGCAACTCGGCGGCATCGGTGATGTCGAGAACGAGCTCGCCGAGCGCTCCACCCCGTCGACGACGCCGAGCCGTCAGCGCGTGACCGGTGACGCGGGGGTGCTGATTCCCGGCGCATCGGGCACGGTGGCCAAGCTCGCCAAGTGCTGCACGCCGGTCCCCGGTGACGAGATCATGGGCTTCGTGACCCGCGGCGGCGCGGTGAGCGTGCACCGAACCGACTGCACCAATGCCGGTTCGCTGCGCGAACAGGCCGAGCGCATCATCGACGTGGAGTGGGCGCCGTCGCCGTCCTCGGTCTTCCTGGTCGCCATCCAGATCGAAGCACTCGACCGCACCCGTCTGCTCTCGGATGTGACCAAGGTGCTCGCCGACGAGAAGGTGAATATCCTGTCCGCCTCGGTCGCCACACACGGTGACCGGGTCGCGATCAGCAAGTTCACCTTCGAGATGGGCGATCCGAAACACCTCGGCCACTTGCTGAATGTGGTGCGCAATGTGGAGGGCGTCTACGACGTCTACCGGGTGACCTCGGCCACCTAGAACGCTGCGTCAACCTCGCTGGACGTAGCCGGCGTACCCGTATGGAAGGTTGCGGCTGCGTGCCTGCGCGGCGCAGCGTTCGCTGGAATGCGAAGTCCAGGTTGATGATTCGAATCATCGAAGGGTCGCCGGTGGGTTGCGGGGTGATTTCCTTCGTCGGAAACTTGTCGGAGAATCCTGGACGGCACGCGGTGAACTGCCATGCGCCACTCGGCGGTTCGCGCAAACCTTTCGTCGGAGCCGCAGTAAGAGCCGGAATCTGTTACGGTCTATTGCGTTTCATGGCGTTTAGGTTAGCAGCGGCAACACGAATTGATTGCGGATCGCTATGATGAACTACACGGCACGGATCTCGGGAATGCTGATCGCATTCGCCGTTGCTGTGGCGACCGCAGCGGCCGCCGTAGCGGAGCCATCCGATTCCGCGGGACCGACGACGAACATCACCATCGGTACGTGTCCGGCACTGTACGCCTTGGGAATTCAGGGCACAGGCGAATCGTCACCGGATGCCGCGCCGACCACCGATACCGGCATGCTGTCCACGGTCTTCATGCCGATGCTGGCCGAGGCCGATCCTGGTCTGGTCGACCGCGCTTACGTCCCATACGAATCCGGCTTCGGCGGCGCGACCGCCGGCGGCACGGTGTCGTATGCGGAGTCGGTGATCGGCGGACTGCTCCGGTTGCGCTCGATGGCCCAGGATGTCGCGGCCCGCTGCGCCGAGACCCGGTTGGCGATCGTTGGCTATTCGCAAGGCGCGCATGTGGCCTCGATGTTCGCCCAGGAGGTCGGTCAGGGCCACGGTGTGATCCCGCCCGAGAAGATCGCCGCGGTCGCCTTGTTCGCCGATCCGACCCGCAATCCCGGTGCGCCGCTATTTCCCGGCTCGCCGGGCAAGGCGACCCCGGATCCCGCGCCTGGCACTTCGGGGGACCGGATGGCATCCATCGCGGCCCTGCCGCTGGAGCCCGTGAGTGGCGGCGGTATCGGGCCGGAACGCGATAAGGCCCCGAATTTCGCCGCGCTCACCGGGCGGGTCGCGAGTTTCTGTGCCGCAGGCGATCTCGCGTGCGATGCACCGGAGGGCGCGCCGATCCTGAAGGCAGTCGCCTCTATTGCGGGACAGTCCAAGTTGAGTGGTGGCGACCCGATCACGTCATTGGTGTCGATTTCCCAGGCACTGGCGTACACGTCGATCAAGACTGCCGCCAAAGTCGTCAACGAGGATGTCCAGGGCAACTCCCTCGCGAATTTATCTATTTCACCGCAGAAGTCGATTTCGCAGCGCCTGGCCGATGCCGCAGATCCGCGCACGCCGTTGAATATTCCCGCAGCACTTCAGGCGCTGCTGAAGGTCGGCATGATCGGACTGAATTCGGTCGTGACAGTGGTCAAGTCGGTCATCAATGCTGCCAATATCAGCCAACTGGCGACCGCGGGGCTAACCGATCCGGTCTCCGGAATCCTGCTGTTCGGCACGAAATTGCTGGGCGCGATTCCGCAGCTGGTGCCGCCGACGACCGGTGCCCGATTGGTTACCCAGGCATTCGACGCGGTTGTACAGAACATCACCGATAACAATGAACTGCTCAATGTGACGACTTGGGTGCGGTATTGGGATACCGTGCAGCGCCACGGCGCCTACAGCACCGCGGCGATCACCGCGACGGGCGCTGCGCCCACCCGATTCGTCGCGGACTGGTTCGCCGCGGCGGCACATGATCTGGCCGACAAATTCGGCAGCGGAGCTGTGCCTATCGGTGGCAGCACAAAATCGAACACCGGATTCTTCGGAGAAAGTTCCGGCGCGTCGACTACGCCGAATTCGTCCGGTACGGGACAATTTCCGTTCGGGACAGGAGCCGATGGCGCCTCATCCGGCGGCGCGACGTCGACTCCGCCCACCGTGGTACCCGGCACCGTAAACAACACCTACCCGTTCTCAACGAACTGATCGCAGAGAGGGTCCGATATGCCTGTGCCTTGCTCTGCGGGAATGGGGGAATGTTGAAGTCGTACAAACAGCTGTCGCGCTGGTACGGCGCGCTGGAGCCGGAGACGGGGGTAGCTGCCGCGCACCCCGATGAGCCGGGATTGCGGGAACCCGGTGACGAAGACGGTGCGCCCCGGTTTCCGCACTACATCCGCGAAGAGGATCCCGACGAGGTGCGCGCGCGTAACGAAGTGCCCGCCGATCTGGCCTCCAATCGCAGCGAATTCACCGGCGGGTGGTCGGATTGGGTGGCCGGGCGCGCCCCCGGTCCCGACGACGACTACATCGGCCCGCGCGATGGCGAACTTGTACAGTTCCCGTGGCCGGAGGACGACGACGACCACGACGATGCGCCGCGCGAACGGTCGACCCACGTGACGCGCGCATTGCGCCAGGAGGCGCGCAATCATCCGGCCGCGCGCCGGGCCCGGGTGCTCGCGGTACTCGTAGTGGCTGTGCTGCTGTTGGCCGCGGCCGCCGCGGGCGCATTGTTCCTCCTACGCTCCTCCGGTGATCGGGCCGCCGCGCCGGTTGTGCCCTCGATGCAATTCACCGCGGGCAGTGTCCAATCCCGTGGCATTGCCGATTGCCCGACCGAACGCGGTGACCGCATCGTGCGCAGTGCCGAACCCGGCGGCGCCGACTCCGGACCGGGTGCGATCCTGGCGTTCCAATACGCCTACTACGTGGAACGTTCCGGCGAGCGGGTCCGGGCGGTGGTGGCACCGGATTCGAATATCTCCTCGGCCACCGTCATCCAGCACGGCATCGACACCATTCCGCTGGGCACCACGCACTGCGTGCGAATCCAGACGATCACCGAAGACCGGTATTCGGTCGAGGTCACCGAATACCGACCCGGCGGCGCGCCCGCCACGTACAACAAGCAGACCGTCACCACGGTGGTGGTCGACGGTCGCACGCTCATCGCGGGCGTCGCGGCCGGATGAATAGGGAGAGCTGATAGCGATGGGAGACGACTGGAGCCGCTGGCTCGACGAGGCGCCCGATGAGGGTGATTCGTCGGACCGGCATGCGCCTTCGAAGGCTCCGGTGGTGCGTCTGCGACGTAAGGGCGGAGACAGCGAATCCGCGGAACCGGCGCAGCGTTCGATTCTGGTGGTCGGTGGCTGCGGTGGTGCGGGAACCACGACCACAGCGTTGGGCTTGGCCGGTGAACTCGGCACGACGGGCACCTCGACGGTGGCGGTGGACGCCACGGCGGCGGGCAGCGATCTGGCGCTGCGCGGGGCCGATGAGCATCTGCATCCGATCAGCCTGCAATCGTGGTTGTACGGGCGTGGCAACGATGAACCGGCGCCGTTGAAGGAGTGTCTGTCGCAGGCGAGTTCGGGCATCGGACTGCTATGGCGCGACGCCGCGCCGTTGCGTCGGCGTGCCACATATCTCACAGTCGCGCGCGCGATCTATGACGCCGGGTACACTGCGGTCTACGACGGCGGCAACCCGATTGCCGGGCGGCAACTGCGGCCGCTGCTGGATGACGCGGATGTTGCTCTGGTACTTGCCATTCCCGCGCGCGCCGATGCCGCGAATCGGCTGCGGGTGACCCTGGAATGGCTCGACGACCAGTTCGGCGATTCGGCCGAGGGGCAGGGCGGTGGCATCGTCGGCGATACCACAATCGTTGTCTCGCACCAACTTCCCGGCGCCGATTCCCATGTTGCTGACCATTTGCGCGAACATCTTTCGGGCTGGGTTCGCGACATCAGGGAGATTCCCTACGATCCGCATCTGGCGCGCGGTGAACTCGTTCGCCACGCATCGCTGGCTTCGGAGACGCGCCGGGCTTATGGGCGGCTGCTCGCCGGAGTGGCATCATGACGGCCGCCATGAAACTTCGTCGCCAGTCCGAAGCCGCCCAGGCCGGTGTGGTCGCCCCACCGGAGTCCCGTCGCGCCCCCATTTGGGACCGTCCCGTACCCGGCGTCGGCCGGGCACCGCTGTGGTGGCTGCTAGGTGTGCACGGCGGTGCCGGAGCCAGCAGCCTCGCGCGTGTGCTTGCGCCCGCGGCGGATTCGGGCCGCCGCTGGCCCGGCGTCTTCGACCGCGAATCGCCCTTCGTTGTCCTGGTGGCCCGCGAGACCATAGCCGGGCTTACCCGCGCACATGATTTGCTGCGCCAACATCATTCGGGTTTTGCCGGGTCCAGCGAGGTCCTCGGACTGGTCACCGTCGCGGCCCGCCCCGGCCGGATGCCCGCCGAAATCCGCCGCTATCGCGATGTGGTCGGCTCCCTGGCCGGTCAAGTCTGGCAGGTTCCGTGGTACGAGGAATGGACCCTCGTCGAACCGGAGTCCCTGCCGATCTGGACCCCGGGCGATGAGATACCGCAGAAGAAGAAGAGGATCGACCCGCTCGAGGAAGTTCCGCTCGAGATCCGGGAGCTCGGGGCCGATATTGTTGCGGTCGTGCGCGAAAACCTGGACAGCAGTGCATCTTTCGAAGAGGGCCCGCGTTGACCATCACAACCAAGAAAGGCAGCCGATGAGCATGATTCTGCTTGCCGTGCAGGACACGTACGGCACTGTGCTGGCTCAGGTCGGTAACCCGACACCGGAAGCGCCTCCCGGCTCGGAGAAGATCCTGCAGCTGGTCCGCTACCTCACCTGGTTCGTGTTGCTCTCCGGTATCTGCGGAATCACCTACGCGGGTGGCAAATTCGCGTGGGAGAAGTGGACCGGTGGTGGGCTCGAATCGCCGAAGATGGTGGCCGGAGCCATGATCGGCGGCGTCGTCGCGACGAGCGCGGGCACCATCATGAACGCCGTCATCGGAACCTGATGTACGCGATGGCTACCGTGCGAATGTCGGCGGCGGAACTGCTTGCCTACAAGCAGATGCCCGCCGAAGTGCTGCAACCGCTGATGCAGCTGCTGAACTGGCTGCTCTGGTTCGTGCTTCTGGTGTGCCTGGCGTGGATGATCGTGTCCGCGGGCCGCCTGTGGATCGCGTTCCGGAGCGATCTGGCGATGAACGACGCCTCGCACGGTGTATTGATGAGTCTGCTCGGGGCGGCGGTGGCGAGCACGGCCTCGGGGATCGCGTTGGCGTTCCTGCCGACGTGAACGGGGATGGGGACGGCCCTGGGATGATTTCCACAGTTGTGCGGGAGCAATCCGGCGTGTGGCGGCGCGGCATCCGCAAGCCCGCCGCCGGTGCGGTCGGTGCTGCTCTGCTGCTGGCGGCGGCCGGCTGCGGCGGCGGTGGCGGCGGTGGCGGCAATTCCGGCCCCAACCTGACGGCCGCGCCGACCCATATGCGGTGGCAGCCGTTCCAGGGTGTGGCACTGCCGAGTGCCGACCAGGGGCCGAAGCAGGTATCCGATGGTGCCGCAACGGGTTTCGAGCATTCGCCAGCCGGTGCGGCGCTGGCGGCGATCGTGCACACGGTGCGCTTGTCGGTGGCCGCCGATAGTCAATGGGTCGATATCGTCCGCCAAGAGGTGGTGCCGAACAAGGCCAGAGACGAGTGGGCGGTCAACCGGGTGCAACTGGCGATCACCGGTCCGGCCGCGCCCGAATACGCGCCCAGAGTGCTCGGGTACAAGATCACCGGCTATACCGATGCGGCCTCCGCCGTCGACGTCTATACCGAATATTCGGACAACTCGAAGGCGGTGAACCACACCACTGTCGAATGGTTCGGCAACGACTGGAGATTACGACTGCCGGATCCCGACTCGACCGCCCGGCCCATCGAGGCGGTCGATGGATTGCCCACGGACATAGTGAAATTGGAGGCACCGGCATGAGCGAGCGCAGCGAGCGAATCCTGTCGCAGCGTGCTTCGCTCATGATGGAACCGAGCGCCAGCGAGGCGGAGTCATGAGCGAGAAGGAGTCGTACGCGCGCGATCGCGTCTCCTTCGGTGTCATCGCGTCCGCTGCCGTGCTGGTGCTCATCGTGGTCGTCGGCGTATTCGTGTACGTGAGCCGGGACGACTCGGGTTCGGGTGGCGACAAGGCCGCTGCCGCAGCCAATTCCGGCGGTGAGGGCTTCGCAACTCCCGAGGTCGATATTCTCGGCAGGCGCGTCGATATCCCGAACAACCCTGCCGGACAACCACTTCCGCAGGATCCGACCCGGCAGCGCAGGCCAACGGACGCGGACTGGTTGACCGCGGCGCCCGAGGGCACCACCGCACCGCATGGATGGCAGCGGGTCTACGGCGCCTCGGTCCCGTTCTCCACCTCGGACGGACCGACCCGCATCGAAGACGGTCTGGCCGTGGGCTATTCGCACACCCCGCAGGGCGCGGTGCTCGCGGCGGCTCAGATCACCTACCGTCTCAACGCCCGACCCGCCGACCGTGACCTCTACGTCCGCCAGGTCCGCGTCTCGGCCCAGCAGATCGCGGCCTACGACAAGGCCCTGTCCCAGGATAAACTCCCCGAACAGCAGCCGGAGAAGGTGACCAAGTACTTCGTCGCCTCGGATGCGTTCAAGGTCGAGAACTATGCGGATGATCTGGCGATCATCCAGCTGGCCACCCGTGGCCAGGTGGTCGATGGCAAACAGCTGTGGGCGGCCTTGCGATTGGTGATGATCTGGGACGCGGGGGACTGGCGGCTGAAGCCGGCAACCTCGAACAACCCGCAGACCGAATATGTCGAGTCGTTGAACGGGTGGACCAAATGGTGACCACGGGGCCCGGATCCGGTCCAGGCAAACGTTCGCCGCTCGCGCTGCTGGGCGTCGGAGCAGTGCTTGCCGTGGTCGTCGCGGTCGCTGTGACCGTGGTCGCGATGCGAGACAACGCTGCCGGGGGTGACCAGGTATCGAAGACCGGCACGAGTTCGGGCGGTGCGCCGGTCAGTGCCTCCGACTCCGCGGGCGGCGCCGGATTCAGCGGCTCCGATGTGGATTCGTTCGGCCATCGTTTCGATATTCCGAACATTCCTGCCGGACAACCACTTTCGGATTCCGTGACGCCGCGTCAGCCCGCCGACGGCGACTGGCTGACCGGCACTCCGGCCGGCACGGGTCAGCGGGGCGGTTGGCAGCGTGTGTACAGCGGCCCGGTGATCCCGTTCTCGACCACCGACGGCCCGACCCGCATCGACAACGACATTCCGACCGGATTCAGTCGAACCCCGCAGGGTGCCGCGCTCGCGGCCGAGCAGATCTACTGGCGCACCGTGGCACGTCCGACGGACCGGGCCCTGTGGCAGCAGTTGGTGATCCTGTCCGACCAGGAGCAGGCCGATCGCGACCGAAAGATCGCCGACGGCAAGATCCCCAATGAACTACCCGACAACATCAAACCGTTGTTGTTCGCCTCCGACGCATTCCGAATCGAAAGCTATGGTGACGATTTCGCTGTGGTACGTATCGCCCGCAAGACCCGTGATTTCCTGCACGGCGGGCGCAGCTGGGTAGCCATGAGACTGAATGTGCTCTGGCTCGATGGTGGTTGGAAACTCAAGTCGTCCACGAGTGATGCACAGCCACTCGAGACGATCGACTCGATCGATGGGTGGACAAAATGGTGAGGCGCGTTGTCACGATCCTCGCGGTCATCTTCACTGTCATGATCGCGACACCGACGGTGGCATACGGTCAGACTTACGGATTCGACGATACGTGCAACGAATTGCACGACACGCTCGACAACGTCGGTCTGCCCGGCTTCTCGCTCGGTGACGCCGCATCGGCCGCGTGCAAGGCGGGCAATGCCGCCTCGCACCCGGGCAGCGCCGCGAACGCGGTCAAGGACAAGGCCTGGGATTCGACCTTCGGCAAGGTCGTGGATTCGCTGATGAACGGCCTCGGCGAGGCGATCATGCTTGCGCTGACCTTCTGGATGAAGGTCCCCAATGAGGCGGCCAGCGATTCGGGTTCATTGTTCGTCAAGATCAACGACTACACCTACCAAGCGCAGATATTGCTGCTCATAGCCTCGGTGATCTTGTCCGGCGCCAGATTGGCCGAGGCCAGACGCGGCGCCGTCATGAACGAGGCGGCCGAATCGTTCCGCATGTTCACGCGGGTGGTTTTCAGCTCCTGGATGCTCGGCGCCGTCATCGTCGCGGGCACACAGGCCTCGGATCGCTTCTCCGAGTGGATCATCAACGATTCGACCAATGGCAATGCCAAGGATCTGGCCGAGTTGATGGTGAAAACCAGTAAGCTGCAGGCATTCTCGCCGGGGCTGGTGTTGATCATCGCGATCGTCGGACTGCTCGGCTCGCTGGCACAGATCGTGCTCGCCATCGTGCGTCAGGGTCTGCTGATCATCGCGGCGGGTGTGCTGCCGTTGGCCGCGGCCGCATCCGGGATGAATATCGGCAAGCAGTCGTATCAGAAGCTGATCGGCTGGATCATCGCGTTCATGCTCTGGAAGCCGGTGGCCGCCATCGTCTACATGATCGCGTTCACCACCGCGGGCCATGTGGATTCGCTGACCGATACCGGCGGGCTGCCGGAAGGCGAACAGGCACAACGGATGTTGGTCGCAATCGTGCTGCTGTGCAGTGTCGCCTTCGTGCTGCCCGCGCTGATGCGGTTGGTCACGCCCGCGGTCGCGATCGTGGGTAGCGGTGGTTCCGGTCTCACCGCGGCCGGTGGCGCAGTCGTCGGCGCCATGGCGCTCGGCGCGGTGGGCACCAAGGCAGTCTCGGTCAGGGGAGCCGCACCGGGTTCGGCGGGGTACGTCAGCGGCACATCCGCGGGACCACGCCCGCCTGGCGGCTCCGGTGGTCGCGGCGGTGGGGGCGGCGCTCCGCGTCCGGCGCCGCCACGCGGCGGCGGTGGTGGCGGCGGCGCGGCGGGCGCACCACCGCGCGCCTCCGTCCCACAGGGCGGCTCGGGAGTACCGTCCGGTGCGTCGAGGGCGGTGGGTGCGATCGGTGTGGCCCGCGCCGCGACGTCCCCGCTGAACCGTGCCGATGACGCCATGGGCGATGTGGCGGGCGACCGTTGGGCGAACCGTTCGCCCGACCTCGGGAGGAGCACCATTCCGCGATGACGATGACGACGAGCGATACCTACGAGCGGCGCTCGTACGGACTGTGGCAGAAGCCGCGCAGCGCAGGCCTTTTCGGTCTGCGCTGGGAAGAGACCGTCATCGGCTTTGTCGTCGTGATCACGGCCCTGATCTGTGCCATGGTCGGCGGTTTCAAGTGGGGTCTGATCGTGGGCGGCACCGGAGTGGTCGTGATGGTTCCTCTGGTGTGGCGGACGGGGGGCCGCTCCGGATATGAGAACGGATTGATGATGTTCAACTGGATGCGCTCACGCAACCGCGGTGAGCATGTGTACCGCGGTGGCCGGTTCTCGCGGATTCCTGGCGGTGTCACGCGGCTACCCGGTCTGCTCGCGCCCTCGAAGCTCTACGAGGGCATCGACGCGGGCGGCTACAGCTTCGGCATGATCCACCTACCGCAATTCGCCCAGTACACAGTGGTTTTGCGGGCCTGGCCGCAGGGGCACGAGGCGGTGGATCAGCCGGTCATCGACCGCTGGGTCTCGGCCTGGGGCACCTTCCTCGCCTCGGTCGGCCAGACCAGTGACATCGTCGCCGTCGTCCCGGTGATCGATACCGTGCCCGAGACGGGTAACCGGCTGCTCACCGAGGTTTCCACGATCACCCGCCCGGAAGCGCCGGAGCTGGCGCAGCAGGTGATGTACGAACTCGCCACCGAGCTGCCGCAGGAACGGGTGCAGCTGCTGCCGCGCGTCGCGATCACCTTCAAGGCGACCACCGCCGAGCGCCGCAAGAATCCGGCCGAGGAGGCCGTCGAGATCGGGCGCAGGCTCCCCGGTATCTGTGCCGCGATGGCCGAGGCCGGGGTGCGCGCCCAGCCGATGTCGGCCGATGAGGTCATTTCGTTCATCCGGCGCAGCTACGATCCGGCCTCGCAGGCCGATCTCGAGGTCGCCGCGGGCGAACCCGAAGGGCACGGGCTGGATTGGGCCGATGCCGGGCCGGTCTCGCACGACGAGAAGTGGGATCATCTGGTGCACGATGGCGGCCGCTCGGTCACCTGGGAGATGGACGCCGCACCCGAGGGCGCGGTGGACGAGCGGGTACTGCAGCGGTTGCTCGCGCCGAATCCCGAAGTGCCGCGCAAGCGTATCGCTATCGTGTACCGTCCGCATTCGGCCGCCGACGCCGCCGAAATCGTCGACGACGATTTCAAGAACGCGCTGGTGGCCCAGCAGAGTGAACGCGGTGTCGTCTCGGCGGCCGCGACCCTGCGGGTGGGTGCCACCCAGCAGGCCCGTGAGGAACAAGCCCGGGGTCACGGTGTGACCCGCTTCGGGGCGCTGGTGACCATCACCGAGCCCCTGCGCGGCGATCTGCCGCGCATCGAAGCCATTACCCGCGACCTGTCCACACAGGCGCGGTTGAAGATCCGGCGGTGCTACCGCTACCAGGCGGCGGCCTTCGCGGCCTCGCTCGGCTGCGGGGTGATCCTGCCGGAGCACGCGACAATTCCGAAAGCCTTGGCGGGGTGAGCAATACATGGCAG
This sequence comes from Nocardia sp. NPDC050412, assembly GCF_044458825.1. Taxonomy (NCBI): domain Bacteria; kingdom Bacillati; phylum Actinomycetota; class Actinomycetes; order Mycobacteriales; family Nocardiaceae; genus Nocardia; species Nocardia sp. NPDC050412. The sequence continues at coordinate 436,820 of NZ_JBITIJ010000001.1, forward strand.
GTGAGTACGAGCCACCACCCGTGCGAGAACGGGACGATACGCCGGTGCGGCGCAAGCGGCGCCCCGAGGACGCGGCGTGGGAGCGGCCCGCGGACGGAGGCGCTCAGCGGCCCACCGGGGGCCGGGGCGAGCGCTCGGGCATCGAGGAGATGCCCGACCGGGATCGGCGATCCGCGCGGGACCCGGCGCGAGTGAGCGGCGGCGAGCGGACCGGTTTCGGCGAAACGTCCGATCGGGAGCGGCGATCGTCGCGCGATGCGGCCGAACGACGGGCGCGGCCCGGCGCCGCAACCGCGGACGGTGGCCGTGCCGATCGGCCGCACCCTGATCGCGGACGCACCAGGTCCGAAAACAGCCGCAGTGAACGGAATTCGGCCGAGCGTGGCCGTCTCGACGGCGCCAGGACCGCTCGCCCGCGCGATGGCGCACCGCAACGATCGGTACGGGGGGAACGCGTGGCACGACCGGAACGCAATGGCTCGCGGACGAGTCGCGAGGCACAGCGCGCGGCCAAGATCGACTACACCGCCGATCGCGCCATGGGCACCCCGCAGAGGGACAAGGCCGCGCGTCGCGCGAAGGCCAGGTCGGACAAGCGTAAACAGTCCGGTCCACCGCTACTCGACGATGCGACGAGGGCCAAACTCGAGCAGATCAGCCGGGAGGGCACCGGTCTGCGGGCGGCCTTCGCAACCTTTAGGATCCGTACCGACGATATCCGCCGCCGCAATTACGCCGCCCGCGCCGAACAGGTCTTCGAGGACGGATTCGATCGCAGCACAGCCCAACTCACCGATCGCGGCTATATGGGTCCCGGCGGCGGGCGGATGAACGTCGTCGGTCGCCCGGTCGAATACCGGGCCACCACCGCCCAGGTGGCCGGTCTGTGGCCATGGTCGGTCGGCGCGGGTGCGCCGTTGATCGGCACCCCGCTCGGTTCTCATCTGCATACCGGTGCCCCGGTCTGCTTCGACCCGATGAACTGGTTTCTGCGCGGCAGCTTCATCACCGCGCCCAGCCTTTTCGTTCTGGGGCTCAACGGTTTCGGTAAGTCCTCGCTGGTGCGCCGGATCGTGCTCGGCGGTATCGCACAGGGCATCACCCCGCTGATCCTGGCCGACGTGAAACCGGACTACCGCAAGTTGGTCGAACTGGTCGGCGGCCAGGTAATCGACCTCGGTTACGGTCATGGCAAGCTCAACCCGCTCGCCGCTGGTGTGCTCGGTTCGGTCGTGCCGATGTTGGACGAGCTTCCGGCACTGCAACTTCAGGTGCTGCAGGATCTGCGCGCTCGCCAGGTCACGCTCATCGCCGGTCTGGTCGAGCTCGTGCGCGGCGCGCGGGTGCGCGACTACGAGGAGACGCTGATCGCCACCGCACTGCGCATCCTCTACCGACCGGGCAGCGGCTACACGCCCGACCAACCGCCCATCATGGAGAATCTGCTCGAGGTAATCGTCGCCGGTGGTGACGAATTGCAGCTCGATGCGGGCGCCGACGATCCGAACGAATACCAGGTCGCCATCAAGGGCCTGCGCCGCTCGCTGCGCGCGTTGACCCAGGGCCCGTTCGGCGCGATCTTCAACGGGCAGACCACCGTTCCGATCGATACCAGCGCGGTCGCGGTCTGCATCGACGTATCCCACATCCCCACCGGCGATAAGAAACTCAAGGCCGCCGTGATGCTGGCCTGCTGGGCCGACGGTTTCGCCTCGGTGGAGGCCGCGCATGTGCTCGCCGATGCGAAACTCGGCCCGCAGCGCTATTTCCAGGTGGTGATGGACGAGCTGTGGCAGGTGCTCGGTCTCGGCGACTTCATGGTCGACCGGGTCGATGAGCTGACCCGTCTGCAGCGCACCATCGCCACCGCGCTGATCATGATCAGCCACACCATCAAGGACCTGCAAGCACTGGGATCGGAAGCCGCCATCGCGAAGGCGCTCGGCTTCCTCGAACGCGCGCGCGCCAAGATATTCGGCGCGCTGCCCGGCGAGGAGATCAAACGCCTGGACAGCGTGGTTCCGTTCACATCCGCCGAGGAGGAGATGGTGACCGGATGGTCCGCACCGCAAGCGCTGACGGGCGAGGCGCTCAAACCCGGTCAGCTGCGGCCGTCACCGCCGGGTACCGGCAAATTCCTGCTGAAGATCGGTGAGGATCGTCGCCCCGGTATCCCGTTCCATATGGAATTCACCTTGTCCGAGAAGGAGAGTGGGATCCACGAAACCAACCAGCGCTTCTCCGAGTTCACCGAGTCGACTTCGCGTGGTGGCGATTCCCCCAGTGGGAGTGCCGCATGAGGGGGCTCGCACCGCTTGCGACTGCTCGCAGGTCGCTCGAAACAACGCCGCTTGCGACTGCTCGCAGGTCGCTCGAAACAGCACAGCTTTCGACAACGGCGGACGGCTGCGGGAGGTGGGGCGCATGATGCCGCACCGGTCCTATCGGAGAGTGTCGCCGGAAGTGCGCAGGGCCGCGGTCGAGCAGGTGATCGCACTTACCGGCAAACTAAGCAGCGAATCGGAGGCCTGCCGGGTGGTCGCCGAGCAGATCGGCGTGCATACCAACTCGGTGCGCAACTGGGTGCGTGCCGCCGAGGGACCGAGTCTGGAGCGCCTGGACGCGACGGCGCTGCGCCGCAAAGTCGCACTGCTACAACAACAATTGGCCGCCGCCGCGGAGATGAACCGCACCCTGGCTGACACGCTCAACGAATCTCGGCGGCAGAGGTGAACGTGTTCGGTTCGGTCCGCGGTTGTTCGGCGCTGCCGGGGATGCGGTGAACGGGCGGACCCTCCTGTACGTGGCGCTGGGGAGCGTACTCGCGCTGATGACGCTGGTGGTGGTGATCGTGATGCCCGCCGTGGACGACGCCTGTGAGGGCACCTCGGTGATCGTATCGTCGAGTGTGTTGGCGCCGCTCGGCGGATACACGCCGGGTAATTCCCGGGTCGCGGGCTCGCCGACTCCCATGCGTACGACCGGCAATCCGACTGCCACCCAAGCCCATTCGACGGCTACCGGTGCACCGTCGCTGGCCGCAGGCGTCGGCCCGATCCGCCGCACACTGCCGCTGGTCGCAGGCACCTTCACCGTGTCGGACGTATTCGGCGCGCGCGGCGGCAGCCATAAGGGCGTCGACTTCGCCGCGGCCGACGGCACCACCATCTACTCGGTCTCCGACGGACGTGTCGTAGCGGCCGGTCCCGCTTCGGGTTTCGGCAACTGGATCGTCGTCGATTCCGTCGATACCAACGGCCGATCCTATTCGGCCGTGTACGGCCATATGTGGGACAGCGGCGTGCATGTGCACGTCGGCGATAGCGTCGTGGCCGGTCAGCCCATCGCGCAGGTCGGCTCGGCGGGCGAATCCAGCGGCCCCCATCTGCATTTCGAGATCGTGCCCGGCGGACGCTTCACCGGCGGTCGGCAAATCGACCCGCTGCCCTGGCTCGATGGCGCGCCGACTCCGGATGTCGGTGGTGCGCAGGCCTTTTCGTCCGATCCGCGGTGCAGTCGTGGCTTCGGTACCGCGGGCGGTGCGCTGGCCGCAGGCAAGGTGCCGCAGGAACTCGAAATCTGGTATCGCCGTGCGGGTTCCATCTGCCCGCAGATCACCCCGTCGCTGCTGGCCGCGCAGGGCAGGCAGGAGTCCGGATTCCGGCGCGGGGCCGCCTCGCCCGCTGGCGCGCAGGGTCTGGCCCAGTTCCTGCCCGGCACCGCGGCCAGCATCGATCCCGATGACGGTCAGCCCTATGTCATCGATGCCGACGGCAATGGTGTCGCGAGCGTATGGGACGACGGCGACGCGATCATCGGTCAGGGCCGCTATATGTGCGCGATCGCGCACAAGATCATGGCGTGGGAGTCCGAGGGCCGCGTGCAGGGCGATGTGGTCGCACTGACCCTGGCCGCCTACAACGCCGGTGAGGGCGCGGTGCTCGCCTCCGGCGGTATGCCGAACCGGGTGGCCGCGCACTACGCCGAGACCCAGCCCTACGTCGCGAATATCCTTGCGATGGAACCGCAATACCGCGCGCAGGGTTCCAATGGCCGCTTCACCCCGCAGGAGGGTGCGGGCGGCGTCCAGGTCCTCCAGGCGGCCCAGCAATGGATCGGCACGCCGTACGTCTGGGGTGGCGGTGGCCCGCAGGGACCGAGCGGCGGCGGTATGGACGGTCCCGGCCTCACTTCGGCGGCGGTGTTCGCGGCATCGTCGGGCACCGTGACGTTGCCGCGTACGGCCGAACAGCAGTGGGAGGCGGGCGTCGAGGTCTCACTGAGCAAGCTGCAACCGGGTGATCTGGTGTTCAGCTCATTCGGCCCGCGCGGCCCCTCCGAGGTCGGAATCTATTCAGGCAACGGCAGAATGGTCCAATCCGTGCCCGCCGCGTCCGGCCGTTCCAGTGGCGTGACCGAGGTCGCGGTGCCGGGTGACGGCCGCGGGAGGAGGGTGCTGTGAGGACAACCGATACCCCGGCGGACGAACACGCCGAAGCATGTGCGGTGATTGGACCGCACAAGTGTCGGTCCCGGCGGCTAGCCTGGAATAACACGGCGGCGCGAGCGACGGACCCGGAGGCGGTAGCGGAGCGTGAGCACCAAGGGGCCCGCGAACGCCGCAAATCGAACACTGCACGCGCGAAACTGGTGGTGATGCTGGTGGTGAGCGTCGCGATGTCGGGTGCGGGGTGCGCCAGCTCGGATCGGGAGTCGGGTTCCGGTGCGCCGCAGCCGCCCACGTCCACGACCCGATTGCTGGAGGGTGTGCCCGCACCCGATCCGGTGACGCCCGACGGCGTCGCGGTGGCCGCGCTGAAGGAGATCTATTCCTGGCAGCCCGCTACCGAGGCGCAGGGCGCATCGCTGTCGCGTGCGCGGAAATGGCTGGGCCCCAGTCTGGTCCGCATGCTGGACAGCACGCCGGCCGGGATCGAGACACCGAAAGCGACTCTGCAGTGGGCGGACTGGGCCAAAGCGCAGGCACATATCGATGCCTTCGCCTTCGCATCGGGGGAGCGTCCGCCCGCGAGCGCCGATCCGAATGTGCAACAGTTCAAGATCGGGATCGAGCAAACGGTCGTTTACCCGAACGGGCGCAAGGAATCCCTGCCGCCCGCGACGGTCATCGCGACCGTGGTGCGCACATCGGAAGGTTGGCGGCTCGACGCCTTCCGCTGATCTCGCACCAGCGACAATCACATAGCTAGGTCCTAACAGGAGGCAGACATGGCGAAAAAGAAGAAGGTGCAGGATCCGGCCGTGGTCGGACCCGATATCGCCCTCTACATGATCTACGCCGGTTTCGCGACTCTCGGAACCCTGTGGATCGCCTTGCATCTCGGCAACGCGATGGCTGTCACCCCGCAGGACATTCCCATCAACCCGATCGCGATCGTCGCCGATCTGGTCAAAGGAAAATTGCACTGGCCGCGCGCTTCCACGGTGATCGTGCTTGTCGTGATCGCGGCGATCGTGGCCTATGTGGTGGTGCGCAAGCGGCTCGCCGCACGCCGGTCGGTCGGTCGGCTCGCCGTGGACGACAAGGCCGACGTGATGGGAAGCGGCAGTGCCATTAAATCGCTCACCGAGGCGGGGGTGCGGGCGAAGGCCGAAATGCTCGGAGTGCGCCTCGGCTATAACGACAGCCCGGGCGTGCCGATCGGCATCGGCATCGCCGACGGGGTGATGCTCTACGGCTCCTATGAGGATCTGCACCTGGACATCTGGGGTCCGCGACAGGGCAAATCGACCTCCCGGGTGATTCCGGCCATCCTGACCGCGATCGGCCCGGTACTGGCCACCTCGAATAAGCGCGATGTGGTGGACGCGACCCGAGATGTGCGCGAGGCCAAGGGAAGTCGCACCTTCGTCTTCGATCCGCAGGGTGTCGCGGGGGAGGAGCCCACCTGGTTCTGGGATCCACTGACGTGGGTGGACGCCTACCACGACGGTGCGGAGATGCGGGCCGCGCGGCTGGCCGGACACTTCGCCGACGCGGACAACGGTTCCGATGCCAAGGGCGATGTGTTCTTCGATCCGGAGGCCGAGGATCTGCTCGCCGGACTGTTTCTGGCGGCAGCGCTCGGTGGCCGCCCGATCGTCCAGGTCTGGGATTGGGTGACCAACCCCAACGACGCCGAGCCCATCGAGCTGCTGCGCAATGCGAGCAAGCATTACACCGCCTCGGGTCTGGCAATGCAGTACAACGCCGATCCGCGCACCAAGAGCGGCATTTTCGGCACCGCGAAGAAAATGATCCGCTGCCTGCAGCTGTCCAATGTGCACCCGTGGATCCTGCCGGGCGACAACCGCATGCAGTTCGACGAACTCGAATTCATCGAGAACAACGGCACGCTGTATAGCCTCTCGCTGGAGGGCCGCGGTTCGGCGGCGCCGCTGGTCAGTGCGCTCACCGAGGCGGTAGTCGATGTGGCGATGCGCAAGGCCACGCATTCGCCCGGCGGACGGCTGCCGATCCCGATGCTCGCGGTCCTGGACGAGGCGGCGAATGTGGTGCGCTGGAAGGATTTGCCCAAGCAGTACAGCCACTTCGGCTCGCGCGGCATCGTGGTGATGACCGTGCTGCAGTCCTGGGCACAGGGTGCGCGCTGTTGGGGTGATGACGGCATGCTGGCGCTGTGGTCGGCGGCCAATATCAAGGTGCTCGGTCCGGGCGTCGACGATATGAACTTCCTGCGCGACCGCTCCGAGGCGATCGGCGAATACGACGCGATCTCGTCCTCGGTCTCGGAATCCAAAGGCGGCAAGAGCTATTCGCGTTCACTCGGCTCGTCCAAGACGTTCACCGTGAACGCGCTGGCGACGCTGCCGCAGGGCCGCGCGATCGTGTTCACCTCCGGCCAGCCCGCGGTGCTCGTGCGTACCGTCCCCTGGTGGGAGGGCGACTACGCTGACGATGTGAAGAAGTCGATCTCGCACCATCTTCCGGGGCGTAAGACCGAGATCGCCGACCTGCTCGGCTCGCCAAACCTGACCAAGGCTGCTCCGCCACCCGAATACGGTCAAATCGAGGAGGTCCGGCCACTGTGAGCGAGCGGAGCGAGCGAGCCATGAGCACAGCACCATCGGTCGCAGCGGAGCCGAGCGCCAGTGAGGTGCAGCTGTGACCGAACAGCAGGAACAGCCCATGATCTACACCAATGTGGTGGAGTTCGTCGAGAACTATCTCAGCCTGGTGTACCGGCGTCAGGTCACCGACATCAGTGAAACGGTGTGGTGCCCGGAGTGGTGGAAGCATGCCGAGGCGGTGGCGCGACTAGATGCGCTCTGGCGCGCATGGGAGCATTACCGACTCGAGCCGAGCACCGGATTGAGCATCTGGTTCCTCGATCACGCCGATCCGCATATGACCAAACTCTTCGATCCCCGTGGACCGTTCAAGTACTGCAGTGTCCGCAACGGTCACAAGGACATGCTGAGCCCGCTGCCGCTGAAGTCCCCGGCCCAGGGGCTGTTCGGCGATCCGACCGTCGGCGACTTCCGCATCTGAGAAGAGCCGAAAACGTCGAAACGCCCGCTGATTTCAGCGGGCGTTTTCGGTTCGGGGCTTCGGCTACTGTCGGACGCGTTCCAAACCGCGCGCGTCTTGTTCCCGACCTCGGCCGGCGGCCGCGCGGGCGGCTTCGTCGCGAATGCGTACCGCTTCTTCGGGCGGTTGCCCCTGGCCTACCTCGATGAGCATTCGCACCGCCGCCAGTTCCGGTGCGATACCGATCCGGGCGAGATGCGCCGCGATCGCCTGCCGACGTTCCTGGGAGTCGTAACGAACGAGCGGTTTGGATTGAGCCGACGCCGTCGCGGCCATTCGGCTCGCTTCGGCCTGTGCCGAGAACCGATCCTTCTCCAACGAAATACCTTTGGCCGGAACCGATTTCTCGACCATGCGAGCCAGTTCGAGATTGCGTGGGTCTTTCGCCTTGGCGTCACGAGCCTCACGGATCTGAAGTTCCCGGGCTTCCTTGATGCGGGCCTCGGTGATCTTGACGCGGGCTTCGGCTTCTTTCTGACCACGCTCGCGGGTCCGCAGTGCGACAAGGGTCGCTAGCTGCAACATTGTCCTCATCATGGCCGCGGTTTCCCGGCCGATGTCGTCCAGTTCCTCGGACATGGCTGCTCCCCGATGCTGCAGTGATCACTATGGTTGTTGTGGTGCTTCGTCACGGACGCCGCCACGGCGAACTGTAGTGCGCCATGGCGGTGCCCCGCCTGCAAACGTGGACACCCAGAGGACTCGTCTCGTGGCATTCCCGGTGGGGATCGTCCGGTCAGGGATGACTACGCTACGCGTTCTCCTTCATTCGAGATTACCCGAGAAAGCTCGGCACCAACGGTGTGGCCGTGCCGCTTAACAGCATATATCGCACAATTCCGGCGGGTAGGGGAAAGCTTCGGAGGATCTCCGGTCTTAGCGCAACCTTACCGAACGATTAGGGTCGCCTACCCTCGCTTGTTCCGGAATGGGCCCGGGCTCATTGTGCGCAGTGGGTTCGAACGAAACGAGTATCCGGATCGGGCGTGTCGCTTCAGTCGATACGGACCGACTGGATGGTTACCGGGAGGTTGGGCTTGCCGTCGCCCTGGCCATTGGAGTTGTCCTGACCGCCAGCGGCGATCTTGTCCAGCGTGCCCATGCTGTCCGGATCGACGGTGCCGAAGATGGTGTAGTTCGGCGGCAGCTGCGAATCTCCGTAGACGATGAAGAACTGACTACCGTTGGTGCCGCCGCCGGTGACGGGATCCGGTCCCGCATTGGCCATGGCGAGCGTGCCGCGCTTGTAATCCATGGGCTGCTGCAATGCGGGGTCGGCGGGGTTGTAGCGATTGGTCGGGTACTCGTTGTCGAACTGGTAGCCCGGACCGCCCGTGCCGGTGCCGGTCGGGTCACCGCACTGCAGCACTTTCAGGCCCTCGTCCGCGGTCATGCGGTGGCAGATGGTGTTGTCGAAGTAGCCCTGACCGCCCAGGCTGGCGAAGCTGTTCACGGTGCACGGCGCCTTGGCGTTGTCCAGGGTCAGGCCGATGGGGCCCTGAGTGGTCTCCATACTGACGCTGAGGCTCGCGTTGTCGCCGGTGTTCTCGATGCCGCTGGTACGCGGCTTGTTCACCTGCTTATCGGCGGGCTTCTGACTATCGCGATAGTCGCAGCTGATGGCCGCGGGCTTGTCGTCACTCTTGGTCAAGAAGTAGACGCCGACGGCAGCCGCCGCCACGACCACCACGCCGAGCGCCGATCCGGCGATCATGAGTCGCTTGCGCTTGCGCGCCTGATCGGCCCGGTTGGCCAGCTGGCGTTCCAGCTTGCGTTTCGCCGCTGCCCGTCGCTGTTCGTTGCTCGGCACTACCACGTTCCTCCCGTATCCGTTACGTACGGCACAGGATTGTGCCATCTATTCCTGAGACTGCTCAGCAGGCCATTTCGACCAGTCGTGACGCTGTACAAAACCGGCTGATCCTTTCGAGCGACCTACATGCAGCCGCGAGCGGCGGCAAACCGGTTGGACTTGACGGGTCATAGTGGTGGAAACTGGACCATCGTGACCAAGACCAGCAGCTTCTCCGCCCCGAAGGGGGTTCCGGATTACGTGCCACCCGGTTCGGCCGAGTTCGTCGCGGTGCGCGACGGCTTGATCCGCGCCGCCCGACTCGCCGGGTACGGGCATGTGGAGCTGCCGATCTTCGAGGACACCGCGTTGTTCGCGCGGGGCGTCGGTGAATCCACCGATGTGGTGACCAAGGAGATGTATACCTTCGCCGACCGCGGCGATCGTAGTGTCACGTTGCGACCGGAGGGCACTGCGGGCGTCATGCGCGCGGTCATCGAACACGGACTCGACCGGGGCCAACTGCCGGTGAAGCTCGTGTACTCGGGTCCGTTCTTTCGCTATGAGCGCCCGCAGGCCGGTCGGTACCGACAGCTGCAGCAGGTCGGCGTCGAGGCGATCGGTATCGATGATCCGGCGTTGGATGCCGAGGTGATCGCGATCGCCGACGCCGGATATCGCGGACTCGGGCTCGATGGTTTCCGGCTGGAGATCACCTCGCTCGGTGACGAGACCTGTCGCCCGCAGTATCGAGAGCTGTTGCAGGAGTTTCTTTTCGGGCTGCCGCTAGATGAGGAGACCAAACGGCGGGCACAGCTGAATCCGCTGCGGGTGCTCGACGACAAGCGACCCGAGGTCCGCGAGATGACCGCGAATGCGCCGCTGATGATCGATCACCTGTCGGAGTCGGCGAAGACGCACTTCGAGCAGGTGCTCGGATATCTGGACGCGCTCGGCGTGGCTTATGTAGTGAACCCGCGGATGGTGCGCGGCCTGGACTACTACACGAAGACGACCTTCGAATTCGTGCACGACGGGCTCGGGGCGCAGTCGGGTATCGGCGGCGGCGGACGCTATGACGGGTTGATGGCCGAGTTGGGCGGACAACCGTTGTCCGGCATCGGATTCGGGCTCGGAGTTGACCGCACCATTCTGGCGCTGCGGGCCGAGGACAAGTCGGCGGGCGATCCGGCGCGATGCGAGGTCTACGGCGTATCACTGGGCGATGCGGCCAAGCAGCGTTTGGTCGTACTCGCGGCACAGCTGCGGGCGGCGGGCATTCGGGTCGATCTGGCCTATGGCGGTCGGGGCGTCAAGGGGTCGCTGAAGGCCGCGGATAAGTCCGGTGCCAGATTCACTCTGGTCCTCGGTGACCGTGACCTGGCCGAGAGCACCATCGGCCTGAAGGATATGGCCACCGGTGACCAGCGTCAGATCCCACTGGACGAGACGGTGGCCGCCGTCGCCGCCGCGTTGCGCACGGGCGAGTAGTACGGTGCCGGGGTACACCCGCACCACGACGAACGGGCAGCCGTGCCTGTAGAACCCACGAATCCCGGCGCAGCCCAACCGGTTCCGACGGTCGGACTCGATCTCGTCGCACCAGAAACCTACGCACCCATGCTGCGGCGACTCGCCCTCGCCGCGGCAGGCGTGGGTATCGGTGCCGCATTGCTCGCGGCGCTGCTGGTGCCGTGGTCGATCGCGATCGCGATCGGTATCGTCGTCGGTGCACCCACCGTCGCCTATGCCATAGCGCTGCGGCGGCGACGGATGTGGTTGGCCGGGACCACGATTCACGCGCGGCGGGTGATCGGCGAGCGTCGGGTCGATATCGCGGCCGCCAACGGCGTCGAAATCCTCATTTATCCGGCCCGTTTGAGCCGCATCGTCGTGCGGGTGACCGCAGGCGCAGACTCACAGGTCATCCCGCTGGCGATGTACACCGACGCGGGCAGCGGCCGCGAACTCCACCTCCTCGGCCTCCGCAAACTGGCCGACGCACTGGCCGCGAGCGAACTCGCCGCGGCCGTAGCGGTTTCGACCATGCTCGTCCATCAACTGCGCGCCGAAGCCCGAGATGCCGGACTGGAGGAGCGACCTTTGTACCGCGCGGTTCGGCTGGCCCGGGCGAAGGACTACATTTCGCCCATCGTCCTGACCGATCAGGAAGTCGCGGGGCTGTGCTGATGCGCGAGACGCGTTGCGCGACACATGAATCGGCGTGCAATGTGAGATCGCATGCGATGCGCGGTTGCGTGCTGCGCTGAACATTCGCACCCGCTGTCGGGCTCGTACCCGTTGTGGATGCCCGAATCTCGGTACGGACTTCGATGTGGCGGCTCAGCGCCCAACGGTCAGGGGCTCCCAGGTGGGGATGGTCGGTCGGGGCCGCGGTGCTGACGGGAAGCTTGTCGTTAGCTGGGGTGGTTGGATGGGTATGGCGAGGTGATTGTCGCGTAGCTCACCACTGCGGTTCGGGGGCCGTGAGAGTCGTTAGGGTGGGGATCGAGTGTCCGTCTATCGCAAGGAGTTTCTGGTGAGCACCGCTGCTCGGACCGCGCCCGTGACCGTCGCCGTGACCGGAGGTGCGGGGCAGATCGCCTACGGTCTGCTGTTCCGGATCGCGTCCGGGGCGCTGCTGGGATCCGAGACGCCGGTACGGCTGCGGTTGCTGGAGATTCCGGCTGCGGTGGCATCGCTGGAGGGTGTGGCGATGGAGCTCGAGGACGGTGCGTTCCCGCTGCTCGAGTCGATCGATATCAGTGACGATCCGTGGGTCGGGTTCGCGGGCGCGAATGTCGCGCTGCTGGTCGGTGCCCGGCCGCGCACCGCGGGGATGGAGCGTTCGGACCTGCTGGCCGCCAATGGCCCGATCTTCACCGAACAGGGCCAGGCGATCAACGCCAGCGCAGCCGACGACATCAAGGTGCTCGTGGTCGGAAATCCGGCCAATACCAACGCCTTCATCGCCATGAGCAATGCCCCGGACGTCCCGGCCGAGCGTTTCACCGCGATGACCCGCCTCGACCACAACCGCGCCATCGCGCAGCTGGCCAAGAAGACCGGCGCGCCGGCCGCCGATATCGCCCGCGTCGCCATCTGGGGCAACCACTCCGCGACCCAGTATCCGGATATCGCCCACGCCACCATCGCGGGCCGCCCCGCCCTCGACCTCGTTGACCAGGCCTGGGTGCGCCAGGACTTCATCCCCACCGTCCAACAGCGTGGCACCGCCATCATCCAGGCCCGCGGCGCCTCTTCGGCCGCCAGCGCGGCCAGCGCCGCCATAGACCACATCCACGACTGGTCCCTCGGCACCCACGCCGACGGCTGGACCTCCATGGCCGTCCCCTCCGACGGCTCCTACGGTGTCCCCGAAGGTCTCATCACCTCGTTTCCCGTCACCTGCGCGGGCGGCGAATACTCGATCGTCCAGGGCCTGGAGCTCGACGAATTCTCCCGGGCCCGCATCGACGCCAACGTCGCCGAACTCGAACAGGAACGCGATGCCGTCATCGACCTCGGATTCGCCAAGCACGTCTGACTCATGCCCGAACTCCTAGCTCAGGCTGCGACTGCGGCGGAGCGACTCCTGTCGAGGGCCAACTGACCCGCGGTGGCGAGATGAATGAGCGCAAGCGCGCTGCCGCCGACCATCATGCCCGGAATTCCCTGCGTGGCTCCGATGGCGACGTCACCGAGCTGTACCGCGCCGGAGACGGTCAGCAGCGGTAGGAGAGCCCGCTTGCTGCGGCTGGCCAGGCTGAACAGCAGCGCGGCACCCAGCGGGATCGCGCGGGCCGCGTAGGCCTGGGCATAGAGATCGAGACCGGGCGAGTCCGCGCTGCCGGATATCGCGAGGGTCGGATCGACAAGTGCCGCGACGCTGAATGCCACGGCGGCGCCCGCGCCGATCGCATTGACAATGATCGCGGATCTGCTGAGATTCTGGTACTGCATCTTTCACTCCCTAAATCATTCACACTCTGAATGGTTCAGAAACAGTATTATGCTGGCTATGAAGAACGTCAAGGCGGAAAAGCTGCCGGAGACCATCACCTTCCGGCTCGGCCTGCTGGGTGCGTTCCTGACCGATCGCTTCAGCGCCGATGTGTCGAGTCTCGGGCTGAAGCCGAAGCATGCCGGGATGCTGAATGTGTTGGCGGCCAACGGACCGACATCGCAGATGGAGATGGCACGGATACTGCGCGTCGCGCCGAGTCTGGTCGTCGCGCTGGCCGACCACCTCGAGTCCCTCGGAGCTATCGAACGGCTACGGGACCCGGAGGATCGCCGCCGTCAGAACCTGAGCATGACCTCCCACGGCCGCGCACTACTACGCAAATGCCTCGACGTCGCGCAGGCGATCGACGCCGAGACCACCGCGGACCTCACCGCGGCCGAGCGTGCCGACCTACATCGTGTCCTCGGCACGCTCGCCGATCGGCTGGGTTTGCCTAGCTGATGGTCCAGGTTTCCGAACCGTTGAGAAGGGATTGCAGCGAATCCGCTTGTACCGGGTTGCGTTCCCGCGCCATCGCGGTTTGGGTTCGGACGGCATCGTCATAGGTGGGACGGGTGACATTACGGAAGATGCCGGTGACCACGTGCCCGAGGTCCTGGTCGGACAGGCGCGAGAGCGCGTAGGCGTACTCGGGATTGTCGGTGTAGGCGTCGTGCACGATGATCTCGGACTCGTCGACCTCGTCGGTGCGCACCACCTCGAGCCCGAAACCGGCACGCACCACGGCGAATTCGCCATCAGCGCCGAAACGGATCGGCTCACCCTGGTGCAGCGGGATGAGGCGGGATTCGGCATCACCCTTGCGCAGCACATCGAAGGAACCGTCGTTGAAGATCGGGCAGTCCTGCAGAATCTCCACGAACGAGGTCCCGCGATGTTCGGCCGCGGCGCGTAGCACCTCGGTGAGACCCGCGCGATCGGAATCCAGTGCGCGCGCTGCGAAGCTGGCTTCCGCGCCGAGCGCGACCGAGAGCGTGTTGAACGGATGGTCGACCGAGCCCATCGGTGTCGACTTGGTGATCTTGCCCTCTTCCGAAGTGGGGGAGTACTGGCCCTTGGTGAGTCCGTAGATCCGATTGTTGAACAGCAGGATCGTCATATTCACATTGCGGCGCAGGGCATGGATCAGGTGGTTGCCGCCGATCGACAGCGCGTCACCGTCACCGGTCACCACCCACACCGACAGATCCGGCCGGGTCACCGCGAGTCCGGTCGCGATGGCGGGCGCACGGCCGTGGATGGAGTGGATGCCGTAGGCCTCGAGGTAGTACGGGAACCGGCTCGAGCAGCCGATCCCGGAGACGAACATCAGGTTTTCCCTGCGCAACCCGAGTTCGGCGAGGAAGCCGCGCACGGTCGCCAGGATCACGTAGTCACCGCAGCCGGGGCACCAGCGCACCTCCTGGTCGGAGGTGAAGTCCTTGACCTTCTGCGGCCCGTCCGCGGACGGCACCCCGGAGAGTCCGGTGAGACCCAGATCGGTTCCGACGAGCGAGGTTTCGACGATGGTCATCAGTTACCCCCAGTCGAGTACGTGGCCCGCGCCCGTGCCGCGAAGGCCTTATCGTGTTCCATATCTCCGATCGACCCGTCCAGTGCCGCATCGATGACCCCGACGAGTTCCTGCGCGGAGAATGCCGTGCCCGCGATCTTCGTCCACGGTTGCACATCCACCAGATACTTCGCCCGCAGCAGCATGGCGAGCTGGCCGCCGTTCATTTCCGGCGCGATCACCGTCGGGTAGCTGCGTAGTACGGCACCGAGATTGGCGGGCAATGGATTCAGATATCGCAGATGCGCCTGCGCGACCGGGACACCGCGCCGGCGGGCGCGCCGACACGCCTCGCCGATCGGGCCGAAGGAACTGCCCCAGCCGATCAGCAGCAAGTCGGCCCGCCCGTCCGGATCGTCGACCTCGAGATCGGGGACGGTGATGCCGTCGATCTTGGCCTGCCGCAGGCGAACCATCAATTCGTGATTGCCCGGCTCATAGGAGATATTGCCGCTGCCGTCGGCTTTCTCCAGTCCGCCGATCCGATGCGCGCGACCGGCGGTGCCTGGCACGGCGAGCGGCCTGGCGAGAGTGTCGGGGTCACGGGAGTAGGGCTGGAACGGTGTGCCCTCTTCGGCCTCGGGTTCGAAGCGCGGATCGATCGGCTCCAGTTCGGCCACCCGCGGAATCGACCATGGCTCAGAACCATTGGCGATCGAGCCGTCGGAGAGCAACAGCACCGGTGTGCGATAGGTGAGGGCGATGCGCGCCGCCTCCACCGCGGTGGCGAAGCAGTCGGCGGGCGAGCGCGGCGCGAGTACGGCGACCGGTGATTCCCCGTTGCGGCCGTAGAGCGCCTGCAGCAGATCGGCCTGTTCGGTCTTGGTCGGTAGTCCGGTGGAGGGGCCGCCGCGCTGTACGTCGACGATCACTAACGGCAGTTCCGTCATCACCGCGAGCCCGATGGTTTCGCTCTTGAGCGCCAGCCCGGGGCCAGAGGTACTCGTGACGCCGAGCGCGCCGCCGAGCGAAGCGCCGAGGGCCGCGCCGATGCCCGCGATCTCGTCCTCGGCCTGGAAGGTGGTGACGCCGAAGTTCTTGTGCTTACTGAGTTCGTGCAGGATGTCGGAGGCGGGCGTGATCGGATAGGTGCCGAGAAACACCGGCAACCCGGACAATTGTCCCGCGGCGACGAGGCCGTAGGCGAGCGCGGTATTGCCGGTTATCTGGCGGTAGGTGCCGGGCGGCAGTTTGGCCGGGGCCACCTCGAAGGTGGTTGCGAAGCTTTCGGTGGTCTCGCCATAGTTCCAGCCAGCGCGGAAGGCGAGCAGATTCGCCTCGGCGATATCGGGCTTCGCGGCGAACTTCTCGCGCAGGAAGCGTTCGGTGCCGCCGATCGGCCGACCGTACATCCAGGACAGCAGGCCGAGTGCGAACATATTCTTCGCGCGCTGACCGTCCTTTTTGCCGACACCGGTCGGCTCGGTCGCGCCCAGGGTGATCGAGGTCATCGGCACGCGGTGGACCACGAAATCGCTCAGCGTGTCGTCGGCGAGCGGATCGGTCGTGTAGCCGACCTTGCCGAGATTGCGTTTGGTGAACTCGTCGGTGTTCACGATCACCGTGGCGCCGCGCGGCAGATCCTCCAGATTGGACTTCAGCGCGGCCGGATTCATCGCGACCAGTACGTCGGGCTGGTCGCCCGCGGTCAAGATGTCATAGTCGGCGATCTGGATCTGGAAGGACGAGACGCCGGGCAGCGTGCCCTGTGGCGCCCGGATTTCGGCCGGGAAGTTGGGCTGGGTGGCGAGGTCGTTGCCGAATGCGGCCGCCTCATGCGTGAAGCGATCACCGGTGAGCTGCATTCCGTCACCGGAGTCCCCGGCGAACCGAATTACGACCTTTTCCAATTTCGCTGTGCCGACATCACTTTGGTCGGAAACCATATGCCTGCTTCACTTCCTCGTCCGATGGGAGGTGCCATTGGCCAACCTACTCCGCCGTGTGCGGGAATTGTTTGTGAAATGCTTTACGCGAAGAGCGCCAGCTGCGTGTCGTTGGGCAGCGGCGTCGACAGTTGTGTCTGCGGCTCCGGGGTGTGCTCGCGGATGAGGCCGTGTCGCTGGAGCAGTGGCTGCACCCGCTCGCGTAGCCAGGACGCATATTCCGGCGTCACATAGGCGCCGCGGCCATAGAGCTGGCGATAGCGCCGCACCAGAGCGGGATGCGCCTCGGCCAGCCAGCTCAGGAACCAGCCACGGGTGGCCCCGCGCAGATGCATCGGGAATGCGACCACCGATACCGCCCCGGCCTCGGCGATCGCACCGAACAGCGCGTCCAGGTGGGCGCGGCTGTCGGTGAGATATGGAATCACCGGCGCGACCATCACATTCACCTCGAACCCGGCATCGGCCAGCGCCCGCACCATCTCCAGCCGCGCCTTGGGCGATGGCGTACCGGATTCCAGGCTGCGGTGTAGATCCATGTCCAGGATGGCGATGGAGACGGCGATGCCCACCCGGACCTGGCGCGCCGCCGCGGTGAGCAGCGGCAGATCCCGGCGCAGCAGCGTGCCCTTGGTGAGAATGGAGAACGACGTGCCGGAATCGGTCAGCGCGCGAATGATGCCGGGCATCAATCGATATCGGCCCTCGGCACGTTGATACGGATCGGTATTGGTGCCCAGCGCGACTGGTTCGTGATGCCAGGACCGGCGGCCGAGTTCCTTGCGTAGCACCGCGGCGATATTGGTCTTCACCACGATCTGGGAATCGAAATCCCGCCCTGCGTCCAGATCCAGATACTCATGGGTGGGTCGCGCGAAACAGTAGCGGCAGGCGTGTGAACAGCCGCGCATCGGATTGATCGTCCAATGGAACGGTAGATTCGACGCCTCCGGCGTCTTGTTCAGCGCGCTCTTGCACAGCACCTCGTGAAACGTGATGCCCTCGAATTCGGGGGTCTGCACGGTGCGCACGAAACCTGCCCGGTCGAGACCGGGCAGGGCGCCGTCGTCGGCATCCAGGGTTTGGCTTTGCCACCGCACCCCATCAGTCGAACATGTGTTCTAAGCGGTGTCAAGCAATCTGTCGGGCGTCGGGTGCGGTGAGCTGCTTCGGATCGGCGAAGAAGGTCACCAGATCGCGCACGGTCTCCTCGATGGGCCTTGGCTGATAACCGATTTCGCGCTCCGCCTTGCCGTGGTCGACGATCGGGGCGGAGACCAGCGCGCCGAGTGCGGCCTTGGAAACGATGTCGGTCTTGAACAGTTTGCCCATCGGTGCCAACACCGGAATCAAACCGTTGACCACCTTGGGGGAGATCGAGAACTTCGGCCCCTTCTTGCCGCCGCATTCCGCCGCGATGCGGCACAGGTCGAGCATGGAGATCATCGAACCGCCGAGCAGGTAGTTCTCGCCGGTCCGGCCCCGCTCCCCGGCCAGGATCAGGCCTTTCGCGACATCGCGGACGTCGACCAGGTCGAAGCCGCCGCCGATCATCGCGGGCACCCGGCCGCGCGCTGCGTCCTTGAGGGTGCGGTTGATCCTGGACAGTGGGGTGCCGTAGTCGAGCGGCCCGAAGACGCCGGTGGGATTGCAGATCACCGCGTCCAGGCCCTGCTCGATCACCTTGCGCAGTTCGATCTCGCCCGCCCATTTGGAGCGGTCGTAGACCGGCAGGCTGGGATCGGTCGAGCGCACCGAGGACTCATCGATGCGACCGCCGCAGGTGTACTGGTTGAAGGCGTGGATGGAACTCGCGTGCACCATGCGGCGCACGCCCAGATCCAGTGCCGCCTCGGCGACGACGCGAACGCCTTCGGTATTGACCTTCCAGGCGAGGTCGTGCTGCTCGGCCAGGGTGATCACGGCGACGAGGTGGTAGACGATCTCCGCGCCCGCGAGCACGGAGCGCATGGATTCCGGATCGAGCACATTGCCGGAGACCCAGGTGACGTTCGGGTCCGTCCGTTGCTGCGGAACGACGCGATCGATTGCTGTGACCTCGTGTCCTCGTTCGACCAGCAGGCTGAGCAGATTCGTGCCAAGGTAGCCGGCTGCGCCGGTCACTGCGACCTTCATGCGATCGAGAATATAGAACTTGTTCTAATTTGCAACATGTTCCAGTTCCGTCGGGTGGCCGCGTTGGGCTCGAAACTTGCCGGTGGGGTCGGCTATATTGAGCGCAACCGCAGCGGCGCAAGTACCACCTCGCAGCTGCGCAGGGGCCCGATCGCAGCCGAGCTGCCGGGGCGGGCAGGGAGTAGATGTTGATCGACGCTATGAACACCGAACTGCAGTTCACGACGATTTGGGGGGTGCAACTCGATGGCTGATCTCTCGGTGGAAACCGATGCGGTCCGAGCATTCGCGGCGACTAATGCCGGGGTCGCTGGCGAGATCGCGGGTGCGGCCGATTTCGATGCCGTGCAGAACGTTGCCGCGCTCACGCCGGTATTCGGTCTGATCGGCGCCGACTATCTGTTGGCGTTCGCCGCTGCGCAGGTATTGCAGGCCAAGGACATCAATGAGCTGTCGGCCAAATACGACAAGCTCTCGAAGTCCGCGTTCACCGCGGCCGCCGCATTCGACACCACCGACTCCGGCAATGCGGGCGTACTGAGCGCGATCACCAACCAGGTCGGGGGCGGGGTATGAAGCCGATGGATACCGGCTCGACCGGCGTGATCGCACCCGACCAGAGCGTGGCGATCGAAGAGGCCGTGATCGCGACGCAGAACACCGCGGTCGACGCGCTGCAGAACGCGTCGCAGGGATTGAGCGATCTGTCGCTACCGCAGTTGCCCGCGGATCTGCCGCCGATCGAGGCGCCCGAATTCGTGCTCGCACGCAAGATCACCGAGGAATCGCCGCAGCTGGGGACCATACCCACGGGCATGCCGGGGCTCAACGGCAATTCGACGCCGGACGCGAGCGCGATTCTGTCCGGTGCGGTGCCGCCCGATGTGTCGCAGGCACTTACCGATGCACAGACCGCGATCAGCCATGCGGCCGCTCCGGTGTTGCAGGCGGCGCAGCAGGCGCAGAGTGCGGTGAGCAGTGCGCTCGGCGGGGCGAGTAACCAGGGGGCGGCCGCGGCCGCGGCGGCGACGAATATTCCATCCGATCCGGTCGCGGCGCTGATGCAGGGGCTGTCGATTCCCGGAATTCCCGGCATCGACACGCTGTTCCAGCCGATCCTCGAACTGCTCAACAGCTTCGGCACCGGCGTCATCGGAGCCTTCGACCCGACCGCGATTCTCAGTCAATCATCGAAGATCATCGAGGCCGCGGTATCGGTCGGCAAGGGCGGCCTGCAGACCGTCGAGCAGCTCTGGCAGGGCCAATCCTCCCGGGAGGCGCAGGCCGCGAGCAATACCGCGCAGACCCAGGGGCAGGACACCAGTCAGCGCGGTATCGATATCTCCGAACTCACCCAGCGCGCCGCCGCGGTGGTGCAGCAGGGCAATGCGCAGCTGCTCGGCATCGCGAGCGAATTCGCCACGCAGGCAACCGCACTCGTGCCGGTGGCGCTGACGCCGCCCGGTCAGGCCGCACTCATCGCGACGGCGACCGAACATCTGGGCTCGGCCGTCGCGGTCGCCAATGCCACCCGTGGTGATCTGGCGGGGAAGACGGCCGAGCTGACCGGTCTGGTGAATCAGTTGCTCGGGGCCAGCGGTTTGCCCGCGCCGCAGGAGGTCGCTCAGGCGGTCATGCAGAACATCGGTGAGCCGATCATGGAACAGGCGCAGTCGGTCGCGCAGGATGCGTCGACCAATGCCGCCGGCCTGTTGGACGGTTCCAGCACCTCCGGTTCGCCGAGCACGTCCACCACGGCGGCATCGTTCAATACCGGGCACACCACCTCGGGGAGTTCGGGCATCACCGGCATCGGAAGCCATTCCGGCTCGCCGAGCTCCTCGGGCTCGCCATCGACGCAGAAGGTGACCGGCACGCCGGGCAGCTCTGTTTCGCCCATCAGCCGGGTCTCGGGCCTGTCCGGCACATCCTTGGGCACGGGTACCTCGACCGGCGCGGCGGGCACCGGGAACTCCTTCATGGGCGGCAGCCCCGGTGCCACCGGCCAACGCGGCGGCAGTGACGACGAGCACTCGCGGAATGTGGACCCGTACCACAGCCGCACCGGCAACGACGACCTCACTGGCCCGCTCGGTGAGTCCACCCCGGATGTCATCGGCGCGACTCACCCGGATGAGCTGGTCAGCTCGGACTACGAACAGGACCAGTTCTAGTCGACAACGTTCTCCAGTGCCCCCGCTCGTCTTCTAGTGGGGGCACTGGTGTTCTGGTCGTGCGTAGGTTGCGCTACTCGGCCCGGGTGGATACCGAAGGCGCACAACGTTCCTCGTGGCTACATCGCTTCGGAGATCGAGACCCGGTTCAGTGGTCTCGGGTGAAAGCGTCGAGAAGTTTGCGGTAGAGGTCGGTGAAGCGTTTGCGGTTGGCTTGTTGGTCGGGCGTGAGGTTCTCGGTCGCGTCGGGGGCGTACATGAGCAGGTGGACGTCTTGGTCGGGCGGCGTCTGCATGAGATCGATGATCTGGGTGCCTTGGTCGGTGGCGCTGGGCATGCCGAGGTCGAGGGCGGCAAGTGATTTCGTTTCCGCCAGTGCGGTATTCAGGACGTCGCTCGGGATGGTGCCGGTGAGCCGCTGCGGTGGGGTGTCGGCGGCGCGGGTGGTGGATGCCGCGTCGGGCTGTTCGACCGCGCGGCCGTCGGCGTAGATCTGCAGCAGCGGACGCAGGTCGACCCGCTCGGACCAACCGCTCGGGATGGTCGTGAGTGTCAGCAGCGCCGTGGCGGGCTGTTGTGGTGTGTCGGCGGCCGGTTGGGCCGAGGCGAGACCCCAGCTACCCGCGAGTGCCACGACGAGAAGCAGCAGTGCCGACTTTGTTCTCCGCATGAAATCCCTATCTACGCTGTGCCACAGTCCAACTGGCGTCGATTATTGATCACTCGATGGCGATCAGCGCAATGCCGACGGGTTGTTCAGATCGGCGGCCGAGTATGTGTCGCATGCTTGGAGCTGTCCGGTCTTGTAGCCGGTGAGGAACCATTTCTGGCGTTGGTCGGAGGAGCCGTGGGTCCAGGCCTCAGGGTTGACGCGGCCCCGAGCGGCCCGCTGAATTCGGTCGTCACCGACGGCGGACGCGGCGGAGAGCGCGTCACGGATATCGTTGTCGGACAGGGCTTTCAGGAAGGGCTGGTTGGTTCCGGGGGCGGGCTGCTTATCGGCGAAGTGGGCCCAGATGCCCGCGTAGCAGTCGGCCTGGAGTTCGGTGCGCACCGCGCCGGATTCCGGGCCGCGCGGATCCTGTTGGGCCCGACCGATATCGCCGAGCAGATTCTGGATGTGGTGGCCGACCTCATGTGCCACCACGTACTCCTGGGCGAGCGGCCCGCCGCTGGAACCGAAGCGGTCGACCAGTTCCTGAAAGAAGGCGGTGTCGAAGTAGGCGGTCCGGTCGGCGGGGCAGTAGAACGGGCCGACCGCACTGGTCGCATTGCCGCATCCGGTCGAGACCGAGCCGGTGAACAGCACCAGTTTCGGCTTCGAATATTTCTTGCCGGTCTGCTGGGGCAGCTGCGCCGCCCACACCGCGTCGAGGCTCTGTGCGGTGAGCACCACCCGGCAGTCGACGTACTTATTGGCGTCCGCGCCGGTCTTGCAGTGCTCGGGCGTGCCCGCGGTGCCGGGCTGCACCGTGCTGTTCTCGCTGCCGTTCAACTGTCCGAGCAGCGAACCGGGATCTCCGCCGAGCAGCAGGCCGAGTACCAGCAGGATGAGACCACCGGCACCACCGCCGAGGGCGAGCTTGCCACCCATCCCGGGGCCACCGCCGGAAGAAGCCCGATCCGGGTCGATCTGGAGGCCTTCGTTGAAGGTCATCTGCTTCGCTTTCTGTGTTGGATTTGCGGCGCCTGCGGCGCCGCGTGTTCGCGGCCCCCCGCTGTCTCGCATCCGAGCGGCCGAGACTCGCGCCTGCGGCGCTACGCTTCGGCCACTCGGATGCGAGACGGGCCGCGAACGGCGCTCGTAAGACTCGTACCCTGGTGGGAACGTGTGCGGTACTGCCCGGTTTCGGCCCAAACCTGCGGACCGACGACCTGATGTCTACAGCTTCGCACGCGGGGCGGCGATATCGGTTTCCTCTCGGGATATGTGTCTCACTACGATGGCAACCGCACCGGATCGCCCTGCCGGTGTCACATCCGTCGAAAGGAATCCCGTGCTGCGCACCCACTTGGCTGGTTCGCTGCGAAGCGAGCACGCCGGTCAGACCGTCACCCTTACCGGATGGGTGGCCCGGCGTCGTGACCATGGTGGCGTGATCTTCATCGATCTGCGCGATGCCTCGGGTATAGCGCAGGCGGTATTCCGCGAGGGCGAGCCCGCCGCGCAGGCGCACAAGTTGCGTGCCGAATTCTGCGTGCAGGTGACCGGTGTGGTCGAGCAGCGGCCCGGCGGCAACGAGAACCCGGAGCTGCCGACCGGTTCCATCGAGGTCAACGTCACCGAACTCGAGGTACTCAACGAGAGTGCTCCGCTGCCGTTCCAGCTCGACGAGCAGCCCGGTGACGAGGCCCGCCTCAAGTACCGCTACCTCGACCTGCGCCGCGAGGCGCCAGGTAGGGCCATCCGGCTGCGCTCGAGGGTCAACGCTGCCGCCCGCGCGGTGCTGGCCCGTCATGAATTCGTCGAGGTCGAGACCCCGACGATGACCCGCTCCACGCCCGAGGGCGCCCGCGACTTCCTGGTGCCCGCGCGCCTGCAGCCGGGCAACTTCTATGCGCTGCCGCAGAGCCCGCAGCTGTTCAAGCAGCTGCTGATGGTCGCCGGTATCGAGCGGTACTACCAGATCGCGCGCTGCTACCGCGACGAGGACTTCCGCGCCGACCGCCAGCCCGAGTTCACCCAGCTCGACCTCGAGATGAGCTTTGTGCGCCAGGAGGACGTGATCCTGGTGGCCGAGGAGATCCTGGAGGAGTTGTGGAAGCTGGTCGGCTACGACATTCCGTTCCCGATTCCGCATATGACCTACGCGGAGGCGATGCGCCGCTTCGGTAGCGATAAGCCGGACCTGCGCTTCGGCGTCGAGATCACCGAATGCACCGAATATTTCAAGGAGACCCCGTTCCGGGTTTTCCAGGCGGAGTATGTGGGCGCGGTCGTGATGCCGGGTGGCGCGAGTCAGCCGCGGCGTCAGCTCGACGCCTGGCAGGAGTGGGCCAAGCAGCGCGGAGCTAAGGGTTTGGCCTATGTGCTGGTACAGGAGGACGGCACGCTCGGCGGACCGGTTGCCAAGAACCTCAGCGAATCCGAACGCGAGGGCTTGGCGAAGCATGTTGGCGCGGTACCTGGTGACTGTGTGTTCTTCGCCGCGGGTCCGGCCAAGGCGCAGCGCGCGCTGCTCGGTGCGGCGCGTGGCGAGATCGCGCGCAAATGCGGTCTGATCGATGAGAACGCGTGGGCCTTCGTGTGGATCGTGGATGCGCCGATGTTCGAGCCCGCCGCCGAGGCGACCGCGAGTGGTGATGTGGCACTTGGTCATTCGGCATGGACCGCCGTGCATCACGCGTTCACCTCGCCCAAGCCGGAGTCACTGGACACCTTCGATACCGACCCGGGTTCGGCCCTGGCCTACGCCTACGACATCGTCTGCAACGGCAACGAGATCGGCGGCGGCAGCATCCGAATCCATCGCCGCGATGTGCAGGAACGCGTGTTCAATGTGATGGGCATCGGGCACGACGAGGCGCAGGAGAAGTTCGGCTTCCTGCTCGACGCGTTCTCCTACGGCGCGCCGCCGCACGGCGGCATCGCCTTCGGCTGGGACCGGATCACCGCGCTGCTGGCCGGAGTGGATTCGATCCGTGAGGTCATCGCCTTCCCGAAGACCGGTGGCGGTGTGGACCCGCTGACCGATGCGCCCGCGCCGATCACCGCACAGCAGCGCAAGGAGGCGGGGCTGGACTTCAAGCCCGAGAAGAAGAAGGACGGCGAGGCGAAGGGCGCCGCCGAGTAGGCCGGACATTCGAAGCGTACACGCTCGGACCTTCTCTCGACCGTTCACTGGTCGGCATGATGAGTACGGTGCGGGTCGGGTTGCTGGATAGCGAGGCGGTCGCCCGAACGGTACTTTTTGGTCAGTATCGTCGATGCTTGCCGCATCGACGCTGACCATGAGGGGTCCCGTTGCTGCACTTGCGCATGATCAGCCCGCCCGAACTCACCGACAAGGTGATGGCGGTGCTGAGTGCCGACCCGGGCGTCACCCATGTGACGCTGGCGCGGGGAGTCGCCGTCGAACCCGTCGGTGATCTGATCCAGGCCGATGTCGCGCGTGAGGCCGCCAACGATGTACTCGCGGATCTGACCACGCTCGGCATCAAACACACCGGCGGCATCACGCTCGGACCGGTCGAGACGGTGATCTCCGATGCCGGCGAGCGGGCGATCGAGGCGGCGCCTGGCGATCCGACCGATGCGGTGGTGTGGGAGGAACTGCTCGCGCAGACTCATGAGGAGTCCTCGCTGACCCTGAGTTTCGTTGCCTTTCTCACCATTGCCTGCCTGCTCGCGGCCGTCGGCGTGGCCACCGACTCGCCGGTGACGATTGTCGGTGCGATGGTGGTCGGGCCCGAATTCGGGCCGCTGGCAGCCTTTTCGGCGGGGTTGTGGCGACGCGATTTCCGGCTCGCCCGCAAGTCGGCGGTCGCGCTGCTGGTGGCATTTCCGGTGGCGATGCTCATCACGATGTTGGCGACATTGCTGTGGGAGCAGTTCGGCTGGATCACGTTGACCGGAGTGGAAGCCATCCAGAATGTCGACTTCATCTATGAGGTCGGGCCGTTCTCATTGGTGGTCGCACTGCTCGCGGGTGCTGCGGGCATGCTGGCGGTGGTGACATCGAAATCGGCGGCACTGGTCGGGGTGTTCATCTCGGTGACGACCGTTCCCGCGGCCGGATTCGCGGTGATCGCGGCAACTTTGGGGCAGTGGCACATCGCGTTCATGTCGGCCGGGCAGCTCGCGGTGAACCTGGCCGGCATCGTCACGGCCGGGGTGCTCGTGCTGGCACTGCGCCCGCGCGCGGGTAGCGAGGGCGGCCCGATCGCACGGTTCAAGCAGTGGTGGTGGATGCGGTCGCTGTCCGCGAAGTGACCGCCAATTCTGTTGCGGTGGCCGGGTTCCGGTGTGCTGAGAGCCGACGCGCGCGGCGCACCGAATGCTAGGTCACGGACACGGTGCCGCCGGTGAGCGCTCGGTAGGCGTAGGTCACCGCGATCGTGCACACCGGCCCGGCCACCAGAAGCCCGAAGCCGCACAGCAAAGTGGCGACAAAAGTGATGACCAGCACCGCGAGGGCGAGTAGCAGCACCTGCCCGATATTGGCGATGACCAGCGTCGCGCTGGACTTGATCGCGTCGAATGGATTCTGTTCCTGATCGACGACGAAGTGCAGCGAAAAAATGCACAGGAATCCGGCGATCAGACCGGGTACGAAGCACAGCGCGGCCCCGATCCAGGTGAGCACGAAGGCGAGCAGGGCTGTCAAGAGGACATTTCCCGCATTCACGAATTGGAAGTAGGACGCGAAAGTCGGTTTGTTGCCATCGGTTTCATAGAGCGCGCCGCGGATCATAGCTGCCTGCAGCAGCCAGATCGCGACCATGACCACGAGGAAGGTCAGCAACAGACTGAACAGCGAATTCGGTTGCACGACCTGGACGATGAGTACGAAGGCGAAATAGATGATCACGCCGACCGCGGTAACAGCCAGCCAGGGGCCGAAATTCGCGCGGAACTTCTCCCAGCCGTAGCTCAGGGCATTGCCGACGTCGAGGGTGGTGGGTGTTCCGGGGGCGGATTGATAGCCGTAGGTCGGCGCGCCGGGCTCGGAGCCGGGCGGCATAGCACCGGTGGGAGGCGTCGTGCCGGCCGGCGGCATGGCGCCGGGTTGTGTTGCGCCAGGCGGCATTGCGCCGGGAGGTACGGCACCGGGCGGCATTGCGCCGGGCTTCGCCAAGCTGGGCGCTGCTGCGCCAGCCGGTTCGAAGCCGGGTTGCATTGCGCCAGGTGGGGCGGCCCCCGCAGGCGTTGCGGCAGCTCCGGGCGGGGACATCGTTGCGGGATGTGCCGTGCCGGGACCGGTTCCCGGCGGACCGTAGCTGGGTTGTCCCGGTTGTCCCGGTTGTCCCGGCGCGCCGACCGGCGGTGGTGGTGGCTCCAGCGGTTCACTGCCGTACTGTGCCGCGCCGGGACCCTCGAACTGTGGGTAGCCAGCGGGCCCGGCCATCTCGTGCCTGCTGTGTTCGCTGCTCGTTTGTGTCGGTTGTGGATCGGCACTTTCGTGCTGACCCGGACGCGCGGCGAATTGTTCGCCACTGCGCTCGTCGGGTGCGCCGCCGCTCGGTTCGGGCGAGCCAGTTGGTTCGTTCGGCTTGGGCGACGGTGAGTCGGACATTGTCTGCAGACCTTTCGACGCAACTGGTTTGCGGTGTGGCGCACGGCAGTTGACGATGAGAAAACCGGACAGCCGCAATGGTGTCAAGCAAGCAGCGCCTGTTCCGCAACCTTGACGCAGACACGCCGAACGACGCGGAAAGGTTGTGTAACCGCTCGCTAGAAGTGACCCGGTGCGAGTAGCTTGATTAGCGATGACCGCACTATTGGCCGAACGCGCCGCCGAAGTCGTGTCCGCAGCACAGCAGTTGCTCACAAAGCGAATGGGTGCTCCGGTAAAGCTGAGCGATCCGATGGAACTCAGCGGTAGTGGTAGGACGACGGTCCTACGCGTGCGTGTTTCAGAGAACGCCTACTCCCTGCCCCGGACGCTCATCGTCAAGCAGGTTCGCGGATCCGCGGCGGACCGCACGACGGGTGGTCTAGCGCCCGGCGTCGCCAGCATCGACTCCGCATTTCTGCGCGAGGCCGTGTCGTATCAGTTCACCACCGCGCTCAGCCGGGATCAGCGGCCCGGCGCATATCTGATCGCGCACAGCCTCCCGGACCGGCTGCTCGTCCTGAGTGATCTCGGGGAGAACTCCCGGATGACGCAGGTGTTGCAATCCGGTGTGGAGCTGGCGACGCGCAACGCGCTCATGGCCTTCGCGCAGGCACTGGGTCGGATGCATGCGGCGACCGTCGGGCGCGAAGCGGATTTCGTCGCGCTGCTGCGGCGGGTGGATGTGGTGCACCGGGTCGATGGCATCGCGCAACAGGCCGAGGCCGCCATCTCCGAGGTGCCCGGCATGCTGCAGCGCGAACTCGGTATCGAGGTCCCTGGTGAGATCGCCGAGCGGATCGTTCGAGGCAATCGTCTTTTCTCCGCGGGGCGCTTCCGGGCATTCAGCCCCTCGGACCTGTGCCCCGACAATGTGATCCTGAATGAAGAGGGCGCGCGCTTCCTCGACTACGAATGGGGCGGCTACCGCGACGCCACCCTCGATATCGCCTACGCGCTGGTGTCCTTCCCCGGCTGCCTCTGCGACTTCGAACTGTCCCGCGATCGTGCCAAGCAAATGGTCGATGCGTGGCGCGCCCAGGTCGTCGGTG
The DNA here is from genome assembly GCF_044458825.1 of Nocardia sp. NPDC050412. Classification (NCBI taxonomy): domain Bacteria; kingdom Bacillati; phylum Actinomycetota; class Actinomycetes; order Mycobacteriales; family Nocardiaceae; genus Nocardia; species Nocardia sp. NPDC050412. The sequence continues at coordinate 465,266 of NZ_JBITIJ010000001.1, forward strand.
TCTGGCCCGCACTGGCCGACGACGCTGTGCTCGCCGAACGCATCCTGGAAGCTCGCCTCATCTGGGTCTGGCTCACCACCTACTGGTTCCTGCCCGCCGACCACACCCGCATCGCCGCCGCCCGCGAACACGGCCTGTCCGTTCCGCGCTCGGAAGCCCTGATCAACCGCTGGGCCGCCTTGGCGGAAGACGCGCGCTGCACCGGGGACGACGTAGTGGGTGATTTCGCCGAGGATGTGTCGGCGATGCTCGAAGAGCGCTGGTCGGAATAGGTCAGGAGACCTCGCGCTGCTACTCGGCGGTGAGCTCGGATAGGCGCGATTCGAGGTGGGCTCGTTCTATGGTGTTTTCGGTCAGGAGTAGCGCGGATTCGTAGGCTCGGGCTGCTTCGGTGGTGCGACCCAGCTGGGTCAGCAAGGCCGCGCGAGAGGCTTCGAGGTAGCCGTAGGTGGCGAGGGATGGTTCGGTGGCGAGTTCGTCGAGCAGGTCGAGGGCTCGGGTCGGGTTGCCGGAAAGGCCAACCGCCACCGCATGATTGAGGCGCACCACCGGCGACGGCCAAATTCGCAGTAGCAGTGCGTACAGGCCGGTGATCTCACGCCAGTCGGTTTCCGGCCAGGACGGTGCCTCATCGTGCACGGCGGCGATGGCGGCCTGCAGAGTGTATCGATCCGTATGTGGCAGAGCGGTTTTCACCAAGGCGATGCCCTCGGTGATGGCCTCACGATCCCAGCGGGAGCGGTCTTGGTGTTCGAGGGTGCACAGTCGGCCTTCGGTATCCACGCGGGCCTCGCGTCGTGCGTCGGTGAGCAGGATCAGGGCCAGCAGGCCGGTGACGGAAGGGTCGTCCGGGACCAGCGCGTGCATCATCCGCGCAAGTTGGAGCGCCCGTTCGATCAGATCGGGGCGCACCAGCGCGTCACCCGAGGGCGCGGTGTGACCGGTGGTGAACAGCAGATGGATGACCGCGCAGATGGCGTCGAGGCGGTCGGGGAGTTCGCGCACCGATGGCACCCGATACGGAATGCGTGCCACCGCGATCTTCTTCTTGGCGCGCGTAATGCGGGCCGCCATGGTCGATTCGCTGGTGAGGAAGGCGCGGGCGACCTCGGCGGTGGTGACACCGCAGACCAGTCGAAGTGTCAGTGCCACTTGGGCCTCGCGGCCCAAAGCCGGGTGACAGCAGGTGCTGATCAGGCGCAACCGGTCGTCGGGGATGGCGGATGCCGAATCCAGTCCCGCGAGTGCGAGATCGGCGGTGTCCTCGGCCTGGTCGGTGATCAGCATGGGCAGTGTGCGCCGCAAGGTGGAGTCGCGGCGCAGCAGGTCGAGGCCGCGGCGGCGGGCGACAGTGGTCAACCAGGCGCCGGGTTTCGCCGGAACGCCGTGCGCGGCCCATTCGGTGAGCGCACGCGCATAAGCGTCCTGGACGCATTCCTCGGCGAGGTCGAAGTCGCGGACCAGCCGCACCGTCGCGGCGAGCACGAAGGCCCATTCGCGACGGTGCGCCTGGTCGACAGCGGCGACCGCATCGGTGTCGATCGTCACAGGTCTAGTCGAAGGTCATGATCGGACGCACCTCGACACCGCCGAACCGGGCGGGTACTTGCTTCGCCACTGCGATCGCGGCGTCCAGATCCGCGGCCTCGATCAGGTAGTAGCCGCCCAGCGCCTCCTTGGCCTCGGCGAATGGGGCATCGGTCACGGTGAAATCGCCGTTGTCGTTCTGCCGGATGGAGGTGGCGGTGGCGGTCGGTTGGAGTGCGTTACCGCCTTGCACCGCGTCGCCCGCGATCTCCTGGAAGGTCACGTGCGCCTGGTAGACCTCGCCCATGACCTGCTCCGATGCGCCCGCGTACGCGCTTTCGTCCTCGTAAATCAGCACCAGGTACTGGCTCATGATCTCGCTCCTTCGGGTTCGGCCGACCCGCCGATCGGGCCGTCGTATTCGTTCCGACGAGCGAGCTCGGCGGAAATCGACAAACCTGTCGCGAGAAAAATTCTGCTCCTGGAATCGCGTGGAGTCTCGCGAGTCGCGCCGATGCGGACCCGAGCGGCACACCCACGGTCGTAATGGCTCGGTGGTCGCCGGTTCCAGCCGCAGGAATACCAGCGGCGCGATCATCACCGAATTGCCGACGAGCTTGCACCGCACAGGCAAACCGGTACACGCCCCGGAGCTGTCGGTCCCCCTCGGTAACGTGCTCGGTGTGAGCGAAGGCTTATTCGACGTGCCCGGCGACGAGGTGCCGACCGGACACTCCATCGACAGTGTGGTGCGCCGTGATGCCGGTGCGCCGCTGGCGGTGCGGATGCGGCCCGCGACATTGGACGAGGTGGTCGGCCAACAGCATCTGCTCGGACCCGGCTCACCGCTGCGGCGGTTGATCGAGGGTTCGGGCGCGGCGTCGGTGCTGCTGTACGGGCCGCCGGGAACCGGCAAGACGACGCTGGCCTCGCTGATTTCGCAGGCCACCGGTCGTCGCTTCGAGGCGCTGTCGGCCTTGTCGGCCGGTGTGAAGGAGGTGCGCGCGGTCATCGATGTGGCCCGCCGCCGTCTCACCGCGGGCGAGCAGACCGTGTTGTTCATCGACGAGGTGCATCGCTTCTCCAAGACCCAGCAGGACGCATTGTTGGCCGCGGTGGAGAACCGGATCGTGCTGCTGGTCGGCGCGACGACAGAGAATCCATCGTTCTCGGTGGTGTCGCCGCTGCTGTCGCGTTCGTTGGTGCTGCAATTGCAATCGCTCACCGCGGCCGATATCCGGCTGGTACTCGACCGTGCCCTCACGGACCCGCGCGGTTACAACGGCGCGTACACGGTGACCGAGGCCGCGCTCGAGCACATCGTGCGGATCGCGGGCGGTGACGCGCGCCGGGCGCTCACCGCGCTGGAGGCATCGGCGGAGTCCTCCTTGGACGGTACCGTCGATGTGGATCTGGTCGAGGCCAGCGTGGACAAGGCCGCCGTCCGCTACGACCGCGCGGGTGACCAGCACTACGACGTGGTGAGCGCCTTCATTAAATCCATCCGCGGCTCGGATGTCGATGCGGCACTGCACTATCTGGCCCGCATGCTCAGTGCGGGCGAGGATCCCCGCTTCATCGCCCGCCGCCTGGTGATTTCGGCGAGCGAGGACATCGGCCTGGCCGATCCGATGGCGCTGCAAACCGCGGTCGCGGCCGCGCAAGTGGTGCAGCTGATCGGCATGCCCGAGGCCCAACTCACCCTGACACACGCGACAATTCACCTGGCCACGGCCCCCAAATCCGGTGCCGTACCTGCCGCGCTCGGCGCCGCCCTCGCCGATATTTCGGGGGGCAAGGCGGGTGCGGTCCCCGCCCATCTGCGCGACGGCCACTACGCGGGAGCCGCCGCCCTCGGCAACGCCCAGGGCTACAAATACCCGCACGACGACCCGGATGGCGTGCTGGCTCAGCAGTATCCGCCCGACGAAATCGTCGGCCGCGACTACTACACGCCCACCGACCACGGCGTCGAACGTGATATCCAACGTCGTGTCGAGAAGTTGCGCAGAATCGTCCGAGGACGATAAACGCTCAGACGGTTTCGGGTCGGCCGTGCCAGCGGACGTGGACCACCCCGGGCGCTGAAAAAGGGGATGCGGGACACCGGTAGGCTGGATATCTGTGCAGACCCACGAGATCCGACGGCGATTCCTGGACCATTTTGTCCGTGCCGGACACACCGAGGTGCCCAGTGCCTCGCTGATCCTGGCCGACCCGACCCTGTTGTTCGTCAACGCGGGCATGGTTCAGTTCAAGCCGTATTTCTTGGGCCAGGAGGCGCCGCCGTTCCCGCGCGCGACCAGTGTGCAGAAATGCGTCCGCACCGGCGATATCGAAGAGGTCGGCGTCACCACCCGGCACAACACCTTCTTCCAGATGGCGGGCAACTTCTCCTTCGGTGACTACTTCAAGCAGGACGCCATCACCCTCGCTTGGGAGTTGATCACCAAGTCGCAGGAGGACGGCGGCTACGGTTTCGATCCCGAGCGGATCTGGGTGACGGCCTACGAATCCGATCCGGAGGCCGCCGAGATCTGGCACCGGGTCGCGGGCATCCCGAAGGAGCGGATCCAGTTCCGCGACGGCAAGGACAACTACTGGGATATGGGCGTGCCCGGTCCGGGCGGCCCGTGTTCGGAGATCTACTACGACCGCGGCCCCGAATACGGCAAGGACGGCGGTCCGGTCGCCGACGAGGACCGCTACCTGGAGATCTGGAATCTGGTCTTCATGCAGGACATCCGCGGTGAGCAGAGCCCCAAGCTCGGCTACCCGCCGGTCGGATCGCTGCCGAAGAAAAACATTGATACCGGTATGGGCGTCGAGCGCATCGCGCTGCTGCTGCAGGGCGTCGACAACGTCTACGAGACCGACCTGCTGCGCCCGATCATCGATAAGGCCGAGGAGTTGACCGGCCGGTCCTATGGTGTCGAACACGAGGACGACCGGCGCTTCCGCGTCATCGCCGACCATGCCCGCACCTCGGCCATGCTGATCGCTGACGGCGTCAACCCGGGCAATGAGGGCCGTGGCTACGTGCTGCGCCGCCTGCTGCGCCGGATCGTGCGCTCGGCCCGGCTGCTCGGTGCGGACAAGCCGGTGATCGGCGAATTCATGAAGGTCGTCAGCGAGCTGATGTCGCCGTCGTATCCGGAACTGGCCACCGACTTCGCGCGGATCGAGAACGTCGCGGTGGGCGAGGAGACGGCGTTCCTCAAGACTCTGAACACCGGCTCGCGGCTGTTCGCCGACGCCGTGGACGAGGTTGCGGCCAAGGGCGGCAAGACAATTCCGGGTTCGGACGCCTTCAAACTGCACGACACCTACGGCTTCCCGATCGAGCTGACCCTGGAGATGGCGGCCGAGGCCGGACTGTCGGTCGACGAGGAGGGCTTCCGCTCGCTCATGGCCGAACAGCGCAAGATGGCCAAGGAGGATGCCCAGGCACGCAAACACGGACATGCCGACCTGTCCATCTACAAGGAGTTGGTCGACCGCGGCGCAACGGAATTCACCGGCTTCGATGAGCTGACCTCCGAAGCGCACGTCCTCGCCCTGATCGCCGACGGCGTGCGGGTGCCGACCGCCACCATCGGCCAGGACGTCGAGGTCATTCTGGACCGCAGTCCGCTCTACGCGGAGTCCGGTGGTCAGATCGCCGATCGCGGCACCATTACGGCGCAGGGCCTCAAGCTGCGCGTCAACGATGTGCAGAAGATCGCCAAGAAGCTGTGGGTGCACAAGACCACGGTGGAACAGGGCCAGATCACCGAGGGCGATGTCGTACTCGCCCAGGCCGATCCGGCCTGGCGCCAGGGTGCCACCCAGGGCCATTCCGGCACGCATATGGTGCATGCCGCGCTGCGGCAGGTGCTCGGTCCGAACGCCGTGCAGGCCGGTTCGCTGAACAAGCCCGGCTATCTGCGCTTCGACTTCAACTGGCAGGGCCAGCTCTCCGAACAGCAGAAGGCCGATATCGAGGCCGTCTCCAATGACGCGGTCGGCTCGGACTTCCCGGTGAACACCTTCGTCACCGATCTGCCCAAGGCCAAGCAAATGGGCGCGCTCGCGCTGTTCGGCGAGAACTACGGCGACGAGGTGCGCGTGGTGGAGATCGGCGGACCGTTCTCGATGGAGCTGTGCGGTGGTACGCACGTCCAGCATTCCTCGCAGATCGGCCCGATCACCGTGCTCGGCGAATCGGCGATCGGTTCCGGCAAGCGACGCGTTGAGGCCTTCGTCGGCCTGGACTCCTATAAGTATCTGGCGAAGGAGCGTGCGCTGCTGGCCGGTGTCGCGTCCTCGCTGAAGGTGCCTTCGGAGGAGGTGCCCGCGCGCGTCGAGCAGCTCGTGGAGCGGCTGAAGGTGGCCGAGAAGGAGCTCGAGCGCACCAAGATCGCCGCGGTGCTCGCATCGGCGGCGAAGTTCGTCGCGGAGGCCGAGCGGGTCGGCAGCGTGCTGCTGGTGGCCGCCGCCGCACCCGAAGGCGTCACCGCCGGTGACCTGCGCACCCTCGCCACCGATATCCGTGGCCGGTTCGGCACCGAACCGGCGGTCGTGGTGCTGCTCGGCAATGCCGATGGCAAGGTGCCCTTCGTTGTGACGGTCAATAAGAGCGCGCAGGATCTCGGCTTCAAGGCCGGAGATCTGGTCGCCAGCTTCGGCCCGAGCATTTCCGGTCGCGGTGGCGGCAAGCCGGAGATGGCGCAGGGTGCGGGTTCGGACCCCTCGGGTATCGAAGTGGGTCTGGCCTCGGTCCGTGCTCGGGTGGCCGAACTGGCCGGGTGATGGGCGACTCGGAGAGTCATCGTCCCTCGCCCGACACCGATCCCGGCCGCGGCAGGCGGATCGGTATCGATGTCGGCAGTGTCCGAATCGGGGTCGCCTCCAGCGACCCGGACGGCATGCTCGCCACGCCCGTGGAAACGGTGGCGCGCGCGAAGCCGAATAAGCGGGCGCCTGGACCGGCAAGCGACATTTCCAGAATTGCCGAAATTGTGCGGGAGTACGAGGCCGTCGAGGTCATCGTCGGTCTGCCACGGACATTGCGCGGGGAAAAAGGCACTGCCGCCGATGCGGCGATGCTATTCGCGGAGCGTTTGCGCGCAGTCATAGCACCCGTGCCTATCCGACTTTCCGACGAACGTTTGACTACGGTGTCAGCTGCACGTGCATTGCGGGACAGTGGAGTTCGCGCGCGTGGCCAGCGGCAGGTGATCGATCAGGCGGCCGCCGTAGCGATCCTGCAAGGATGGTTGGACGAACGGAGTGCGGTGTTGAAGTCGGCCGAAGCGGCGTCTGAGTCCGGAGACGGTGCATGACGGATCGATGGACGCGAGCCGAGGAACGTTTCCGTCAGCGCGAGGCTGAACGGCGTTACCGGCGAAACGACCAGGCATGGGAGGACTACGACGACGACACCACGGTCATTCCGCGCTACACCGACGACGAAGATCACGACGAGGCACTCGCGGCCGAGCGTTCGCGGCGCGCGGCCCCGCAGCGAGCCGAGCGCGGCGACGAACCCCGGCGCGGCCGTCCACAGCGGGCCGAGGGTGCGCCGCCGCGGCGGTCCCGCGGTGACGGGTTGGGTGGCGGGCGCTCGGGTGCCGCGTCCGCGCGCTCCGGCCGCGGCAGGTCCGAGCGCGGCGGGAGTCGGGGAGAGGAGGAGCGTGCGGAGTCCCGCTCCGAGCGTCAGCGCAGCGCGCCCTCGCGCGGCCGACGGTCCCGGGCGGCCTCGCGCAAGGCGGCCGAGCGCAAGAAGCGCCGCCGGAATCTATGGCTGATCGGTGCGCTGTTCGTGGCGCTGTTCGCCGGGGCCGCAGTATTCGCGGGGATGAAAGTGGTCAAGATGTTCGGCGCGCCCGAGGATTTCGCGGGTCCAGTGGGACCGCTGGTAGTAGTGCAGGTGCATTCCGGCGACACCTCGAACCAGATCGCGGACGAGATGCAGAAGAAGGGCGTCGTCGCGAGCAGCGAAGCCTTCTTCCAAGCGGCCGTGCGCAATTCGAATATGAATTCGGTGCAGCCCGGCTACTACGCGATCCCGAGTCACAGCCCGTCCACGCAGGCGGTGACGGCGCTACTCGGCAAGAGTTCCCGGGTCGGCAATCTGGTCGTCTCCGAGGGACGGCAGTTGCACGACCAGCAGGATGTGAATACCGGCTCGCGCAAGGACGGCATCTACCGCAAGATCGCCGACGCCAGCTGTGTCGGCACCGGTACGAATCAGAAGTGCATCACCTACGACCAGCTCGATGCCGCCGGTGCGGGCGCGGATCTGACCGCCCTCGGCGTGCCGAGCTGGGCGGAGCAGCGGGTGCGTGACGTGCCCGACCGCAGCAGGCAGCTGGAGGGGCTGATCGCCGCGGGCACCTGGGATTTCGATCCCAGCGGTACGCCGGAGCAGATCCTGAAGCAGCTGGTGGGTGCGAGTTCGCGCAGCTACGAGTCGACCGGTCTGTTGCAGTCGGGCGCGGAGACGAAGCTGAATCCGTACCAGACCTTGATCGCCGCCTCGCTGGTGGAACGCGAAGCGCTGCCGCAGGATATGGGCAAAGTGGCGCGGGTGATCGTGAACCGGCTCGAGGTCAACCAGCCACTGCAGTTCGACTCGACGGTGAACTACGCGCTGGACCGCACCGAAGTCGCGACCACCGACGCCGACCGCGGCAAGCGCACGCCGTGGAACACCTACGCCATGCCGGGACTGCCCGCGACTCCGATCTCCGCGCCCTCGTTGAATGCGATGCGCGCCGTGGAGAATCCGGAGCCGGGGACGTGGTTGTACTTCGTGACCGTCGACAAACAGGGGACCACTTTGTTCACCGAGAGCTACAGCGAACATCTGCGCAATATCGAAAAGGCCAGGCAGAGCGGAATTCTCGACAGTGGGCGGTGAGGCGATGCCGACAACGCGCAAGGCGGCCGTGCTCGGTAAGCCGATCGCGCATTCGCGGTCGCCGCAGCTGCATCTGGCGGCCTACCGTGCCCTCGGGCTCGACTGGACCTATGAGCGCATCGAATGTTCGGCCGAGGAGTTGCCCGGTCTGGTCGATGGGCTCGGGCCGGAATGGGTCGGGCTTTCGGTGACCATGCCGGGTAAAGAGGTCGCGCTGGCATATGCGAGCGAACGCACGGAGCGTGCGGTACTGGTGGGCTCGGCGAATACGTTGGTTAGGATCGGCTCGGAGGGTTGGTGTGCCGACTGCACCGATGTCGACGGGGTGCTCGGCGCGTTGCGCGGTGCTGGCGTCGGCGAGTTGACCGAGGGCGTCGTACTCGGTGCGGGCGGGACCGCACGTCCGGCGCTGCTCGCGTTATCCGAACTCGGTGCGAAGACGGTGACCGTCGTCGCCCGCGATGCCGGAAGGGCACGCAACGCCGTGGATCTTGCCGAGCGGCTCGGTATGACTACCGCCGTGATCGGCTTCGACAAAGACGCATTGCGTGCGGCGTGCGCGGATGCCGGTGCTGTGGTGAGCACGATCCCGGCCGAGGCGGCTGCGGTCGTCGCCGAAGCGGTGGCCGCGGCCCCCGTGGTGCTCGACGCGATCTACGATCCGTGGCCGACGCCGCTGGCCGTTGCGGTCGCGCGGGCCGAGCACACTGTGGTCGGCGGGCTGGAGATGCTGCTGAATCAGGCCTATGGACAGGTCGAACAGTTCACCGGCCGCCCGGCTCCGCACGCGGAAATGGCCGCGGCAATAAATCTGTAACCGGTTCTCATTTGGATCCGGCCGACTCGAGGCTATGGTGTTGACCATGAATGGTTGGGTGTTGCGGGCCATTGGGCTCGGTGCGCTGGTCGTTTTCCTGCGTGCCGCGCTGGGATTCGCGATGGTGTACTGGCCGACCCAGGGCAGTTGGATGCGACCGCTGTGCCTGGTGGTGCTGCTTGTCGCGGTGGTGTTCTGGGGTGTGTTGGATGGCCGCAAGGATCGTGAGGTCCATCCGGATTCGGAGCACGGCTCCGACCTGACCATCCTTTGGCTGAAAACCGCGGTCGCCGCAGGTCTGGGTAGCGGCGCGGTCTCGTGGCTGCTCGACTGGCTGCCCCGGTTCGATCTCGGCGATAACGGCCTGTTGTTCGAAATGACGGCGGGCGCGTCCTTCATCGTCCTGCTGGTCTTCATTCCAGGTCTTATCGGCATCGGCATCGGCCGCATCATTGCCGATCGCCAGATCAACAAGTCCGCTGATCGGCCTACACCTCAGGCACCTGGCGCCGCGGCGACTCCCGCGTAGCCGCTCACGTATTCGACTGGAGGCGACCCTCATCGGCTGATACGGCCGGAGGGTCGCCTTCGTTTTCCGGATGGGCCGCAATCCTGTTCGCGTCCCGGGGACGGGCGGGTTCGGCCGGTCTGTTCACCGAGCCCATGTTCGACGAGGACGGGTTGCTCAGCGCCCGTGCAGCCGGTCGGGATGTCGTCGGCAGATGTGCCGAGATCGTGATGCGAGGCGGCGCACCCGACTCGGATGCGCCGCTGCAATGTTCGCGACTACAGCAGGATCGCGCCACTACTGTCGCTGTCCTCCCTGGCGATGGCCGAGTAGGCGGCGGCCAGCAGGGTGGGGTCGGGGCCTTCGAGGCGGCCGGGTTTGGCGAGGCCGTCGAGGACCACGAAGCGCAGAACGCCGGAGCGGGTCTTCTTATCGGTCTGCATGGCGTCGAGGAGTTGGGGGAGGGCGTCGGCGTCGTAGCTGGTCGGCAGGCCGACGCTGGCCAGGACGCTGCGGTGACGGTCGGCGGTGGCATCGTCGAGGCGTCCGGCGAGGCGGCCGAGTTCGGCGGCGAAGACCAGACCGACCGAGACGGCCGCACCGTGCCGCCAGCGGTAGCGCTCGCGGCGCTCGATGGCGTGACCGAGAGTGTGGCCGTAGTTGAGGATCTCGCGCAGGCTGGCTTCCTTGAGATCGGCTGCGACAACATCGGCCTTCACCTGAATGGCGCGGCGGATCAGTTCGGGCAGCACGTCGCCGGTCGGGTCGAGTGCAGCCTCGGGATCGCGCTCCACCAAGTCCAGGATCACCGGGTCGGCGATGAAACCGGCCTTGATGATCTCGGCCATACCGGCGACGATCTCATTGCGCGGCACCGTTTCCAGGGTCGCCAGATCGACCAGCACCGCGGCCGGTTCGTGGAAGCTGCCGACGAGATTCTTGCCCGCCTCGGTATTGATACCGGTCTTACCGCCGACGGCCGCGTCGACCATGGCCAGCAGCGTGGTCGGCACATGCACGATATGCACCCCGCGCATCCAGGTGGCGGCGACGAAGCCGGCCAGATCGGTCGCCGCCCCGCCACCGAGGGATACCACGACGTCATTGCGGGTCAGGCCGATGCGGCCGAGCACCTCCCAGCAGAACCCGGCCACGGCCAGATCCTTACCGGCCTCGGCATCCGGGATTTCGACGCGGTGCGCGTCGATACCGTTGTCGGCCAAGGCCTTGCGCACCACCTCGGCGGTTTCGGCAAGGGGCGGCTGATGGAAGATCGCGACGGTGCGCACGCCGGTGGTTGCGCCGACGACCGACTCGACGAGCTCACCGAGTAGGCCGCGGCCGACGATCACCGGATACGGATCGGCGGTGCGGACCTCGATGCGACTGGGCTCGGTCGGGCTTGTCGGATGGTCAGCGGGGCTGACCGGTCGCTCGCTTCGCTCACTCATGCGTACTCGGCTCCGATTCTGTGCGTGCTGTTTGTTTGAGCGCTCGCGCGCGGGCGCGCCGGGCCCGGGTGCGGCGGGACCGGCTTCCAGGTGTTGCCGGGTCGCCGGATCCTTCGGAACCGGCGCGGCCATTGGTGATTTTGCCGGTTGGCTTCGGGCGGTCGACTGTGGCGGTATCGGTCGTGATCCGGTTGCCCGCGGTGATCTTGCCGGTGGGCTTGATCCGCTCGGTTGCCGCGGAGTCGGTGCCATCCGTCTGTGCTGCTGCTGCCCGGCGACGGGCGGCCGCACGGGCCCTGGCGGCTCGGCGGGCGCGAGATCTATTGCTGCCCTGCGGTTTCGGTGCTGTGCCCGTCGACGCGGTTTCGCTCGAATCGGGCTCCGATTCTTGTGGCAGCACCGATTCCATGCCCAACTTCGCCATGATCATCCGCACCACCCGGCCCGGACTGCGACCGTCGGTGCGCACCCGCACCGTCGCGACTTCCCGGTACAGCGGTCTGCGCTTGCGCATCAGCTCCCGATATTTCGTACCCGGATCCGCACCGTTGAGCAGTGGTCGCTGGGTACTCGCGCCGGTGCGCCGAAGTCCTTCGGCCACACTGATTTCCAGATACACCACGGTGCGATTGCGCAGCAGCGCCCTGGTGTCGTTGGACAGCACGGCCCCACCGCCGAGTGAGACGACACCGCGTTCGGCGAGGATGGCGCGGCGCACCACCTGCTCCTCGATCCGGCGGAATTCCGGTTCGCCGTCCTCGGCGAAGATCTCCGGGATGGTGCGTCCGGTCTCGCGCTCGATTCCGGCATCGGTGTCGTAGAGCTCGACACCGAGTTCCCTGGCGAGCTTGCGGCCGATCGTCGACTTCCCCGCCCCCGGCGGTCCGACCAGCACCACGCGCGGTGCGCGCGGATCGGACTGCACGATCATTGCGGAACGTGTGGTCGGGTGCCGATGCGCTTGACGTAGCTGGTGATGTTATCGACGGTCTCGACCAGCGAATCTCCGCCGAACTTCTCCAGCGCGGCCTGCGCGACAGCCAGCGCGACCATGGTCTCGGCGACCACACCCGCGGCGGGCACGGCGCAGACATCCGAGCGCTGGTGGATGGCGACGGCCTCCTCGCCGGTGGTCATATCGACCGTGGACAGCGCGCGCGGCACCGTCGAGATCGGCTTCATCGCGGCGCGCACGCGCAGCGGCTCGCCATTGGTCATACCGCCCTCGAGACCACCGGCTCGGTTGGTCGAGCGCAGCACGCCGTCCGGTCCCGGCTTCATCTCGTCATGTGCCTGGCTGCCGCGACGGCGCGCGGTTTCGAAACCGTCGCCGACCTCGACGCCCTTGATCGCCTGAATCCCCATGAGTGCGCCCGCGAGTCGCGAATCAAGCCGATCCGCGCCGCTGATGAACGAACCCAATCCGACCGGTAGCCCGTCCACGACCACCTCGACCACACCGCCAAGGGTGTCACCATCCTTCTTCGCGGCCTCGATCTCGGCGATCATCGCGGCCTCGGCGTCCTTGTCGAACGCGCGCACCGGACTCTCATCGATCGCGGCCAGGTCGGCGGCGGTCGGCACGATGCCGGTGGTGTTGGCGGCGGTGCCGATCGAGACGACGTGCGAGATGACCTCGACGCCGAAGGCCTGGCGCAGGAAGTTCCTGGCGACCGTGCCCGCCGCCACCCGCGCGGCGGTCTCGCGGGCGCTGGCGCGCTCCAATACATTGCGGGCGTCGTCGAAGTTGTACTTGAGCATGCCCGAGTAGTCGGCATGGCCGGGTCGCGGCCGGGTCAGCGGTGCATTGCGGGCCAGATCGGCGAGTTCGCCCTCATCCACCGGGTCCGCGGACATGACCGTCGTCCACTTCGGCCATTCGGAGTTCGCGATCTCGATGGCCACCGGACCACCCATGGTGCGCCCGTGCCGCACCCCGCCGATGATGGTGACCTTATCGGCCTCGAACTTCATCCGGGCGCCGCGCCCGTACCCGAGCCGACGGCGCGCCAACTGTGCGGAGATCTCGTCGGATGTCACTTCGACACCGGCCACCATCCCCTCGAGGATGGTGACAAGAGCGGGACCATGGGATTCTCCGGCAGTTATCCAGCGCAACACGCTGTCCATCTTCCCATGTCGGCGCGGGTGCTCCGGCACGTGGCCCGCCGTGATCACCGGCACGGCCGCGCCACGACATCGACTAGCCATACGCCGCCGCCAGGCTCAGCACCGTCGCGAGACACATGGCCGGCCCATGGGGTAGCGGATGCGGTCCGGCGCGGTCAGCGCCGGATCGAATCCGCCCGTGGGCCAACACGGCGAGCCCGAATGCCGCGGTCAGAATCGGTGCGATGAGCGCCGCCCGCACCCAAACCTGCGCACCGCCGAGGGCAGCGACCGCGCCCAGTCCGACGGCCAGTTTCACATCACCGGCCCCGAGTGTGGGCGGTGAGATCAAGTGCACCAATAAATATGGCGTCGTCAATAGGACCGAACCGACCACCGCGGCTGTGAATTGTGTTGCGAACAGCGCATATCCGAAGATGATCACCGCACCGGATGCGGTGAGCGCATTGGGCAGTCGACGCTGCTGGATATCGAAGGCGGCTAGCGCCGAGCACCAGGCCGCCAGCAGGGCAAAAACGATGGGGGACATGGCATTCAGCCTCGCCCGTCCGGGTCGCGGAAGCAGCCCCCGATTCCGGATTGGGGATAACCGATCAATATGTGAACATCGATCGCCTCGCTCGAATACCGCTAGACCGGTGTTTTATGCGGGATCTACGGCGTGTCGGCGGTAGTTTTGAGACATGTCTGCTGATCACGTGGGCCCTGGGCCCGACTACGCGGGGCGCCGTAGCGCACTGCGCAGTCTGCTGGTGGAGAACGAGGTCGACGCGCTGTTGGTCACCGATCTGGTGAACATCAGGTACCTGACCGGCTTCACCGGGTCCAACGCCGCACTGCTGGTGACCTCCTGGGATATCCGTAATTCCGAAGAACGCACCGTGATCGGCACCGATGGGCGTTATCTGAGCCAGGTCGTCGAGCAGGTGCCCGACCTGCGCGCCGAAATCGCCAGGGCCACCGCCCGACGCATCGTGGAGCTCGCGGGGGAGTGGCAGCTCGGCCGGGTCGGTTACGAGAGCCATATCGTCACCGTCGACCAGCATCGCGGATTGATCGAGCAGAAGACCGGTTTGGAATTCGTCGCCACTCCGGGGCTGGTCGAACAGCTACGCATGGTCAAGGACGCTTACGAGATCGAACAGTTGCGTGCCGCCTGCGCCGCGGGTGACGCTGGGCTGGCGATGCTGCTGGAACGCGGCGGCCTGCGCCCCGGTCGTACCGAACGTCAGGTCGCCAGGGATCTGGAATGGGCGATGTTCGAACACGGCGCCGATGCGGTCGCCTTCGAGACCATCGTGGCGACCGGCGCGAACTCCGCCATCCCGCATCACCGGCCAACCGGGGCGATCCTGGCCACCGGCGATTTCGTCAAGATCGACTTCGGCGCTGTGGTCGGCGGCTACCACTCCGATATGACCCGCACTTTCGTACTCGGCGCCGCGTCCGACTGGCATCGGGAGGTGTACGCGCTGGTCGAGGCGGCGCAGCGGGCAGGACGCGAGGCGCTGAAGCCCGGCGCACAGGTCGCCGATGTGGATGCGGCGGCGCGTGCGGTGATCGAGGAGGCCGGGCACGGGAAGTTGTTCGTGCACGGTCTCGGACATGGTGTCGGACTGCAGATCCACGAAGCGCCGGGAATCGCCAAAACCGGAACCGGTACACTTCTGTCTGGCGTGGCGGTGACCGTCGAACCAGGTGTGTACTTCCCCGGCCGCGGCGGCGTCCGGATCGAGGACACGCTCGTGGTGCGCGAGGGGGGCCCGGATCTGCTCACCAACACCAGCAAAGACCTGACCGTCGTCGAATGACGCCGGTCACCGAGACCGCATATCCAGAACTAGGAGATCCGAGAACAGTGGCGGACACCAGCGACTTCAAGAACGGCCTCGTGCTGAAGATCGACGGTCAGCTCCAGCAGATCGTCGAATTCCAGCACGTCAAGCCGGGTAAGGGCCCTGCCTTCGTGCGGACCAAGCTGAAGAACGTGCTGTCCGGCAAGGTTGTCGACAAGACCTTCAACGCGGGCGTCAAGGTGGAGACCGCTACCGTCGACCGTCGCGATATGACCTACCTGTACCACGACGGCTCGGATTACGTCTTCATGGACGGCGAGACCTTCGACCAGATCTCCATCTCCGAGGAGACCATCGGCCCGGGCGCGCGGTTCCTGCTGGAGAATATGGTGGCGCAGGTCGCCACGCACGAGGGTGCGCCGCTCTACGTCGAGCTGCCGGTCACCGTCGAGCTCGAGGTGCAGCACACCGATATCGGCCTGCAGGGCGACCGCTCCACCGGCGGCACCAAGCCCGCCACCCTCGAGACCGGTGCCGAGGTGCAGGTCCCGCTGTTCATCAACACCGGCGACAAGCTGCGCATCGATTCGCGCGACGGCAGCTACCTCGGCCGCGTGAACGCCTGATCGCCGGTCGCGGCGAACAGGGATAATGACTGTTGTGGCGGAACAGCCCGTAGACAAGAAGTCCACGTTCAAGAAGCTCGGCGCGCGCCACAAGGCCCGCCGCCGGGCGGTCGATCTGCTCTTCGAGGCGGAGGCCCGCGATGTGGACGCGGCCGACCTGCTCACCGAGCGGGCCGAGCTGGCGACCCAGGATCAGGCGGTCGCCCCGGTGCACCCCTATACCCGCACCGTGGTCGAGGGCGTCGCCGACGATCTGGATCGGGTGGACGGCACCATCGAGTCCTACCTCAAGGATTGGGAGCTGTCCCGGCTGCCCGCCGTCGACCGGGCCATCCTGCGGATCGCGGTGTGGGAGTTGTTCCACGCCAACGATGTTCCGCCGGTGGTCGCCGTCGACGAGGCGGTCGAGTTGGCCAAGGAGCTGTCCACCGACGATTCGCCCGGATTCGTCAACGGTGTGCTCGGCCAGGTCGTGCTGGTCGCCCCGCAGGTGCGCGCGGCCGCCGCTGCGACCAGGGCGCCGCGCCCGGAGTCGCAGGAGTGATCAACAAGTACCTGGTCATGGCGATGCGTAAGCCGTCGTTCGACCCGGCCGTGATCGAACCGCATAGGCGGTTCCTCAACGAGTTGCTCGAGCGCGGGCAGTTGGTGGAGAGCGGGCGGTTCACCGACGGCACCGGTGGTGCGTACGTGATCCATGCCGAAAGTCTCGAAGCCGCAAGGGAAATCGCGCTCACCGACCCGGTGCACACCACAGGTTCCTCGGAGCTGACCGTGTACGAGTGGGAGATCGCCGTCTCCGCCTGATCGACAACGGAAACAGCCGTACACCTCAAAAGGTGTGCGGCTGTTCGCGTTTCGGCACCCGCCCGCGCTCCCGCTGGTGGGTGTACGGGCCCAGCGGGAGCGAACCACGAGCCGTCCACTCCGACGGTCCGCGGACTCGGGTGTGCCGGATTCGCAGCGAGATGTCGCATCCGAACCGTGACACCTGTCCGATCCTGATTCCTCAACCGCACTCGAGGTCAAGCCGATGTGACCGGTACCACATGGCCGGTCACGGTTGCAATGGACTCGCCAATCGATACGCCGTCGTAGCCGGGTGCACCTATCCTGGGGGGAAACCCTTGGGGAGGCCGAAAACGTATGGGACGGGTTCTGATCTGGCTGCGCAACAATATCGACGGTCTCGTCGCGTTGGTGCTCGCGGTGATTTTCGGCGTGATATCGCTGATCGATATCGGCCTGTTCGATTCGGATCTGATCAACGCGGTCATTCTGCTGGTGCTCGGCCTGCTGGCCACTACGCTGCTGCGCGATCGGCACTTGTCGGCCAAGGCCATTCGCGATACGACCTCGGTGCAGTTGCTCTACGGTCCCGAGATCGGGCACGCGCATACACTTGCCCGGCGCGGTACCGAACAGTGGCTTTTCAAGGGCGGCACCGGAACCTATCTGCGTGCGGTGACGCTGCGGGAGTGTGTGGAGAACGCACGCCGCGAACAGCGTCCGCTGCGGATCCAGGTGGAGGTGCTGGATCCGACCAATGAACCGCTGTGCAAGACCTATGCGCAGTTCCGCTCCTCGCTGGTACCCGAGGCCGACCGCACCGGCGAATTGTGGACCACCGAGCGGACCCGTAAGGAGTCCTTCGCGACGGTGCTCGCGGCCTGCTGGTACCGGCAGCGGTTCACCTTCCTGACCATCGATGTCGGGCTCTCGATGGTGATGACGACCTTCCGCTGGGACCTCTCGTCGAGTTGTGTCATTGTCACGCAGGACAATCCGAATACTCCGGCCCTGATGTTCGAACGGGACAAGCCCTACTACCGGGACTTCAACCGGGAGCTCGTGGCCAGTTTCAAGCAGGCCAGACAGGTGCCGCTGAGCCGCAGCGAGGAACTCGCGCTCGCCGACGAGCCGTCGGTCGATCAGACCCGCGCGCTATTCGATCTGCTCGGTCTCGCGCTACCGGCGTCCTATACCGATCGCGATGTCGCCGATATCGTGCGACGCGCACTGCAGCCGAGGAATCCGTACTGAATGAACGACTACGCGCGACTACGCAAGTTGATCGGCTCCGATGCGGCGGGTCCCGCGGTCCGAGGCTGGGCGCGCGATCTCATGACTGCGGTGCTCGACGGTCGCGCCGAGGTCGGCGCGGTCCGGCATCCGTTGGGGTTCTTGTGTTTTCCAGCGTGGCGTGACGGCGGCCTCGGCGTCTGCGTGCACGTCTGGACCGATGGGCTGCGGTCGCATCCGACGACCTCGGCGATGCACGCGCACAGCTGGGATCTGCTCAGCGTCGTCTTGTACGGCGAGGTCGGCAACGAGATACTCGAAGTGGAAAGCTCTGCGGACCGGGCGACCCATCGTATCTTCGAAATCAATAGTGGCGCCGACGGTGATGTAGTGCGTGCGACGGAGTGTCTGGTCCGCTATCGCACCCGATCCAGTGAACATTTCCGTGCAGGCGAGGTATACACCCTGCCGCACGGGGTATTTCACCTCTCCGATGTGCGCGGTGAGGCGGCCACCGTGGTGCTCGGCGAGGTTCGCCGCGGCCGACCGGACCGATCCCTCGGCACCTTCGCCACCGTCGACCACTGGGTGCACCGAACCGGTTGCAGCCCGATCGAAACCCGCCGTGCCGCGCAAACGGTGCTGGACCACCTGCAGGAGCCCACCCTGCCGGAACAACTGGAGGACCGATGCGAGCAGGCGACGTAGCGAACCTGGTATTGCCACCGGATGGTCCGGCGCTGGGCGATCCGGATCCGATCAGCCCCTTCGACCGGCTGGAGACCGTCCTGATGACCGCTGCCGAGGTTGCCAGAGGGGCGGCGATCGAGGCGGGTCGAGCGATTCGGGAGGGTCTGGCCGGATCACTCACGGTCCGCACCAAGGACGCCAGCGGTGATCTGGTCACCGATCTGGACCTGCGTGCGGAACATATCATCGTCGGCCATATCCGCCGGGCATTCCCACACCATCGCATCCTCGCCGAGGAATCCGGGCTGCAGGGAGTCGACGATTCCTGGTGCTGGGTCGTCGACCCGCTCGACGGAACCAATAATATCGCCATCGGCCTGCCCGTATGCACAATCGGTATCGCCCTGTGCCACAACGGAATTCCGATGCTCGGCATTGTCCATGAACCATTGGCCGACCGCGCCTGGTCCGCCGTGCGCGGATCCGGCGCGACGGGTCCGGACGGCCCACTCTGGCGACCGCCGCACCGTACCTCCGAATCCGCCCCGACCCTGGCCTGGTTGCAGGGTTATCCGGTGACCCGCAGCGACACCACGGCACGCGCCCTGCGCCTGGCCCTGGAATCCGGTTCCCGTCGCCTGATCCAACTGTGGTCGCCGCTGTTGTGCTGGGTCATGCTGAGTCGCGGCGATATCGACGGATTCGTCGGTTACCGAGCGGGGTTGGTCGATCTGCCCGCAGGCACCCTGCTGGCCCGCGAGTCCGGTATCCACATCACCGATTTCGACGGCGCTCCGCTCAATGACCACCTCGACCTCCCCGGCGGTGAAGTGAACTTCATTGCAGCCAGTGCCGAGATGCTGCCGGAGTTGGCCTTGCTGGTGAAGGCCGCCGCCGAGGTCAGTGTGATGGGGCTGCCGGGCTGAGCTATCCCGTCGCCAACAGCGCAGCCACGGCAGCGGTCGTAGCGACAACCGCGAGCCCGAGTCCGGTGAGCACGAACCGCGGCATCGGCACCCGAACACCATGGGTGCGGCAGAACTCCAGGCACAGCAGCGTTGCCAGCGACGCCCATGGCGTCACGATCGGCCCGACGTTGGTGCCGATGAGCAAGGCCAGCAACTGATTTCGATTCTCCTCGGACACCACCGCCTCACCGGCGGTGTAAGCGGGAAGATTATTGGCCACATTGGACAATCCGGCACCGGCGGCCGCCGCACGGTAGGCCCCGACTGCTCCGGAGTCGTGCCCGATCAGGGCTTGCATGACATCAGCCAGCCCGAACCTGCTCAACGTCGGCACCACCAGGAACAACCCGACTACGAAAACCAGCAATTGCCACGGGATCAGCGATAGTCGCAGCGCCGAACGGTCGAAGATCGCGAAGGCGACCACCGCGATGGTGGCGGCCAGGGTGGCGGCGATACCGATCCGGTCACCGACGAACGGGATCGCCAGAATGAACAGCAGACATGCGCCTGCTGTTGTATAGAGCAGCGTGCGCTCCCTGGCATCCGCCGGACGAATCGGTTCCGGCGGTACGTACCGGTCGGCTTCACGTCGTCCGCGCCGCCAGTACCAGACCCAAAGGCACACCATGGTCGCCGTGATCGACACCAGCTGCGGCGCCCACATTCGCGCCGCGAAATCCGTGGCGCGCAGCGCGACCCGGTCGGCGGCGAGCAGATTGGTGAGATTCGAGACCGGCAGCAGCAGACTCGCCGTATTGGCCAGCCAGAGCGTGGTCATCGCCAACGGCAGCGGTGGAATGCGGGCCGGTATCGCCAGCGCGAGCATGACCGGGGTCAACAAGACGGCAGTGGTATCGAGATTGAGCAGAATCGTTGTCGCCGACGCGAAAAGCACACAGAGCAGGAACAACGCCGGATAGTAGCCCCGCCCGAGAATGGCCAGCCGGTGCGCGATCACATCGAACACCTTCGCCTGCCGCGTCAGTTCCGCGAGAATTATCACACTGCACAGGAACAGCAGCAGCGGACCGATCCGGCGCATATTGTCGGCGGCCTCGGCGCGTGGCAGCAATCCGGTCGCCACGCACAGCAGTCCGGCCGCGAACAGTCCGAGCCGGACCCAATCCAGCGTGCTCAGTGCCCGTCTCGACGGTGCGGACACCAGGGCACTCGACGGTGAGTTCTCCGCGGCGGAATCGACCTGTTGCTCGGACACATGCCCCATCATGCAGCATATCCGCTGGGGCACTTCCGCATTCGGTATGCCTGGTAATGATCTTCTTCCGTTTGGCGTGGCGCCCCATCGGGGCATACTGATGCTGTGACTTCGGGCGGGCGGCGGGACTTCTTCATCAGCTATTCACCGACCGACGAGCGATGGGCCACCTGGCTGGCCTGGCAGTTGGAGACCGCGGGATACAGCACTCTCATCCAGGCCTGGGATTTTGTGCCCGGCACCAACTTCATCGATTTCATGGATCGCGGCGTGCGCGATTCGGCGGTGGTGCTGGTGGTGCTGTCGCAGAACTATCTCGGTTCCTATTACGGCACCATGGAATGGCAGGCGGCCTACCGCACCGATCCGGGCAAGTTGATGCCGGTGCGCATTGCCGAATGCACGCTGGAGGGTCTGCTCGCCACCATCACCTATCTCGATCTGGTGCGCGTGTCCACCGCGGAGCAGGCGCGTCGAATCCTGCTGGAGCGGGTCGGGCATCTGCTCGCGGGGCGGGCGAAGCCAACTTCGGAACCAGGGTTCCCGCACGATGGGCCGGACCGCTTCGCCGTCGAAACCATCACGGAAACACCCGAACCCATGTTGCCGCGCCGCACACCGGTTGCGGCCCCCGCCTTTCCGGGTGCCACCGACCATGACGAGGCACGTACCAGCGTCTCCGTGCTGCATGTCGCGGGGCCGCGCTTCGGTCGCGGGCTGCTCGCACCGGACGAGCCGAGCACCGCTGCCGAATTACAGGCGCGCATCCACGCCAATGTCACCCATCTGGTGAATCAAGGTGTGGCCAAACCGGATCTGATCGTGGTGTCCGGCGATATGACCGAATCCGGCCGTCCGCGCGAGGTCGACGAAGCGCTGACCTTCCTGAGCGGATTGCGTACGCTGCTCGGCCTCGGTCCGGAGCGGCTGATCGTGGTGCCCGGCAATCACGATGTCTCCAAACCGGCATGTCACGCGTACTTCCTGAACTGCGAGGCGCGCGATCGCAAACCGCAGCCGCCGTATTTCCCGAAGCTCGAGCAGTACGCACGGATGTTCGGTGCGCTGTATCAGGGCCTGGATCACCTCGTCTTCGATATCGGTCAGCCGTGGACGCTGTTTCCGATTCCCGAATTGCGGGTTGTGGTTGCCGGATTGAACTCGACGATGGCCGCCACCCATCTGCCCGAGGACGATTACGGCCGGATCGGTGAACCGCAGGCGTCCTGGTTCGCCGAGCGGCTGCGCCTGTTCGAGGACAACGGGTGGTTGCGCCTCGGCGTCGTCCGGCACGATCCGCTGCCCGGCGCGGGCACGCCCGCCCATGATCCGGATCTGCTGCGCGATGCGGATACGCTGTCCCGACTGCTCGGCGGCCGGTTGAATCTGCTGCTACACGGTCCGGGACCCGGTGGGCCGCATCTGGATCGGCTCGACAACACACTGCCCGTCCTGCCCGCTGCCGCTCCGGGGCGCGACGAGATCATCCAGCTCACCGCCGCGGGGCTGGCCAGGTTCTCCGGACGCGGTGAATCCACCGCGCAACTCGAATTCGATTGGCTGAAGGTGGCCGCGGCACTGCCGACAGCCAAACAACCCGAACTCCTCGGACCGGACGAGCCGGAGCTTCCGGAACCGCCCGCTGAAACTCCCGCGGTCGATCCGCATGGGCGGCTGCTCGAGCGCGTCGCCGAGGTGTGCGAAACCCGTTATCCCGGTGCGAAAGTCCGGCGAGTCGAGGTGGAGCCGCCGCATCTGCTGATCACCAGCGAGGACGACGAGGTCATCGCCCAGTGGCGCGTCGGTGTGCATGTCGGTGATATGACCAGGCAGGTGGTGGAGGACTTCCTCGGCCACGATCCGGAATACGGTTCCGAACTCGTGTATCGCGGTGCGGCGCCACCGCGGTCGCTGCGCGAGGAGGCGGCCAGCCACGGTCTGCGAGTGCGCAGCTTCACCGAATTCCAGGGCCTGCTCGATCTGGACGACTATCTCACGCAGCAGGCGGCGCGTTTGCGCGCCGATCGCACCTATCCGCCCGATCTGTATGTGCCACAGCGCTTCCGGATCCTCGAACACGGTGACCAGCAGATCCGTGAGGATCTGGTCGGCGAACTGATGAAGGTGATCGCGGCCGACCACGGCCGATTCATCCTCATACTCGGTGATTTCGGGCGCGGGAAGACCTTCGCGCTGCGCGAGTTGGCCCGCCGCATTACCGAAACCATGCCGGCGCTGATCCCGATTCTGATCGATCTGCGCGCCTTGGACAAAACCCATTCGGTGGACGGTCTGGTCGCCGCACATTTGGCCAATCACGGCGAGGACCGGATCGATCTGAAGGCGCTGCACTACATGCTGCGCGAGGGACGGGTGGTGTTGCTGTTCGACGGCTTCGACGAACTCGTCACCCGGATCAGCTACGACTTCGCCGCCGACCATCTCGAAACCCTGCTGCAGGCCACCGTCGGCAAGGCGAAGATCATCGTGGCCAGCCGCACCCAGCACTTCGAATCCCGCGCCCAGGTGCTTACCGCCCTCGGCGAACGCGTCGGTCTGCTGCAGGATCGGCGCATTGTGAGCATCGAGGATTTCGCCCCGGCGCAGATCCACGCCTTCCTGACCAACCGCTACGGCGGTGATATCCGTCGCGCCGACGCCAGAATGGGGTTGATCACCGGTATCGAGGATCTGCTCGGACTGGCACAGAATCCCAGGATGCTCGGCTTCATCGCCGATCTGGACGAGCGGCGGCTTCGGGCTGCGGCGGGCGCGAAGCAGGCGGTGGGTCCGGCCGGGCTGTACCGGGAGATCCTGGAGTCCTGGCTCACTTACGAGGCCGACCGGACCGCGGGCGTGGCCGGTGCGCTGCCAGGGCTGCGTCTGCACGAATTGTGGCTCGGTGTGACGGCATTCGCGCTGCGCGTCTGGGAAACCGGCGAGCCATATCTGCGGCTGTCCGAATTGACCGAGGTAGCAGCGGATTTGGTCGAGCTGACCGGCTCGAGCCGGATGTCGGTGCAGCAGTCGGCGCATGCCATCGGCTCCGGCAGCCTGCTGGTGCGCACCGAGGACAACCTGTTCGGCTTCATCCATTCCTCGGTAATGGAGTGGTTGGTGGCCAACCACATTGCCGAACAATTCGAGGTCGGTACCCCCGCGCCGGCCCAACTGACCCAGTCGCCGCTATCCCAACTGTCGATCGACTTCCTCTGTGATCTCGCCGATAACCGGGCGCTGCGCACCTGGGCCGAGGGTGCGCTCGCCGACCAGGCGGCCGATGAAGTGTCGCGCACCAATGCGATTCGGGTGGCGACGCGGCTGCGCACCGCACCGACCGCGGATCTGCGCGGTGCCAGCCTGGCGGGTGAGGATCTGTCATATCGGGATCTACGCGATGTCGATCTCACCGGAGCCGATCTCAGCGGCGCCCGGCTGGTCGGCACGAACCTCGACCGCGCCGTACTGCACGGTGCGCGGTTGGTCGGCGCGCGTCTCGATGAGGCCAGCCTGGTCGGCGCGGATCTGGGCGAGGCCGATCTCACCCGCGCTCGCCTGGTGCGCACCGATCTGACCGGATCGCGGGCCAGCGGGAGCCGCTGGTCCCGCGCGGCACTCATCGAGGTTACCGGCACCCCGGCCGGCACCGATCTGCGTGGTGCGGCGTGGGTGCCGGGAGTTGCGGCACAGACCGAATTCGCTCCTGCCGCAATCGGAGTCCGGCACGGCTTCCATGCCAGGCACGGCCGACTGCCGCAGCCGGTCGCCTACAACCCGGACGGCGGCACGCTCGCCATCGGCAGTGATGACGGTGGCGTGCTCGTCTGTGATGCCGAAACCGGAAGACCGCTGCGCACCTTGCAGACCCACCGAGCCCGGACGTTCGCGGTGGCGTTCACGGATACGGTGCTGGTGACCGGATCCGGCGACGGCACCGTGGGCATCTGGGATGCCGTCACCGGCGAACTGCGCCGAATCCTGTTGGGGCATCAGAACTGGCCGTGGCCGGTGGTGCTGAGTCCGGCGGGTGATTTGCTGGCCACCGGTGACGCGGACGGTGTGCTGCGGCTATGGGCGTTGCCGAGCGGTGAACTCCGCCACGAATGCCGTGCCGGAGGTGGGAGTCGGGAACTCATCTATAGCTTGGATATTCGCGGACCGCTGGTCGCCGCCTCGTATCGGGATGGCACCGTGCGGCTGTGGGATATCGAAAGTGGCCGGGAGAGTGGCGAATTCAGCGGTGCGCCCGGATCTGTGTTTCGGGTGGCGTTCAATCCGACCGGTGAACTTCTCGCAGTCGGTGGCGTCGATGGCACGCTGGCGCTGTGGGACCCGTTGAGCTGCCGGAAGATTCGCGATCTATCGGGCCACACCGGGCGGGTCTATACAGTGACTTTCCATCCTCGCCTCCCTATCGTGGCGAGCGCGGATACCGATGGCGGACTGCGTCTGTGGGATGTGGACACCGGCGTGCCGCGGCAGTCGCTCGCCGAACATACCGCGGCCATCTATTGGCTTGCCTTCGATCCGGCGGGTGATCTGCTCGCCTCGGGCGACAGCGCCGGACTTGTCTGTCTGCGCGAGAGCGAGACCGGGGAACTGCGGCACCGGCTCACCGCGCATACCGGCTCGATTTGGCCGTTCGCCTTTCGCCCAGACGGTTCCCAATTGGCCATTACCGACGACCAATTCACCACTCGGCTGTGGGATCCCGTGACCGGTACCTGCAAAAACACATTGACCGGCCATGGCCGCCAGGTCCGTACGGTCAGCTTCAATGCAGACGGCACCCTGCTTTCGGGCGTGGGTAACGACGGTGTGGTTCGCCTGTGGGATCCGGTGACCGGGCGGTTGGTTCGCCGACTGATCGGCAGCGACGACCGCTTGCTCACCTTCGAATCGGCGATATTCAGCAAACTCGGCCGCCATCAGCTCGGTCTCGTCGTCAACGACGGGCGGCTCAGCCTGTTCAACCTCGACGCCGATCTGTACGAACGCCACATCAATGTCGAATCCGCACCGATCTGGGCCGCCGCCTTCGACCCGACCGGCGACTATGTGGCCACCGCTAACGACGACGACACGGTGATCATCTGGGTGCGCACCACCGGCGCACTGCACGCCGTCTGCGCCGAACATCGCGGGCGGGTGCGCTCGATCGCATTCAGCGCCGACGGTGCGCTGATGGCCACCGGCTGCGACGATTCCGTCGTTCGGCTGTGGGATGTGCGCTCCGGACGATTCCTGCGGGCACTGTCCGGACATCGCGATCGGGTGTACGCGGTCGCCTTCCATGAGGACCGCCTCGCCAGCGTGTCCTGGGATACCACCGCCCGCATCTGGGATATCGAATCCGGCGTAGCGTTGCATACGCTGACCAGGCATACCGGCAGGCTCTGGACCGCCTCGGTCGACCCGCGCACGGGTACATTGGCGACCGGGGGCGATGATCTGGTTGTTCGGTTGTGGGACATGGCATCCGGACGTCATCTGCATACCCTCGAAGGGCATAAGCGCCGAGTCTGGTCGCTGAGCTTCGACCCGTCCGGCAAGCTGCTGGCCAGCGGCGGCGATGACGGCAACATTCTGCTGTGGTCGCGGCCGGAGGACGACGCGCCGTCGATCCGCGCGATCCTGCTCGGTCTACCCGAAGGATGGGCGGCGCTCGCTCCCGACGGTCGATACAAATTCGAGGGCAATATTGCCGGGCAGTTCTGGCATGTCATCGGCATGTCGCGATTCGAATCCGGCGAACTCGACCCCTACCTGCCGGAAGTGGGACAGCTGGCGGCTGATGCACCCTTCTGAGCCGGTCGACGATGAGAGATTGATAGCCTTGTCCTCGCAACGTTGCTGCCCGTAAGGAGACCGCTGGTGGTCGAGAATAAGAGCGCGCAATCCGATCTGGCGCACCTGCTCGTTGGTGGGTGCACGGTGGATCAGGCGTGGGAGCTGTTCGATAGCTTGCCTGCGGCCAGGGTCGCGGAGGTGACCGTCGGCCGCTGGCGGGGCGAGGAATTCGATACCGGGCATCCGCTCGCGGGGGTGTTGGCGGCCTCGGGTTGGTACGGCAAGCAGTTCGATGATCCGGAGTCGGTACATCCACTGTTGTTCGCCGATGAATCGGGAAGTATCTTCGCGGTCGATCCGCGCCGGGTGCCGCTCGGTCTGGCCGGAAAGGTGCCGCTCGCGGGCGTGCAGACGGTACGGAAGCTGCTGCCGGTCCTCGGTCCGGCAATCCGAACTCGCAGGCCAGCAGCGCGTTTGCGCGATATCGAATATCGCGGTGCGGTGAGTGCCGCGATGGTTTACGACGATCTGCCGATCATCGATCACTTCCGTCGGGTGGATACCGAAACGTTGCTCGGGGTGATGGATATGCGCGGGACGGCCGAGCCGTACTTTTTTGTGCTGCGTCGCTGATCTGATCGCTGCCGCGGTTGTGGGCCTTGGGCTCGGCTGCGGCCTACCATTGAAGTCGGCCAAGGGAAACGCTACATCCGCGCCCGCGGAATGTCCGTCCGGCGCGTGCGCACGGAGGGAGGTCGGGCAATGGAACCTACGACGTGTCTGGTGGTTGGTGCTGGACCGGCCGGCATGGTGCTCGGGCTGCTGCTGGCACGCGCCGGTATCGATGTCACCGTTCTGGAGAAACATAAGGATTTCCTGCGCGACTTCCGCGGCGACACAGTACATCCCACGACCCTCGACCTGCTCGACGAATTAGGCCTCGGCGAGGAATTCGCGAAACTGCCCGCGCGCAAACTGCAGCAGATCCAGCTGCCGATCCGCGGGTCGGTACAGACGGTGTTCACCCTGGAACATCTGCCCGGTCCGCACAAATACATCGCGATGGTGCCGCAGTGGGATCTGCTCGACCTGTTGGCCGGAGCGGCCGATCGGGAGCCGAGCTTCCGGTTGCGCATGAATACCGAAGCGACAGCGGTGATTCGGGAGAACGGTCGGGTCGCCGGTGTCGCCTACCGCACCAGTAACGGCGAAACGGGCGAGATTCGCGCCGATCTGACCGTTGCCTGCGATGGCCGCGATTCGGTGCTGCGGGCCGAAGTCGGTCTCGGCTCACGCAGTTGGCCGACACCGATGGATGTGTGGTGGTTCCGCCTGCCGCGCACCGATATCGACCCCGCCGGTTTGATCGGACTGCTCAGCGCCAACCGCGCTGCGGTCATGTTCGACCGCGGCGACTACTGGCAGGTCGCGACCCTCATCGCGAAGGGTGGCGATGCGACAGCCCGCCGTGGTCCGGTCGCCGAAATTGTGCGCAGCATGGCCGATTCCGCACCGTGGCTGCGTGACCGGGAGGATGCGTTGCGCGACTGGGACGAGGTGAAACTGCTCGACGTGAAATTGGATCGCCTGACCAAGTGGTACACCGACGGCCTGCTCTGCATCGGCGACGCCGCCCACGCCATGTCACCCGCCGGTGGGGTCGGAATCAACCTCGCGATCCAGGATGCCGTCGCCACCGCGAGAATCCTTGCCCCACCCCTGACTTCGGGCACCCTGAGCACCCATGACCTGGCGAGAGTGCAGCGTCGCCGCACCCTCCCAACCGCCGTCACCCAGGGCCTACAACGCATCCTGCACACCGCCGTAATCCGCCCCGCCCTATCCGGCCGAATCAATATCGCCAACGCGGCAACGACTCCCTTGCCGCTACGCATCCTGCGCCGGATCCCCGTCCTGCGCACCGTCCCCCCATTCCTGATCGCCCGAGGAATACTCCCCGAACACGCCCCCACTTTCGCCCGCCGCGCCTGACCCGGTGGATGCACTCGGTGCAACAATGCAGTCGACGCACCGAATGCTCCACGGGAAACATCAACGGCCACAGTTCATTTCAATCCCGCCCGACCGTGTATACGCCGCACGAGATCCCCCCTTGGAATCGCACCTCTGATGAGTGCGCAAGGGAATCCCGAGGAAGGGCGTGACTTTCTGTGACGGCTGTGGTTCGTCAGGGACGCAAAACGATCTTGCCGATGGGGGAGCGCTGCTCGATGAGTT
Source organism: Nocardia sp. NPDC050412 (assembly GCF_044458825.1). Lineage (NCBI taxonomy): Bacteria > Bacillati > Actinomycetota > Actinomycetes > Mycobacteriales > Nocardiaceae > Nocardia > Nocardia sp. NPDC050412. Next base: position 493,952 of record NZ_JBITIJ010000001.1, read on the forward strand.
GGTGGGCTTTGGCGGCTTCGTCGAGAGAAAGCACGGAATCGACTTGGGGAGTGAGGGTTCCGGTAGTAGCTCGATTGAGGACGGCGGCGCCGGAGCGGGACACCTCTGCGAGCCAGGCCGGTCCGGCGCAGGCGGTGAGTGTGAGGCCGAGCGGGAGTAGGTCCGTTGTGGAGATCTGGGCTGGGGCTCCGGAGAGCCAGCCGTAGCTGAGGATTCGGCCGCGTACCGGAGTCATGGCCGCCAGTAGATCTCGGGCAGTGGTGCCGCCGATGGAATCGAAGACGACGTCCAGGGTGGTGCCGTCGAGGGATTCGCGCAGTCGGTTCGGCCAGTCCGGCGCGTTGTGGTCGATGGCTTGATCCGCGCCCAATGCCAGTGCCCGCGCAACCTTTTCGGGACCGCCAGCGGTCGCGATGACGCGCGCGGCACCGAATTCCTTGGCGAGTTGAGTCAGCGCGCTGCCGATTCCTGTTGCGGCGGCTTCGATCAAGACCGTTTCGCCGCCGGTGAGCGCCGCGGTCGCGAGCAGGGGCAGTGCCACCGATCCGTCCATCAGGACGGCGGCCGCGTCGGCGGATGAGAGCCCATCCGGGATCGGGGTCGCGGAAGCCACTGGTGCGCAGACGAATTCGGCGTAAGCGCCGAAGCCCAGGGTTGCCACCGTGACCCGTCGGCCCAGCAAAGCCGCGTCGACTCCGTCCCCGATCTCGACGACCACTCCGGCGGCCTGAAAACCGAAGACCGCCGGTGGTTCCACCGCCATCGGGAACTCACCCGAACGCAGCTTGGTCTCCGGGAACAGCACCGGAATCGCCTCGGCACGGATCACCAGTTCGCCGGGGCCCGGATGCGGTACGGCGACATCCTGGGGGACCAGGACCTCGGGTCCGCCGACCCTCGTCATTACGATTGCCTTCATAAATAACTCCATAACTTGACTGTCGGTCCAGATGTCTCGAACAATATGGACCGGCGGTCAAGTTGTCAACGAGGTGGTGGAATGACCGACGCACGCCCGAGGGAACGGGCGGATGCCGCGCGTAACCGGCAGGCAATCCTGACCGCGACTGCCGCGCTGCTCGCCGAACACGGCGCCGACGCGCTCACCATGGACCGGGTCGCGGCGGCCGCTGGTGTCGGCAAGGGCACGATCTTCCATCGCTTCGGCAATCGCGCCGGGTTACTGCACGAGATGATCGCCGAGAGCACGTTCGCCGTGATGGATGCCGTCCGTGGCGGTCCGCCGCCGCTGGGCCCCGGAGCACCGGCCGGGGAGCGACTGCTGGCCTTCTTCGATGCCTTCGTGCGCATGATGACCGACAACATCGAGGTGACGGTCGCCTACCTGCAGGGCCCGCCGCACCCGCGCGCCGCCGAAATCCACGAATTCTGGGACGCCCATATCACCGCGCTGCTGCGCGAGGCCCGCCCGGACCTGGATGCCGAGGTGGTCGGCAGGCTGCTGCTCGGCGCATTGGGTGGCGAACAGGTGCCGGCGCTCGCACGTGCGGGGGAGACTGAACGGCTGCTCGCGGCGGTTCGCGAACTCGTCGAATCGGTGCTGCGCGCGCCCTAGTCCCTGGCGAGAATGGCGTCGAAACGTTCGTCGGCGCTGTCGAGCTGGTGCAGGATATGCCGTTTGACGTGCTCGGCGAGCGGAGTATCGGCGCGGGTGACGAGGTCGCGGTAGATATCGGTGAGCGGGCGATACTTGGTGGCGAGTTTGCGCATCGCGGGACCGTCGGCGTAGAGGATGCCAACGCCGTTATCGGTGAAGTCGGACAGTTTGACGATGCGGGCCCACGGCGCGTGATCGAGATTGGCCGCCACGTGTTCGCGATATTGCGCATGCCGATCGCTATCCGGATCCGGTTCCGGATTGGTCACGGCGGCGACGAGTTCGGCGACTCGGGCGCCGAACCGGGCCGAGAGTTCGGCGAGGGCGGCCTCGGTCGGCGAACCGGGACGCGCGCCGGCAAGTTCGATCGGGTGATCCTCGACCGAATCGTGCAACAGCCCGGCCGCGACGACGTCCGGGTCCCGCACTTCATAGTGGCTGATGATCCGAATGGCAACGCGCAGTAGATGACTCAGATACGGTTCGCGGCCGTAACGATCGTCGCGGTGCAATTCGGTAGCCAGATCCAATGCCTCGTTGAGCCGTTCGGTGTCGGATAGTTCGGCTATTTCCAGCAGTAGTCGTTCGCGCAGTCCGCTTTCGCCGTAGACCTCGCTGATCGTATGCAGCGGCATCACGGCCAAAACCCCCGCGCCGGGATTGCTCATGCCTTCGACTCGCTGGCGCTCGGCTCCGGCATGCGCAACGCGCGCTGGCAGATGAATCGCTCGCTGCGCTCGCTCATATGGCCAATGTATCGGGGCCGGCCGCTCTCCGCTGTGCTCTGGACAACCGTTCAACTGCGCGAAAATAATCCGTTGCCGCGCGGTGGCGACCGTGGTCTCCTGGAATGCACGCGAGGCGGAACTGGAGGTGAACGTGGCCGCGCAGATCAAACGGCCGCGCCCCGGTTCGGCCACCGACAATATGGCGAAACTGCATCGACGCACCATGGTGCTCGACGGGCGGGTGCATACGGTGCTGAGCCTGCGCCCCGGCAGCGATTTCCGCTTCGCCACCAACCATTTCCACGACACCTGGCATGTGCTCTCCGATTGGCGGGGTGCGCGGATGCTGGCTCGACTGCTGTGGGGCCTGGCCTATCAACGGCGGCCGGGCACGATCGTCGTCATCGATCCGGCCCATCTGGATCCCAATCCGTTCGACGCCGCGCCCTCCGATCCGATCGTGCTGGTGCCCGCGGACCTGACCGTCTTCACCCGCGCCGCCGCCGTCGCCTTGCGTCGGCGGCTGCCGTTCCGCGAGGGTTCACACGGCACGGTGCGCTGGCAGACGTTCGGTCTGGATGCCGCGGTGGACGAGCTGCAGCAGTGGCGGGCGAAGGGGCCGGGGGAGCGCGACTGGAATTTCGCCGATGTACCGACTGGCTGGGAACGGATCGACCGCATCGGCGGCATGGTCACGATTTTCGGTGCTCGCGATCAGCTGCGATCCTGGGCAACCTCGCTCGCGACACTCGGGACCTACGCCTACTACGGCATGGACTACGAGTACCTGGACGAGGATCGCAATGGCGAGGTGCAGATCTTCCGGCAGTACCGCAGGAAGGTGAATATCGCACGTCAGGCCCGCGCCGAAGTGCTTGTGCGATTCGACGGTCATGCCTCGAAGCAGGAGGTCCAGCAGGCCATCTGGTCGCACGGTGCGAGCGTTCGCCGCCGTCGTTTCCCGACGCGCGAGGAACGGCCCGCCGCGCCCCTGAACTGACGGCTACTTCGCCTGCGGGATCGGCGTGTTCTGTCGCGCCGCGGTCCACCACCGACCGTTCTCTTTGACCAAGACGTACAGCGCGATCATCGCGTGATCGATATCGATCAGCTCGGCCTCGGCCGTCGTCGCCCGGGCGAGCTTGTGCGCGATCGCGATATCGGGGCGCAGGAATACGATGTCGGCGACCTCGTAGCGGACATACTGGTCCTTCAGGAATCCCGCCAGCCCCTGCCGATTCGCCTCCAGCAGTGCGTCTTTCCCGGCTATGAGCGCACCGACCGCGTTGACCACCGCCGCATTCGCGGTGAAGTCGGCGGTCATCAGTTCGGCATCGTTGGTGTTGTATGCGGTTTCGACATTGGCGATGATGCGCTCGATAGCCGCAATGTCTTCGGCGTGGTCAACGGTGGTATCCGCGACCACCGGTTGAATTGTCGTTGGGCTCATGGAAATCAGCTTCTTATCTCAACCATGGTTGAGGTCAACAAGCTCACGGAATCAACGCACGCCCCGCGGCCGAAATTGAATGCTGATTCGCGGCCCTGTCGGCCTGCGCGTCTTCGGTACGGCGTGTTCCCAGGTGCGCTGACATGAGCCGCCCATGACCAGTAGATCCCCGTGTCCGACCTGAAATCGAAGACTCGCACCGCCCCCATGCGGTCGCAGCAGCAGCGCACGCGGCGCACCGATCGAAACAATGGCGACCATGGTGTCATGGGTCGCCCCGCGCCCGATGGTATCGCCGTGCCAGGCCACACTGTCGCGTCCGTCGCGGTAGTAGCACAACCCGGCTGTGCGGAACGGTTCGCCGAGTTCCTCGCGATAATGTGCGGTCAGCGCCTCCCGTGCCTCGTCCAGTGCCGGATCCGGCAACTGTGCATCCTCCTCGTAGAAACACAGCAGTCGCGGCACATCCACCACCCGGTCGTACATCGACCGCCGCTCCGCGTGCCATGGCACCCCGTCCGCCAACCGTTCGAACAGCAAGTCCGCCCCCGACATCCACCCGGGCAGCAGATCCACCCAGGCGCCATGGGGCAAGTCCGTCCGCTGCACACCATCGAGCCCGCCCACCTCGACGTCCCCGAACCCGGCGAGCAACGATCCCTGCAGCGGTGTCGACATGCCGCCGAATCTACGCGTCATCGAACATATGTGCTAGCGAAAAACGGTCATCAATTCTTGGTGAGGATGTCCCGCGCGATGTCGACGGCGGCGGCGTAGCACTCGTCGTCGGTGAGCGGAAGATCGCCCATCATGGCGGTGCTCCAGCTGATCGCAAGCAGGGCTTCACGTGCGCGGAAGACAGCGAACGGCGGGTTGTCCGGTTCGGCCATCAGGTCGGCGAGCACGCGGAACTGGTAACGCATGCTCGAGCCGAAGTCGAGCTGGCGGAAGGCGGGCTGGTTCTCGTGCCAGAAGCGGACCATGCTGCGGCCGATGCCGTGCAGGAGTGCGCCGTAGCGGGTGAGGATTTCGTTGGCCCGGTCCGGGCCGGGCGGTGCGCCCTCGGCCCAGGTCACGATGTCGTCGATGCCGCGGCGTAAGTCGTCGGAGAGGCTGGCGACGATGTCTTCTTTGGTTCGGAAGTGGTAGTACAACGCGGCCTTGGTGACACCGAGGCGGTCGGCGATCTCGCGCAGGGAGGTCTTCTCGTAGCCGCGTTCGGAGAACAATTCCATTGCGACAGTACGAATCCGCTCACGCGTATCGCTGCGACGTCCGTCCATGGCGTCCTTCTCTTTTTGCTTGACGACCGGCTAGCGGAAGCCTAGCGTCTGCGCTGAGCCCGAATTACTAGCCGGGCGACAAGTTATCTATTGGGGAGGCAGTAATGACAGAAACGCATCCGAAGGCGCCCATGGCAGGTGTCGCATTGACCGCGATCGGTGTCGCGGTCATCCGCGCGAAGGAAGCCGTGCGCACGGACCGCCTGTACGACGACCCGTTCGCGCAGCTGTTCGTCGACGCGGCACGCGACGCCTACCGCGAGGTCGACGGAGGAATCGAGCGCTGGGCGCGGCTGGAAGAGGTCGCCGATATGTTCTTCGAAGGCCGCACGGCCGGCGTCCGGCTCGTCGACGACCGGGTCGCTGAGGCGGTGGAACAGGGGATACGCCAGATCGTGCTGATCGGTGCGGGCTTGGACACCAGGGCATTCCGCATGGCGCTACCCGCCGATGTTCGAGTGTTCGAGATCGATCTGCCGGAGCTGTTCGCGTTCAAGGAACCGGTGCTTGCCGCGGCACATGCGCAACCTCGCTGTGACCGCGAGGTGCTGGCCATCGATCTGCGCGACGACTGGGCAAAGCTGCTCGCAGAGCACGGATTTCGGCCGGATCTGCCCACGCACTGGGTGGACGAGGGCGTCCTGGGCTACCTGACTCACGAATACGCTTTGCACGTGGTCACCACATTGACCGAATTATCCGCTCCGGGAAGCCGTTTCGGTGTCAGCCGCTTCGCCGTCGACGAAAATGCTCGACCGTACGCCGAACTCAAACGCCTGGTCCGCGGTGACGAGGGCGCGGATCGTCCACGCACCGGCCTCGGCGCCGACGCCAGAACCTGGCTGGACGAACACGGCTGGCATACCGAATTCCGTAGCTGGGACGATATGGTCGCCGCCATGGACCGCCCCGTCGCTTTGAACGATCCGGACATCGGAGTCGTCATCGCGGTCCGCGAAGCGTGAACCTCCCGGAATGTCCGGAGTGTCCGAACCGCGCGTGGCCCTGCTCACAGCGGGATATGCCTGGTTAAAACGGTGCAAAAGGCGCTGCTAGGCTGCATGCCGTAAAGACATCCTTTAACGGACCGTCCGGTGAGGCGGGGAAGGAGGTCGGTATGGCTGTGCCCGAGGAACGGGCCGCCAAGTCCGGCGCTGCCGAAACGTCGCAGCGACACACCCCGGAGTGGGTGAGCGCGGGACGCGAGTTGCTGTCTCCCTCCGACGTCGGCCGGACCATCGCGCGCATCGCGCATCAGATCATCGAAAAAACCGCCCTGGATGCGGGCGAGCCGGACGCACCGCGCGTGGTGCTGATCGGTATTCCCACCCGCGGCACCACGCTGGCCGCGCGACTCACCGACAAGATCGAGGAATTCTCCGGCGTCCGCCCGGCCCTCGGCTCGCTCGACATCACCCTCTATCGCGACGATCTACGCAGCCGCCCACACCGCCCACTCGAGCGCACCTCGGTGCCCGAGGGCGGCATCGAGGACGCACTCGTGGTCTTGGTCGACGACGTGCTCTTCTCCGGTCGCACCGTGCGCTCGGCCCTCGACGGTCTGCGCGATCTGGGCCGTCCGCGCGCGGTCCAACTCGCGGTGCTCATCGACCGCGGCCATCGCGAACTCCCGATCCGCGCGGATTTCGTCGGCAAGAACGTGCCGACCTCCCGCAGCGAGGACATATCCGTATTGCTCACCGAACACGACGGCCGTGACGGCGTCTATTTGCACCAGGAGGAAGCGCAGTGAACCGGCTCGCCGGAGCGAGTGTCAGCGAGGTGGTCGTGAGCGAGTGCAGCGAGCGAACCATCAACACAGCGACCGGAGGTCGAACGGCGGAGCCGAGCGCTAGCGAGGTGGAGTCGTGAGACATCTGCTGACGGTGACCGATCTCGATCATGCCACCGCCACCGAGCTGCTCGACGAGGCCGAACGCTTCGAACAGGCGCTGCTGGGCCGCGAGGTGAAGAAGCTGCCGACGCTGCGCGGGCGCACCGTGATGACGGTGTTCTACGAGAACTCGACTCGCACCCGGGTCTCGTTCGAGGTCGCGGGCAAGTGGATGAGCGCCGATGTGATCAATGTCAGCGCGAGCAGCTCCTCGGTCTCCAAGGGCGAATCACTGCGCGATACCGCGCTGACTTTGCACGCGGCGGGAGCCGATGCACTCATCGTCCGGCATCCGGCCTCCGGCGCCGCGCATCAGATCGCGCGCTGGATGGATGGCTGGGCGGTTTCCGAGGGGCGGCAGGGTCCGGCCATCATCAATGCCGGTGACGGCACCCACCAGCATCCGACGCAGGCGCTGCTGGACGCGCTGACCCTGCGTCAGCGTCTCGGCGATATCGAGGGCAAGCGGATCGTCATCGTCGGCGATATCCTGCACAGCCGGGTCGCGCGCTCGAATGTCTTCTTGCTCGATACTCTTGGTGCCGAGGTGGTGCTGGTCGCGCCGCGCACGCTGCTACCGGTCGGCGCGGACCTGTGGCCCGCCCGGATCTCGGCTTCGCTGGACGCCGAATTGCCCGGCGCCGATGCGGTGCTCATGCTGCGGGTGCAGCAGGAGCGGATGAACGGCGGCTTCTTCCCGTCGGCCCGCGAATATTCGGTCAACTACGGACTTTCCGAGCGCAGGCTCGCGCTGTTGGACGAGAACGCGGTCGTCCTGCATCCGGGTCCGATGCTGCGCGGCATGGAAATCGCCTCGCCCGTGGCGGATTCCGCGCAGGCGGCGATTCTGCAACAGGTGACGAACGGAGTGCATATGCGGATGGCCGTGCTGTTCCGGCTGCTGGTCGGTACCCAGGAGGCTGTCGCATGAGTCTGCTGCTCGAGGGTGTCCGGCCGTACGGCGAGGGCGAGCCGGTCGACGTACTCGTGCGCGATGGTGTAATCGCCGCCATCGGAACCGATCTCGGCATTATCGACGCCGAGGTCATCGACGCGCGGGGCCAGATCCTGCTGCCCGGCTTCGTCGATCTGCACACCCATCTGCGCGAACCCGGCCGCGAGGACACCGAAACCATCGAAACCGGTTCCGCCGCGGCGGCGCTCGGCGGTTACACCGCGGTCTTCGCCATGGCCAATACCAACCCGGTCGCCGATTCGGTGGTTGTCACCGATCACGTGTGGCGGCGCGGCCAAGAGGTCGGCCTGGTCGATGTGTATCCGGTAGGTGCGGTCACGGTCGGCTTGGAGGGTAAGCAACTCGCCGAAATGGGTACCATGGCGGCCGGCGTCGGTGCGGTGCGCATGTTCTCCGATGACGGCCACTGCGTCTACGACCCGCTGCTCATGCGCCGCGCACTGGAGTACTCGAACTCCCTCGGCGTCTTGATCGCTCAGCATGCCGAGGAACCGCGCCTCACCAAAGGCGCTGTCGCGCACGAAGGTCCCGCTGCCGCCCGCCTCGGTCTGGCAGGTTGGCCGCGCGCCGCGGAGGAGTCGATCGTGGCTCGCGACGCATTGCTGGCCCGCGACGCGGGTGCCCGCGTCCATATCTGCCACGCCTCCACGGCGGGTACCGTCGAATTGGTTAAATGGGCCAAGGCGCAGGGCATTTCGATCACCGCCGAGGTCACCCCGCACCATCTGCTGCTCGACGACTCACGCCTGGAGACCTACGACGCGGTCAACAAGGTGAACCCGCCGCTGCGTGAGGTCTCCGACACCATCGTGCTGCGGCGGGCACTCGCCGAGGGCATCCTCGACTGCGTCGCCACCGATCATGCCCCGCACGCCGAACAGGACAAGTGCTGCGAATTCGCTGCCGCCCGCCCTGGCATGCTCGGGTTGGAGACCGCGCTGTCGATCATCGTGCAGACCATGGTCGAACCCGGCCTGCTGGACTGGCGCGGTGTCGCCCGGGTGATGAGCGAGCGTCCAGCCGAAATCGTCGGACTAGACGGCCATGGCCGCCCGATCGAGGTCGGCGAACCCGCCAACCTCACGCTGGTCGATCCGGATACGACCTGGACCGTGCGGGCCGCCGAACTCGCCAGCATTTCGAACAACACGCCGTTCGAGGACATGACGTTTCCGGCTCGAGTGACGACGACGTTGCTCCGAGGCCGGGTAACTGCCCGTGAGGGCAAGGCGGTCGGAGGTTCGTAAATGAGAACGCTGTTGGTGGTCGGGTTGATCGCACTGTTCGTTCTGTGCGTCTGGCTGATGTACCGGGGCTGGCTGAACCGAGCCGCGCGCCAGGCGGCGCGCATCGGCGAACTACCGCACGTGCCGGGTGATCTCGGCGCCCAGGTGCTCGAGCCGACCTCCGGGATGTATCTCGGCAGCACCATCGCGCCGAGCTGGCAGGACCGGATCGCGGTGGGGGACTTGGGCTTCCGGGCCACAGCGGAACTCACGCGGTTCGAACGGGGGATTCTGCTCGAGCGCGACGGTGCGACGGTGATCTGGATTCCGCAGGAATCCATTACGGCCGTGCGGGCCGAACGTGGCCATGCGGGCAAGGTGATGACGGAAGATGGTGTGCTGGTAATTCGCTGGAAGCTGCCGACCGGAACCGAGATTGATACCGGTTTCCGAGGTGACGACAAGACGGTGTACCCGGCGTGGGCCAGGGCGATGACGGGAGACGACGAATGAATGCAGGATCGCGAAGCGATTCGATGGGAGGCGGTGGTCGGGTGACCGGTGGGCCAGATCAGGCAGCGTTGGTGCTGGAGGACGGCCGGGTGTTCCGCGGCACGGCCTTCGGCGCGGTTGGCGAAACACTCGGTGAGGCGGTGTTCTGCACCGCGATGACCGGGTACCAGGAGACCCTCACCGACCCCAGCTACCACCGCCAGATCGTGGTGGCCACGGCCCCGCAGATCGGCAATACCGGCTGGAACGACGAGGACGACGAATCCGGCAAGATCTGGGTCGCCGGATACGCGGTCCGCGACGCCTCGCGCGTCGCGTCGAACTGGCGCTCCACCGGCACCCTGCAGGACCAACTGGACCGCCAGCAGATCGTCGGCATCGCGGGTATCGACACCCGCGCGCTGGTGCGCCACCTGCGCACCCGCGGTTCGATGAAGGCGGGCATCTTCTCCGGTTCGGCGCTCGCCGACGCCGACGAACTGCTGGCCCGGGTGAATGGACAGCCATCGATGCTCGGCGCGGATCTGGCCGAAGAGGTCAGCACCGACGCGCTGTACACGATCGAACCGCACGGCGACCCGCGCTTCACTGTTGTCGCGGTCGACCTCGGCATCAAGACCAACACCCCGCGCATGTTCGCCCAGCGCGGCATGCGGGTGCATGTGGTGCCCTCGACCGTCTCGCTGGACCAGATCCTGGACCTGAAGCCCGACGGCGTCTTCCTGTCCAACGGTCCCGGCGACCCGGCCACCCAGGACGGCGCGGTCGCCATCACCCAGGGTGTGCTGGAGAAGGGGCTGCCGCTGTTCGGTATCTGCTTCGGCAACCAGATCCTCGGCCGCGCCTTCGGCCGCAAGACCTACAAGATGAAGTTCGGCCACCGCGGCATCAATGTCCCGGTCGTCGAACACGACACCGGCCGGATCTCGATCACCGCGCAGAACCACGGCTTCGCACTGGAGGGCGAACAGGGCGAACAGTTCGACACCCCGTTCGGCAAGGCCGAGGTCAGCCACGTGTGCGCCAATGACGGCACCGTCGAGGGCGTGCGCCTGGTCGACGGCCGCGCATTCTCGGTGCAGTACCACCCGGAGGCCGCCGCCGGACCCCACGACGCCGCCTATCTCTTCGACCGTTTCGCCGGTCTCATGGAAGGAGCCTGATGCCTCGCCGCGAGGATCTGAAGCACATCCTGGTGATCGGCTCCGGCCCGATCGTCATCGGCCAGGCGTGCGAATTCGACTACTCCGGCACCCAGGCGTGCCGGGTGCTGCGGGCCGAAGGCCTGCGGGTATCGCTGGTGAACTCCAACCCGGCGACCATCATGACCGATCCGGAATTCGCCGATTCCACCTATGTGGAGCCGATTACCCCGGAATTCGTCGAGAAGGTCATCGAAAAGGAACGCCCCGACGCCATTCTGGCCACCCTCGGCGGGCAGACCGCGCTGAATACCGCGGTCGCCCTGCATGAGCGCGGTGTGCTGCAGAAATACAACGTCGAGCTGATCGGCGCCGATTTCGAGGCCATCCAGCGTGGTGAGGATCGGCAGAAATTCAAGGACATCGTCGCCAAGGTCGGCGGCGAGAGCGCTCGCTCGCGGGTCTGCCACACCATGGACGAGGTCCGCGAAACCGTTGCGGACCTGGGCTTTCCGGTGGTTGTGCGGCCGTCGTTCACCATGGGCGGGCTCGGCTCGGGCATGGCCTACAACGACGAGGACCTGGATCGGATCGCGGGCGGTGGTCTGGCCGCCTCGCCGACGGCCAATGTGCTCATCGAGGAATCCATCCTGGGTTGGAAGGAATACGAACTCGAGCTGATGCGCGACGGCCGCGACAATGTCGTGGTCGTCTGCTCGATCGAGAATGTGGACCCGATGGGTGTGCACACCGGCGATTCGGTCACCGTCGCACCCGCCATGACCCTCACCGACCGCGAATACCAGCGGCTGCGCGACCTGGGCATCGACATTCTGCGCGAGGTCGGCGTGGATACCGGTGGCTGCAATATCCAGTTCGCTGTGAACCCGCGCGACGGCCGCCTGATCGTCATCGAGATGAACCCGCGCGTCTCGCGCTCGTCCGCATTGGCTTCCAAGGCGACGGGTTTCCCGATCGCCAAGATCGCGGCCAAGTTGGCCATCGGCTACACCCTGGACGAGATCGTCAACGACATCACCAAGGAAACCCCGGCTTGTTTCGAGCCGACCCTGGACTATGTGGTCGTCAAGGCCCCCCGCTTCGCCTTCGAGAAGTTCCCGGGCGCCGACGCCACGTTGACCACCACCATGAAGTCGGTCGGCGAGGCGATGTCGCTGGGCCGCAACTTCGCCGAGGCGCTCGGCAAGGTGCTGCGCTCCCTGGAAACCAAGGCCGCTGGCTTCTGGACCCAGGACGATGGCAATTGGACCGATACCGAGGCCATCCTCGAAGATCTGCGCACTCCGACCGAGGGGCGCATCTACCAGGTCGAACGGGCGCTGCGCCTGGGCGCGAGCATCGAGGACGTCGCCGCGGCCTCCGGCATCGACCCCTGGTTCGTCGCCGAGGTGGCCGGGCTGGTCGAGCTGCGCCGGGAGCTCATCGACGCGCCCGTACTGGACGAGCCGCTGCTGCGCGGCGCCAAGCACTATGGCCTCTCCGACCGCCAGATCGCCGCGCTGCGACCGGAATTGGCGGGTGAGACCGGCGTGCGCGCACTGCGGCACCGGCTCGGTATCCGTCCGGTCTTCAAGACCGTCGACACCTGCGCCGCGGAGTTCGAGGCCAAAACCCCGTATCACTACTCGACCTACGAGCTCGACCCCGCGGCCGAGTCGGAGGTCTCGCCGCAGCGTGAACGGGACAAGGTGATCATCCTGGGTTCCGGTCCGAACCGGATCGGTCAGGGTATCGAGTTCGACTACTCGTGTGTCCATGCGGCGCAGACGCTTTCGCAGGCCGGATACGAGACCGTCATGGTCAACTGCAACCCGGAGACCGTCTCCACCGACTACGACACCGCCGACCGGCTCTACTTCGAGCCGCTGACCTTCGAGGATGTGCTCGAGGTCTACCACGCCGAAACCGAATCGGGCACCGTCGCCGGTGTGATCGTGCAGCTCGGCGGCCAGACCCCGCTGGGTCTGGCGCAGCGCCTCACCGATGCCGGTGTGCCGGTGGTCGGCACCAGCGCCGCCGCCATCGACCTGGCCGAGGATCGCGGTGAATTCGGTGACGTGCTGGTCGCCGCGGGCCTGCCCGCGCCGAAGTACGGCACCGCGACCACCTTCGCGCAGGCCAAGAAGATCGCCGCCGGCATCGGCTACCCGGTGCTGGTGCGCCCGTCCTATGTCCTCGGCGGACGCGGTATGGAGATCGTCTATGACGAGGCCTCGCTAGAGGGCTATATCTCCCGTGCCACCGAACTCAGCCCGGAACATCCGGTGCTGGTCGACCGCTTCCTGGAAGACGCCATCGAGATCGACGTCGACGCGCTCTGCGACGGTGACGAGGTCTACCTCGGCGGTGTGATGGAGCACATCGAAGAGGCGGGCATCCACTCCGGCGACTCCGCCTGCGCACTGCCGCCGATCACCTTGGGCCGTAGCGATATCGAGGCGGTGCGCCGCTCGACCATCGCGCTGGCCAAGGGCATCGGCGTCAAGGGCCTGCTCAATGTGCAGTACGCGCTCAAGGACGACGTGCTCTACGTGCTCGAGGCGAATCCGCGCGCGAGCCGGACGGTTCCGTTCGTCTCCAAGGCGACCGCGGTGCCGCTGGCCAAGGCAGCGGCACGGATCACCATGGGCGCCACCATCGCCGAACTGCGCAAGGAAGGGCTGCTGCCCGCTGAGGGCGACGGCGGCCATGTGCCGCTCGACGCACCTGTCGCGGTGAAGGAAGCGGTGCTGCCGTTCCACCGGTTCCGCAAGGCCGACGGCAGCGGCGTGGATTCGCTGCTCTCGCCGGAGATGAAGTCCACCGGTGAGGTCATGGGCATCGACGCCGACTTCGGCACCGCCTTCGCCAAGAGCCAGGCCGCGGCCTACGGATCGTTGCCGACCGAGGGCACCGTCTTCGTCTCGATCGCCAACCGCGACAAGCGCGCCATGGTGTTCCCGGTCAAGCGCCTCAACGACCTCGGCTTCCGCATCCTGGCCACCGAGGGCACCGCGGAAATGCTGCGCCGCAACGGAATTCCGTGCGAACAGGTACGCAAGCATTCCGAGCAGGGCCCGGCCGATCGGCCGACCATCGTGGAGCAGATCCGCGACGGCGAGGTAGACATGGTGTTCAACACCCCCTACGGCAACTCCGGGCCGCGCGTGGACGGCTACGAGATCCGCACGGCGGCCGTCGGTGTGAACATTCCGTGCATCACCACGGTGCAGGGTGCGGCCGCGGCCGTTCAGGGCATCGAGGCGAGCATCAACGGCGGCATCGGGGTGCGCTCGCTGCAGGAACTGCATTCGGTGCTGCGTGGCTGACCAAGGAGACGCAGCGATGAAGACCTTCGGTGCCCGACTGCAGCACGCCATGCGGCATTTCGGGCCACTGTGCGTCGGCATCGATCCGCATCCCGGCCTGCTCGAATCGTGGGGCCTGACCGACGATGTCGATGGTGTCGAGAAATTCGCCGAGATCTGCGTCGAGGCTTTCGACGGCCGGGTCGCGCTGATCAAACCGCAGGTCGCCTTCTTCGAGGCCTACGGTTGTGGCGGGATCGCGGTACTGGAGCGCACCATCGAGGTGCTGCGCGCCTCGGGCACCCTGGTGCTCGCCGACGCCAAGCGCGGCGATATCGGCTCCACCATGGACGCCTATGCCCGCGCCTGGCTCGCCGATGGGCCGCTCGGCTCGGATGCTCTTACGGTTTCGCCGTATCTCGGATTCGGTTCGCTCGCACCGGCTTTGACACTGGCGCAGGCGAACGGCCGCGGTCTTTTCGTACTCGCCGCCACTTCGAATCCCGAAGGTGCACAGGTCCAGCGGGCACTCGCCGCGGACGGCAGCACGATCGCGCAGACCATGGTGGATGCGGCGGCGCAGTGCAATGCGGGCCAGGAATTCGGCTCGGTCGGCGTTGTGCTCGGGGCCACCCTCACCGAGGCGCCGGATCTCGCTCGGCTCAACGGCCCGATCCTGATGCCGGGCGTCGGCGCGCAGGGGGGCGGTCCGGAAACCGTGCGTGAGCTGGTCTCCGATCACATGCTGCACGCGGTTGTGCCCAACGCCTCGCGCGAGGTGCTGCGCCACGGCCCGTCCGTCTCGGCACTGCGTGCCAAGGTGAGCGCGCTGCAGGAGGAGTTCGCGTTCCTGCGGCGATGACGCGGTGACGACTGCGGTGGACCGACGCTTCGGCGTCGGTCCATTTCGCTTTTTGGGGGCAGGGGAGGACCCGTTGAGCGGGGCATGACGTGTCATATCGAACAGCTGTGCGGCCCCCTGCGCCGATTTTCCTGTTATCCGGCATACCGGTGGCCGGGGCGGCGTCCTGATCGATCACGGAGCCAACTGGACCGGCACACAGTGCCGCTCGCTCTCGCCACGCTGCGGTCCAAGCGAAGGTCAGGATTTTTGTGGCTTTCCACGGGGCCGGCGTCGGTCGGGCGGGTGCAGGAGCCCGTAATCGGTCATTTCCGCTCCGACACGCGCAAGAACAACGCGACACGCGGAAAAATCCTAGAAAGTTCCAGGTCGGACAGGTGACCGGTTGCTGGTCCGATGCGGGACGTCGCCGCAACCAGTCCGCTAACCCACTTTCGCCATGAAAACGCCCTGCTAGCGGGGCATTTCGCTCTTTCGGCGGTAGGATCACCGCAGTGATCGACGCGCTGCGCGCATCCCGCCGGGCTCACCCCTACGACATCGGCGAATCATGCGCTGACCTGGGGGGTGGGTTCGCAATCGAGCAACGTCGTGGGTACGGTCGCTGAGACTGCTGGGTTTACCGGCAGGAGTTGATGCAATGAACGATGAGACGGAGGAACCGTGGCCCTTCCCCAGCTGACTGACGAGCAGCGCGCCGCTGCTTTGGAGAAGGCGGCTGCCGCTCGCCGTGCTCGGGCGGAGCTCAAGGAGCGCCTGAAGCGTGGCGGCACCGACCTGAAGCAGGTCCTCACAGACGCCGAATCCGACGAGATCCTCGGCAAGATGAAGGTGTCGGCGCTGCTGGAGGCCCTGCCCAAGGTGGGCAAGGTCAAGGCGGCGGAGATCATGAGCGAGCTGGAGATCGCCCCCACCCGGCGTCTGCGCGGACTGGGTGATCGGCAGCGCAAGGCGCTGCTCGCCCGATTCGACTTCGCCTGACCACCAAGGTGGTCGAACACACGCGGAAGGGTCGACTGGTAGTACTGGTCGGCCCCTCGGCCGTGGGCAAGTCGACCGTGGTCCGCTGCGTCCGCGAGCGGCTGCCCCAACTGGTCTTCAGCGTGTCGGCGACAACCCGGGCCCCCCGGCCCGGGGAGGTCGACGGCCGCGACTACCGGTTCGTGTCCCGGGAGGAGTTCGACGCCATGATCGCGGCGGGCGAACTCCTCGAGTGGGCAGATATCCACGGGGGACTGCAGCGCTCGGGCACGCCGGCCGCACCGGTCCGTGACGCACTCGCAGCCGGCCTGCCGGTGCTCGTCGAGGTGGACCTCGAGGGCGCGCGGTCGGTGCGCAAGGCCATGCCGGAGGGGCTGCTGGTATTTCTCGCCCCGCCGAGCTGGGACGAACTGGTTTCCCGGCTGACCTCGCGGGGCACTGAATCACCCGAGGTGATCGCCCGCAGGTTGGAGACCGCCAGGACGGAATTGGCGGCCTGTGACGAGTTCGACATCGTCATAGTGAACGACGAGGTGACCAGCGCCTGTGAGCAGTTGGTATCGTTGTTCGTTAGCACAAATTCGAGTTCGTGACCCGCACTCTCGGAAAACCACCCAGCCTGAAGAACCGATCCCCGCAGGAGCCCTCTCAGTGAGCAGTACGGACATCAAGCCCGCGCCCGCATACGACACTCCGGTCGGCCTCACCAACCCCCCGATCGACGAGTTGCTCGAGCGCACCTCGTCCAAGTACGCGCTGGTGATCTACGCGGCCAAGCGGGCCCGTCAGATCAACGACTACTACAACCAGCTCGGCGACGGCATTCTCGAATACGTCGGCCCGCTGGTCGAGCCCGGCCTGCAGGAGAAGCCGCTGTCGGTCGCGATGCGTGAGATCCACTCCGACCTGCTCGAGCACTCCGAAGGCGAGTAACAACCCATCTAGGCCGGAGGCGTAGTGACCACACGGATCGTCGTCGGCGTCGGCGGAGGGATCGCCGCCTATAAGGCCTGTTCGATCGTGCGCCGGTTCACCGAGACCGGGCACCAGGTACGGGTGATCCCCACCGAGTCGGCGCTGCAGTTCGTCGGCAAGGCAACCTTCGAGGCACTCTCCGGGAACCCGGTGCACACCGATGTGTTCACCGATGTGCCCGAGGTGCCGCATGTGCGGTTGGGCCAGGAGGCGGACCTTGTGGTCATCGCCCCGGCGACCGCTGATCTGATGGCGCGTGCCGCACAGGGCCGCGCCGACGATCTACTCACCGCCACGTTGCTGACGGCCCGATGTCCGGTGTTGTTCGCGCCCGCGATGCATACCGAGATGTGGGAGCATCCGGCCACCGTCGCCAATGTCGCGACGCTGCGCGCGCATGGTGCGATCGTCATGGAACCCGCGTCGGGCCGGTTGACCGGTACCGATACCGGTCCCGGACGGTTGCCTGAGCCCGAGGAGATCTTCGGGCTGGCGACGCTGCTGCTGGAACGCGCCGACGCCATACCGCGCGATCTGGTGGGCCGCCGCGTGGTGATCACCGCGGGCGGCACCAGGGAACCGCTGGATCCGGTGCGCTTCCTCGGCAATCGCAGCTCAGGCAAGCAGGGCTACGCATTGGCCAGGGTCGCCGCACAGCGCGGCGCCCAGGTCACGTTGATCGCGGGCAATACGATCGAGATGGCCGCACCCGCCGCCGTCGACCTCGTGCACATCACGACCGCCGAACAACTCAAGACCGCCGTCGAGAAGCATGCGCTCGGTGCGGATGCGGTGATCATGGCCGCGGCCGTCGCCGACTTCCGGCCGACCACCGTGGCCGCCGCCAAGATCAAGAAGGGCGCACACGAGCCCGACGTGATCCCGCTGACCAAGACCGACGATATTCTCGCCGGACTGGTTCAGGCGCGCCGCGACGGTCAGCTACCCGGAACCGCGATCGTCGGCTTCGCCGCCGAAACCGGTGACGAACACGGCGATGTGCTCACGCACGCGCGGGCCAAACTGGCGCGCAAGGGCTGTGATCTGCTGGTCGTGAACGCGGTCGGCGAGGGCAAGGCGTTCGAGGTCGACACCAACGACGGCTGGCTACTCGGTGCCGACGGCACCGAACAGGCGCTCGACCACGGATCGAAGGCATTGCTCGGGAGCCGGGTGCTGGATGCGCTCGGTCCGTTGCTGCGCTGAGACCCATTGCGGCGCTTGGTTTGCTGGGCACCCAGGGTGTCCGGTGGATACGCCGCCGCGTGATGGTTAGGCTGTTGTCGACCGCAACCCGGACTGGTCGATGTGTTGGAGGCTGGAGCCCCGGCCCGATATGTCGACGGATTTCAATAGTCTGAGACAGTTGCCTGTCGACAACCCCGTCGCGTCGGTGGTTTGGAATAGTCTGAATGAAGGGTTGTGCGGTGGCCGCATCGCGTTACCGTCGCAATCCGATACGAGTAACCCGTTGAGGGAGAGGGAAGAACTGTGCCCACGTCCGGCAGCCGCCTTTTCACCAGTGAGTCCGTGACCGAAGGTCATCCGGACAAGATCTGTGACGCCATCAGCGATTCCATCCTCGACGCCCTGCTTGCGGCGGATCCGCACAGCCGGGTGGCGGTGGAAACTCTCGTTACCACCGGCCAAGTCCACGTCGCGGGTGAGGTCACCACATCGGCTTATGCGGATATTCCGAAAATTGTCCGCGAAAAGGTTCTGGAAATCGGATACGACTCGTCGGCAAAGGGTTTCGACGGAAATTCCTGCGGTGTGAACATTGCGATCGGCGCGCAGTCGCCGGATATCGCACAGGGCGTCGACACCTCGCACGAGGCGCGCACCGCCGGATCGGATGACGAGATCGAGCGGCAGGGCGCGGGCGACCAGGGCCTGATGTTCGGCTACGCCAACACCGACACTCCCGAGCTGATGCCGCTGCCGATCGCACTTGCACACCGGCTTTCGCGTCGGCTGACCGAGGTCCGCAAGTCGGGCGTGCTGCCGTACCTGCGTCCGGACGGCAAGACCCAGGTGACCATCGAATACGACGGGGATCGCCCGGTTCGCCTCGACACGGTAGTCATCTCCACCCAGCACGCCGCCGATATCGACCTGGACAATCTGCTCGCCCCCGATATCCGCGAGAAGGTCGTCGATGCGGTGGTTGCCGATCTGGAACTGCCCACCCTGGACACCTCCGATATCCGGCTGCTGGTCAATCCGACCGGCAAATTCGTCCTCGGTGGCCCGATGGGCGACGCCGGCCTGACCGGTCGCAAGATCATCGTCGATACCTACGGCGGTATGGCGCGCCACGGTGGTGGCGCGTTCTCCGGTAAGGATCCGTCGAAGGTGGACCGCTCGGCCGCCTACGCCATGCGCTGGGTCGCCAAGAATGTGGTCGCGGCCGGACTTGCCGACCGGGTCGAGGTCCAGGTCGCCTATGCCATCGGCAAGGCCGCACCGGTGGGTCTGTTCGTCGAAACCTTCGGCACCGAGAAGGTCGATCCGGCGCGAATCGCAACGGCGATCACCGAGGTCTTCGATCTGCGCCCCGGCGCGATCATCCGCGACCTCGACCTGCTGCGCCCGATCTACGCGCCGACCGCCGCGTACGGCCACTTCGGCCGCACCGACGTCGACCTGCCCTGGGAGCACACAGACCGTGCCGACAAGCTGCGCGCGGCCGTAGGCCTGTAGTTACATCGGGGCCGCGTGCACCAATCCACAGCGGACCTCACCGCCATGGCTCCCGCGGATGCCGGAGCCGCGGCGGGGCACGATTCGACAGCAGCGGGACACCCGATCGCTCGGGTGCTCCCGCTGCTGTCGCCTGCTCACCTGGACCGCGACTTCGACTATCTGGTCCCCCCGGAGTTGGACGAAATCGCCCAACCCGGTGTCCGGGTCCGAGTCCGGTTCGCCGGCCGCCTCGTCGATGGATATCTGCTGGCCCGTCTGTCCCATAGCGAACACACCGGCAAACTGGTCGAACTCGAACGCGTGGTCTCCGCCGAACGCGTCCTGACCCCGGAAATCCTGCGACTCGCCACTGCCGTAGCCGCCCGCTACGCAGGCACGCGCGCCGACGTCCTGCGCCTCGCGATTCCGCCGCGCCATGCGCGCACCGAGAACGGCGGCTCGAAGAAGGCAGCCGAACCCGAAGTGCCGCAAGAAGATTCGTCCGAATCAATTGATGGCGGCTCTGGTGAAGCTGCGGATCGAACGACGCAGACGGCGACAACCGCCGTCTCTGTCGAATCCGCTGCGTCCGTCGAGGCGGTCGCGACGCTCGATCATTCCGCTGGGGCGCGCACCGAGGGTCGCGAGGACGAGGCGGTCGACGTTGCACGCGATCGGTCCGGTACTGTTCCGGCGCCCGTGCGATGGGTCGACCACGAGGCGGCTGTTGGTGCTGGATCGGAGCCGCCGTCAGCTGATTCGACCGAATCGGTGGCGGATTCTGGTGCCGGGATGTCGGCAGGGCAGGAGGGGACCGGTTCGGCCGGTGCAGCCAACACGGATGCGGAGTCGGAGGAGGCCGTCGCGGCAACGGATGTGGGCGCTGTCCTTGCGAACGAATCTGCGAATGACACTGTGGCGCTGGTTGATTCGGGTCGGACGGGTGTGCCGGACGGTGTGGATTTGCCGTCGTGGGAGCGGTATATCCATGGGGTGACGTTTGTGGCGTCGCTGGGGCAGGGGAAAGGGGTGCGGGCCGGGTGGCAGGCGGTGCCGGGGGAGGATTGGGCGCGGCGGTTGGCGGAGTTGGCGGCGGTCGTCGTCGGGCGGGGGCGCAGTGCGATTCTGATGGTGCCGGATCAGCGGGATCTGGATCGGGTGTTGGCCGAATGCGTTCGGCTGGTGGGCGATTCGGCGGTCGGATTGGCGGCAGGGTTGGGACCGGCCGCGCGGTATCGGCGGTGGTTGGCGGCATTGCGGGGAACTGCGCGGGTGATTGTCGGGACGCGCAGTGCGGTGTTCGCGCCCACGATCGATCTCGGGTTGATCGCGATCTGGGATGACGGGGACGACACCTATGCCGAGCCACGGGCGCCGTATCCACATGCGCGTGAAGTCGCGATGCTGAGGGCGCATGAGACCGGGGCGGCATTCGTTGCTGCCGGATTCGCGCGGACGGCGGAGATCCAGGCGGTGGTCGATTCGGGGTGGGCGCATGATCTGGTCGCCGATCGTGCTGTGGTGCGCAAATTCTCGCCGCGCATCAGTGCGCCGGGTGACTCCGATATCGCGATGGAGCGCGACCCGGTCGCGCGGGCGGTCCGCATTCCGGCCGTTGGTTACGCTGCCGCGCGATCCGCACTCGCGGAAGGTGCGGCGGTGCTGGTGCAGGTGCCGCGGCGCGGATATATTCCGGCGCTGGCCTGCGCGAAATGCCGTACACCCGCCCGATGTCGGCACTGCAATGGCCCACTTTCCCTGCCGGACGGGCGAGCCGGGCATCGGGGCGAGACCGCGCATAGTCCCGCGTGCCGCTGGTGCGGAATCACCGAGGCCGCATTCCGCTGTCCGGCTTGCGCTTCCAGGGCGCTGCGTGCGGTGGTGATCGGCGCGGCTCGCACCGCCGAGGAGTTGGGTCGTGCGTTCCCCGGCGTGCCGATTCGCGGATCCAGTGGCGGCGCGATGCTCGACACGGTGGAACCGGGCCCGCAGGTGATTGTCGCGACCGTCGGCGCGGAGCCGGTGCTGCCCGGCGGTTATGGCGTCGCGCTGCTGCTCGACGGCTGGGCGCTACTGAGCCGTGCGGACCTGCGCGCCGCCGAGGACACGCTGCGCCGCTGGATGTCGGCCGCCACCCTGGTGCGCAATCACGGCCAGGTCATCGTCATGGCCGAACCCTCGCTGCCGACCGTCCAAGCGCTGCTGCGCTGGGATCCGCTCGGCCACGCCCGCGCCGAGGTGGCCAGCCGCGCCGAGGTCGGCTTTCCACCCTCGGTGCGAATGGCCGTCATCGACGGTACTTCGGGCTCCATCGCCGAATTGCTCTCAGCCGCAAAGCTTCCAGATAATGTCGACCTACTCGGCCCAGTACCTCTCCCACCGGGGGCCCGCAAACCCTTCGACAGCGGCGATACCCCGGCCGAAGTCGAACGCATGCTCCTGCGCGTGAACCGCTCCTCCGGCGCCGCCCTGGCCCGCGCTCTTACCGCCGCCCAGGCCGTCCGCAGCACCCATCGCTCCGACGCCCCGCTCCGCGTTCAAATCGATCCTGTCGACATCGGCTGAGAAGCTGCTCGCCCTCGGCAGCGCTGTGCGAGATCGCGAGGGCGAGCAGCGAATTCGGCTCGGTGGCCAGGGTTAGCCGAAGATGGCGCGATTGCGTCGCGCCCATTCGGCATAGGAGGTCGCTGGCCGCCCGAGCGCCCGTTCGACATCGGCGCTGACCTGCTGCTCGGCAGACGTCGGCGTGCCGAGGATATCGAGCGTGCCATCCGCGACATCCTCCGGCATAAATCGCAACATGCCGGAACGCGCCTGCTCGCGGGTGAGTTCGACGAACCGCAGCGGGGTTCCCAACGCATCTTCGACGGCACGGGCCTGCTGGCGCGGGCTGATCGCTGCGGGTCCGGTCAGTTCGTAGGTGCGCCCGGAGTGGCCGTCGGTGCGCAATACAGTCGCGGCGACCTCGGCGATATCGCCGGGATCGATGGCGGGCAGTGCGATATCGGCGAAGGGTGCGGCAATCAACTGCTGAGCCCGGATCGACTCGATCCACGCGTAGGTGTTGGAGAAGAATCCGGTGGGCCGCAGAATCGTCCAGTCCAACTCCGACCGTTGCAGCGCGGACTCGAACGCATGCAGTCGCGCGTGTGAGGCGAGTTCGGGCCTGGTACCCGTCGCCTGCGACGACAGCAGCACCACCTTCTTGACCCCGCCCGCCGCGGCGACCTCGATGAACCGCGCCGGATCAGGTCCGGTTACCAACTGTGGTCCGGTCAGCAGCAGGAAGAGCGCATCCGCGTTTTCGACTGCGGGGGAGAGGCTTTCGGGTTCGGCGAGATCGGCCCGCCGGTGCCGCACGCCGTCGGGCACTGCGATGTCCTTGTTCGCGCGAGATACGGCGGTCACCTGCTCGCCGGCGGCGGCGAGATGCTGCACGAGGTTGCGTCCGATATTGCCCGTCGCTCCGGTCACTACGATCACGTTCACTCCTGAGTTAGTTGGCTGACTAAAATGACCGTAGTCGACCGATCGAGCGCTTGTCTATAGTTAGTTGTATGACTAACTCGGTCGAAGGTCGGCGCACGCCGCCCAAGTTGGGCAAGCGGGAACGCCTCGCCGCCGCGGCCGCCCAGGTGTTCCATGAGCAGGGCGTCGAGAAGACGACCATCGCCGATATCGCGCGGACCGCCGAGGTTCCGCTCGGCAATGTGTACTACTACTTCAAGACCAAAGATCAGCTGGTCGAGGCGGCACTCGGCGCGCATGCGCAGACGTTGCGGGACTTGATCACCGCGCTGGAGCACTGCGCCGAGCCGCGAGATCGGCTTAAGGCCCTGGTTCGGGGCTGGGTCGACCAGCGAGACCGCGCCGTGCAATTCGGTTGCCCCACCGGAACTCTGGCCTCGGAGCTGGGTAAACGTGGCGACGGGCTGGAGCTGGCATCGGCGGCGAGTATTCGCACGCTGCTCGACTGGATCGAGCAGCAGTTCACCGCAATGGGGCGCGTGGATGCGGAAGAGCTCGCGGTCGCGCTGTTCGCCGCCTATCAGGGGATTTCGTTGCTGACCAATACCTTCCGCGATCCGGAACTCATGGTGACCGAGGGGCATCGGCTCGAGCGCTGGATCGATTCGCTTGCGACATAACGGCTTCGGTTGCCGTCCGCGGGTGTCGACCGCCATCTGGCGGCTCGTTGGTGACTTGCTCAACCAGCACATCTCGCTCGTGTGACATGTCCCGACACGGGCCGCGCGTCGACGATGTGCGGCCCTTCCTCGTATCAGAGCATCCGGTCGGTTCGTGTCACGCATCACTCTTGCATGCGATGCATTGCCGATATATCGTCGATAGCGTGAGATATACACGAGAGCCCAAGGAGGCTGACATGGAAAACATCGAATACGGAGAATTCAGAGGTCGTGGCCGCTGGCGGAAGCCGGGGCACGACGAGGTCGACGCCGGTCGTCACCAGCATCGCCGCGGGGGGCGGCACGGTTTCGGACCCGAGTTCGGCCCGGGCTTCGGTCCTGGTTTCGGGCCCGGTTTCGGTCCGGGATTCGGACGTGGGCGCGGCCGCGGCGGTCGGGGCAGGCGCGGCGACGTGCGTGCCGCGGTGTTGTTGCTGCTCACCGAGCGTCCGATGCACGGCTACGAGCTGATTCAGCAGATCAGGGAGCGCAGCGACGATGTCTGGCGCCCGAGCCCGGGATCCATCTACCCGGCGCTCGCGCAGCTCGAGGACGAGGGTCTGGTGCTCATCGAGAAGGTCGCCGGACGCAAGACCGCGAAGCTCACCGCCGCGGGCGAGACCTACGTCGCCGAGCATCGGGACGAACTCGGCGATCCCTGGGCCGATGTCAAGGAGGACGTCGGCACTCAGGCGATGGATCTGCGTGCGCTCATCGGACAGCTGATGGGTGCGGCCGCTCAGGTCGCGGCGGCGGGTACTCCGCAGCAGGCGACTCGGGCCGCGGAGGTGCTCACCGAGGCGCGTAAGTCGTTATACCGCATTCTCGCCGAAGACGATGCCCCCGAAAAGTGATGGCAATGTGAAACATCGCTCGAGCGTGCACTTTTCGAGCCGATCGGGTACATCATTGTGATATGGAACAGCCGAACGGTCAGTGGGGTTGGGGAGTATCACAGTTCAAGCGAGTTGCGTTTGCCGGTGTCTTGGCCGGAGCCGTCGTTTTCGGCTCCGGCGCGGCACCGATCGCGGGCGCTCAACCAGCTGATCCCGAGGCGGTGAGTGCGCCGGTCGCCGGATATCGCCCGCCGGATGTACCCACCCGAATCGGTCCTGAACAGCCGGACCATCTGGCCGCTGCGGTCTATCAGAAGACGCACAAGAACGCGGCTCCGGCCGGTACCAACAACTTCGACTGCAAGCCGACCGCCGAGCATCCCCGCCCGGTCGTCCTGGCGCACGGCACCGATTCGTCGGCCTACTCCGACTGGGCGGCCATCGGACCGCAGGTCTCGGCGCTCGGCTTCTGCGTCTTCGCGCTCAACTACGGCGGCGCCCCCGGCAAGGACACCTGGGGCACGGAGGACATCGCGGTGAGCGCCTACCAGTTCGGCGCATTCGTCGACCAGGTGCTGGCCGCCACCAATGCCACCCAGGTCGATATCGTCGGATTTTCCCAGGGCGCCAACGTCACTCGCTACTACGTGAACAAGCTCGATGGCGCGCCGAAGGTCGGCAAGTGGATCGGCCTTGCATCGCCGAGCTACGGCGGGGTGATGTACGGACTGGTGCCGGTGGCGCAATCGATTCCGGGTGCGCTGCAGGCCTTCGCGCGGGTCACCTCACTCGCGGCGGTGCAGCAGGTGCAGGGGTCGCCCCTGATGGCCGAACTCAACGCGGGTGGTGACACCGTGCCCGGCCCGCACTACGTGACCATCGGCAGCCGCGTCGACGAGATGATTCAGCCCTTCAGCAATATCGCATTGCACGGCCCGAATGTGGAGAACATCGCACTACAGGACGAGTGCGCGGTCGACCTGACCGGTCACTTCCACATGGTCTACGACCCATTCGTGCAGGAACTGCTGCTGCGGACGCTGGACCCGGTCCACGCACCCGCTCCGACGTGCCGGGACGTGCCGCTCGGCACCGGTATCCCCGAGGTCATCATCGCCGGACATTCCTGACCCTGGCGACCGGGCGGAGGTATCGCCCTCCGCCCGGTTCTGCTGTCCATACCGGATTTTCGCCGTGTGGGTGGATTCTTAGATGCGCGCCGAAGGCGAGTCTCGAATCCCGTTGAGCCGGATGCGAGTACTCTCCGCGGCGATCGGCATCGCCGACGAGAGTGGTATCGAAGGGCTGACAATACGTCGGTTGGCCGAAGTGCTCGGGGTCGAGGCGATGTCGCTGTATCACCACGTGGTCAGCGACCAGCGGATCAACCGCGCCTGCCGCGCAGGTAGTCGCTGACCACTGCGGCGCCGAGTCCGTCCAGATCCGGCGCCACCACGCGACCGCGGCTGCGGCGGGCCACCAAATCGACGAACGCGGCCAGGCTCGGATCCTCGCCGAGCATGAAGACGGTCACCGACGCGCCGAGTTTGGCCAGGGCATCGACCTGGGCCATCGTCACGGCCAGCGTGCGCGGCGCGGTCGGCCAATTGAAGTACGCCGCACCGTTCGGCTCCAGATGCGCAGTCGGCTCGCCATCGGTCACGACGAGCACGACGGGCACCGCGTCCGGATGTCTGCGCAGATGGCGCGCCGCCAGCAGCAGTGCGTGGTGCAGGTTCGTGCCCTGTTCCCACACGCCTTCCAGCGCAGTCAGTTCGCCGATATCGACGGTGGTGGCGTGCCGACCGAAGGTGATCAGGCTCAGTGCGTCGGAGCGGAATCGAGTGCTGATCAACTGATGCACCGCGAGGGCGGTGCGCTTCATCGGCAGCCACCGGCCCTCCTGCACCATCGACCACGAGGTGTCTACGCAGAGCGCGACCGCGGCCCGCGAGCGCTGCTCGGTTTCCATGATCTCGACATCGGACACATCGAGCGTGACGCTGCGACTGCCCACCGACATCGAACGCAGCACCGCATTGCGCACGGTCTTCGGTACGTCCCACGGTTCGGTATCGCCGAACTGCCATGTGCGAGTGGCGCCCGTCGGCTCCCCCGCCGCACCGGCCAACCGGGTATCCCGCTCGCCGCGTCGAGACCGCAACTGCCCGATGACATCGCGCAGCGCGGTCTCGCCGAGCCGTCGTAAAGCCTTGGGCGTCAACCGCAGTGAGCCGTCCGGCGCCCGTTCGAATACGCCCTGTCTGCGCAGTTCGCGTTCCAGTTCGGCGAGCCGGGCGGCATCCACGCTCGCGTCGTCGCCGAGTTGGCGGGCCAGGGCATCCAGATCGATATCCTCGAGGCTGGCGCCCGGATAGGACTGGCTCAGCTGCTCGGCGAGCGCGTCCAGTTCGGCGAGATCCTGCAGGGCTTGGGTGCCCGCACCGAGGCCCAACGGGTCGTTGCCGCGAAACCGTTGGGCGGAGTCCCAGTCCTCGCCCGGTCGCAGCGCCCGCAGGGCGGCGTCGAGGGCGGCGACCTGCTGGGCAATGAGCGGATCGCCGAATGCCTGCCCGATCAGCCCGGCCAGTTCGGCTTGCTGCTCGGCGGACATCGAGTTCAGCATGCGCTGTGCGGCGGCAGACCTGGCGGCGAGCGCATCGATCAGCTCATCGGTATTGCGCGGATTCTCCGGGAAGAACTCGCCATGCTCGGCCATGAATTCGGCGAACTGCTGTTCGGTGTCCTCGCCTCGTGCATGCGCGGCGAGCAGATCGTTCAGATCGGACAGCATCCGTCCGACGCGCTCGACATCCTCGGGTGTGGTGTTCTCCAGCGCCTGTTTCATGCCCTGGAACCGTGATTCGAGCAGCTCCTGACCGAGCAGGTCGCGGATCTTCTGATAGTTCTCCCTGCCGGCTTCGGATCGCCACTGGTATTCGGCCAGCTCGTTGACGGCGGCCGCGGTGCTCGGCGGCAAGGCGTCCAGCTGTGCTTCGGCGAATCTGGCGTCGTCGGATGGATCCGGAAACAATTCGCGTCGCTCGGCTTTCAGAGCCTGCTCCAGCAGTTCACGGACCTGTTGCAGGGTGCCGTCGAGCCGGTGTCGTCGACTGATCTCCGCGCGGCGCTGCCACACCTGCCGGGTGAGCTCATCGAGCCCCCGCATTTCGCGCATACCGCGGCGCAGCAGCTCCTCCAATGCGGTGCGGGGTGAGCTGCCCTCCATCACGTCGCGCCCGATCTGGTCCAGTGCCTCGCGCAGATCGAGCGGGGGTGCCAGTGGATCGGGCCCGTCGTGATAGGGCCCGTAGGCGTAGCGGTCCGGGGCGGTCACGAGCCGTACACCGCGACGCCGTCGTCGGAGTCCTTGGCTATCTGGCGGGCCAGGTAGAGGGCTTCCAGCGCGAATTCGACCGCCGATGCGATCCGAGCAGGCGGTTCGTCGGCGCCGACCCCGAGCCGACGCGCGACCTCGTGCAGGACGGGTAGTTCCGGCAACGCGGACAGCACGTCTTTACCGGGGACTCGTTCGCCTGTGGTGACCAGATGTCCGTCGCCGACTGCCTCCGCCAACGGTCGCAGGTTCAGCCCACCGAGCAGCGCACTCCCGGTCTCGGCGAACGAACGCCGCATCAAGTGCGTGAGATGCTCCTGCTCACGTCCTTCCTCACCGGACTCGAATTCCAGCTTGCCGCGCAATACCGCGGGTACGGATTCCAGGTCGACGGGACGCGCGACGGCGGGGTGTTCGCCGGTGAGCGCCGATCTGCGCAGTGCGGCGGCGGCCACGGTTTCCGCGGCGGCGACCGCGAATCGCGCGGACACACCGGAGCGCTGGTCGATGGCGGACGATTCGCGCAGGTGCCGCACGAACCGGGCGAGCACCTCGATCAGCGGGTCGCCGACCTCGGCCACCAGTTCGGCCTCCTGCCGGACCAGCGCCACCTCGGCCGAGACGCTCAGCGGGTAGTGGGTGCGGATCTCCGCGCCGAACCGATCCTTCAGCGGGGTGATGATCCGGCCGCGGTTGGTGTAGTCCTCGGGGTTGGCCGTCGCGACGAGCAGCACGTCGAGCGGCAGTCGCAGCGTGTAACCGCGGACCTGGATATCGCGCTCCTCCATCACATTCAGCAGCGCGACCTGAATGCGTTCGGCGAGATCGGGCAGTTCGTTGATGGCGACGATGCCGCGGTGGGCGCGCGGTACGAGTCCGAAGTGGATGGTCTCGGGATCACCGAGGCTGCGGCCCTCGGCCACCCTGACCGGGTCGACATCGCCGATCAGGTCACCGACGGAGGTGTCCGGCGTGGCGAGTTTCTCCGCATAGCGCTCGGAGCGGTGCCGCCAGGTGACCGGCAGGTCATCGCCCAATTCCTCGGCCAGTCGGCGACCGGCCGGGCTGATCGGTGCGAGCGGATGCTCGCCCAGTTCAGTACCCGCGATGACGGGTGTCCACTCGTCGAGCAGGCCGATCATGGTGCGCAGCAGCCGGGTCTTGCCTTGGCCGCGCTCACCGAGCAGTACGACATCGTGGCCGGCCAGCAGCGCACGTTCCAGCTGCGGCAGGACGGTTCGATCGAAGCCGACGATGCCCGGCCAGGGATCGTCGCCGGAACCCAACCGGGACAACAGGTTCTCGCGAATCTCGGACTTCACGCTGCGCGGCAGATGGCCGCCCGCGCGCAACTCGCCGACGGTAGTCGGCAGGTGCTCAGGAACAATCACCCCATCGACGCTACGTCGGTTCGGCGATGCGGTCGACGTTCAGCCGCGCTCGGAAACACGCCGGAAATAACCTTGACAAGCGCGGGCGGCCGGGCGGAGGGATGAACACCCCGCCCGGACCGCACTGGAGTTCTACCAGCTTTTCCCCGTTCGGTCGGGGAGATCGGTGTGAACGGGGTCGCTCTCTAGAATGAATCGACCGTGTTCATCGTTTTGGGGAGCCGCCACCGTGACCATTCAGCCCGTTCGCCTCTTCGGCGATCCCATCCTGCGATCACGTGCGGCGGAGGTCACCGAATTCGATCGTGAGCTGCGGCAGTTGGTCACCGATCTGACCGAGACCATGCACGACGACGGCGGGGTCGGGATGGCGGCGCCGCAGATCGGCGTCGGTCTGCGGGTTTTCGTCTACGACACCGAGGACGCCAGGGGACATCTGATCAATCCGACCTATAAGGTGGTCGGTGCGGAGGAGCAGGTCGGGCCCGAGGGCTGCCTGTCGATTCCCGGGCTGCGCTATGACACGCGACGTGCGCTGCGGGTGCGGGCCGCCGGTGTCGACGTGAACGGTAAGCCGGTGGAATTCGCGGCCGAGGGCCTGCTGGCCCGGTGCGTGCAGCACGAGACCGATCATTTGGACGGTGTGCTGTTCATCGATCGGCTCGATCCCGCACAGCGCAAGGAGGCGATGCGCACCATTCGCGAATCCGATTGGTTCAGCGCGGGTATCACCGTGCGCAGTTCGCGTGCGCTCGGCTCGACCGAGGCCGGACCGTTCGGACGGGGCCGCTGATGCGCATTGTCTTCGCGGGGACACCGGAACCGGCGGTCCCGTCGCTGCAGCGTTTCATCGATTCGGAGCGGCACGAGGTGCTCGCCGTGCTGACCCGCCCCGATGCGGTCGCCGGGCGCGGGCGCAAGGTGCAGCGGTCGCCGGTCGGGCGGCTCGCCGATGAGCACGGCATTCCGGTGCTGACGCCGCGGCGCCCCGCCGAGCCCGAATTCATCGAGCAGCTCACCGAATTGTCGCCCGATTGTTGTCCGGTGGTGGCATACGGTGCGCTGCTTCCGCAGCGGGTGCTCGATATCCCTCGGTTCGGCTGGATCAATCTGCATTTCTCGCTTTTGCCTGCTTGGCGCGGCGCGGCGCCGGTCCAGGCGGCAATCGACGCGGGCGACGAGATCACTGGCGCGTCCACGTTCCAGATCGAGGCGGGCTTGGATACCGGGCCGGTTTTCGGTGTGGTGACCGAGAAGATCGCGGTGACCGATACCGCGGGCGCGTTGCTCGACCGGCTTTCGAACACCGGGGCGGTAC
Source organism: Nocardia sp. NPDC050412 (assembly GCF_044458825.1). Lineage (NCBI taxonomy): Bacteria > Bacillati > Actinomycetota > Actinomycetes > Mycobacteriales > Nocardiaceae > Nocardia > Nocardia sp. NPDC050412. The sequence continues at coordinate 524,665 of NZ_JBITIJ010000001.1, forward strand.
TGCTCGAGAAGACGCTCGACGGCGTGGAAGACGGGACGCTGCAAGCTGTTCCGCAAGCTCATGACGGTGTTTCCTACGCACCCAAGGTGCCGGTCGAGGCCGGACATATCCGCTGGGATCAGCCCGCGCTGGCGATCAATCGTCGCATTCGCTCGGTCACCCCCGCGCCCGGTGCCTGGACCGAGGTGAACGGTAGCCGCTTGAAGGTCGGTCCGGTCGAGATGGTCGAGGAGGTCCTGCCGGAACGGGCGATCGAGGTCCGCAAGTCCGGCGTCTTCGTCGGCACCGCGACCACCGCGGTCCGCCTCGATCAGATTCAGCCACAAGGCAAACGCATGATGTCCGCCCTCGACTGGGCTCGCGGCGCGCGCCTGCAGCCTGGCGCGGTGGTCGAGTGATGACGAATCGCAAGTCCGCCGAGAAATCCGTCGACGGCGGTTGGCTCACCCGCGCGACGTCATCGAAAAGTGGTGCACAACAGAAGAATTCGCAGTCCTTACGGCGCGACGACGAAGCTCGACCGTGGCGCACCGACCAGACCCGTGGCGATGCGCCACGGCCCCGATCAGAGCGGCGGAATATGACCGAACAGCGCAAGTCCGCATCATCGGGGGACGGTTCGTCGCAGCGCAAAGGTTCGCGCTCGGCGCAGGGCAAAGGCTCGGTGCGCGGTGGATGGCAGGGCCGAGGAGTCGGCGGACAGGACGATCCGGAGAGGCGTGGCGATGCCACGAGGCGGTCTTCGGCACGGGATGACAGCCCCCGGGACGCGAGTCGGTCTGGCAATGACCGACGTGCGCGGGGTGAGAGAGATGCGGCGTCCGGCGGGCAGCGGCGGGCCAACCGCCCGGCGAAGTCCAGTTCGGCCGGATCGAACGAGGGGCGACAGGCTGCGGGTGGTGCTGAGCGGCGTTCGAATCCTGCGCGGGGTTCGGCTGCAGCGGCAGGCCGAGCCGGTGGCGCTTCGGACAGGCCTGTCGATGCAACGAAAGGCCGTGGGCGGCAAAAGGATTCGGTAGCACACGGCGATCCGGTGCGGCTCGTGGCGCGGGATGTGTTGCGGGCGGTGCGGGAGCGGGAGGCTTACGCGAATCTTGTGCTGCCAGGGTTGCTGCGGGAGCGGCGGATTTCGGGGCGGGATGCGGCGTTGGCGACCGAGCTGACCTACGGGACCTGCCGTTCGCTCGGGCTGCTGGATGCGGTGATCGCGGCGGGTGCTGGGCGGCCGGTTGACGAAATCGATGGGCCGCTGCTGGATGTGCTGCGGCTCGGGGTGTATCAGTTGCTGCGGACCCGGATCGGGGCGCATGCGGCGGTGGATACCTCGGTGGCATTGGCGCGCACGGAATTCGGCGCGGGCAAAGCGGGTTTCGTGAATGCCGTGCTGCGGCGGGCGGGGGAGAAGTCCGTCGATGCCTGGGTGGACGAACTCGCGCCGCGAGATCCGGTGGGCCGGTTGGCATTCGAATTCGCGCATCCGGTCTGGATCGCGCAGGTGTTCGCGGATGCGCTCGGCGCTCGGGCCGGGGAACTGCGGGATGTGCTGGCGGCCGATGATGCTCGACCGATCGTGCATCTGGTGGCTCGTCCCGGCGATATCACCGCTGAGGAACTGGCACTGGTGACCGGCGGTGAAGAGGGCAAGTGGTCGCCGTACGCGGTCTACCTCGACGGCGGCGGCGATCCCGGCAAGCTGGAGCCGGTCCGCGAAGGTATGGCGGCAGTACAGGACGAGGGCAGTCAACTCGTTGCACTCGCGCTGACCCGAGCAGAACTGGAAGGTACGGACAACGGCCGCTGGCTCGATCTGTGCGCCGGACCCGGTGGCAAAGCGGCCCTGCTCGGTGCGATCGCCGCAATAGACGGCCATCGCGTCGACGCGGTCGAACCGGCAGAACACCGCGCCGAGCTGGTCCGCAAGACGGTCCGCGACCTACCCGTCGACGTGCACGTTGCCGACGGTCGCAACAGCGGCCTCGCCCCTGGCTACGACCGCATCCTCGTCGACGCACCGTGCACCGGCCTAGGCGCACTGCGTCGCCGCCCAGAGGCCCGCTGGCGGCGTACCCCTTCCGATGTCGCCGAACTGGTTGTCCTGCAACGCGAACTCCTCGCCGGCGCATGGGATCTCCTGCGCCCCGGCGGCGTGGTCCTCTACTCGACCTGCTCCCCCCATCTCCTGGAGACCGTCGCCGTCGTCGCCGACGCGGCCCGCCGCACCAACGCCATCCAACTCGACACCCGCGAGCTCCTGCCCGGCGTCACCGATATCGGCGATGGCCCCGGCGCCCAACTCTGGCCACATCGCCACGGCACCGACGCCATGTTCCTCGCCGCCCTGCGGAAGCCTCTCGAGTAGCACCTGCTCCGAGGCGGGTCCGGCGACCTGCCAGGATCGCCCTCTGGCAGTCGGACCGGTAGCGAGCCATGTCGCGGTTCGGGTCGTCGCACATCATTGTTGTCGGCCGTTGCATCGGTCGGCCCGAAAAGACCACAGGAGGTCCACACTCCGAGGCGACATTCGTCCAAGCCGCAGGCGCGTCGGCGGCGCAGACTGAATCGCGTGGCGATGACATGGCAGCAGGTGGTGGCGCTGGCCACCGAACTTCCCGAGGTGGCGGAGTCGACGTGGTGGCGCAGTCCCGCGCTGAAGGTGAGCGGAAAGGGGTTCGCGCGGTTGCGGTCGGAGGCCGAGGGCGGACTCGTACTGCTGTGCGAGATGGCGGAGAAGGATGCCATGCTCACCTCCGGTGATCCGGCCTTCTACACCACCCCGCACTACGACGGATACCCCTACATCCTCATCGACCTCGACCGGATCGAGCCCGATCACCTCCGCGAACTGCTCGACGCCGCCTGGTGCTTGACGGCGCCCGCGAAACTTCGCAAACAACAGGCACGCTGAGGCTACTCAGTCGCGGGCCGACTGTTCGCGCAGACGGGCAAGGGTCTTCGCGAGAATGCGCGAGACGTGCATCTGCGAGATCCCCATCCGCTGGGCGATCTGGGTCTGCGTCATCGATTCGAAAAACCGCATGGTGAGGATGCGGCGTTCGCGTTCCGGGAGTCCGGCGAGCAGCGGACGGATCGCGACATACTCCTCGACCCGGTCGAATTGCGACTCCTCCTCGCCGAGGGTGTCGAGCAGCGATGCCTCGGTATCGCGACCGAGTGAGGCGGCGTCGATCGAGCTCGGCTGGTAGGCGTTGCCCGCGATGACGGCCTGGGTCACCTCGTCGGGATCCACATCGAGTTCGGCCGCAATCTCTTTCGCGGTCGGGGAGCGGCCGAGGGTTTGCGAGAGCGCGTCGATGGCCGCGCCGATGCGCAGATGGGTCTCCTTCACCCGTCTCGGTACCCGCATGGCCCAAGTGTTGTCGCGGAAATAGCGACGCACCTCACCCATGATCGTCGGCACCGCGAAGGACAGGAAATTCGAGCCGCGCGAAATATCGAAACGGTCCACCGCATGCACCAAACCGACCCGCGCGACCTGCGTGAGATCGTCGAACGGCTCACCGCGCCCACTGAATTTGCGGGCGATGTGATCCGCGAGCGGAATGCACCGGCCGATCAGCTCTGCACGCAGTGCGGTATGCCGCGCGGTGCCCGGTTTACTTGCGGCGAGCTGCTCGAACAGCGCGCCGACATCGTCGTACCCCGCGCCGGACGCCTGTAGGGTTTCGACTTCCTCTGCGGCTTCTTCGGTCAGCACGGGTTCGGCGTCGTCCTGGGCTTCTTCGGTCAGCACGGGTTCGGCGTCGTTCTGCTCGGCGTCGGACACAGTGTTCTCGTCCGCCACTACGCTTTCCCCCGGACCCGACGGAACTCCACCGTCGTCGGATATCCGGATGCGGCCGAGTCGAACGGGTCCTGTGTCGCTTGTACTTCATCGGTGAGGGTGCGCAGTACATGCCAGCCGAAGCTGCGCTGATCCGGCAGCCCCTCCGTCCCGGCTAGGCCGGTCACCTTGACGAGCAATTCGGTGTCACCCACGGTGAACCGGCAGTGCAGGCTGGTCGCCGGTGCCGCGACCGCGATCAGCGTCGAGCACACCTCGTCAACGGCCAGCCGGACATCGGCCACCTCGTCGAGGGTGAAATCGCTGAGCAGCACCAGTGTTTCGGCGAGCCCGCGCACGATCGGCAGCTGCGTCACCGACGCAGCCACCCGAATCTCCACCGGGGTGCTGTAGAGCCCCTGTTCCGCCGAAATGTTGATCACCCTATGCAGGCTACCCACTCCCGGCCGGAGCAACCCTAGGTACCGGTAAGCTCCCGCGATGTGTCCAGTTCGACGTTTACGCGCCCGCCCACGCCGATGATCGCCCCATCCATCCTCTCCGCCGACTTCGCACGCCTCGCGGATGAGGCAAACGCGGTGCATGGCGCCGATTGGTTGCATGTCGATGTGATGGACGCACACTTCGTGCCGAATCTCACCCTCGGGCTTCCGGTGGTCGAAAGTCTGTTGAAGGCCACCGACATTCCGCTCGACTGCCATTTGATGATCGAGGATCCGGCCCGCTGGGCTCCGCCCTACGCGGAGGCGGGTGCGTACAACGTCACCTTCCATGCCGAGGCGACCGACGATCCGATCGCGGTCGCGCGCGATATTCGCGCGGCCGGTGCCAAGGCCGGTCTTTCGGTGAAGCCGAATACGCCGATCGAGCCGTATCTGGAAATCCTGCGCCACTTCGACACACTGCTGGTGATGAGCGTGGAGCCGGGCTTCGGCGGACAGTCGTTCATTGCACATGTGTTGGAAAAGGCGCGAATCGTGCGCCGACTGGTGGACGCGGGCGAACTGCGTTTGATCGTGGAAATCGACGGCGGCATCAATGCCGATACGATCGAGGCCGCCGCAGAGGCAGGCATCGATTGTTTCGTCGCCGGATCCGCGATCTACAACACCGCCGACCCGGGTGCGACCGTCGAAAAGCTGCGGCAGCAAGCCGCGGCGCTGCGCAGCTCCTAGTCGCGAAACTGCTAGCGGGCGGGCACTTTCCGGCTGCCGATGGCGCGCGTCGCCTCGATCACCGCGCTGAGCGGTGGCAGGGTGGTCGCGTTCTCCGGCGGCTGGATCCAGGTGCGGTAGCCGGTGCGCTCGTCATCCGGTGAGGGCAGCGCGACCTGACTCCCCGTGCATGCGACGGTCGCGTAGATCCGGAACAGCTCCGCGGAGACGGCCACGCTGAGGGTATCGGGGCGGGCCGGACCGGTGATGAAGGTCCAGCGCTCGGCTCGCGGGTGGTGCACAACCGGTGCTGCGATCTGCGCCTGGATGAGCTGCTGCTGCACCTGTTCGCCCAGGTCGGCGGGCATCGTGATCGCCCCGTAATAGGTGCCGATATGGAGCAGGATGCGGCGGGACGTCGGGTCGATCGAAGCCGGCATATGAAATTCGCTCCGGTACTGCACGCAGCGAACTTCGAGCGTCGAATCGACAAGAGTGGTCACGCAACACCCCCATTCGTGTCCAACCTGATTTGACCCACTGCTGTCTCCGGCTTCCTCGAGTGGTGGATTTCGCTGGGTACGAACTCGCCGGGCCACGTCGGACCGGGTAGAACCGTTCCGCACCGAACTGCTCGGGTCGAAGTTGAAGCATAGGAATCAGCTACATAACAATCTTGCGATCCTTTTCGGCGCTGCGCAAGGTTTTGGTCTAATCGTGTCTCCGTTGGGTATTACAACATGCTAGATACTATGTGCGACGGATGAAATCCATTCGTGTGGTTCCGGAACTGGTAATGAAAAATTATTGTCGCCGGAAAACAGCGATATTTCCGCACGGATGCGTAATATTTCGCTTCGAAAAATAATTGCCGCTGGTTCGGCGCGAGCCGCGGTGCTCTGCGGTCGGCTTACCGGCTACTTGCCGAACCCCCGGTATCCACCGCCCCGCTGGCTGGAACCGCGGTGCCGTCTACGACCCGGCGTCGTTAGGCTGAGGAGGGATCGGCGTACCGGCGGGAATAGTCGCCGGATCCCGGCTGTTCGGCACCGTAGAAACCACGCGACAGGGAGTCAAGGCATGTTCACAGGCATCGTCGAGGAACTCGGCGAGATCGTCGCCACCGAAGAGCTGGCCGATGCCGCTCGGCTGACGATCCGGGGCAAGCTGGTCACTTCCGATGCCGGGCACGGTGATTCGATCGCCGTCAACGGCGTCTGCCTGACCGTTGTCGATGTGGTCGACGGCGATTCGTTCACCGTCGACGTGATGCAGGAGACGCTGAACCGTTCCAGCATCGGCGGGCTCGGCACGGGTTCACGGGTGAATCTCGAGCGTGCGGCCGCGCTGAACAGCAGGCTCGGCGGCCACCTGGTGCAGGGCCACGTCGACGGCACCGGCACCGTGCTCACGCGCACGCCGTCGGAGAACTGGGAGGTCGTGCGGATCTCGCTGCCCGACGCGATCGCCCGCTATGTAGTGGAGAAGGGTTCGATCACCGTCGACGGCATCTCGCTGACCGTCTCGGGTCTCGGCATCGCCGACGTGCCCGCAGCCGACGGCAATCAGGACTGGTTCGAGGTCTCGCTGATCCCGACCACGCTGTCCATGACGAACCTGGGCGCCGCCGCCGTCGGCGCCACGGTGAACCTGGAAGTCGATGTCATCGCCAAGTACGTCGAACGCCTCCAACAGCGCGGCTGACAGCGAGTAGACGCTGTGCTGAACGTGCCGCTCCCACCCTGGCGGCCACCACGGAGCGAATTCTACGAGCGACCGCTCGCGGCCCGGCTCGCGTCCGCGCCGAAGGCTCGGCCATCGAACACAGCCGAGTGGCCGAAGCGCATACGACGCAGTCGTATGTCTCGACCGCTCGGACGCGAGACAGCAGGGGCCCGTGAACACGCCGCGCCGCAGGTGCGGCAGGTTGAGCACAGTACTGTATGGGGGCACCTATTTCGAGATGGAGCACAACAGACGTGACCAGGTTCGACACCATCGAGCGCGCAGTCGCCGATATCGCCGCCGGTAAGGCGGTCGTCGTCGTCGACGACGAGGACCGTGAGAACGAGGGCGACCTCATCTTCGCGGCGGAAAAGGCGACCCCCGAGCTGGTCGCCTTCATGATTCGCTACACCTCGGGTTATATCTGTGTGCCGCTCACAGGCGAGGACTGCGATCGGCTCGGCCTGCCGCCGATGTACGCGCAGAACCAGGACAAGCACGGCACCGCCTACACCGTGTCGGTCGATGCCAGGGAGGGCATCACCACCGGTATATCCGGCGCCGACCGTGCCACCACCATGCGACTACTCGCCGACCCGAATGCGAAGGCCGACGATCTGACCCGTCCGGGTCACGTGGTTCCGTTGCGCGCCAAGGAGGGCGGCGTGCTGCGTCGTCCCGGCCACACCGAGGCCGCGGTCGATCTGGCGCGGATGGCCGGATTGCAGCCTGCCGGTGTCATCTGCGAGATCGTGAGCCAGAAGGACGAGGGCCATATGGCCCGCACCGAGGAGCTGCGCGTTTTCGCCGACGAGCACAATCTGGCGCTGATCTCCATCGCGGAGATGATCGCCTGGCGGCGCAAGCACGAGAAGCAGGTCATTCGGGTCGCCGAGGCCAGGATCCCCACGGCGCACGGCGAATTCAAGGCCGTCGGCTATCAGAGCATCTACGACGATGTCGAACATGTCGCGTTGGTGCGCGGCGATATCGATGACGGTGACGATGTGTTGGTGCGGGTGCATTCCGAGTGCCTCACCGGCGACGTCTTCGGTTCTCTGCGCTGCGATTGCGGTCCGCAGTTGGACGCCGCACTGGAGATGGTGGCCCAGGAGGGTCGCGGTGTGGTCCTCTACATGCGCGGACACGAGGGTCGCGGCATCGGTCTGATGCACAAGCTGCAGGCTTACCAGCTGCAGGATTCTGGTCACGATACCGTCGATGCGAATCTGGAGCTCGGCCTGCCCGCCGACGCCCGCGACTACGGCACCGGCGCGCAGATCCTGGTGGATCTCGGGATCCGGTCCATGCGCCTGCTCACCAACAATCCGGCCAAGCGCGTCGGACTGGACGGCTATGGGCTGAAGATCACCGAGCGGGTGCCGATGCCGTTGCGCGCCAATGCCGAAAACCTGCGGTACCTGCGAACCAAGCGGGACCGGATGGGCCACGACCTGATCGGGTTGGATGAACTCGATCTCGGCGAGACCGCGCAGTGATTTCTCACATCGACGCAGCCTGGAAGGGAATTCAGTGAGCGAGCGCAGCGAGCCAACCATGTCACAGCGTGCATCGCGCATGCCGAAGCCGAGCGCCAGCGAGGCGCGGGCATGAGCGGCACTGGCGTACCCAGCTTCGAGCTGTCGGATGCCAAGGATCTGAAACTCGGCATCGTCGCCTCGCGTTGGCACACCCAGATCTGCGACACCCTCGTCGCGAATGCGGAGAAGGTGGCCAAGGATGCGGGCGTCGAGCACATCACCGTGGTGCGGTGCGCGGGTGCGATGGAACTTCCGGTGGTTGCTCAGGAATTGGCCCGCTCACATGACGCGGTGGTCGCGCTCGGTGTGGTGATCCGCGGTGGCACACCGCATTTCGAATACGTCTGTGATGCGGTGACGGCCGGTCTCACGCGGGTATCGCTCGATGCGGGTACGCCCGTGGCCAACGGCGTGCTGACCACCAATAACGAGGCGGAGGCGCTGGACAGGGCCGGATTGCCGGGCTCCGCCGAGAACAAGGGCGAACAGGCGGCCGCGGCAGCACTCGATGCCGCGTTGACGCTGCGCGCTCTGCGGCCGTAGACCATGCCGGTCGTTCGCATCTGGCGTAGAGGCCAGGCCGCGGCTACCGAATCGAGCTCCGGCGAGTGGGAGCTCGAGGTGCGGCCGCATCGCGCGGTTCGGACCGCATGGACCGTCGCGGTGCTGCTCGTCGCCGGGTTCACCGCAGGCGGCTTACTATTGCGTCACGGTTCGACGGGCGTGAACTTCCGCCTCGCGGACCAGTTCGCGATGATCGGCATCGGCGTACTCGGTGCGGCAGCGGTGCTCCTACTGACCCGGCCGCGCGTACGTGTCGGCAAGCGCGGCGTCTCGGTGCGGAACATCCTGGGTGACACCGAATTCCCCTGGGAGTACATCCGCGGTGTCTCCTTTCCGGACCGAAAGTCCTGGGCCCGCCTCGAACTGGTCGACGACGACTACGTCCCCCTCATGGCAATCCGCTCCAACGACAAGCAACGCGCTGTCGAGGCCTTGGACAAGCTGCGGATGCTGGGCGCGAAATATACTGCCGCGCAGGAGTAGGCGGGTGTATTGCTATCGGATTGCATGAGATCCGAAGCCCGCGTACTCGCCGATGCATTCACTAACGATCCGCTCATGGCCTACTTCTAGCCGATTGCGGCTCGCCGCCGAACAGCCTTGCCGCTGTTCCGCGATTCGCGCATCGGCCGGTGCTCTATCCGATGCTGCGGACCGGATAGAGCAGCAGCAGGTCAGCGGGTGTCGCCGAGGACGGCGCCTTCGCGCCTCGGGTCCGCACCGCCGATCCAGCCATCGCCGTCGCGCTGCAATGCGCTGAGGCCGCTGGATTGGGGTGCGACCGAGACTTGGTGGCCGAGTTCGCGCAGGCGTCGGACCAGCGGATCGTGATCGCCGTTATCGGTGGCATTGATGGCGGGGTGCTCGCCGCCGACGCCGGTCGCCGGACTGTTTCCGGCGCCGAAGGCGAGCGCGGAGACCGCCTGTTGTGGGTCCAGGCCCCAATCCAGGACGCCGATCAGGGCTTTCACGACGAACTGGATGATCACCGAACCGCCGGGGGAGCCGGCGACCTGGGTCAGATCGCCGCGGGAGCCGTCGGCATTGTGGTCGAAGACCAGAGTCGGGCTCATCGAGCTGCGCGGCCGCTTACCTGGCTGCACGCGATTGGCGACGGGGGCGCCATCGGTGCCGAGCGGATCGGCGGAAAAATCGGTGAGCTGGTTGTTCAGCACGAATCCGTCGACGAGATGGAACGATCCGAAGGCCGATTCCACCGTGGTGGTCATCGAGGCGGCATTGCCGTATTTATCGACCACCGAAATATGGCTGGTGCCGTGCTCGGGCGGCTGTGGCCCGACGCCCAGCGGCACCGGGCCGAAATCGCCGGGCTGCGCGGTGCCCATGCTGTGGCCGGGATCGATGAGACCGGCGCGCTGCTTCAGATAATCCCTGTTCAGCAGGGTCTGCGGCGAATTACCCGGCAGCGGAATGAAATCCGTATCGGCGACGTACTTGTTCCGGTCGGCGTAGGCGAGCCGCTCGGCCTCCGAGATCAGATGCACCGCTTCGGCCTTCGGTTTGCCGCCGTTGCGGTCGATATTGTCCGGCCTCAGCGCGGACAGGTCGAAGTTCTCCAGGATGCCGAGGGTGGCCGCGACGGTGATGCCGCCCGAGGACGGGCTCGGCATACCGCAGATCTCGTGCGCGCGGTAGTTCGTGCAGAGTGCGGTCCGCTTCTTGGCCTGATATCCGGCGAGGTCGTTGGCGGTGACGAGGCTCGGGGTGCGCCCGCCCGCAGTGGATCCGGCCGCGTCGACGATGTCGTGGGCGATGGCGCCGGTATAGAAGGCATTCGCGCCGTCGGTGGCAATGGCGTTCAAAGTCTTGGACATTGCCAGGTTGGTCAGTAGGGTGTCGGCCCGTTTCGGGGTGCCGTCCGGATTGAGGAAGTAGGCCTTCGCGGACTCGTCCACCGCGAGATCCTTGGCGGATTCGGCGATCTGACCGGCCAGGCGCGGACTGATCGGGAAGCCGCGATCGGCCAGCCCGATGGCCGGGTCGAACAGGTCCCGCCAAGCGGTCTTGCCGTGGTCGCGATGCGCCAGTTCCAGCATGCGCAAGACGCCGGGCACGCCGATCGAGCGTCCGCTCGCACGGGCACTCGGCTTCGGCTCGGTCCGATCGGTATCGCTGACCCAGCGCAGATAATTCTCGGTCGCCGCCGCCGGGGCGATCTCCCGACCGTCGTACGCCTCCACGCTCTTGCTGGCCGCGTCGTAATAGAGCATGAACGAGCCACCACCGATGCCGGAGGCCTGCGGCTCCACCAACCCGAGCACCATCTGCGCCGCGATGAGTGCATCCGCGGCCGTGCCGCCGTTGCTCAGCACCTCGCAGGCGGCCTTGGTAGAGACCGGGTTGGCCGTGGACACCGCATAGGTCTTGGTGCGCACCGCCGTCATATCGGATCGGTAGCCGGTCGCGATCTCCGGATTGGTGCTCAAATCCTTGGTCGCGCCAGGTGCCGCACCCGCTGAGGTCGCGACCACCGGGGTCCCGTTCGGCGTCGCACTACACGCCGCGTTCGCCGGTGTGTCATCGGATGAACATCCGCTGACAACGCCGACGATGAGCGTGAGCGCCGCCGCGGCGCTGACCCAGGTTCTTCGCGTGCCACTCATGGACCGCACTGTATCGCCGATCGGCGAGCGTCGCGTGGAATCCGGTGCCCAGCACTGGTGAGTTCAGCGAAAACGGTTAGTGGGCAATCGCATTGGGCACCCGTTGGGATGCGATTTCTGCGGGATTGAGCGCTGAGGTCGCCGCTCGAAGCCAGCCGTCGGTAACCTGGCACGGTGGCGATCGAGGCGGTGTTGTTCGACTTCTCCGGCACGCTCTTCCGGCTGGAACCCGATGAAACCTGGGCCGATCTGGTCGGGGCCGATGGCAAACCCCTGGACCGGTCGCAGCAGGAGGCGATCCTGGATCGGATGACGAGGCCGGTCGGTGCCAGTGCGGTCTTCGATGCCGAGGGCCAGCTGGCCTGGGAGCGGCGGGATCTGGATCCGGCAATGCACCGAAGCTCCTACCACGAGGTGCTGCGACAAGCCGGGCTGCCGACACCGGCGTTGGTCGAGCGGCTTTACGACTGGATGCTCGACCCGCTGGTCTGGACACCGTACCCGGATACCGGTTCCGTACTGAAAACCCTTGCGGCACAGGGTATCCCGGTCGCAGTGGTGAGCAATATCGCCTTCGATATCCGCCCGGCGTTCGCCGCCAACGGTTGGGATCGGCTCGTCGCCGCGCACACGCTGTCGTTCGAAGTCGGTGCGGTGAAGCCGGATCCACGGATCTTCCTGGCCGCGGTGGAACAACTCGGTGTGCGTCCCGAAATGGCGCTCATGGTCGGCGACAGTGCCGTGGCCGATGGTGGTGCGGTAGCGGCGGGCTGCGGTTTCGCGCTGGTCGATCCGTTGCCGACGGTCGAGCGCACCGAAGGTCTGCTCGAGGTGCTGCGGCGACACGAACTGGCCTAATATCCAGTATGTGACCTACGACACACTCTGCTGTTCCTGAATGTCGATGTCCCTGAACTGAATTAGCTTGCTGTGACGCCCACCACATCACGGTGCGCAAGCTCGACGGGGAGTGGCCATGGATGAAGCCGAGGCATATTTCGAATCTTCGGCCGTGCGGACGGCGCGTCCCGTCGGCCTGCCCGAATCGGTCCGCGAGGCCAGAGAAGCCGCATTGGGACTTGCGGGCTTCGGCCTCGCCTATCCGGTCGTCATGGGCTTGATCGCCGGGGACGAGGCGGCCAGATCCGCGACCCTGCAATTCGGCTGCAGTTGGGTGCTCGGCCTCGCCGTACTGGTCCTCGGCCGTGGGTCGCGGGTGCGCCGCGTCGCGATCGTGTCGGCCGCGGTGCAGTGCGTCGCGGTGCTGCGGATTCACGTCGAGGCTGTCCCCGACTTGGCCGGGCTGATCGTCGTCCTGTTCGCGCTGGGTGCGTCGGCGACGATCGTCTACCAGCTGTGGCGACCAGAGGCCAAGGCGTGGTTCGACATCCGGGTCACCGACGCCGAGTGGTGAATACTCCGGATCAGGCGGGTTGTGCGGCCGGCTCGGCAGTCACGAGTGCTGATCGCGCGTAGCGCTGGGCGAGGACCGTGCAGGTCAATAGCTGGATCTGGTGAAAGACCATGAGCGGCAACACGATCAGGCCGACCGAGTGTCCCGCGAAGAGGACCGAGGCCATGGGGAGCCCAGTGGCCAAGCTCTTCTTCGAGCCGCAGAACACCGTGACGATCTGATCGGGACGGGAGAAGCTCGGGTGGCGACTGCCGAAGGTGGTGATCGTCAGGACCAGGGCGAGAATGCCTGCGCAAACCGCGACGGTGGCCAGTAGTGCCCGCGGCGAAATACCGCTCCAGATGTGTTCCACCATGCCCGCGCTGAAGGCGGCATAGACGACGAGATAGACCGAGCCGCGATCCACGGCCCTGGTGACAGTGGCATGCCGCAGCAGCCAGGTCATCCGGGGGCGCAAGAGTTGGCCTGCCAGGAAGGGCAGTAGCAACTGAACGACGATCGCGAGGAGCGCGGTGGGGGAGACGGTGGCATTGCCGGTGGTGTCCATGAGCAGCATGACCAGCAGCGGGGTCGCGAAGACGCCGATCAGATTCGACAGCGACGCGCTGACCACCGCGCCCGCCACGTTCCCGCGAGCAACCGAGGTGAAGGCGATCGATGACTGCACGGTCGACGGCACCAGACACAGGAAGAGCACGCCGGTGTAGAGATCATCGGTCAGCACCGACGGCACCAGCACGCGCAACGCCAGCCCGATCAGGGGGAAGACCAGATAGGTCACCGCCAGCACCGTCGAATGCAATCGCCAATGCCGCAAACCGGCGAGTGCCTCTCGGGGCTCGAGTCGGGCGCCGTACAACAGGAACAGCACACCGATCGCGACCTTGGTGATCCAGTCGAGCGCATCGCCCGCCACGCCTCGCGCGGGCAACAGCGCGGCAACCGCGACGCTGGCCAGGATGCCGAGCATGAACGCATCGAGACGGAGTTTGGCGAGGAACTTCACCCGTCGACCCTACGACTCCACGAATTGAACGCGGTAGGCGTTCAGAACGATATCTATAAACGCAAACTGTGATAATTGGAGCGTGTTCGAACCCGAACTGCTGCGCACCTTCCTCGCCGTCGAACGCGCGGGCGGTTTCACCGCCGCCGGTCGCATACTCGGTCTGCGTCAGTCGACGATCAGCGGCCATATCGCCCGTTTGGAGAAGGCCGCGGGCCGCGAGTTGTTCCGCCGCGATACCCGCAATCTCGCGCTGACCGCCGACGGCGCGGCCATGGTCGGCTTCGCCCGCACCATCCTCGACGCGCAGGGTGCGGCCGAGCGCTACTTCTCCGACTCCACCCTTACGGGCTTGATCCGTCTCGGTGCCTCCGATGATGTGATGGCCCACGAACTCCCCGACGTACTCCTGGAATTCCAGCGCACCCATCCGGGGGTCGATCTGGAACTCACCGTCGGCCTGAGCGAAAACCTCAAAACCCGCATGGAAACCGGCGAACTCGACTTGGTCGTCGGCAAACGCCTGCCCGGTGAGCGGCACGGCGAACTGCTCTGGCGCGATCGCCTGGTGTGGGCGGGCCGTTCGGCCCCAACGGAATTCGACGATCCGGTCCCGCTGGTCACCTATCCGCCGCCCAGCCTGACCCGCCGGATCGCACTGCAGGCTCTCGAACGCGACGCCAGGACCTGGCGCGTGACCTGCACCAGCGACAGCCAGCTCGGCCTGCGCGCTGCCGTCCTCGCCGGTCTCGGCGTCATCGTGCATGCCGAAACCCTGATCCCGGACGGTCTGCGCGTCCTCGTCGACCCGCGACTTCCGGTTCTCGGCGACCTCGAATTCGTCTTGATGCGCCGTCGCACGACCCTGTCAGCGCCCGAGCAGGCGCTGTGCGATGCGATCGTCGCCAGTGCCCGCCGCTTCGGCTGAGCCGCCCGTGCGGATGTGTCGGGGCCGGTAGATAGGCTTGGATCCGTGGCAGATCCCGCGACCTACCGGCCGAAGCCGGGCACGATTCCCATTGAACCCGGTGTCTACAAATTCCGGGACGCACACGGGCGTGTGATCTATGTCGGCAAGGCGAAGAGCCTGCGCAGCAGGTTGAATTCGTACTTCGCCGATGTGGCTTCGCTGCATCCGCGGACCAAGCAGATGGTCACCACAGCGGCGAGCGTCGAATGGACCGTGGTCTCCACCGAAGTGGAAGCCCTTCAGCTGGAATACAACTGGATCAAGGAGTTCGATCCCCGATTCAACGTGCGGTATCGGGACGACAAGTCGTATCCGGTGCTGGCGGTCACCTTGAACGAGGAGTACCCGCGGCTGTTCGTCTATCGCGGCGCGCGCAAGAAGGGGGTGCGGTACTTCGGTCCGTACGCGCACGCCTGGGCCATTCGGGAAACCCTGGATCTGCTGCTGCGTGTCTTTCCCGCGCGCACCTGTTCCAACGGAGTCTTCAAGCGGCACAACCAGATCGGGCGGCCGTGCCTGCTCGGCTATATCGACAAATGCTCGGCCCCGTGCATCGGCCGCGTCGATGCCGACGAGCATCGCCGGATCGTCGAGGACTTCTGCGACTTCCTGGCCGGGCGCACCGATCGCATGGTGCGCGATTTGGAGCGCCGGATGCACGACGCCGCCGAGGACCTGGACTTCGAAACCGCCGCCCGGCTCCGCGACGACGTTCAAGCGCTACGGCGGGCACTGGAGAAGCAGGCCGTCGTCCTCGGCACCGGCACCGACGCCGATGTGGTCGCCTTCGCCATCGATGAACTCGAGGTGGCGGTGCAGATCTTCCACGTCCGCGACGGCCGCGTGCGCGGTCAGCGCGGCTGGGTGGTCGACAAATCCGGCGACGCCATCGACGGCCAGGAGGCCGGTGGCGAGGTGGCCGCGCTGGTCGAGCAGTTCCTCACCCAGTTCTACGGCGAACAGGCCGCGCAGGCCGAACAGGGCGAGGACGAACACGGCGAGGCCGAACAACCCGCCACTGCGGTGCCGCGCGAGGTGCTGGTGCCGGAACTGCCCGCCGATGCCGAGCAGGTGGAGGAATGGCTGAGCAAACTGCGCGGCTCGGCGGTGCGGCTGCGGGTGCCCCAGCGCGGTGACAAGAAGGCGCTCGCCGAAACTGTGCAGCGCAATGCGATGGAGGCGCTGGCCCAGCACAAACTCAAGCGCGCGGGCGATCTGACCTCGAGATCCGCTGCACTGCAAGACATTCAAGATGCCCTCGATCTGGACAGCGCGCCGCTACGAATCGAGTGTGTGGATATCAGCCACGTGCAGGGCACTGATGTGGTGGCTTCGCTGGCGGTGTTCGAAGACGGGCTGCCGCGCAAGTCCGAGTACCGACACTACGCGATCAAGGAGGCCGCGGGCGAGGGCCGCTCCGACGATGTCGGCAGCATCGCGGAGGTGACCAGGCGGCGGTTCTATCGCCTGCGCCGTGAACGCGACGAACTGGCGGCCGAGGAACTGGCATCCGGCCCGGAGGAAGGACATGCCGACGGCGATCTCGAACTAACCGCACGTCCTGGCATTGATCCACGCACCGGCCGTCCGCGGAAATTCGCCTACCCGCCCAATCTCTATGTAGTCGACGGCGGCGCACCTCAGGTGGCCGCCGCCGTCGAGGTCCTCGACCAACTCGGCATCACCGATGTCGCGGTGATCGGTCTGGCCAAACGGCTGGAGGAGGTGTGGGTGCCGGGGGAGAGCGATCCGGTGATCATGCCGCGCAATAGCGAGTCGCTATATCTGCTGCAACGGGTGCGCGACGAGGCGCACCGCTTCGCCATCACGTTCCACCGCAGCAAACGCTCCCGCCGGATGACCGCATCCGCATTGGACTCGGTGCGTGGCCTGGGCGAGTCCCGCCGGACCGCGCTCGTTACGCATTTCGGGTCGGTTGCCAAACTGAAGGAGGCCACCGTCGAGCAGATAACCGAGGTGCCCGGCATCGGTGTGGCGACCGCGAACGCTGTTTTGGCCGCATTGCGGGAGGAATAAGACACCTACGTTGTGTGTCTGCGCCCGATACCGGAACCGGTGCGGGATGATCGACAGGCACCCTGACACAGATCCGGTAGGACATGACACGCGTCGAATCGAACAACAGTGCGGGCAGCCCGCGGTCGACCGCTGGGCGGACCGGTCCCGCGGGCACTCTCGGCGCACCTGTCGAACGCGGCGACGGCAACCCACCGCAGCCGAAGGTCGAGGTGGTCATCGTGACCGGCCTATCCGGCGCGGGTCGCGGCACCGCCGCCCGTGTACTCGAGGATCTGGGTTGGTATGTCACCGATAACCTGCCACCGGAGCTGATCGGCCCGATGGTGGAACTCGGCGCCTCCGCCGAACCGCCGATTCGCCGCCTCGCGCTGGTCATGGATGTGCGCAGCCGCTTCTTCACCGGCGATCTCTCGGCGGTCACCGATCAGCTGCGATCGGCGGGAGTACCGACCAGGATCTTGTTCCTGGAGGCCTCCGATGACGTGCTGATCCGACGCTTCGGCTTCGCGCGCCGACGCCACCCGCTGCAGAGCGAAAGCGCCGACGGTACGCTCTCGGCGGGCATCGCGGCCGAACGGATACGCCTGTCTGCCGTGAAAGCGGCGGCCGACCTGGTGATCGACACGACCGAACTCTCGATCCACCAGCTCCACCGCAAGTTGGAGGAGGCCTACGGCGGCGGGGCGCCCACCGCACTGCAGCTGACGGTGCAGTCATTCGGATTCAAGTACGGGGTTCCACTCGATGCGGACATGGTGTTGGATGTGCGTTTTCTACCCAATCCGCATTGGATACCGGAACTTCGGGAACATTCGGGACAGGAGACCGTGGTCAGCGAGTATGTATTGTCGCGTCCCGGCGCGGCCGATTACTTGAGCACCTGCCACCACCTGGTCGACCTGACGACGAATGGTTACCGCCAAGAGGGGAAGCGATACATGACGGTGGCAGTTGGCTGCACCGGAGGTAAACACCGCAGCGTTGCGATCGCCGAGGCACTCGGCGAACTGATCGGCTCCGCGGTGTTCGATTCACTGCAGGCAGAGAAATCCGGTCCAGCCGATGTCGTACGAGTCGTGCACCGGGATCTGGGGCGCGAATGACGGGGTGGGAATCGGATCCCGCCATAGTTGCGCTCGGTGGCGGGCACGGCCTGTACGCGACGCTCACCGCGGTGCGGCGGCTGACCAGAAAGATCAGCGCGGTGGTGACCGTCGCCGATGACGGCGGTTCATCGGGCAGACTGCGCGCCGAACTCGGTGTGCCACCGCCCGGCGATCTGCGCATGGCCCTCGCGGCGCTGGCCGCCGACGGTGAGGATGTGTGGACGCGCACCGTGCAGCATCGCTTCGGCGGCACTGGCGCACTCGCCGGACATTCGGTCGGCAATCTGATCCTCGCCGGGCTGACCGAGGTGCTCGGCGATCCGGTCGCTGCGCTGGACGAGGTCGCCAAGATGTTGCGTATCACCGGGCGGGTGCTGCCGATGTCGCCCATCGCCCTCGATATCGAGGCGGATGTTTCTGGGCTGGAAGCGGACCCACGCGTGAGCCGCTGCATCCGCGGCCAGGTCGCCATCGCGACGACACCGGGTAAGGTGCGGCGCGTGCGGCTGATTCCGTCCGATCCGCCCGCCAGTCCGGAGGCCACCTCGGCCATCGAACACGCCGATGTCGTTGTGCTGGGCCCGGGTTCCTGGTTCACCAGCGTGATTCCGCACGTGCTGGTGCCCGAATTGCGTGATGCGCTGGTATATACCAGAGCGCGCAAAGTCCTGGTGCTGAATCTGGCCGCGGAGCCGGGAGAAACGGCGGGTTTCTCCGCGGAACGCCATCTCCATGTATTGTCCCAGCACGCACCGGAATTCGTGGTCGACGAGGTACTGGTCGATTCCGGGTCGGTGCCGGAAGGTCGCGAAAGAGAACATGTGGCCAGGGCTGCCGAACAATTGCGGGCGCGAGTAACCTTCTCCGATGTCGCCGAAGCGGGAACCGACCGGCATCACCCCGGAAAGCTTGCCGCCGCACTGGATCAGCTGATCCGGCAACCTCGGCCACATATGGCAGGGCTTCGAGTCGAGGGACGGCACATGGGTCAGGATGTGCGTTCCGGGTTGGGTGGAAAGGAGCGCGTCTCGTGGCGATGACAGCCGAAGTGAAGGACGAACTGAGCAGGCTCACGGTCTCGCAGGTGAGTTCCCGCAAGGCGGAACTGTCTGCGCTGCTGCGGTTTGCCGGCGGCCTGCACATCGTCGGCGGGCGGGTGATCGTCGAGGCCGAGGTGGATATGGGTTCCATCGCGCGGCGGCTACGGCGGGAGATCTTCGAGCTGTACGGCTACGGCTCCGATGTGCACGTGCTCGGCGCGGGCGGTCTACGCAAGACCTCGCGCTATGTGGTGCGGGTGTCCAAGGAGGGCGAGGCGCTGGCCAGACAGACCGGTCTGCTCGATGTGCGCGGACGTCCAGTGCGAGGTCTGCCCGCCCAGGTGGTCGGCGGCAGTATCGGCGATGCCGAAGCCGCTTGGCGTGGAGCGTTTCTCGCGCATGGCTCGCTCACCGAACCGGGTCGCTCCTCGGCGCTCGAGGTCAGCTGCCCCGGTCCGGAGGCCGCGCTGGCGCTCGTCGGCGCGGCGCGGCGGCTCGGCATCACCGCCAAGGCGCGTGAGGTGCGCGGCACCGATCGGGTCGTGGTGCGCGACGGCGAGGCGATCGGCGCACTGCTGACCCGGATGGGTGCGCAGGACACCCGGATCGTCTGGGAGGAGCGCAGGCTGCGCCGCGAGGTGCGGGCCACCGCGAACCGCCTGGCCAATTTCGACGATGCGAATCTGCGCCGATCGGCCCGTGCCGCGGTCGCCGCCGCCGCGAGAGTCGAACGCGCACTGGATATTCTGGGCGACGAGGTGCCCGACCATTTGGCCGCCGCTGGCAAGCTGCGGGTGCAGCACCGCCAGGCGTCACTGGAGGAACTCGGCCAGCTCGCCGATCCGCCGATGACGAAAGACGCTGTGGCAGGCCGGATTCGACGGCTGCTGTCGATGGCGGACCGCCGGGCCAAGGAGTTGGGCGTACCCGATACCGAATCGGCCGTCACCGCCGAACTGCTCGACGAAGCGTGAGCCGAATCGCCGTCCGAATGGGCGGCGATTCGTATTTTTCCGAGGCTGAGCTGTCTACCCGGCTAACGGTCCGCGGTCCGGCGCCAGGCCGCCGCGGTCACGGGTGTCGGACCTGCTCGGGCGGCATGTGGCCGTGGTGAGCATCGGATTCCGTAGTGAGCGGAAACAAGGGCGCGGACGGCGCACTAGTGCGCTGAAACCACACGGACGGGCGTCTGCGCAGGTCCCACGTCCTCACGAATGCCAGGTGCGTGTCGGAGAGTGCACGGCTGGGCACTAGTGTGGTTATGGCATCGGAATGAATCCGCTTGAAAGCTGAGGAGCGATAACGTGACTGTCCGGGTAGGCATCAACGGCTTCGGCCGTATCGGACGTAACTTCTTCCGGGCGGTGGAGGCGCAGAAGGCGCTCGGCACCACCGACATCGAGATCGTCGCGGTCAACGACCTCACCGACAACGCGACGCTGGCCACTCTGCTGAAGTACGACTCGATCCTGGGCCGCCTGCCGCAGGACGTGTCGCTGGACGGCGATGACACCATCGTGGTCGGCGAGCAGCGGATCAAGGCGCTGGCCATCAAGGAGGGCCCGGCCGCCCTGCCATGGGGTGACCTCGGCGTCGACGTGGTCGTCGAATCCACCGGCATTTTCACCGACGCGACCAAGGCGAAGGGCCACATCGCCGCGGGCGCCAAGAAGGTCATCATCTCCGCGCCCGCCAAGGGTGAGGATCTGACCGTCGTCATGGGCGTCAACGACGACAAGTACGACGGCAGCCAGAACATCATCTCCAACGCCTCCTGCACCACCAACTGCCTCGGTCCGCTGGCGAAGGTCCTCAACGACGAGTTCGGCATCGTCAAGGGTCTGATGACCACCATTCACGCCTACACCCAGGACCAGAACCTGCAGGACGGCCCGCACAAGGATCTGCGCCGCGCCCGCGCTGCCGCGCTGAACATTGTGCCGACCAGCACCGGCGCCGCCAAGGCCATCGGCCTGGTGCTGCCCGAGCTGAACGGCAAGCTGGACGGCTACTCGCTGCGCGTCCCGATCCCCACCGGTTCGATCACCGACCTGACCGCGGATCTGGCCAAGAAGGCCACGGTCGAGGAGATCAACGCCGCGTTCAAGGCCGCCGCGGATGGCCCGCTCAAGGGCATCCTGAAGTACAGCGTGGACCCGATCGTGTCCAGCGATATCGTCACCGACCCGCATTCGTCGATCTTCGACGCGCCGCTGACCAAGGTCATCGACGACCAGGTGAAGGTGTACTCCTGGTACGACAACGAGTGGGGCTACTCCAACCGCCTGGCCGACCTCATCGGCCTCGTCGGCAAGTCGCTCTGACGCGCATGGCAGTCAAGACGCTCCAGGATCTGCTGAACGAGGGTGTCGAGGGTCGGGGCGTGCTCGTGCGCTCCGATCTGAACGTCCCCCTCGACGAGAACGGCGAGATTACCGACCCGGGCCGCATCATCGCCTCGGTGCCGACGCTGCGGGCGCTGGTCGAGGCCGGCGCCAAGGTGGTCGTCACGGCGCATCTGGGCCGCCCGAAGGGTGAGCCGGATCCGAAGTTCTCTCTCGCCCCGGTCGCGGTGAAGCTGGCCGAGCTGCTGGGCCGCAATGTCCAGCTGGCCGGTGACGTCGTCGGCTACGACGCGCTGTCACGCTCGGAGGGCCTGACCGACGGCGATGTGCTGCTGCTGGAGAATGTGCGCTTCGATCCGCGCGAAACCAGCAAGGACGATGCCGAGCGGGCCAAGCTGGCGGCGGCGCTGGTCGAGTTGGTCGGCGATGATGGCGCGTTCGTCTCCGACGGCTTCGGTGTGGTGCACCGCAAGCAGGCTTCGGTCTACGACGTGGCCGAGTTGCTGCCGCATTACGCGGGCACGCTGGTCGCCGCCGAGGTCGAGGTGCTGGCCAAGCTGACCGAGAACTCGCAGCGCCCGTACGCGGTCGTGCTCGGCGGTTCCAAGGTCTCTGACAAGCTGGCCGTCATCGAGGCACTGGCCCCCAAGGTCGACACCCTGGTGATCGGCGGCGGCATGTGCTTCACCTTCCTTGCCGCACAGGGGCTTTCGGTCGGCGGCTCGCTGCTGCAGGAGGAGATGATCGAGACCTGCAAGGGCCTGCTGGAGCGCTACGCGGATGTCATCCACCTGCCACGCGATATCGTCGTCGCGGATAAGTTCGCGGCCGACGCGGATTCGAAGGTGGTGCCCGCCCACGAGATTCCGGACGGCTGGCTCGGATTGGATGTCGGTCCCGAGTCGGTGGACCGGTTCGCGGTACTGCTCACCGAGGCGAAGACGGTGTTCTGGAACGGCCCGATGGGCGTATTCGAGTTCGAGAACTTCGCCGCCGGTACCCGGGGTATCGCTGAGGCGATCGTGACGGCGACGGGCAAGGGTGCGTTCACCGTTGTCGGCGGTGGCGATTCGGCCGCAGCCGTGCGCGCGCTCGGCCTGCCCGATGACGGTTTCTCGCACATCTCCACCGGTGGCGGCGCATCCCTGGAATACCTCGAGGGCAAGGAATTGCCCGGTATCGCGGTACTGGAGGACTGAACCATGGCACGCAAACCGCTCATCGCGGGCAACTGGAAGATGAACCTCAACCACCTCGAGGCCATCGCCCTGGTGCAGAAGATCGCCTTCGCGCTGCCGGAGAAGTACTTCGCCAAGGTCGACGTCGCGGTGATTCCGCCGTTCACCGATATCCGCAGCGTGCAGACTCTCGTCGAGGGTGACAAGCTGCTGCTCACCTATGGTGCGCAGGATGTTTCGACACACGACGCGGGCGCGTACACCGGTGAGATCAGCGCCGCGATGCTGTCCAAGCTGGGCTGCACCTTCGCGGTCGTTGGCCACTCGGAGCGGCGGCAGTACCACTCAGAGGACGACGCCACCGTGCTGGCCAAGACGAAGCAGGCGCTGAAGTACGGGATCACCCCGATCGTGTGCATCGGCGAAGGTCTCAATGTCCGCGAGGCGAAGACCCACGTCGAGTACAACCTCGAGCAGTTGCGCGGCTCGCTCAAAGGCCTGACGGCCGAAGAGGTTTCGAAGATCGTCATCGCCTACGAGCCGGTCTGGGCCATCGGCACCGGTAAGGTCGCAACCCCCGCCGACGCGCAGGAAGTCTGCGGTGCGATTCGCGCGGAGCTCGTCGAACTGGCCTCCGCCGAGGTCGCGGCGGGTGTGCGGGTGCTCTACGGGGGGTCGGTGAATGCCAAGAACGTCGGCGAGTTGGTCGCGCAGACCGATATCGACGGCGCACTTGTCGGCGGTGCGTCGCTCAAGGGTGACGAATTCGCCACGCTGTCCGCGATTGCCGCGGGTGGTCCGCTGCCCTGACGGGTGAATGTTCAAACCAGCCCGGTAGCACGCCTGATCGCGTGTTGCCGGGCTGATTTGCGTTCGGGACTTCCCGCTCGGGGCGAGGCGTACCGGTGCCGGTGGTGCGATGCTGTTCGCGTCTGAAGATCCAGTTGGCGACAAGGACTTTCACGTGAGATCAACGAAGGCGCGCGCACTGGTCACGGTTGCGCTTATGGCGTTCACCGCGTTCGGGGCCGGATGCTCCGACGATTCCCCATCAGCGGTGGGGACCATATCGAGTTCCGAGGCGGCTCCCACCAACCAGGATGCCGGGCACCTGAAGCTGGACCAGCTGGTGGGCGAATGGAACGGCGCGAAGTCGACCTTTATCGCGGGCGGAACCGCGGACAATCCGATCAAGAGCGATATCACCTCACGCTGGCACTGGATCGGCAAGACGGGCAATAACTTCATGCAGGAGGAGGCCGAGGGAACCTTCGGCGGCAAACCGTACTACCGGCTCGGCACACTCGGTTATTCGCCGACCGACGACCGCTACGAATGGTCGACGGTGGACAGCGTGACGCCGATGATGATGACCTACAAGGGCGCCAAGGGCAGCGGCGGCGCTGCCGACATCGAGGTGGCCGGGGAGTTCACCGATCCGGGCGTGCTCGGTCCGCAGTTCGTCGGCAAGCCGATTCCGATGCGGACGGTGATCGAATGCGGACGGTGATCGAACTGGAGTCGGCGGATCGGGTGACCATGGAACTCTACTTCGCGCCGCCCGGGGAGGCGGAGCGGATTGCGGACCGTGTGATCCTGACGCGGAAGTAGTCGGAATCAGAGGTGATTCACGATGAAACCGCTGGCTGTTAGTGCCAGCTCGAGTGGCTCGTCGCGCGGGTCCATCGAGATCTCGGCGGTCCGGACGTCCGGATAGTGCACATGTAACCGGTACAGGGTGCCGCGCAGGAGGTGGGCGAGTTCGGCGGGCTGCTTGGTGGCGTGCACGATGTACAGCACGGCCGTGGTACCGGAAATGCCGACCGAGCATTCGGCCAGGAGCGCGCCATCGGGGTCGATGAAGCCCAAAGTGAAGATGGTGTGCAGGAATTCGTCTCGCGCGGCTAGTAGTGCGGTGACGGCATCCACATCCCAGCCGCCGTCTTCGGTGCGGCGGGCGCGCCCGGCGGCGGTGTAGAGCTCCGCGTAGCGCACGAGGGTCACCGGTGACGGCGGCGTGGGCAGCTTCTCGATGTGGGCGGACGGAAGATCAGGCCACGGACCGATCTCCACATGCCAGGTGCGTTTGCGGTCTGGGTGGCGCAGATCCGGTGTGCGGGAGGCATTTTCGTCCACGGCTACGCCGCGCGCAGTGTCAGGCCGAAGCCGTTGGTATTGCGCAGGATCAGCGTGTCCGCGTCAACGGTGGCCGTCGTCTTGCCGTCGAGTGCTTTCAGCACCCCCTGTTCGACCTCCATGATCTCCGGTGCGCACGCCATCTTCGTGGTTCCGATCTGGAACGTGACGTCCGGACCGTTTGCGGCCGGTGATGGGGTGGCGTGACCGGTCATACGATTGCATCCGGTGTTGCCGGAGACCCCACCGTCCGCCGCGATGGTGAGCGTGGGCTTCACATCGTCCAGCGTCTGCGAACGGATCTGCGCATCGGGCGTCATCAAGGCGGAGATGATCCATGTCGTGCCGATGAGCGGCTTATCGGGCTGGGCGACCTTCTTGTCCAGCAAAGTGACCGTTATTTCCTTCCCGGTCAGCGTCAGTGTCGAATCGTCGATCCGCCATTTGGGCAGCGACGTCAACACCTTGTCCTGCCAACTATCGGCCTGGTCACGTTCCTCCGGACATGCCAGCAGTGTGCTCGCGAGCGTCCCGACGTGCAGGATCCCATTGGTCAGATCCACCGTGCCGTCGGCCGTATTACAGCCGGAATTCGCCGAGATCTTGCCATCGGCAAAGGTGAGGATCATCGGCCCGCCGCCAGGAATCTGCTGCCCCACGACCCCGGTCGAGACAAATGTCCGTCCCATCGGAGACCCCGCCGGTTTCTCCTCTTGCTTGTCATCACCCGAACACCCGGCCACCAGACCGGCCGCCATAGCCAGCAGAACCCCGACGCGCACCGTTGTAGCCGACATGTAGCCGATGGTACGGGCGTCGCCGCTGGAAACCGCGCAACTCAGCTGCCGACCACAAACAACCAGCGGTCCGGCCCGGCATCGAGCGCGAAGACCCGATCCCGCTGGCGACCATGGTCGATCTGCGGCGGCCGATCCCGCTGCTCGACCAGCAGCCCCGGCCTGCCATCGGACGGACCCGCGCCCAGGCCGTTGCCAGCACCAGCGCACCGTTGAGCGAAATAGCGAACGGCACGTATTTCGACCCGTAGCTATGCTCGGGCCCGTGACCACTGCCGATGCGACGACACCTTTATCCACTTGGGCGCCGTTACGGTCGCGAATCTATCGGGCGCTCTGGATCGCGCAGTTGGTCTCGAATCTGGGTACCTGGATGCAAACCGTTGGGGCGCAGTGGATTCTGGTCGACGCGCCCAATGCCGCGACATTGGTGGCATTCGTACAGACGGCGACGACATTGCCGGTGATGCTGTTGTCGATTCCGTCGGGGGTGTTGGCGGATCTGTTGGATCGGCGCAGGTTGTTGGTGGGGGCGCAGTCGGCTATGGCGGTGTTGGCAGCGGTGCTCGCGGTATCGACGGCGACTGGGCACACGACTCCCGGCGTGCTGTTGACGTTGCTGTTCCTGCTCGGGTGCGGGCAGGCGTTGACGGGACCGTCTTGGCAGGCCATTCAGCCAGAACTCGTTGCGCGCGAAGAGATTCCATCCGCCGCGGCGCTGGGCAGCATGAATATCAATATCGGGCGCGCGGTCGGGCCGGCCATCGCGGGTGTGCTGGTTTCGGTGTCGGGGCCGACGCTGGTGTTCGCACTGAATGCGGTCTCATTCGTCGGCATTGTCACAGTGTTGGTCAGTTGGCGCAGACCGGCGAAGGAACGGAAGCTGCCCAGTGAACGTCCGCTGGCCGCGCTGCAGGCGGGCACCCGGTTCATTCGCGCCGCGCCCGCGATCCGTCGGGTGCTGTTGCGCTCGATTCTGTTCATCGCCCCGGCGAGCGCGGTGTGGGCGCTGCTGCCCGTGATCGCCCGTGACGAGCTCGGCTTGTCCTCATCCGGCTACGGTCTGCTGCTCGGCGCGCTCGGCCTCGGCGCGGTGACGGGTGCGGTCGGCCTGGGTCGGGTCCGCACGCTGCTGACCCCCACACAGCGTTTGACCGCGGCCGCGATCTTGTTCGGCATCGCATCGGCGGGTGCGGCTGTGCTGCACAGCGTGCCTGTGGTGCTCGTGCTGTTGGTCGGAGCCGGATTCGCCTGGCTGCTGGCCATGTCGACGATGAACGCGACCATGCAACTGCTGCTGCCGGCGTGGGTGCGGGCGCGTGGGTTGTCGGTGTACATGCTGGTGTTCATGGGCGGCCAGGCACTCGGTTCGCTGGTATGGGGGCTGGTCGCGGGCGCGGTTGGCCCGGTGGCCGCGCTACTGGTGGCGGCGGTGCTGTTGGCAGGTTCCGCGCTGAGTTCGGTCTGGCTGCCGATCCGCCACAATGCGGAGGAATTGGATCTGAGCCCGAGCGCCTTCTGGCCGGAACCGCAACTCGTGGTCGAACCGGATCCTGAGGACGGACCGGTGCTGGTGCTGCGCACCTACGATGTCCCGCCGGAGAAGGTCGATGAATTCCTGGCCGCGATGGTGTTCGTCGGACGGTCCATGCAGCGCACCGGCGCGATGGAATGGCGGCTGTATCGCGATGTCGGGGTGGTCGACCGCTATGTGGAGGCATTCGTGGTGCGCTCGTGGTCGGAGCATATGCACCAGCATCAGGTACGCCTGACCGCCCAGGACCAACTGCGCGAACGCGCCGTCGCGGAGTTCATGATCGGCCAGGACACCACCACACACCTGGTCGCGGTAGACACACCGTAGGTCGCGTCGAGCCGGGGTGGATTATGCGGGTAACGACGCACACCCATAGACTGTCCGGCATGCGGATGTTCCTGGATATCCTCCTGATCATCACCAGCGTGCTGCTGGTGCTGCTGGTGCTGCTGCACCGCGCCAAAGGTGGAGGTCTGTCCAGCTTGTTTGGTGGCGGCGTGCAGTCCAGCCTTTCGGGGTCGACCGTCGTCGAGAAGAACCTCGACCGCATCACCATCTTCACCGGCTTGATCTGGCTCATCGCCATTCTCGGTATCGGCTTGGAGATCAAGTTCGCTTGAGTTGCCTGGCGACGATGACGGCAGCCGCTGTCGCCACCGCCAACACGAGGGTCGCGATTACGAAAGCCGTCGAATAACCGTCGCCGATTACCGGTGCGACGACCAGTGGACCCAGCATCTGCCCCGCACCATAGCCCGCGGTGAGTGTGGCCGTAGCCCGGTGGTCGGTCAATTCGATGCCGATCTGGATCGCGAGCATGCAGATGCCCATGAACGTCCCGCCGAACAGCGCCGCCGCGATGATCGCCGACCACATGGTCGTCGAGCAGGCGAGCAGGGCCGACGACGCGCACTGCGCGAGAAGCGCGAGTACCAAGGCGGTCGTCGGCGTCCAGCGATGGGCGGCAATGCTCCAGAGCACCGCCGGTGCGGCGGCCCCGCCGACGATCACCCACATCGCCGACCCGACCGTCGCGTTGTGCGCGCCGACGGCGGCGACCAAGAAGGTGCCCAGCACGATATAGCCGACGCCTTCGAGCGTGTAGGCGATGAACAGCGCGCGCCAAGCCGTACTCGTACGTTTCGCGCGGACCACCTCGATGCTCCGCAAGCCGTGAATATCCAGTCCGAAGGCGGGCAGCAAGAGCGCAGCGGTCAGTCCGGCGGCACCGAGCCACAGGCCCTGCCAGGACATCGTCGGTCGCGCTGCGAGCGCGAGCAATCCGGTGAACGCGATACCGAATCCGACCCCGCCGAAGGCGATGCCCGCCGCGTGCGGGCGGCCACCGAGGCGAGCGATCGCGCCGGCGCAGCCGACGAAGATCACCGCACTGGCCACCCCCGCGATCAGTCGTAGCAGCGCCGGGAGCATCACGGGGCCGGGCATCGCGACCAGGGCTTCGCTGGCCACCAGAACCACTGCCGAAATGCGAAAAGTATTGCGGCTGTTCAGATCCGGACGACGTGCGAGCAGCACCGCGCCCGTCAGATAGCCCGCATAGTTGGCGGCGGCGATGAGCGCGCCGGCGTGGGCATCGATGCGGTGCGCGTCCACCATCGTGGGCAGTAGCGGTGTGTAGGCGAAGCGTCCGACACCGACAGCGCCGGCAAGGCCCGCACCTGCGGCCAGTGCCGGTGCGAGGGTGCGGCGTGGGGTGTCGAGGAGAGCCGATGCGGTCACAAGATTCGACGGTATGATCCGTTTCCCAGCCTGTGAAATGCTTTCTGTGCACGATGTATACGCTCGACGCATGGATATCGAGCTGCGGCACCTGCGGGCGTACCTGGCGCTTTGCGAGGAAGCGAACTACACCCGCGCCGCCGCCCGGCTACACCTCAGCCAGCCCGCGCTGACCCGAACCATCCAGCAGTTGGAGCGTCTGGTCGAATGCCGGTTGATCGAGCGCACATCCCGGCGTTTCGAGCTGACCGACGAGGGAGCCGAACTGCTCGAGCACAGCAGACGCATCATCGGCGATATCGAGACCGTCCAGGCGGACCTGCGCATGCGCGCCACGATCGAGGTCGGCTTCTCCTGGCTGCTGCCCGATGCCTGGTTCGCCGCGATCCGCACCCGCTTCGAGGCGCTGGGCGGCCGGATTTCGTTGCGCCGCGTGGAGGATCCGATGGCGGCACTCGATGACCGCTCGATCGATATCGCCATCCACCGCAACGATATCTGGCTGCCGCACCATCTCGAATCCCGCGAAATCGATTCGGAGCGGCGGGTGCTGGCGGTTTCGGTGCATTCGCCGCTGGCAACCGCGGTCGAGGTGCGCTGGTCTGATCTCGCGCACTATCCGCTGGTGGCCAATACCGTTTCCGGCACCACCACTGCCGAATCGTGGGACGCGCCCGATCCCAACAGAACCGTCATCACCTGTACGAATTTCGACGAATGGATCGAGCTCGTCGCGGCGGAACGCGGTATCGGGATTGTGCCGGTGCTGGCGCGCACTCGGGCACCGCATCCGGGCGTGGTCTATCTCGACATCGTGGATGCGCCGCGCTCGCATATCTATCTGACCTGGCGGATCAAGCCGACGCCGTTGCGATCGGTGCAGCGCTTCCTGAGTCTCGTCTGAATCTCAGTCGTTGCGCGGGATGCGGCCGTCGACGTCGGTGAAACCGTATTCCTCGGCGAGATCCGCTATGCGCCAAGCCGATCCGGATCGTTGGCAGCGGTCCGGATCGGCGGCCAGTGCGACGACGGCGCGACCCGGAAAGCGGGGGGATTCGGCGTTGTCGAGGTCATAGCTGCCCTCACCGGGCAGGGTGACGACGCGCCGGCCGTCCTTATCGCGTGGCACCATTTGCAGCAGTTCGGTATCGACGATTCCGGGCCAGAGCGAGACCACTGTGACGCCCGACTCGGCGAGGTCGTCGGCCATATCGGAGGTGAGCCGGTCCAGCGCGGCCTTGGCTACGCCGTATACCGCGTTGTGCATGTAGCGCTCGGCGCCGGGGGAGGAGATATTGGCGATCAGGCCTGCCGATTCGATCAGCAGGGGGGCCGCGAAAACGCTTGCGACATAATGTGATCGGACGCCGACATCGAAGGTCTCATCCCAGGCCTGCGGCGGCACCTCCCAGAACGGTTTGCCCAACCAGCGCGCGGCGGCTGGGGCGTTGTAGACATTGTTCACCAGTACATCGAGTCGGCCGTGCTCATTACGGATCCGCTCGAATAGTCGCTCGACCGCATCATCGTCGCGGTGATCGCAGACGACCGGAACCCCGACGCCACCGAGCAGGTCGATCTCGGCCGCGGTCGCGTGCACGGTCCCCGGTAGGCGTCCCGGTACGGCCGAGCGCCCGGTGACGTACACGGTGGCGCCTGCCGTACCCAACTCCAGCGCGATGCCCTTGCCGATGCCGCGGCTCGCGCCGGTCACCACCGCGACCCGGCCGCCTAGAACCTGAGGTATTCCGTTCACGATCCCGGGACATTACCGTGAAACAAGAACACGTTCTAGCTATTGGAGGCCGTAGTGGAATTGATTCATCGGTTCGTGACGAGCAACGGCATTCGCATGCATGTCACAGAACAGGGCGAGGGTCATCCGGTGATCTTCTGCCACGGCTTTCCGCATACTTGGTTCGTGTGGCATCGCCAGCTCGCGGCCGTCGCCGCGGCGGGCTATCGGGCCGTTGCGCCGGATTTGCGCGGATACGGGCGTACCGATGTGCCTACCGATATCGAGGACTACACCAACCGCGCAGTCATCGGCGATCTACTCGCACTGCTCGATGACATGGGCGCCGAGCAGGCGGTCTTCGTCGGCCTGGACTTCGGGGCCGCGCTCGTGTGGGAGTTGGCGTTGCGCGCGCCGGAGCGGGTCAGCGGTGTCATCGTGCTCAATAATCCGTTCGCCCCGCGGCCGCCGCGCGCGCCATCGCAATTGTGGGCCAAGGCCGCCCAGCGTCACTTCCTGCACCTGGACTATTTTCAGAAGCCCGGTGTGGCCGATGCCGAATTGGGCGGCCGCTCGAGGGAATTCCTGGCTCGCGTCTACTATTCGCTCAGCGCCGACTACCACTACCTCGACACCTGGCGCTTTCCGGCCGAGGGCACCGGCTACCTGGACGTTCTCCCCGAAGCCCCGCTGTTGCCGTGGCGCTGGCTTTCCATCGCCGAATTCGACACCCTGGCAAAGGATTTCGAGCACACCGGATTCACCGGCGGGCTCAATTGGTACCGGGTGCTCGATCGGAACTGGGCACTCACCGCTGAATTCGCCGACGCCGAGGTCTCTGTTCCGACGTATTTCCTTTACGGCGATCGAGATCCGGATATGGAGGGATTCAGCGGGCGCGATCCGCTGGCAACCCTGCGCGCGAACGTTCCCGATCTGCGCGCCGTCACCAAGATCGCGGACGCGGGTCACCTCGTGCAGTTGGAACGCACCGACGAGGTCAACGCCCTGATCACCAGTCACCTGCGCGACCTGGTCCCGGATCCAGCTCTCACGCAATAGCCGGGTCAGCGGTATTCGTTGGTCAATTCAGGGTAGTCGGCCCAGCTGGGCAGAGGGCGTCGGTCCAGGTAGGCGGTGAGGCGGTCCAGCAGGTACTGCCAGCGCGGGCCGACCGAGCCGGCGTCGGCCGGGCAGATATGGCGGCGGATCAGTTCGAGATTGGTCACGACCCCGACCTGGGTCATATGCAGTTCGAGGATGCCGCCATCGATATGGATCACCAGATCATGCGGTGCGCGGCAGTCTTCGACGCGGATCGCGATGGGGCCGGGGACGGGACCGTCGAATGGTTCGATGGTCAGGTTGCCGTTGCCCGCGGTGACTTTGCCGAACCAGCGATCCAATTGCCGGTGTTCGGCGCAGGCGGACCATACGTCGAGTACGGGCATGCGGAACGACCGCAAAAAGTGCAGGAGCACCCGGCCTTCCTCGATCGCCCGATCGTGTTCGGGTCGTACCTCGCCGAGCATGGACATCGTGGTCATAGCCGTGCCCTTTCGCCGCTGGTCACCGTGTGTCCACTGTATTTCCTCGGTCACGCCGCCGAATCCGATTCACGGGAAGTGAGCTACCGCGTGTCGGATTCGGCGGCGTTATCGGGATGTACTCAGGCGGCGATGAATCGCGCGCAATCGAATTCGTGGTTCAGCACGCCCCGCCGGAAGGCATCGAACTCGTTCTCGTCGAAGCGTAGTTCCACGCCATCGATCGGCTGGGGAATAGCGGCATGGAAGACGTATCCGCCGTCACGTCGCGATATCGCCAGATGCCGATCCTCGGCGCGGCCCGAACGCATACCGGCCTGGAAAGCGTCGAACTGTTCATCGGTGAAGACAAGAATTTCGTTGTCGGGCAATGACATTCCGGGCGTGTGGCGCTCATCGGCGAGCTTGTCGTCCCAGACCGCAGTCCACCCGTTCTTACGTGCGACGCGCACGCAGTTCTGGTTGGGCGAGCTGAAGGTCGCCTTGCGGAATTCGGCGACGGTGAAGGTGGGCTGCGTCATTGCATGTCCTTTCAACGGGGTGGAGCAGGAGTTGCGCCGGGTTGGCAGACCCGTTGCTCGTCCTTTAACGCTTATAGCCAACGGCGGCGAAATTACACGGCCGCGCCGTATCTTCCAGGTCGACCGGTTGGTCGGGGCGCCAGTCCGGCGCGTAGGCGATACCGGGTTCGACCAGATCGAGGCCGTCGTAGAGCGCGGTGAACTCGGCGCGCGTGCGCAAGGTCACCGGATCGGAGGTTTCGTCATAGAGTGCGGCGGCCGCGGCCATTTGCTGCTTGATCTCCGGGCCGGCGTCGTCCAAGGAAACGTGGGTCATCGCGGCATAGCTGCCGGAGGGGAGCCGGTCGCGCAGTCGCGCCATCAGGTCGTGCGGGTGATCGGCGTCGGGTACGAATGGCCAGACGCTGACGACCAAGAGGCCGAGCGGTTGCCCGAAGTCGATCAGCCGCCGGGTATCCGGATGGTCCAGAATCAGGTCGGGGTAACGCAGATCGGCCTCGATGATGGCGGTGTTGTCGAGGGCATCGCCGTGCAGCAGCAGGTCGTGGGCGCGATTGACCGCTTCCAGATCGTTGTCGACATAGACCACGCGCGAATCCGGCGCGACTTCCCGCGCGACCTCATGTGTATTGCCGACGGTGGGTAGTCCGGAACCGATATCGAGGAATTGCCGGATGCCCTGCTCCACCATGAATCGTGTCGCGCGGCGCAGGAATCCGCGATTGTGGTGGGCCCACACGTCGAGGAACGGAAGTATTTCGAACAGCCGCTCACCGAAGATTTTGTCGACCTCGAAGACAGCTTCCCCGGACAGGTAGTAGTGGTACATGCGGGCGGCGGATGGTCGGCTCGCATTGATTTCGCGGGGCTCGAAGTCGGCGGACATCCGGGGGCTCCTGATTCGTCAAGTGCTGGTAAATGTCTTGCGGCGCAATGATCGTGCGACGTGCTCCATGAATTTCCGGGAGTCCTCGGCGCCGAGTGCGGCGGCACTGAGCCGGGACCATACGGTTTCGCGGGCGGCCACCGCGGGTTTGTCATCGATATAGCGGATATCGCCCTGACTCTCCACGATCGCCATCTCGAGATCACCCGCCGCACCCGGCGACGGCACCCGTACCAGCGTGTACCGGTCCTCCATCCCGGCCCCGCGCGTGGTGACGGTGAATGGGAGCACCTGGATCAGGATATTCGGCCGCCTGGACAGATTCGACAGATGCTCGAGTTGTTCGAGCATCACCTCGCGCCCGCCGTATTCGCGGCGCAGACAGGATTCGGACAGGATCGCGCGGAACTCCGGTGGGTCCGCCTCGGTCAGCACCTGTTGCCGGGCCAGCCGCGCATGCACCGACTCCTCGACGGTGACGCGGTCCGCCGCGACCGGGGTGACCGGTTCGTGCAGTGCGCGAATATAGGACTCGCACTGGATGAGTCCCGGCATGATCTCCGCCTCGGCGGTGCGCAACAGGCTGGCATGCGCCTCCAGATCGACGAGCAGTCGCAGGTCCTCGACGTAGGCGCGGCGGTGGCCGGTGGTCCAGAAACCGCGCTTGTGATTGTCGCGACGCAGTTCCTTGAGCGTCTCGATATAGCCGGGGTCGGTGAAACCCAGTGTCGTTGCGAGGAGTTCGAGATCGCCGACGCTGATGGCGCCGACTCCATTGATCAACTGGTTGATTCGGCTCTGGGTCGACTCGATGATCTTGCCGGCCTCGGTCTGACTGACGCCCCCGGTGCGGACCATATGCTCGATTTCGCGTCCCAGCAACAATTTTCGCGCGGTCCGTAATCGAGTTCCCATGGCTCCCCAGCGTATCGGTCTGAGCCTACTCATCCGATTCACTTCCTGAAGCGTGATAATCACGCTAGCATTACCGCATCAAAGATATCACGGCACGCCGAGGCAGGGGCGTCATCGAGGACCATCCCTGCGTCGCGGGGGCGGAGGGGATGTCGGATGACTACAGCCACGAACGATTGTCGGGCGGTGCGAAATGCCCAGTAGCGCAGAGACAACCGCGCAACGCTGCCGGCACTACCAGCGCGATCTGGAACTGCCCGCCGTCATCCTGCCCGAGACCGAGACGCGGATCATCGTGCAGACCGGACCGGTCAGTGCGGTGGTGATGCCCTCCCGGCTGGCAACGGAATTCGTCGCGGAACAGCATGGGCCGTTGGGGCCGGTGATCGAACACCCGGCGTCACGGCGGTGGACCTTTCTGACCGGACCGTCCGGGCCATGTCCGGAGAGTCTGACGCCCGCGCTGCTGCGCTGGAATATCGGCGTTGCGCCGAAATACGTTGTGCTGCCATCTCCCGATGACGAGCGGCGCGGTTTTCGGCGATGGATCCACGAGCCGCGCAACGGGTTTCGGCCGTCGATGCGCGAATTTCTGGAAGCGGTGCTGCGGTTGCGGCGATAGCCGACCAACGGGCGCGCGGTACTCGCCGATGCGAGGGGTTGGCGAGTACCGCGTGGGTTCAGCGGTTGGCGAGTTCGGTGGCGGCTGATTCGATTCGGGGTTCGTCGAGGAGGACGGTGCCGGCGGCCGGGCCGAGGGGGATAAAGGAGTCTTCGCTGGTTACGCGGGTTAGGTGGCCGTTGAAACCGGCGTCGATCAGGGCGGCGCAGAGGGATTCGGAGACACCGCCGGTGTGGCGCGTTTCGTCGGCGATGAGGACTCGGCCGGTGGCGCGGGCGTGCTCGAGTAGGTCATCGACAGGGAGAGGGGATAGCCAGCGGAGGTCGAGCACGCGGGCTCGGATACCGCGAGATGAGAGGCGTTGGGCTACCCGCAGGCTCATGGGGACGCCGTTGGCGAAGGTGACGATGGTGAGGTCGGGGCCGTCGCCGTAGACGCGGGCGCGGCCGATGGCGATGTGGTCGGTATCGGAAGGTGTTGCGAGCCAGGCATTATCGCCAGGATGGTGCAGGTCGCGGGTGTGGTAGAGGGCGATGGGTTCGAGGTAGACGCAGACGCGGCCGTCGACGCGAGCGGCGCAGACGCAGGTGCGGAGCATGGCGGCGGCGTCATCGGCGCGGGCGGGGGAGGCGATGATCAGGCCCGGGATATCGCGCAGTGCCGCGATGGAATTGTCGTTGTGGAAGTGGCCGCCGAACCCCTTCTGATAGCCGTATCCGGCGATGCGCACGACCATCGGATTCCGGTATTGCCCCTGGGAGAAGTACGACAGTGTGGCGGCTTCCCCGCGCAACTGGTCGGCGGCATTGTGCACGTAGGCGAGATATTGGATCTCCGGAATCGGCACGAATCCGGCGAGTCCGGCGCCTAGGGCCGTGCCGAGCACGCTCTGTTCGTCGAGCAGCGTATCGAAGACACGGCGCACTCCGAACTGCTTCTGCAGGCCCTTGGTGACACCGTAGACGCCGCCCTTGCGGCCGACATCCTCGCCGAACACCAGGACGTCGTTGTCCCGGTCGAGCAGTGCGGCCAGCGTCTGATTGATCGCCTGCGCCAGCGTCGCCGAACCATCTTGCGTAACTGTTTGTTCCGCTGTGCCTTGGCGGCGCTTGTGGGTGTCGCGGGCGGGCCTGCCGCTCATCGCGATGTCGCGAACGATGGTGTCGACGGTCTCCGGTACCTGAGCTGATGTTCTGACACCAGACCCGAGCGGGCCTCGACGCAAGACATCGGCCCGCACCCGGTCCGGATGTAGCGGGGCCAACGGTGCCATCACCGCAGCGGCGGAGGTCAACTTCGGTTCGCGACAAACCGATTCGGCCATGGCGGCGACTCGGCCACCGATTTCGTCGTATCGTGCGATGACTTCGGTCGGGGTTGCGACGCCGGAGGTGATCAGGAGGCGCCCGGTTGCAATCACCGGGTCCCGGCGCAGGTCGGCGGCGATATCGGTGGGGCTGCGGTAGGCGGATTCGACATCGGATCCGGCATGGCCCATGAGCCGTACGGTGCTCAGGTGGAGGAAGGCCGGCTTGCGGTGTTCGCGCACCCAGTCGACCGCCTGGGTCGCGGTTGTCGCGGCGTCGAGGAGATCGCAGCCGTCGGCGTCGAAATACTGCAGGCCTAGGCGGATGCCGTAGGACTGTTCGATCCAGCCGGGCGGGGTCGGGACGCTGATGCCGATCCCATTGTCCTCGCATACGAACAGCAGCGGCAGTGGAACCCCTTGGCGCGCAGTGTGAATCGCGGCATTGATGGCTCCGGCGGCGGTGGAGTGATTGGCCGACGCATCGCCGAAACTACACAGCACCACCGAATCCGACGGCCATTCGCAGGCGACGCCGAGCCGAGCCGCGCGTTCGATCGCGAAGGCGAGGCCGACGGCGCGCGGCAGATGTGACGCGATGGTTGACGTCTGCGGGATCACCGCAGCCGGTTTGCTGCCGAAAACCTTATGACGGCCGCCCGATATCGGTTCAGCGGCCGCCGCGACGACGCCGAGTAGCACATCCCGGATCGGGTCGAGACCGGGCACCTGCCTGGCCCGGTGCACGAAGAATGCCCCCGAGCGATAGTGCAGCAGCGCCGGATCAGTGCAGCGCAGGGCAGCCGCGACCGCCGCATTGCCCTCGTGTCCGGAGGACCCGATGCTGTAATAGCCGCGCTTGGCTGTGCCCAACCGGCGTGCCGCGAGATCGAGATGCCTACTGGTCGCCTGTGATTCGAAAAGATCGAGGCACTGGGCTCCGGTGAGCACGACACCCTCGAGCGGCTGTTCGACAGGACGGCTCGGCCGTGGCTCCAGCGCCGATAGCTCGGCACGGAATCGCTCCTCGAGGTCGACTCGCTGTTCGGTCACGCTGTGATCATCTCCGACGGCTGCCGCTCCAGGGACCTGATTTCAGTACGATTTCCGAAAGTATTCTGATCACCTCGGCAGTTGCAAGAAATTTCTCCTAGTACCCCGGTGTCGAATCGCGGATTTATCGGCACATTCGGAATGGGCGCAGCGTCAGCGCGACTGTTCTGTTTCCTCGATCGTCCGCCGCAGCAGATCGCGAGCGACATCGAGCTCAACGGCCCGACGATCCAACTCCGCCAGCCGATCCCGCAACGCGGGCAATACGCCAGGACAGGCCCGCAACGCGCCATCGGCGACCGTGCACGGCAGCAGCCGCCCGATCACCCGCGTCGAGAGTCCCGCAGCGAGCAATGCGCGAATCTGCCCGACACGCTGCTCGGCATTCGCGTCGTACTCGCGATACCCATTGTGGCGGCGTTCGGCCGACAGCAGCCCGACTCGCTCGTAATACCGCAGCAGCCGCTCGCTGATGCGGGTGCGGCTGGCCAGCTCACCGATCAGCATGATTTGACCTTCCCATGGTGTCAGGGATCAACACTCGAGACCGTAACTCGATTCCGTCAGGAGAAACGTTGATCATCGACGCACACAGCCACGTCCACGAACCGCTCACCGACCACATCGCGCTACTCGACGAGGCGGGTGTGGACAAGACCGTCCTCTTCATGACCCGACCGCATCCGGAACGGGCCGGAACTCTCACCGAACTCCGCACAGAGATGGACCTGCTGACTCAGGCGCTCGCCGGCGGCGGCGGCCTCGGCCGCGAAGCGGCCACCCGCGAACTCGACGCCGCCCTCGCGGCCTACCCGGACCGCTTCATCGGCTTCGCCTCGGTGCCGCTCGACGCACCCGACGCCGAAGCGATTGTTGAACGCGAGGTAGTCGGACGTGGACTGCGCGGCATCGGTGAGTTGACCCCGCCGCCCGACCAGGCCGGGCTCATCGAGCCGGTACTCCGTGCCGCCACCGACCATGGTGGATTGCCTGTCGTCGTCCACGGCGCCGCGCCCACGACCGCCGCCGACCTGCGCACCCTGACCGACCTTGCGCGCCGCTATCCACGCGTGCCGCTCGTGGTCTCCCAACTCGGCGGAGCGCACTGGATGGACGCGATCGAACTGGTCCGCGACACCCCGAATATGTACCTCGAACTGTCCACTGCCAGTATCATTTTCGCGGTCCGCCTGGCGATAGCCGAAATTCCCGAGCGCACCCTTTTCGGATCCGATGCCCCCTACGGAGATCCGGTCATCGCACGCACCACCGTCGAACGCGCCACCGGCTCACCACGGGTGCGCGAACTGGTCCTCGGCGCAACCGCGCAGGAACTGCTCAGTTAGCTCGCGGCACCCGGCAATGCCGCGGCGGCATCCCGATCCAACAGCCACGTAGTGGATTCCGACCCGCCGGCACCCGCCGCGGGGATCTCTACCGGATCCGCGCCCGCAACCGCCGCGGCCACCGCGTCGGCCTTGGCCACACCACCGACGACCAGCACAACATGGCGACTGTGCCGCACCGCGGGCAGTGTCAGCGTGACTCGCACCGGCGGCGGTTTGGGCGAATCCGTTACCGCGACAACGAGTTCGTGCTGTTCCCGTACCGCATCGGTATGCGGGAACAGCGAATTCACATGCCCCTCGCCGCCCATACCGAGCAGATGCAGATCGAAGGCCCCGTACTCGGCCAAGTGCGCGTGCACCGCCGCCGCATACTCGGCGGCGGCCTCGACCGGATCCGGATATTCGCCATCGGAGGTGGCGACCGGATGCACCCGCGACGGATCCACCGGCACATGATCCAGCAGCGCCTGCCGTGCCTGCAGATCATTGCGCTCGGAATCGCCCGCTGGCACGAATCGTTCGTCGCCCCAGAACACATCGAGCTGTGTCCAGTCGATATCGCCGGGTGTCTTGCGGACCAATTCCAACAGCCCGATCCCGGTCCCACCGCCGGTCAACACCACTGATGCGGACCCACGTGCCGCCTGCGCGGCCACCACGACGGCGACGAATTGTGCGGCCGCGGCGGCAATCAAGGCGTCGGTGTCGTCGTGTACTCGGACGGTGTGCGCGGGGAAGTTCGCGCGCTCACTCATAGGTCACCTTCTCGATTCCGGCGAGCGCCTCGGCATAGATCTCGTCGGCATCCAGCCGTCGCAGTTCCTCGGCGAGGCAGTCGCGAGTTTCCCGGCGCGCCAATGCGATTCGCTGATCCGGGTCACCGGTGCGGGTCAATGTCGCGGTGCGCCCGGTCTGCGGCCGCTCGATAGCGATCGACACAGTCGGGCGACGCACCTCCACCCGCAACGCACCCGAGCGGCGGCGCACCGGGCAGTCGAGGCGGGCGGCCAACCAGCCGGCGAGCATATCCAGCGCCGGTTCGTCGCGCAGTCCGGAGACGATCACCGAATCCACCGGCTCGAACGGCGGTTCGTCCATGGCGGCCGCCAACAGCGCCCGCCAATAGGTGATGCGACTCCACGCCAGATCGGTATCACCGGAGGCGTAGGAGCCCAGTTGCTTCTTGATCGTCGCCTGCGGATCGGCGGCGAAGGTGGCGTCGGTGATGCGGCGAGTCGCCAAGCGTCCCACCGAATCCTTGGACGGGAACTCCGGTGCGCCACGCGGCCACCAGGCCACCACCGGGGTGTCCGGCAGCAGGAACGGGATGACGACGCTGCTCTCGTGGTTGATCAGATCACCCTGCAGTCGCAGCACTATCACCTCGGCCGCGCCGGCATCACCGCCCACGCGGATCTGGGCATCCAACCGGGTCTCGGCCTCGCGATCGCCGCGCGCCAATACGACCACGCGACAGGGATGTTCGCGGCTTGCGTCATTGGCTGCGTCGATAGCGTCCTCGGCCTCGGAGCTGTCCAGCGTGCATACGACCAGTGTCAGCACCCGGCCCATGGTGATCACGCCATTGCTCTCCCGAAGGCGCACCAGGCGTTTGGTGACCTCGGAGGTGGTGGTCTGCGGCATGTCGACGATCATGGCCGCCGCCATTCGCGCCCGGTGCGGGCCAATACCTCGTCGGCCGAGGCCGGACCCCAGGTCCCCGCCTCGTACTGTTCGGGCTTACCGTCGGCGGCCCAGTGCTCGAGCACCGGATCCAGGATGCGCCAGGACAATTCGACCTCCGCGTTCACCGGGAACAGGGACGGCACCCCGAGCAGCACATCGAGGATCAGACGTTCGTAGGCCTCGGGAGAGGATTCGGTGAACGCCTCGCCGTAGCTGAAATCCATATTGACGTCGCGCACTTCCATGCTCGACCCCGGCACCTTCGAACCGAACCGGGTGGTAATACCCTCATCGGGCTGCACCCGAATAACCAGTGCGTTCTGCCCGAGATCCTCGGTCATGGTCTGGTCGAACGGCAGATGCGGTGCCCGCTTGAACACCACCGCGATCTCGGTCACCCTGCGGCCCAGGCGTTTTCCGGTGCGCAGGTAGAACGGCACACCCGCCCAGCGTCGGGTGTCGACCTCGAGGGTGAGCGCCGCGTAGGTCTCGGTGCGCGATTGCGGGTCGAAACCTTCCTCGTCGAGCAGTCCGACCACATGCTCGCCGCCCTGCCAGCCCTCCGCGTACTGGCCGCGTGCGGTGGTTTCATCAAGGGGCTCGACGAGTTTGGTCGCCGATAGCACCTTGATCTTCTCCGCCTGCAGCTGCTTGGGCTCGAAGCTGATCGGCTCCTCCATGGCGGTCAGCGCGAGCAACTGCAGCAGGTGGTTCTGGATGACATCGCGGGCGGCGCCGATACCGTCGTAATAGCCTGCGCGACCGCCCAATCCGATGTCTTCGGCCATGGTGATCTGCACATGGTCGACGTAATTGGCATTCCAGATCGGTTCGTAGAGCTGGTTGGCGAAGCGCAGCGCCAGGATGTTCTGCACCGTCTCCTTGCCGAGATAGTGATCGATGCGGAAGACCGTCTCCTCCGGGAACACCCGGTTGACCAGTGCGTTGAGTTCGACCGCACTGTCCAGATCATGGCCGAACGGCTTCTCGATCACCACCCGACGCCACGGCTTGCGGCCCTCGCCATCGGTTTTCGTCGGTTGGGCCAATTTGTGCTGGGAGAGCTGATCGAGCACCACCGGGAACATATTCGGCGGAATCGACAGGTAGAAGGCGTGATTGCCGCCGGTGCCGCGGTCCTTGTCCAGCTTCGCCAGCACGTCGGCGAGTTTGGCGAAGGCGGAATCGTCGTCGAAGGAGCCCTGCACGAAGCGGATGCCCTCGGCCAGATGGTCCCAGACCTCCTGCCGAAAGGGTGTGCGCGCGTGCGCTTTTACCGCTTCGAGCACGACGTTCGCGAAGTCCTCGTCCGCATAGTCACGGCGGGCGAAGCCGACCAGTGCGAAGCCCGGGGGCAGCAGCCCCCGGTTCGACAGATCGTAGATGGCCGGCATCAGTTTCTTCCGGGACAGATCGCCGGTGACGCCGAAGATCACCATGCTGCACGGTCCCGCGATCCGCGGGACCCGCTTGTCCCGCTCGTCGCGGAGCGGGTTCTTCCAGATATTCGTCTGAGTGCCGGCCATCGGGTCAGTTATCCCCGGTCTTGGCCAGTTCACCTGCCGTGGCGGAAAGCAGCTCCTCCCACGACTTCTCGAACTTCTCCACACCCTCGCGCTCGAGTACCTCGAACACATCGTCGAGGTCGATGCCGATCGCGGTGAGCTTGTCGAAGATCTCCTGCGCGGCCGCGGCGGTACCGCTGACGGCATCGCCACGGACCGCACCGTGATCGGCGACCGCCTCGAGGGTCTTCTCCGGCAGCGTGTTCACCGTATTCGGCGCCACCAGTTCGGTGACATACAGCGTGTCGGAGTACTCCGGATTCTTCACGCCCGTCGAAGCCCACAGCGGCCGTTGCCGATTCGCACCTGCGGCGGCCAGATGCTGATAGGTCGAGGTGTGCGCACCACCATCGAATACATCCTGGTATTCGGCGTAGGCCAGGCGCGCATTGGCGACACCCGCCTGTCCGCGCAGTGCCAGTGCCTCCGGCGTACCGATCGCCTCGAGTCGCTTATCGATCTCGGTGTCCACGCGGGAGACGAAGAACGAAGCGACCGAATGGATCTTGGCCAGATCGTGGCTGGCGCCCTTGGCATTGCGCAGACCGTCGAGGTAGGCGCCCATCACCTCGCGGTAACGCTTGACCGAGAAGATCAGCGTCACGTTGACGCTGATGCCCTCCGCGATCACCCGGGTGATCGCGGGCAGGCCCGCCTCGGTGGCCGGAATCTTGATGAACAGGTTGGGCCGGTCCACCGTCTTCCACAGGTCGATGGCCTGCGCGACCGTCTGCTC
Source organism: Nocardia sp. NPDC050412 (assembly GCF_044458825.1). Taxonomy (NCBI): domain Bacteria; kingdom Bacillati; phylum Actinomycetota; class Actinomycetes; order Mycobacteriales; family Nocardiaceae; genus Nocardia; species Nocardia sp. NPDC050412. The sequence continues at coordinate 567,305 of NZ_JBITIJ010000001.1, forward strand.
GGCATCGAAAGCCAGGCGCGGGTCGACCTCGATGGAGACCCGGCCGTCGACACCGTTGCTGGCCTCGTATACCCCGGCCAGCACATCGCAGGCCGCACGCACATCGTCGGTGGTGATGGTCCGGATCGCCGAATCCACATCCGCGCCTTGGGCGGCGAGCTCTTTCACCTGGGCGTCGTAGGCGTGGCCCTGACTCAGGGCGCCCTGGAAGATGGTCGGATTGGTGGTGATGCCGACGACGCTACGGGTTTCGATGAGCTCGGCCAGGTTGCCGGATTGGATCCGGTCCCGCGAAAGATCATCGAGCCACACCGAGACGCCCGCGGCGGAGAGGGCGGCGAGGTTTTCGTTCTGTGCCATGAGCTCTTATCCCTTCACGTTTTCCAGGGTGCGCTGCGCGGCAGCGACTACGGCTTCCGCGGTGATCCCGAACTCGCGGAACAGGGTCTTGAAATCGGCCGAGGCACCGAAGTGCTCGATCGATACGATCTCGCCCGCGTCACCGGTGAACCGGTACCACGGCATCGCGATACCGGCCTCGACGGCCACGCGAGCGGCGACCGACGGCGGCAGCACCTCGTCCCGATATGCCTTGTCCTGCGCGTCGAACCACTCCACACACGGCATCGAGACCACGCGGGTACCGATGCCCTGCGCCTCCAGCGTAGTGCGGGCGGCGACCGCGAGCTGCAGCTCGGATCCGGTCGCGATCAGGATCACCTGCGGTGTGCCGGTGGATGCCTCGGCCAGCACGTAGCCGCCCTTCTTCACACCTTCGTAGCTGGTGCCCTCGAGGATCGGCAGATCCTGGCGGGTGAGCGCGAGTGCGGACGGTCCGTCCTGGTGGGCGGGTTCGGAGACCGAGAAGTGTGAGGTGTGCTCGCTGCTGTCGCGCTCGAGGATGGTGCGCCAGGCGTAGGTGGTCTCGTTGGCATCGCCGGGGCGGACCACGTTCAGACCCGCGATCGCGCGCAGCGCGGCCAGATGTTCGATCGGCTGATGCGTCGGACCGTCCTCGCCGAGGCCGATGGAGTCGTGCGTCCACACGTAGATCGCGGGCACCCGCATCAGCGCGGCCAAGCGTACGGCCGGGCGCATGTAATCGGAGAAGACCAGGAAGGTGCCGCCGTAGGGACGGGTCGGGCCGTGCAGCGCGATGCCGTTGAGGATCGCGCCCATGGCGTGCTCGCGCACACCGAAGTGCAGGGTGCGGCCGTACGGGTTGGCCTTCCACATACCGGTCGAGATCGACTCCGGACCGAAGCTCGGCGCGTCGGGCATGGTGGTGTTGTTGGATTCGGCGAGGTCGGCCGAACCGCCCCACAGCTCCGGCAGCACCGGCGCCAGCGCTGCGAGCACCTTGCCGGACGCCTTGCGGGTGGCGATCCCCTTCGGATCCGCCTCGTAGGTCGGCAGATTCGCGGCCCAGCCCGCGGGCAGATCACGCTTGGCCAGCCGATCGAACAGTGCCTTGTTCTGCGGGTTCGCGGCGGCCCACGCGTCGAACCGCTGCTGCCAGGCCGCATGTGCCTGCTGGCCGCGCTCGATGACCTTGCGGGTGTGCGCGATGACATCGTCGTCGACCTGGAAGTTCTTCTCCGGATCGAAGCCGAGGATCTTCTTGGTCGCGGCCACTTCGTCGGCGCCGAGTGCCGCACCGTGCGCGGCGCCGGTGTTCATCTTGTTCGGCGCCGGGTAGCCGATGATGGTGCGCAGCACGATGATCGACGGCTTACCGGTCTCCGCCTTGGCCGCGGCCAGCGCCGCCTCGATGGCGACGACGTCCTCGCCGCCCTCGACAACCTGGACGTGCCAGCCGTAGGCCTGGTAGCGCTCGGCGACATCCTCGGTGAAGGCGATGGTGGTGTCGTCCTCGATGGAGATCTTGTTGTCGTCGTAGATCACGACCAGGTTGCCCAGCTGCTGGGTGCCCGCGAGTGAGGAGGCCTCGGACGTGACGCCCTCCTCCATATCACCGTCGGAGGCGATGACGTAGATGAAATGGTCGAACGGGCTGGTGCCGGGTGCGGCGTCCGGATCGAACAGACCGCGTTCGCGCCGCGCCGCCATGGCCATACCGACCGCGGAGGCCAGACCCTGACCCAGCGGGCCGGTGGTGATCTCGACGCCGTCGGTGTGGCGGAATTCGGGGTGGCCGGGGGTGAGCGAGCCCCATTTGCGCAGATGCGCGAGATCGTTCAGCTCCAGACCGTATCCGGCCAGGTAGAGCTGGATGTATTGGGTGATGCTGGAATGACCGCAGGACAGCACGAAGCGGTCGCGGCCGACCCAGCTCGGATCGCTCGGGTCCAGGCGCATGGTGCGCTGGTAGAGCGTGTAGGCCAGTGGCGCGAGGCTCATCGCGGTGCCGGGGTGCCCGTTCCCGGCGTTCTGCACCGAATCGGCTGCAAGAACCCGAACGGTGTCGACGGCCTTGGTGTCCAGATCCGTCCAGTCGTCCGGGTGGTTCGGCTGAGTGAGGGCGCGGATGTCGTCTGTGACTGACACGACCGAGGTTCTCCTGACATTGGTTTCGTCGACGGTGGCGGAGGGGTGCACGCACGGCAGCGGTGGAATGCGAACCGGTTTACCCCAACTACCCTAGATGTGCCCGATGACCGGCATGTGAGGAACCCGGCTTACTCCGGGTGTCGAATCGCTGCGACAAGGTGCTGGAGCGAGGGGCTATGGAAAGAAGGCTATGCGGCTGGGTCTACCATCGTCTGTAGTAGTTGCCGCCTCGCACCAGCTCGAGCAGGGGGAGCGCGGCAGTGGTTTCATGCCGGATGCGATGCACAGCGTGCGAGGAGAGATAGTGCGGATTGGGCAACAGCCGGGTGGCAATGGCGCACACGGCTCCTCCGCGACGGCGCTGGCCGACCGGTTCACCGGCGATGGCCTGCTGTCCCGACTATTGCGGCGACCGCTCGCCTATATCGCGTTGACCAAGCCGCGCGTCATCGAGCTGCTGCTGGTCGCGACCATTCCGACGATGCTGCTGGCCGACCGCGGACACGTCGATATCCGACTGATCCTGGCCACGCTGTTCGGCGGTTGGATGGGCGCCGCGAGCGCCAATACGCTCAACTGTGTCGCCGACGCCGATATCGACAAGGTGATGAAGCGGACCGCGAAGCGCCCGCTGGCCAGGGAGGCCGTGCCGACCTCACATGCCTTCGTATTCGGGGTGACGCTCGGCATCGGCTCTTTCGCCTGGTTGTGGTGGCAGGCGAATCTGCTCAGTGGTCTGCTGGTCGTCGCGACGATCCTGTTCTACGTCTTCGTGTACACCCTCGGCCTCAAGCGTCGGACCTCGCAGAATGTTGTGTGGGGTGGCGCGGCCGGATGTATGCCGGCGTTGGTCGGCTGGTCGGCGGCGACCGGAAATATCGGCTGGCCCGCGATCGCGCTGTTCGGTGTCATTTTCTTCTGGACGCCGCCGCATACCTGGGCGCTGGCCATGCGCTACAAGGAGGACTATCGCGCGGCCGGCGTCCCGATGCTGCCGGTCGTGGCCACCGAGCAGGCCGTCACCAAGCAGATCGTCATCTACACCTGGCTCACCGTGCTCACCACCCTCGCGCTGGTCCCCGCGACCGGTGTGGTCTACGCGGCCGTCGCGCTCGTGGCCGGAGCATGGTTCCTGCTCATGGCGCACCAACTGTACTCAGGTGTGCGACGCGGTGAATCGGTGAAGCCGCTGCGACTGTTCCTTCAGTCCAACAACTATCTGGCCGTGGTGTTCTGTGGTCTCGCGGTTGATTCGGTGCTCGGATGGGACACGATCGGCAGCTTCTTCGGCTAGGTCAGCCGAGGTATCCGTCTGGCCGGACTCGTACGGTGGTGCCGTCGACCGCGTCATAGGCGGCGAAGGCGTGACCGTCGACATCTACGACGTACTGTCCAGTCGCCTTGTCGCCGGGTCGGATCACTGTATATACCTCGACACCGGGCTCGGGCTGTACGTCGGTTTCGCCGAATGACAGCAGCGTCGCATGCGGTCCGCGGAACAGGTCGAACAGTCGAATCGGCCGCCCTTCGGCATCTTTGACCGGTGCGTCGGGTGCGCGGTCACCCGCGACGAGCACGCCGTCGTCGGCGGGATCGCGGTAACTAATATCCAATTGACGCGTCTGCTCGCCGCGCTGCATGGCGTCCTGCGCACCGTCGACCAGCTTGTCCAGCAGTTCGGTACTGATTCCGAGCACTCGTGCGGCTACCGTGCGGCGCTCGGATTCGTAACTGTCCAGCAGTGATTCGTCGCCCATGACAGCGGCGGCGAGTTTCCAGCCGAGGTTGTAGGCGTCCTGGATACCGGTATTCATGCCCTGTCCGCCGGTGGGCGGATGCACATGCGCGGCATCGCCCGCGAGAAATACCCGACCCTCTCGGAACCGTTGCGCCAGACGGATATTCGGCCGCCACACAGTTGCCCAGGTGAGGTCGGTGAGGACGATATCCAGATTTTCGGCATAGCGGTCGACGAACTCTTGCAGCACCTCGAGAGTGGGTTCGGCATCGGAGCCCAATGGCGCGCCGAACTGGAACTGTCTGCCACCGGGCAAGGGAGACAATATGATTCCCTCCATCGGGCGACCGGCCGCCGCGAACCAGTAGCCGTAGTCGTGGTCGAGTGCGTCGGCACTGACATCGCCCAGCAACATGCGGATCGAATCGTCGGTGGTGCCCTCGAACGGAACTCCGAGCGTCTTGCGGACCGTGCTCTTGCCACCGTCCGCGCCGACCAGATAGGCGACACGTAGCGTCTCGATGACGCCGTCGTGCGCCAACTCGACGCTGACCTCGGTCTCGTCCTGTTCGAAAGTGACCAGCGCCGTGGCGAGTTCGACCTGCACACCGAACTCGGCGAGCCGGTCGCGCAGGATCGCCTCGGTCCGCGACTGCCCGAGCACCCAGAGGTTGGGGTAGGGGACCGCGGGCGTCGGCTCGACCGGCTCGGCCATCCGATGTTCGCCCGCGAATTCATTGCCGGAGTACGCGCGGATGACCGGTGTCGGTGATCCGGCCCGGCGAACCGCGTCCAGCACGCCGAGGTCGTCGAACACTTCGAGGGTGCGCGGCTGGATACCGTCGCCGCGCGATCCAGCGAAGAATTCGGTGGCCCGGTCGATGATGCGCACTGGGATATTGCGGCGGGCCAGGTCGATGGCGAGGGTGAGGCCGGTGGGTCCGGCACCTGCGATGAGTACTTGCGTATGCACGATTTCTCCGTACTGAATCATGTTGGCGGTTTACCGTCGATTGATCAATCCGGGACCACGACCACCCGGGCGGTGCCGAATTGCGCGGCGACCCATGCGTCTTCGATCTTCGAGAGCGGGAACTCCTGTACCGCGGTGTCCAATCGGCCCTCGGCGATCAATTGCATGTATTCGGGGATGGCGGCCAGGATCGACTGCATCGACACGGATCCAGCTCCGCTACCGGAGATCGTGATGCGACGGCTGCGCAGCAGCGCCGCCGGAACGGCCGCCTCGGCACCTGCCATGGAGCCGATCTGGATGAATGCGATATCCGCGTCGTCCTCGGTCAGGCCTTGGCGTCCGAGGGCTGCGAAGGCGGCCTCGGCCGGTGCTCCCCACACATAGTCGAGCACCAGGCTCGGCGCCTCGGTGCCGAGGGCTTCGGCCAGCACCGACGCGGTGGCCTCCTTGTTGTCCTGCAGCGTGACCGTGTTCGCGCCATATTCCGTCGCCCGCTCGAGTGCCGACGGATTGCGTCCGGCGGCGATCACCCGGTCCGCGCCGAGTATGAAGGCGTTCTGCACGGCCAGCAGTCCGGCGGCACCGGTGGCGCCGAGGATCAGCACGGTGCCGAGCTGCTGGTTGGGCAGTGCGTCGCGGCGTTCGCGCAGGACCAGCCACGAGGACAATCCGGGGTTGAGACCACCGGCAATTCGCGCGGGTTCGGCGCCGGTCGGGAGCGGAATCCGCATCCGCGTGGGCACCGCCATGAGTTCGGCCAGCGTGCCGTAGGGGGCCTGCGGAAAACCGGTGTAGACGAGTGCGCCGTCGGCGGTGCGTGCCACCGCGTCGAGGCCCGGGATCAGAGGGTAGGCGTGGGTACTGCCGTAGTGCGTGCCTGCGGCCAGCGATCGAACGATCGGGTGGATGCCCGCCGCCACCAGTTCGACCAGTTCCCGGCCTTCGGTCACCTGCGGGTCGTCGAAGTCGCCGTATACGGGCACCTCACCGGCGTTGCGCAGAACTGCTGCTTTCATGATCTTCACCAATCTGAATTGAAATTCACTGAATCTGAATTCAGTATGGAGGTTGGTAGGTTTTCGTGTCAAGGAGGTGGTGCGAGTGACGTCGAGTCGCCGAGAGAAGTCCGCAGAGACCGAACAGGCACTGAAGGATGCGGCGCGGCGGGTGTTCGCCGAACGCGGCTACTTGAACACCAAGATCACCGACATCACCGCGGCCGCGGGGCGTGCGGCCGGGTCGTTCTACAACCACTTCGCGAGCAAGGAGGAGCTACTCCAGGCGCTGCTGAACGATCTGGCGAGCGCCGGGGACGAACTTGCGGAGCAGCCCGAACACAAATCCGATTTCAGTGACCCGGAGGCGGTGCGGTATCACGTCGCCGGGTATTGGGCCTTCTCGCGAGAACATGCGCCCGTGCTGCGCGCGATCACTCAAGCGGCGATCGTCAGCGAGGATTTCGCTCGCGTGCTCGGACATTTCGGCGTCGAACAGCGCGCGGATATCGCCGATCATCTGGATGGCCTGGCCGGCAAGGGATTACGGCTGCCGAGCAGCATCGATGCCAGTCTGGCGATGATGTTTCAGGTCGCCCAGGGCATGTTGGCGCTGGTCGAGGACGGCACTGTCGCGCTGACCGACGAGCAGGCGATCGAGGGTTTGACACGGTTCATTTACCGTGGTCTGACCGGACTGGACTACTGATCCGGCGAATCTGGTGCCGGGCGGCGGAACCGATCTGGTTGCGGTCGGAACGTGAATCGGCCGCCAGACGGCGGAACCGGCTCGGTTGCGGTCGGGGGTGTGAATCGGGCTGCTGGGCAATGGGTTCAAGGCGCCAACGGCCGCGCCGGGCGGGCGGCCGTTGGCGTAGGTTACGGCAGCAGGACGATCGAGCCGGTGGTCTTGCGGCCCTCGAGATCGCGATGCGCCTGCTCGGCTTCGGCCAGCGGGTATGTGGCGCCGATCCGCACATGCAGCGTGCCGTCGGCGATCGCGGTGAGGATATCGGTTGCACGCCAGAGCAATTCGGCCCGGTCTCGGGTGTAGTGCACCAGCGTGGGGCGGGTCACGAACAGCGACCCTGCCGGGTTGAGGCGCTGCAGATCGAAGGGCGGTACCGGGCCGCTGGCCGCGCCGAAGAGGGCGAGCATGCCGCGTACCCGCAGAGATGCGAGGCCGGCCTCGAAGGTGGCCGCGCCGACACCGTCGTATACGGCCGCGACTCCGACACCCTCGGTAAGTGCGCGAACTCGATCGGCGAGATCATCGGTGTAGCGCAGGACCTCGCTCGCGCCCGCCTCGCGGGACAGCTTCTCCTTCGCGTCGGAGGAGACGGTGGTGATCACTCGGACACCACGCGCGACGGCGAGCTGGGTGAGCAAAAGGCCCACCCCACCCGCGCCCGCGTGCACCAGCACGGTCTCGCCGGGTTCGGGCTTGTAAATCGATTCGATCAGGTAGTGCGCGGTCATCCCCTGCAGCAGCGCCGAGGCTGCGACCGGTGCGTCGACACCGTCGGGCACCTTGACCGCGACCGCCGCCGGTACCGCGACCCGCTGGCTATAGCTGCCGGGCGCCGCCGCCCAGGCGACCCGGTCGCCGACGGCGAATTCGGTCACATTCGCACCGACCTCGGCCACCACGCCGGTGCCCTCGGCACCGGGAATATAGGGGACCGCCTGCGGGTAGCGGCCGGTACGGATATAGGTATCGATGAAGTTGATGCCGATCGCCGCGGTGTCGACGAGCAGCTGATCCGGGCCGATCTGCGGATCGGGCACCTCGACGTAGTTCAGGACTTCGGGACCGCCGTGCTCGGAAACCTGAATAGCGCGCATGAGATCCGTTCTACACCCACGGGGGCTGGACCCGAACGTACCGGTCAGTAAACTAGCCGCCATGAGTGTTGAAGCCGCCGCCCCCGTGCAGCTGTCGGGTTCCCTAGTGGATTCGGTCAAGGGATTCGTCGCCGAGCACGGCGGTTCCGCCACCGCCGTGCTGCAGCCGATCGGCCGTGCGGGTGTGCGCATCACCCTGGTCGGCTCCGATGGTGTCCTCGGCGACCGTGTGGTCGACGATCTGGCGACCGCTAAGGAATTGGTCGAAACCGTCGACGGCCTCACCGAGGCCGATGAATGGGACCGCGAGCTGATTTCGGTGGTCACCCCGCGCAAGGGGCACTGGGCCAAGATGGCCGGTTGGGTTGCCCGGCAGACTCGTTATCCCAAGGCGCGCAACGAGAACTGAGGCCGTTCAGGCTCGCGTGGTCGCGCCGTCGGATTCGCGAGTCTCGCGTGGGACGGCGCGCAGGACCAGCCGAACGATCGGGCCCGCGAAGATGCCTGCGAGCCGGGTGAAGGGCCAGATGCCCAGGATCAGCAGCAGTATCAAGCCGCGCGCCTGATAGATGAGCGGTGCGTGCTGCATGGCTTCGGGATACGGATCGATGGTGCACAGCGAGCGGAACCAGGCGAAAAGCGTTTCGCCGGTTCGATATTCGCGTGCCACCGTGGTCGGATCGTATTCGATGATCACTCCGGACAGCAGCGCGGCCGTCAAGGCCGGGAAAGTGATGCGGTCCAGCGGGGTGAGCACCGGGCGCGACGGACCCGCGATCAGATCCGGTAGGAACAGCAAGACCGCCCCGACCGTGGCCGCGGCGACACCGCCGATCTGCACGATCGTGGTGACCACGTGCAGCGCACCGGCGGGGCGGGCGTGCGGTTCGGCGGTGATCACCTTGAACAGGCGGATAAGGACTATGAGGCAGACCCCCGACCGGAATGCTGTCGATCCGAGCCGCTGACTGCGGTCCATCTCCGGATAGCGGATGTAGCTGCGAAAACCGTCGCGCCGGTAGCGCCACACGTGGCCGAGCACGAACGACAGGAACGCGCCGTAGGGCAGCGCGATCCACAACAGCGATGTCACGGGTAGTTCGCTTTCGGCTTGCAGACGATCGGACGTATCACGTTCGCAGAGACGCCGAATGTCGAACAAGGGACCAACGTCCCTTACCGAGGGGTACTTCGGGAGTCGGCGGCGAGCCGTTGGTGGATCGCCGCCGACTCGTGGTCTATTGCGGGAGTTCGACCGCGCCGTTCTGGTGCCCGTTCGTGCTGAGATTCATTGCGGGCAGCATGGATTCGCGCGCAATCGAGGTGAGCGCACCCGCCTGCTGAATGATCTCGGCCAATGTCGAGGTGACACCATGCGCGCCGTTCGACTCCGTGAAATGATCGACATGCTCGAACGGCGCCGCTTCGCTCCCTTGACGGAGCGGCCATTGCCACTCAGCTCAGGGCTTCGACGATCTCCGCCGCGAGCGGTGCCGACGATGCGGGATTCTGGCCGGTGTAGAGATTGCGATCGACCTCGATATGCGGGGCCCACGGCTCGCCCTCACGGAAATCGACGCCGAGCTCGACCAGCCGATCCTGCAGCAGCCACTTGGCTTTATCAGCAAATCCGGCCTGGGTCTCTTCGGCATTGGTGAATCCGGTGAGACGGTAGCCGACGAACGGGGAATCGCCGTCGATGGCGGTCGCGAGCAGCGCGGCGGGCGCGTGGCAGACGACGCCGAGTGGTTTGCCCGAGGCCAGCGCGGCATTGAGCAACGCACCGGAGGCGGTGTTCACCGGCAGATCTTCCATCGGGCCGTGTCCGCCGGGGTAGTAGACGGCGTCGTAGTCGGCCAGGTCGACGTCCTCGAGCCGGATCGGGCTGCGCAGTTCCGCCGCATCGGCCAGGGTACGGGCGATCTGCGCGGCACCGTCCGCGCCGCCGTTGACCTCGGGCGCGAGACTGCCCTGGTCGACGGTCGGCACGACACCGCCGGGAGTGGCCACCACGATTTGGTGACCCGCCGCCTTGATGGCCTTATACGGCGCCACCACCTCTTCGGCCCAGTAGCCGGTCGGATGTTTGGTGCCATCGGCGAGCGTCCAGTAGTCGACGCCGGTCATGACGAAAAGAACCTTCGACATCGTGTGCCTCCTGATCGGGGGAATTGGGCGACGTACTGTTCCGTATCCAGAGTGCCAGTTCGTAGCGATATCGACGTTAGGTACCTGTTCATCGAAGCACCAATAGGATCGCCGATAAGGGGCATCAAAATAATGATGGGTCTCTGGTTCCGAGTGGGGGATCGTAAAGTAGGGGACGATGAACGCGGATAAGGCGAGCGAGCTGGCGGCTCGGCGGGTCGGTGCCGCGCATGCCGACGCGCAGCAGCGCGTCGCGCTCGCCGAAAGCTTCTATCCACCGGAACTCCGCGCCTACCGTCGGGCCGAAATCGCCTTCCTGCAATGGGAACTCGCCCGCGGCGTGCTGCACGCCGAGACCGGCAGCCCGTGGTGGCGGGCCCTCAACGATCGCCTACTGCACGACAAACTGGAAGCCGCGCTGCTGCATCATGCCGGTGCGCGCGATGCGTCGACGCCCGGTGCCCGGCTGTGGCTCGAATTCCTTACCGCCCCTGCGCCCGCTGCGTGGTACCGGGCGCACAATCGCAGCATTGTCGCCGGTTATCTGGAACATCAAGGTTTGGCGGCGGCCGAACTGCCCGCCGAACGGTTGATGATCAATGTGACGCTCATGCGGGTACTGTTCACCCACGTCCTGGTGGCGCGGCCGACCCTCGCCCTCGGCCGGCTCGGAGGCCTCGGCGGCTGGTCGGCCGATCCGCGCCGCAGCTCGGTTCGTCTATTTCTCGACCTGCGCAATGTTTTTCCCGAGGTGTATCCGCTGGCGAATATGTCCGTCGATGCGGTGCTCGCGCTGGAGGGACGGGTGGCGCGGGCGCTCGATTACGGGCTGATCGTGCCGAAGTTGGAGCAGATATACGCCTTCGCCGCAGAGCAATTGGATGAGCCGATGATCGTCGAGCTCGTCGACAACGGCGATCCGTGCTACGCGGGTCTGCGGATCGAACGTGGGCAACTGGCATCGGATGCGTTGACCCGAACACTCGCGCGCGTCACTCGCCCGCGGTTCGGGTAGTCGGGGGCGTGCCTGCGTGTGGGCTCAATAATCCCCGCGCACAAGGTTTTTCGGTAACTCGCCAGCCGCAAATCTCGCGACCTCCGCAGCGACAACGGAGTAGGCGCGTTCGAGACTGCCGCGGGTGCTGCCCGCGACATGCGGTGTCAACAGCAGACCGGGCGCTGACCATAGCGGGTGGTCGGGCGGTAGCGGCTCCGGGTCGGTGACATCCAGGGCCGCGCGCAATCGCCCCGAAACGAGTTCGGCCAATAACGCTTCGGTCCGCACGATCGGTCCGCGCGCGACATTCACCAGCACCGCGCCGTCCGCCATCTTCGCCAGGAATTCGGTATCGACCATGCCGATGGTCTGATCGGTCACCGGAACCATCAGCACCACGACATCGAATTCGCCGAGTAATCGGGGCAATTCGTCGACGCCGTGCACACCGTCGCGTGCGGTCGTGCCCACCAGCGTCAACGTAGCGTCGAAAGCTTCGACCCTGCGGCGCAATTCGATACCGAGATCACCCGCGCCGATACCGAGGATCCGCTTACCCGCCAATGTATCTGTCCGATGTTGATACCAGCGACGCTCGCCCCGCAAATCGGCGAACTCCGTCAGCTCCCGATAAATGGTGAGCAGCGCCGCGACGACCCACTCCGCCGAACTGCCACCATGCGCACCCCGCGCGTTCGACAGCAACACCCCATCGGGTAGCCGACCGATCCATCGTTCGGCACCGGCCGTGAGCATCTGCACCAACCGCAACTTCGGCAGTCCGGCCATATCGATCGACTCGGGCCGCGCCAGAAAAGCCGGGACCAGCACCTCCGCCAACTCAGCCGCCGCGGGTAGCGCTTCGCCGGGCGCATACCGCACCGGCCGTATCCCATCGAGCCGAGCCAATATCCCGACCCCATAATCATCTGGCACAAGCACGGTGACCGGCATGCCTGCCAGATTAGCCGCGCCCACCGCCGAATTGCATCCGATCATCGGACCATTCGCCGTAGCATTCGATACACGGTGGGGTCGAATAACTTTCGTGATCCGCGCTGGCCGCCGCTGCCCGGTCCGCCGTGTACTACGAGCGCGGGCTTGCCGTGCGGGTTGCCGCTGGTCTCCCAATAGACCTGGTTCCTGTCGCCGACATCGAGGAGCCCGCGCTCGTATGGCTCGATATCCGGGAACGGTTGTGGCGCTGCGGTACTCGGCGCTGATGGTCCCATCCGAACAGCATGCCGGAAGCGCTATGCCAACTGTTCGGTGGAGTTGGGGATCGGTGCTGAGACCCGTTCACGGGGGCGGAGGGAGGCCCAGAGGGCGGCGGTGGCGGCGGTGCAGGCTGCGGCGCCCCCGACGTGGGTGGCGACCAGGGCGGCGGGGACGTCGGTAAAGTACTGCACGACGCCGACCAGGGATTGGGCGCACACCAGCCCGAGCAGGACGAGCAGGCGTGTGCGGACCGCGGGGGTGATGCCGACTGCGAAGAGGCCGAAGGCCAAACCGATGAGCAGCGCGAGATAGCCGACCAGCAGTTGCGAGTGCAGGTGGACCAGCGTGACGATCTCGACCTGGAGGCGTTCGACCGGTCGTTCGATGCTCTTATCGCCCGCGTGCGGTCCGGCGCCGGTGACCAGCGTGCCGGCGATGAGGACACCGGCGAGCGCGACACCGCTCAGCCCGGTGAGCCAGCGCAGGGGTGCGGGCGCCTGGATCACCTCGATGCCATCATCGGGTTCGCTCACCTTCGCGAACATGACCACCGCGACCCACACCATCAGCATCGACGCCAACAGATGCACCGACACCGTCCACCACAGCAAACCGGTGCGCACGGTGATACCGCCGATGACCGCCTGCAGTACCGTGCCGCCCGGCATCAACCACGCGTACACCAGCACTTCGCGACGACGGCGGGCCCGGGTGACGGCGAGCACGATGAGCGCCGCGCACAGCGTCACCGCGAATGTCAGCATGCGGTTGCTGAACTCGACAGTCTGATGCAGCACCGGAACCTCGGCCACCCCGGTCGGGGTGAAGCTGCCAGGGAAGCACTGCGGCCAAGTCGGGCACCCGAGCCCGGACGCCGTGACCCGCACGATCGCCCCGGTGACGGCGATCCCCGCCTGGGACACGATGACCGCGACAGCAATCAATCGCTGCACCCGCAACGAGGGCAGCGGAAGTAAATCGACGAGCCGCAGAAACGCGCGATACAGCACCCAGCAATCGTAGCCGGGCCCCTCCCACCACCCGCACCCGGTCTACTACACCCCGTCGTTCCGCTCGAACAAGATCGGGTGGACACTATGGCGGCGTCGGTCGAGAAGCCCGCGCCACCGTTTCCACCTGATCTTGATCGGGTTAGTCGAAGCGGAAGAATCGGGTGGCGAGGAAGGCGGAGATGCCGCCCCATGCGGCGAGGACGGCGATGCCGAACCAGTCGATGCTGGTGCGCATGGCGTCTTCCAGCGTGTCAGCCAGCGCCCCGGACGGCACCAACCGCACCAGCACATTCACCGCTGCGGGTAGATCGTCGGAGGCGAATACGATGCTCGCGATGCCGAGCATGACGAACCAGAGGATATTCGCCAGTGCCAGCACGATCTCCGCCTTGAGCGTGCCGCCGAGCAGCAGACCCATTGCCGCGAAAGTGGCTGTGCCGAGCGCGATCACCAGCGCGCCGAGCCCGAGCCCGGCGAGTTCCGGTCGCCAGCCGAGCGCGAATCCGATGGCCCCCAACAGCATTGCCTGTAACACCACCACGATCAGTACCGCGGCGCTCTTGCCCGCCACAATGCCCCAGCGGGGGAGTGGGGTGGCCCCGAGGCGTTTGAGCGCACCGTAGCGCCGGTCGAATCCGACCGCGATGGCCTGTCCGGTGAAGGCGGTCGACATCACCGCCACCATCATCACCGCGGGCACGATCTTGTCGACGCGGTCCTCACCGAGGTCCCCGAACGGCAACAGGCTGAGCCCGACAAGCAGTGTGATCGGAATGAACATGGTGAGCAGCAACTGTTCGCCATTGCGCAGCAAAAGGATCAGCTCGAGCCGGGTCTGCGCGGTCATCATGGCGACGCGACCGCTCGGACGCGGATCGGGGGTGAAAGTGCCCGGCGCGAAGCGGTTTCCGGCGAGATCTGGCTGATTCATCCGCGTAGGTCCCGTCCGGTGAGTTCCAGGAAGACGTCCTCGAGCCGACGCTGATCGATCCGGATATCGGTCGCCAGCACATTCTGCTGCGCACACCACGCGGTCACCGTGGCCAGTACCTGCGGATCGATCTCGCCCTCGACCAGATATTGTCCGGGAGTCGTCTCGCGCGGCGAGAAGCCTTCCGGCAGGGCGGTTTTCAGCAGGTGCAGATCGAGTTTGGGTGGCGCGGTGAAGCGCAGTTGGCCGGCCGCGCCGTGTGCGGTCACCTCGGCAGGTGTCCCGGAGGCGACGATCTGTCCGTGATCGATGATCACCAGTTGGTCGGCCAGTTGTTCGGCCTCGTCCATCATGTGTGTGGTGAGCAGCACCGTGACGCCGTCGCGGCGCAGTGCGTCGATCAGCTCCCACACGATGAGCCGCGCTTGTGCGTCCAGACCCGCGGTCGGTTCGTCGAGGAAGACGATCTCCGGCTTTCCGACCAGCGCGCAGGCCAGTGCGAGCCGCTGCTGCTGGCCGCCGGAGAGCCGTCGGTACGGTGTGCGCCGGTTGTCCTGTAGGCCAAGGGTTTTCAGCAACCACTCGGGATCGAGCGGATCGGCGGAGTAGGCGGCGACCAGGTCGAGCATCTCGCCGGCACGCGCACCCGGGTACGCGCCACCGCCCTGCAGCATGACGCCGATGCGCGGTCGCAACCGGTCGGAGTCGGCGATCGGATCGAGGCCGAGCACCCGGACCGAACCGGCATCGGGGGTCTTGAACCCCTCGCACATTTCGACCGTCGTGGTCTTGCCCGCCCCGTTGGGTCCGAGCAGGGCCAGCACCTGTGCCTGTTCGACGGCGAAGCTGATCCCGTCGACGGCGGTGGTCTCGCCGTAGCGCTTGACGACGCCGTCGATACAGACGGCGGGTTCCGAGGCTGCGGTCACCATCGCGCCTCGGTGCTCGGCTCCGTCGCGTCCAAGGGTGCTGTGCCCATTGTTCGCTCGCTTCGCTCCCTCACGGTGTCACACCGTAAGCGGTCGAGGGATGTGACCCGGACGACACCCCTGCCTCGTCAACTCCGCGGTCCGGAAGGACCGGCCGCGGTGGGCGCGGTGTCGGCGCCGAGCTGGTGTAGCCGCCACGGCAGCGACTTGCGAGTCGCCAGGATCATCAGCGTGCAGGTGAGAACAGTGATGCAGGCCGCGTAGATAAGGACGAAGGGCGGGATTTCGCTGCCCGAGGGCATGAGCATGACACTGATCGCCGCGGAAGCGATCGTGGCGGGCACCCGGAAGGCGGGCCGGCTCGCCCAGGCCGCCAGCGGGACGATGCCCCAGAGCAGATACCAGGGCTGCACCACCGGAAACAGCAGGACGACCGCGCCGAAGGCGACGCCGAGAGCGCCGACCGGATGCAGCCGACCTCGCCAGGTGGCCACCATGAGCCGCACCACGACCAGTGCGGCCGCGATCGCCGCGATCGGTCGGGTGATGCTCAGCAGCGCGGTGGTGTGGTCGCCCAATCCCAGTAGGACGCCGCCGAATCCGGTGGCTACACCGAGCGCGGTGGGCAGCGACATCCAACTGCGCACCGAGTTGGCCATGGTCAGTGTGTCTATCCAGCCGAAACCGAGACCGCTACCCAGACATACCGCGAGCATGACGGCGCCGGTGACACAACCGAGGAATAGCGCGGCTCTGAGCACCGCACGCCAATCGCCGCCCCATTTTCGGCTCAATGCCATCCACACGAATGCCAGAGCCAGCATCGATGGAATCTTGACCATGGCGGACAGCGCTATCAGCGTGGTGCCCGATAGAAGCAGCACGAGTGCGTGTCCGCGCATCGGGCCGATATTGCTCAGGGCTGCCAGACAATATTCCAACCCGACCAGCATCAGGCCGAGCATCATGGCCTCGTTGTGCACACCGGATACCAGGTGGAATATCACGAGTGGGTTCACGGCGCCGAGCCACAAGGCGGCCACGGGCGATACTCGACACCGCTGTGCCAGTCGGGGCAGTGCCCAGACGATGCAGGCCACGCCGAGTAGCGCAAGCATGCGGTGCAGCAGCACACCGGCGAGCATATTGTCGCCGACGATTTCGGCGATGCCCTTGCCCAGCCAAATCGAGAGCGGGCCATATGGCGCGGGCGAATTCTGCCAGATATTGGGCACGCTGCGCGTCAGAATGTGGTCTTGGCCGAGCCCCTGTACCGGGCCGACGTCATAGGGATCGAGTCCACTCGCCGCGATCTCGCCCTGGGCCAGATAGGAATACACATCCTGGCTGAACATCGGCGGCGCGACCGATAGCGGGATGATCCACAGCAGCAGCGTACGGTCCAGTTGCGATCGGCTGATACGGCGAATGCGGTTGGACTGCAAGCCGAGTGCGAATCGGCCGAGCAGCAGCCAGGCCAGCATCACGATAACCGTGCCGACCATGGTCGTCGCCAGCCCCGAATTGTGCACACGCGCGGGCAGCCCGAGAATCGCCTTGCCGTAGGTCGGATTCTGCAGCGTGGGTTGGGCGCCGAGACCGAGCGCGCCGATGGCCATCATCACCGAACCCGTCGCGCCCAACAGACGGACCCGGCGCAGTTGCGCGGTCTCCTGCGGGTTGAGTTCGGCGGCTTCGGGCTCGTTGATGTGCAGGGTTTCGCCGACGGTGTGGTCGGGCGCAACATCCAGGCCGATGATCCGACGTCCCAGCGAAACGGCGGTACTGATCGGTGCGGTCCGACGCAGGCGAGTCAGGGTGCCCGAGGTGGTCGATCGGCTGCGTTCGACCCCTGGTTCGCCGTGTTCGCCTGACATCACGCGGTCAGCGTAGCCGATGCCACCGGCGTATCCGGTGCTCCGCGGAACCGACTGCGGGGCTTGTTCGCACTGCTCTCGGCCGTCGCTTGTGGCCACTGTTGCCATCGATTGGATCACGCCGTCGAAGCGCTGCTCACGTTCCCGAAGAAGCTGGTCGCCGTGCGCTGACGGATTTTCGGCACCGATGTGTGGCCTAAATCGCACTTGTAATTCTGTCGGGTGCTCGGGCTGGTCGTCGCGCGAGACCCGCAGGTGGTGAACCTGTTGCCTCCGAACACCGCCGGAAAAGCGCTCCGGTGCAGGTCATCGGCCCGGTCAACTCAGGGCACCCTTATTAGATTCCGGGAACGAATTCCGTCACACTGGTGTTGTGAAAACCGTGGGTTTACCGCACGACGAGGATCGAGGGACCGGTCGCCGCACCGGTGCCGGGCCCGTTGCTGCGCCCGCGCCCCTGGTCGCGGGTGGTGAAGGACATACTCGTGCCGCCGTGGTCCAGCTGCTGCTCGAAGAGGGTCCGATCACCGCGACCGCGATCGGCACCAAGCTCGGCCTGACGCCGGCCGGTGTCCGTAGGCACCTGGACGCACTGATCGAATCCGGTCAGGCGCGGGCCAGTCGCTCGGCGCCGTGGCAGCAGAAGGGTCGCGGCCGCCCCGCCAAGCAATATCAGCTGACGGCCGTGGGCCGGGGACGGCTCGGCCACGCCTACGACGATCTGGCCGGGGCGGCGATTCGCCAGCTCGGTGAGATCGGCGGCGAACAGGCTATTGCCGATTTCGCGCGCGAGCGGGCGCGGACCATCGTCGAGGGCATCGAACCGGTCGCCGAGCACACCCCCGAAACCACCACCGCCAAGGCGGACGAGATCGCCGAGGCCTTCACCGACGCCGGATTCGCCGCGTCCACCCGCAAGGTCGGCGCGGGCGTGCAGATCTGCCAGCACCACTGCCCGGTGGCCCACGTCGCCGAAGAATTCCCGCAGTTGTGCGAGGCCGAACTCGAGGCTTTCCGGGACCTGCTCGGAACCCACGTCCAGCGACTTGCGACGATCGCCAACGGCGACTGCGCGTGCACTACCCATGTGCCGCTGTTCGTTCTCCCTATCACCGATAACGCTTCCCATAAAACCGCTGCACAGCCCGCAGCGGTACGTACGAACGACTCCGGAAGGAGTGCCGAATGACGACGACCACCGACCAGGTGCAACCGCTCACTCAGGAAGAAACCATTGCTTCCCTGGGCAAATACGGTTACGGCTGGGCCGATTCGGATGTGGCCGGTGCCAGTGCGCAACGAGGCCTGTCCGAGGCTGTCGTCCGCGACATCTCGGCCAAGAAGAACGAGTCCGACTGGATGCTCGAGCACCGGCTGAAGGCACTGCGCATCTTCGATCGCAAGCCCATGCCGAACTGGGGCTCGAACCTGGACGGCATCGACTTCGACAACATCAAGTACTTCGTGCGCTCCAGCGAGAAGCAGGCGGAGAGCTGGGAAGACCTGCCCGAGGACATCAAGAACACCTACGACAAGCTGGGCATCCCGGAGGCGGAGAAGCAGCGTCTGGTTGCCGGTGTCGCCGCGCAGTACGAGTCCGAGGTCGTCTACCACTCCATCCGCGAGGATCTGGAGAAGCAGGGCGTCATCTTCCTGGACACCGACACCGGTCTGCGTGAGCACCCGGAGATCTTCGAGCAGTACTTCGGCACGGTCATCCCGGCCGGTGACAACAAATTCTCCGCGCTGAATACCGCCGTGTGGTCGGGTGGTTCGTTCATCTACGTGCCGCCGGGCGTGCACGTCGACATTCCGCTGCAGGCCTACTTCCGGATCAACACCGAGAACATGGGTCAGTTCGAGCGGACGCTGATCATCGTCGACGAGGACGCCTACGTGCACTACGTCGAGGGCTGCACCGCGCCGATCTACAAGTCCGATTCGCTGCACTCCGCGGTGGTCGAGATCATCGTGAAGAAGGGCGGCCGCTGCCGCTACACCACCATCCAGAACTGGTCGAACAACGTCTTCAACCTGGTCACCAAGCGGGCCAAGGCCGAGGCGGGCGCGACCATGGAGTGGGTCGACGGCAACATCGGCTCCAAGGTCACCATGAAGTACCCGGCCGTCTGGATGACCGGTGAGTACGCCCGTGGTGAGGTTCTGTCGGTGGCCTTCGCCGGTCCCGGTCAGCACCAGGACACCGGTGCGAAGATGCTGCACTTGGCGCCGCACACCTCCTCAACCATCATCAGCAAGTCGGTGGCGCGCGGCGGTGGCCGGGCTTCCTACCGCGGCCTGGTGCAGGTGAACAAGGGAGCGCACGGCTCCAAGTCGACCGTGAAATGCGATGCGCTGCTCGTCGATACGATCAGTCGCTCCGACACCTACCCGTACGTCGACATCCGCGAGGACGACGTGACGATGGGCCATGAGGCGACTGTCTCCAAGGTCTCCGAGGACCAGCTGTTCTACCTGATGAGCCGCGGCATGACCGAAGACGAGGCAATGGCGATGGTGGTGCGCGGCTTCGTCGAGCCCATCGCCAAGGAACTGCCTATGGAATACGCACTGGAACTGAACCGGCTCATCGAGCTGCAGATGGAAGGGGCCGTTGGCTGATGGCGACTGGCGTAATTGGAGCGGTCGAGGGCGAGAATCCCACGGCCAAGCCGATTCAGAACCCGGGCGCAGGAGCCGCGACCAACAAGGGTGAGGTCTTCACCTCCTACGACGTGAACGCCTTCGAGGTGCCTACGGGCAAGGACGAGGCGTGGCGGTTCACCCCGCTGCGCCGACTGCGCGGTCTGCACGACGGCACCGCGGTCCGCGACGGCAAGGCCACGGTCGAGGTCTCCTCGGTCGCCGGAGTGAACGTGGAGACGGTGGCGCGCACCGACTCTCGTCTCGGCGCAGCCGGTGTGCCGTCGGATCGTGTCGCCGCCCAGGCATACTCCGGCTTCGAGTCGGCGACGGTCGTGTCGGTCGGTGCGGAGACCGAGGTCGCCGAGGCGGTAGTCGTCACGGTCACCGGTCCAGGCGAGGGCAAGACCGCCTACGGGCACCTGCAAATTCGCCTCGGCAATTTCGCCGTCGCCACAGTGGTCATCGACCAGCGCGGCAGCGGAACCTACGCTGAGAACGTCGAATTCGTGCTGGGTGACAGCGCCAAGCTGACCGTCGTCGCGGTCCAGGACTGGGCCGATGATGCCGTGAACACCACCGCGCACCACGCCGAGCTCGGTCGCGACGCCACCCTGCGGCATATCGCGGTAACACTCGGCGGTGATCTGGTGCGTCTCACCGCGAACGTCCGCTACGACGGTCCGGGCGGCGACGCCGAACTGCTCGGCCTCTACTTCGCCGACGCCGGTCAGCACTTCGAGCAGCGCCTGCTCGTCGACCACGCGGTACCGCACTGCAAGTCCAATGTGCTGTACAAGGGTGCGCTGCAAGGCGATCCGCATTCGCCCAAGGGTGATGCCCGCACGGTGTGGGTCGGTGACGTGCTCATCCGCGCCGCCGCCGAGGGCACCGACACCTTCGAGGTGAACCGCAATCTGGTGCTCACCGACGGCGCGCGTGCCGATTCGGTGCCGAACCTGGAGATCGAGACCGGTGAGATCGTCGGTGCCGGACACGCATCCGCGACCGGTCGTTTCGACGACGAGCAGCTGTTCTACCTGCGTGCTCGCGGTATCCCGGAGGATGCGGCCCGCCGTCTGGTGGTGCGCGGCTTCTTCCACGAGATCATCCAGAAGATCGCGGTCCCCGAGATCCGGGAGCGGCTGGAGTCGGCCATCGAGGCCGAGCTCGCCGCGATCGGCGTCTGATACCCGAACCATCTACCCCCACAAAGGAACTCGAATTCGATGACCACCCTGGAAATCAAGGACCTGCACGTCGAGGTCGCGAACCCGGACGAGTCCGGCGAGCCCATCAAGATCCTCAAGGGCGTGAACCTCACCATCTCCTCCGGTGAGACCCACGCCATCATGGGCCCGAACGGCTCCGGCAAGTCGACCCTGTCGTACGCGATCGCCGGACACCCGAAGTACACGGTGACCTCCGGCTCGATCACCCTCGACGGTGAGGACGTCCTCGCGATGTCCGTCGACGAGCGGGCGCGCGCGGGTCTGTTCCTGGCCATGCAGTACCCGGTCGAGGTGCCTGGTGTCTCGATGTCGAACTTCCTGCGCACCGCCGCCACCGCGGTCCGCGGCGAGGCCCCCAAGCTGCGCACCTGGGTCAAGGAGGTGAAGGAGTCGATGAGCGAGCTGGAAATCGACGCCGCCTTCGCCGAGCGCAGCGTGAACGAGGGTTTCTCCGGCGGTGAGAAGAAGCGCCACGAGATCCTGCAGCTGGGCCTGCTCAAGCCGAAGATCGCCATCCTGGACGAGACCGACTCCGGCCTGGACGTCGACGCGCTGCGCATCGTCTCCGAGGGCGTCAACCGCTACAAGGAGCGCGAGAACGGCGGCGTGCTGCTGATCACGCACTACACCCGCATCCTGCGCTACATCCAGCCCGAATTCGTGCACGTATTCGTCGGCGGTCGCATCGTCGCCGAGGGCGGCGCCGAACTGGCCGAGGAACTCGACGCGAATGGCTACGTCCGCTTCACTCAGAGCTCACCCACCTCGTCGGCTTCGCCGACTGCCGTCCCCGAGTCCGCAACCGCTGGAGCCTGATATGACCGCCACGGTCCGTACCCTCGACGTCGCCCGGATCCGGGCCGACTTCCCGATCCTGAGCCGCACGGTTCGGGACGGGAAACCGTTGGTGTACCTGGACTCCGGCGCGACCTCGCAGCGTCCGCTCGCGGTACTGGACGCGGAACGGCAGTTCCTGACCGAGAGCAATTCGGCGGTGCATCGCGGTGCGCACCAGCTCGCCGAGGAGGCGACCGACGCGTACGAGGGCGCGCGTGCCGATATCGGCCGATTCGTCGGCGTGGACGCGGATGAGATCGTATTCACCAAGAACGCGACCGAATCGCTGAACCTGGTGACCTACTCGTTCGCCGACGACCGGTTCCCGTACCACGTGGGTCCCGGCGACGAGGTCGTCATCACCGAGCTCGAACACCACGCGAATCTCGTGCCGTGGCAGGAACTCGCGCGCCGTACCGGTGCCACTCTGAAGTGGTACGGCATCACCGAGGACGGCCGGATCGATCTCGATTCGCTCGAGTTGTCGCCTGCCACCAAGGTCGTCGCGTTCACCCACCAGTCGAATGTGACCGGTGCGGTCACCGACGTCGCCGAATTGGTGCGTCGGGCAAAGGAAGTCGGCGCGCTCACGGTGCTGGACGCCTGCCAGTCGGTACCGCATACGCCGGTGAACTTCCGTGAGCTGGGTGTCGATTTCGCGGCGTTCTCCGGGCACAAGATGCTCGGACCGTCCGGTGTCGGCGTGCTCTACGGGCGGCGCGCGCTGCTCGAGGAGACCCCGCCGTTCATCACCGGCGGTTCGATGATCGAGACCGTGACCATGGAGGGCAGCACTTACGCGCCGCCGCCACAGCGTTTCGAGGCCGGTGTGCCGATGACCTCGCAGGTGGTCGGATTGGGCGCGGCCGTGCGATATCTCGAACAGATCGGGATGGAAGCCGTTGCGGCACACGAGCACACGCTCACCGGTGCGGCACTGGAGGGACTCGCGGCGATCGCGGGCGTGCGGATCGTCGGACCGACCGAGAATATCGATCGCGGCGCAGCGGTGTCGTTCGTGGTCGAGGGCATCCACGCCCATGACGTCGGGCAGATTCTGGACGACGAGGGCGTCGCCGTGCGCGTGGGCCACCACTGCGCTTGGCCGCTGATGCGTCGTCTCGGCGTGCCGGCCACCGCCCGTGCGTCTTTCGCGGTTTACAACACTCTCGATGAGGTAGACCAGCTGGTAGCCGCGGTGCGGAAGGCCCAGAGCTTCTTCGGAGTTGCATAAGACATGCGCATGGAGCAGATGTACCAGGAAGTGATCCTGGATCACTACAAGCACCCGCATCATCGCGGGCTACGGGAGCCGTTCGGTGCCGAGGTGCACCACGTCAACCCGACCTGCGGTGACGAGGTGACCTTGCGCGTGCAGCTCGACGACAACGGTGACGTCGCCGATGTGTCCTATGACGGCCAGGGCTGTTCGATCAGTCAGGCCGCCACCTCGATCCTCACCGATCAGGTGATCGGTCTGCCGGTGCAGCAGGCGCTGAAGGTGGTCGACTCGTACAACGAGATGATCTCCAGCCGCGGCACCGTCGAGGGCGACGAGGACATGATCGGCGACGGTATCGCGTTGAGCGGAGTGTCCAAGTACCCGGCGCGGGTCAAATGCGCACTGCTCGGCTGGCTGGCGTTCAAGGATGCGGTGATCCGGATAACCTCCGCGCAAGAGGCCAAGCGGACCATGGGCAGCGATATCTCCACGAATGGAAAAACGTCATGAGTGAGACACCGGCCATCGAAACGACCGAGCAGGTTGAACTTTCGGCCGAGGACATCAAACAGCTCGAGGACATCGAGGAGGCGATGCGCGACGTAGTCGACCCCGAACTCGGCATCAATGTCGTCGACCTCGGTCTGGTCTACGGCGTGAGCGTCGACCAGGACAATATCGCCACCCTCGATATGACCCTCACCTCCGCGGCCTGCCCGCTGACCGATGTCATCGAGGACCAATCCCGCAACGCACTGGTCCGTTCAGGTCTGGTCGAAGACCTCAAGATCAACTGGGTCTGGATGCCCCCGTGGGGGCCCGACAAGATCACCGAAGACGGTCGAGAGCAACTGCGCGCCTTGGGCTTCACGGTCTAGGACCGCGAATTCGCTGCGGGTCACTATGACATGGCGGCTCTGACGACAGCGTCGATCAGCACTGCTGTTGGAATGGGAAACACCGTGCCGCAGGTGGCTCGGACGTGGCTGGCTGTTTCAGCTGCCCGGCCGGTTCGGTGCTCGATTCCGGACGCGGCTCGACGACAGTCGGTTTCGGGTGCATCCCTTCGGAGATGAGTAACCAGGTCGTGGCGATTATCGCCCCGGCCACCACCGCCGTTGCGAGCAGTTGCGGCAGGCCCGCGATGAGTTTCGTCCCTGTGGCGGCCACGGCGATGAGGCAGCGGCGCGCCGTGGACGCCAGCCGAGGAGCCGTAGCCCGACGCGGATGCGCGGCGGCGGGTGCCTCGGCTGGCTGCGACAATCGCACAGGTCGCGGCTGGGCCATCGTCGGTTGCGACTCAGACGCCGGTGAACGCTGTGGTGCTTGCTCCGAAACCGGCTGCGCCCCAACCATCACCGGAGGTTGGGCCGGTGCCGTTGACAATGACTGCGGCTCACTGTCCGACACTGCCCCGGTCTCGGCCCTATGCTGCGGCTCTTCCGCCGATCCGGGTTCCGGCCCAACCGAGGCCCAAGGCTGATGCTGTGGTGCAGCCGTTGCCACAAGAATCGGCGGGGTCGGTTTCGGCAACCAATTCCGCAGGCGCGGCTCTCGGTGCCAACGACCTCGGCGGTCGAGATCACGGCGGGACGGCGGCTTGTCCGACGATTCATCGGACTCGATCCACGACGACCAACTGTCGGTGAATGCCGAGGACAACTGTGGATCCGACTGCGCGTATATCGCGTTCGGATGGTCCACCGGCTGCGACTTTGGCTGCGGCGGCGCGGATGCCAGGGCGTGCGGCTCGATTTCGCGCGATCGTGCCACGCTTTCCGACGGCTCCTCGTCGATCTCGGTCGGCAGCCATGGCGGGAATGGAGTCCTGACCGGTGACCTCTCCGACGACATACGAGGGTCGTCGGGAAGTTCGACGGCGCCGACCCCTACCGACGCATAGGCTTGCACCAGCACCTTCGATGCCGGACGCTCAGGTCGTCCGGCTTGCGACGGAAATCCCTCGGCCACAAGCTCTTCGATCGTGACCACGTGCGAAAGGCCGAGCCCGCCGAGCAGTTCGTATGCCTGCTCCGCAGTCCAGATCAGCTTCCGGTTCGCTGTTCGAAGGAACCAGGCGCGCAACTCCGTCGACGAGCCGAGGACCACGGTACCGCCGGACTTTCGCGATTCGCGCTCCGGTGTGACGGCCGCTTCTCCGGGCGGCACGACCACGATCAGCCGGTCGACGAAGGCATCCGGGTGCTGCTTGCGCACCAGCTGGCTCAGGTCGAATGGATCGCCGTCGCGCAGCGGAGCTGGCTCCGCATCGCTGTCCTGGGCTTCGATCACGACCACGGCGCGCGGAGTGATGACCACCACGTCCGTCTGCCGTGTCGCGTCGCCCGGGTGGCCGTTGTTTCCGTCGGGTATGGGATGCCCCGAAATAGCAAGCCCCACAATGACGTATTGACCGTTCCAAGTCCGTATCCATTCGAGCACGCACTGTTCGGCCCCTTGCATGTCCCGTTTGTTGACAACCAGCATCGAGGGTCACCCTCCGTCTCGCCTGCACAGTCGACCCCCCAACGGTATTCATCGCAGACGTCGCGCGAGAATCCGAAAGGCACTCAAAGAGCAGGGGTTTGGCGACAAAAGGTGTCACTATATCGGCGCGTCGGCAGGGGCGTCGCGTCGGATCGGGTGCACGCGTCGGGGCGCAACGCACGGGCGGTATCGATGCAGGTGAGGTGGCGGTAGCGGCGCGGCGGTCGTGACATTTCCCGGCCGGGCCTGGTCAAAGCGGTGGCGGGCAGATGTCCGTCGCCGCCGCACTGCGGTGGATGACCTGCGGAAGAGGGAATATATGTCGCAACGCTTGCGGTGGGCGCGGGTACGGACCGGCCTCTACTGGTTTCTCGGATTCGAGTTCTTCGTCGGCTTCGCAACCAAGTGCTGGCCCGGATCTACGATTTTCGGGCCCGCCTATTCGGAGAAGCTCGCTGAGTGGGGATTTCATCCGAATATGCGGTTCGTGGTCGGTGGGCTGGAGTTGACCGCTGCCGTGCTGCTGGTGCTTCCGCGCCGGGAGAGCAGATTCCTGGGCGCGGCCATTCTGGTGCTGGTGCTGACCGGCGCGGTGACCACACATCTCATCGATGACGCGCCGATCTGGCAGGGCACCTCGGCACCGATTCATCTGGTGATCATGATGGCCGTCGCGCTGGTGAATTGGCCTGTGGACTGGCGAGATGTGGTGCCGCCGTGGGGCCGTACGGCATCGTCGGCGAGAGCTTCTGTGGCGCGGGGAGGTCGCTGACCAACGGATGTCCAGCTCTGGTGATACAAAGATTTGGACAATTAGGATCGAAGCGGTCAGGATTCGAGCCGAAGCTATTTTCGGAACTGGGGAGCGCAACACATGTCACTATCGTCCAAGGCTGCCATGGGTCTGGTGGCCGCGTCCGCGGGTGCGTTCGTCGCAGGCGGGGCCGGGGCCGCGCAGGCGGAGGAGGCCCTCTACGGCTCGCTGGCGATTTCGGTCTCCGCGCGCGGCGATGCGACTCTCGGATGGGCTTACAACTACTCGAACTGGGCGGATTCCGATCGTGCCGCGGTGCAGCAGTGCGGAGTGTCTGGTTGCCATGTCATCGTGCAATTCGCCAATGCGTGCGCGGCCGTGGCCCGCAATGGCGATGATCACCTGGGCTGGGCCTGGGCGCCGACACGTGCCGAGGCCGAGCAACAGGCGATCGCCAATGCCGGGCCGACCGCACCGCCGCCGCTGCTGAACTTCGGCAGCTCGGCGCCGCGCGAACCGCGCATTGTCGATTCGCAGTGCACCGCGAACGCGAGCTGACGAAAAACCGAATGCGTTCTCGACGCGATCCGCGTCGAGAACGCATTCGGTTGCGCCCGCGCCGAGGGATCAGCGGCGCAGCACTTTTCGGGCAATGATATTGCCCAGGAACTGAATCCCCTGCACACCGACGATAATGATCAACGTCGCGACCAGGGTGACCTGCCAGTCGAAGCGCTGATATCCGTAGACCAGCGCGAAATCACCGAGCCCACCGCCGCCGACGGTGCCCGCCATGGCGGACATATCGACGATGGCGATCACCACGAAGGTGTAGCCGAGCACCAAGGGCCCCAGAGCTTCCGGGATCAGCAGCGTCAGAATGATCCGCAGCGGGCCGGCGCCGACGGCCCTGGCCGCCTCGATCACGCCCGGATCCACGGTGACCAGATTCTGCTCCACGATGCGGGCGATACCGAAGGATGCCGCCACGATCATGACGAAGGCCGCGGCCTCTGTACCGATCGTCGTCCCGACCACTTCGAGGGTGACCGGGCCGAGCGCCGCCAGCAGGATGATGAACGGAATCGGCCGGACCACATTCACCAACACATTGAGCAGCACATTGATCGGCGCATTCGCCAGCAGTCCGCCCTTGCGAGTGGTGTACAGGGCGGTGCCGAGCAACAGCCCGATCAATCCGCCGACGACGAAGGTGAGCAGCACCAGATAGATGGTGGTGCCGATGGCCTCGGTCAGTACCGGCCGGAGTTTGTCCCAATCCGTATGCACGAGTTCCCCTCTCAGCCGACCCGGTGACCGAGCGCTTCGATCACCTTGTCCACATCGTCATCCGAACCGTGCAATGCCAGCGTCACGCTGCCGAATGTCTTGTCCTGCAACGTACTCACCCCGCCATACACCACCTCGAACTCGACACCCGCATGCGCGGCCGCGGCCAGCGCGGCACCGATGCCGCGCTTGTCATCGATATCCACGGTGACCAACCGACCACCGTGCAGCTCACCGAGTCGTCGCAGTTCCTCGGCATCGGGCCGATTGTGTAGCACGGTCTCGACGAAAGACTGCGTCGGCGCCGCCTGCGGGGTCGCGAAAACCTCGAAGGTGCTGGCCAATTCGACGATCTTGCCTTCTGCCAGTACCGCAACGCGATCGGCCACCGCGCGAATCACATCCATCTCGTGTGTAATCACCACAATGGTGACGCCGAGTTCGCGATTGATCTTCTTCAGCAGTCGCAGCACCTCACCTGTGGTCTCCGGGTCCAGCGCCGAGGTCGATTCGTCGGCGAGCAGCAATGACGGCGAGGTCGCCAGCGCTCGGGCGATGCCGACCCGCTGCTTCTGACCGCCCGAGAGCTGCTCAGGATAGCTGCGGGCCTTATCGGCGAGCCCGACGAACTCCAGCAACTCCTCGACCCGTGCCTTGCGTTGGGCGCGCCTCCAGCCCGCGACCTTCAGCGGATACTCGATATTGCCTGCGGCCGTGCGCGATCGGAACAGGTTGAACTGTTGGAACACCATGCCGATATCCCGGCGGATGCGGCGGACCTCGGCCTCCCGCACACCCGTGATGGGCGTACCGGAGACCTCGATAGTGCCGGTGGTCGGCTTTTCCAGCGCGTTGATCAGCCGGACCAGCGTGCTCTTGCCCGCGCCGGAATAACCGATCACACCGAAGATTTCGCCCTGCTCGATACGCAGCTCGATATCGTCGAGAGCGACCTGCTTATCCGTGCCCTTGCCGAAAACCTTCGTGACCGAGCGGAATTCGACCGCAGGAACCTTCTGCTCGCTCACTTGCCGTCTTTGATGGTCTGCTGCACCCTCGCCAGGATCTGCTCCAGCTCGGGACCGCTGCGCTTTACTTCGACCGCGGTGTTCTTGGTGACCTCGGCGTGCGCCTGCTGCACGTCCGGATCGTGCCAGAGCTCGGCCACCTTCTGGTACAGCTCGTTGTTCTTGTCCTCGGCTCTGGACACCACGACATTGATGTACGGCTCGGCCGCCGGATTCTTCGGATCATCCTTGTAGAGCGCCGAATTGGGATCGATGCCGGAGCGATCGAGGAAGGTGTTGTTGATGATCGATCCGTCGACCGAGGCCAGCGAGAGCGCGGTCTGCGCCGCGTCGACCGGGGTCACTTCGACCTTGGATGCAGCCTTATCGATATCGGCGGGCGTCGGCGCCTTGCTGGTGCCCGAGAGTTTCAGCAAACCGGCAGCTTGCAGCACGAACAGCGCCCGCGCCTGATTGGTCGGATCGTTCGGGATCGCGATCTGGGCGCCCTGCGGCAGATTCGCGAGCGACTTGTGCTTCTTGGAGTAGAGCCCGAGCGGAACGATGTAGGTCGAGGCGATCGGGGTCAGGGTGTCGTTATTGGCGACGTTGTAGGCGCCGAGGAACTGCAGATGCTGGAACAGATTGAGATCGATCTGCTTTTGCGACAGTGCGAGATCGGGCTGCTTGTAATCGGAGAAGTTGGTGATCCGCAGGGTGATGCCCTGCGCCTTCGCCTTCTCCTCGAAGACGTCCCAGGCGTGGTCCTTGTCGGTGGTGCCGATGCGCACTACGTTGTCGGAGGAAGCCTTATCGTTGCTGCCGCACGCCGTCAGGGTGAGGGCCGCGGTGGCTACCAGGACCGGGATCGCCAGTACCCGATGGAATTTCACTCGTGCTCCCGAATGCTTTGTCGCAATATGAACCCGATAATCCAAGCGATGCGTCCGAGGGGCGGACAACGGTTTGGATTGTGCTGAGCGAAACTCTGGCAATCAGTTGGACGAGCGTCTAGGTTGCCTGCAATGCGATTGCTGCGCCGTGTTCTGGTGATTCCCCTGCTCCTTGCCCTGGCTGTCGGCGGGGTCGCGTGTGGTCGGGAGCACCGTGAGGATGTGGTGCGCATCGGTGTGAACGACATCTCGCTGCCGCATTGGGATGTCTACAAGAAGAAGGCCGCCGAACAGGGCATCGCTGTCGAATTCGTCAACTTCACCGACTACAACCAGCCGAATCCCGCACTGGCACAACGTCGCATCGATCTCAACAAGTTCCAGCACGTGCGGTATCTGGCCAACTACAACGTCCGCAATAACGACACCCTGGTGCCGATCGGCGCGACCGAGATCTACCCGCTCACGCTTTACTCGCGCAAGCACAAGTCGGTGGCGGAGATACCCAAGGGCGGTCAGATTACCCTGAGCAACAACCCCGCGAACCAGGTCCGTCCGCTGCTCGGCTTGGCCGCCGCCGGACTGATCGTGCTGAAGGGCGGTGCGAGCTGGGATTCGAAGATCGAGGATGTGGACACCGACGCATCGCGGGTAACGCTGAAGACCATCGATCCGACACTGACCGCGCAATCACTGGAGAGTGTCGACGCCGCATTCGTCGATGACACCTTCGCACGCCCCGCAGGTCTCACCAAGAACGAGACGATCTTCACCGACGATCCCGAACGTCCGGAGCTCCGGCAGTACATCAATATCTTCGCCGCCCGCGCCGAAGACAGGGACAACCCGAAACTACTTGCGCTGGTAAAGCTTTACCACGATCCCGCGGTGGAGGCGGCCATTCGGGCGGAGGCCGGATTCCAGGGCATCTTCAAGACGAATGACGCGGCCGATCTGCAAGCCACGCTGGCGGAGTTGGAGACCGAATTCCGCAAGTGAGTGGCGCGCTCACTCCGGGAGATGTTCGGTGCTTGCCGCGGCGAGGGCGCGTG
Source organism: Nocardia sp. NPDC050412 (assembly GCF_044458825.1). Classification (NCBI taxonomy): domain Bacteria; kingdom Bacillati; phylum Actinomycetota; class Actinomycetes; order Mycobacteriales; family Nocardiaceae; genus Nocardia; species Nocardia sp. NPDC050412. The sequence goes on from NZ_JBITIJ010000001.1 coordinate 597,900, forward strand.
CCGCCTCGCGTGTGGCATTGGTATTGGGTTGCAGGGCACGAGAACCGGCGAGTTTCGTGCGCAGGTGCTCGGCGACGGTGATCGGGGCGTATTTGCTGCCCACGCCGAGGCAGGAGGGAAGCGTTTCGATGACGGCGTCCGGATTCCCGTCATGGAAAAAGGCTGCGCTGCGACGTCTTTGGATGGTGCCATCGGTGATCGGCGGCATGACGCGATGCAGAGTGGACAGCCAGCGTTCGTTGGTCCAACGCGCCATCACATCGCCGAGGTTGACCAGCAGGGCATTGTCGGCGGGTTGTACATCGTGCCAACGGTTATCGGCGCCGACGACCTGAAGGCCGGGGACCTGATCCGCCCACAAGACGGTGACGATGCCGTAGTCGGTGTGTTCGCCCATGCCGGTGAGTTCGCCGTCGAGATCGACGGTGCCCGGCGGCAGCGCATAGTTGTTCATCCGCAGGACGTCGAGGGAATGGTCGGTGAACCGGGTGAAGTAGCCCGGGGGCAATTCGAGGGCGTCGGCGAAGATCGTGGTGAGGGTTCGCGCGATGCGGGCAGCGTGCGCGAAGTAGGTCTCCACGGGTGCACGCAAGCCTGGAACCTCTGTCGGCCAGAGGTTTTCGGCGTAGTCGCTCGCGGACAACTCGACCCCCGGATAGGCGGCCGCGGGGATGCCCACATTGAATGCCTCGAAGTAATCGTTCATGCGGGTGGCGGATGTGACGCCGAGGCTCAGGCTGAGGCTTTCGCTCTTGGGTGGTGAGTAGCCGCGATTGATTTCGGGCGGTGTGCGATAGCCCTGTTTTATCGCTGGGTCGAGGTCGAAGAAGTTGTCGATTGCGGCTGCGAAGTTGTCCAGCACCGGCTGCGGGATGGCGTGGCCGGTGATCTGCATGAAGCCGACCGTACTTGCGGCGTCGTCGATTCCGCGGGCGACGGCCCGGCGTTCGGCTGCGGAGCCATCGCCGACGTAGGAGGAGATATCGATGACCGGCACTCGGAATTCCACGACGGAGTCCTTCCCCTCGACAACATGTTAATGATAAGCGACAGCAATCAGAATCTGCTATCCATATGTCGTGAACGTTCACCAGCGTCACGGTCAGGTTAAGCCCGGACCGCCGCCCGCATCGGCGATCGGGCAGACTTCCGCTGTGCCGGAAACCGCAGTCCCCGACGAATCGAGTCTGGCCGCGCTGGTCGGCGGTGTGGTGCGGGCGCTGCGGGAGAAGTCCGGACTGTCGATGCGAGATCTGGCCAAGCGGGCCGGTATCAGTCAGCCGTTCCTGAGCCAGATCGAGCGCGGCGTCAGCGCGCCATCGATGATCAGCACGTACCGGCTGGCCGCGGCGCTCGGCGTCGCCCCGGGCGATCTGCTGCCCGCACCCGAATCGGAGCGAGTCCGGGTCGTGCGCGCCGACGAAGGTACGTTGATCCCGGTCGCCGATCGCCCCGATGCCGCCGTCGGCCGGGCGCTGAATATGCGGCCGAACAGTCCGCTCGAGGTCATCGAATACCGGATCGAACCCGGTCAGCACATCGGCGAATGGTTCGAATCGACCGGCGTGAGCAGCCTCTATGTCATCTCAGGCGCGATCGAGGTGGAAATTGTCGGCGCGGGTCGATTCCGGCTCGGCGCACGAGACTTCATCACCTTCCCGGCGACCATGCGCGACCGCTGGCATCGGGTCGACGATGAGCCCGCCGAGGTTCTGCTGGTCATCGTCCATCCATCCTGATTTCGCGGCCCGATTCGGCAGCGCGAGCGGGCCACAGCGGCGATGATTTCCGGGTGGACGACATCACGTATCAGGACACCCGGCTCGCGCTGCACGCGGTGGGGGAGTTGTTGATCGCGGGCCCACAATATCGGCGGTTCGGGACCATCCGACTACGGGTGGTGCACGGTGGTTTCGGTGGTGCGCAGTGGCCGGTGTCGGTGGTCGGCACCGATCTGGTGTGGCCGGAAGGTCGGGTCGCGCTCGTGGGTACCTTCGACAAGGTCGCCGCCGCCGCGGGCTTCCAACCCGAGGCACCGGCCGATGTCTACACCGACACCACCGGAGTCGACCCCGGCGACCAGCTCGCAGTCGATCCGCAGGCCGCGAGCATCATCGCGGACTGGTTCGCGCTCGGGGATTCGACGCTGCGCTGCACGGCGCCCGATGTCATCCCGGTGCTGTGGCCGGAGCATTTCGATCTGTCCAGCACCGTCAATGAGGTCAATTACGGTGTGTCACCGGGAGATTCGGCGCATCCGGAACCGTACGCCTATGTCGGCCCATGGGCGCCGCGCACCGGCGAATTCTGGAATGCCCCGTTCGGCGCGCTGCGCTCGCGCGAGGAGGTGAACAACGCCGCCGCCCTCCTCGACTTCTTCGAAGAAGGTAAAGCGCGGGCCGCCGAGTCCTGAAGATCACCTGGGGAGTGCGTGCAGGTAGGCGCTGGTGGTCCGATCGGCAGGAAAGTAGGACTCGATGGCGATCTCGTCGAGCGTCACATCGAAGGCCGCACCGAAGCGCATGATCGTATTGAACAGCGACAGCTGTGTGCCGCGGTGCTCGAGCTGGATCGACAGTGCGACCTCGGATGGATCGACCTGCGGGAGAACGGCTTCGGATGCGAACGCACTCAGTTCCATATGCAGCGCGGCCAATTCGGGATCGCCGGACAGCTCCGCCTGCCGCGCGAGTCGTGGCAGCAGGAACCCACGCAGCTGCTCGATATTCCGCACGCGCGGCGCGAACCCCTTGGGATGCAGACCGATTCGCATCATGTTGATGGGTGGCTCCAGCAGTTCCGCGGCCACCCCCTCGAAGAACACTTCCGCTGCCCTATTGGCGAACAACAGATTCCACTGTCGATCGATGGCCAGCGCCGGAAACGGTTCGTGGGCATCGAGTACCCGCCGGACCGCGGCGCGCGCCTGCGCAAGATCCGGATCGTCGAGTGCGCGATGCCGGTACGTCGGCGCATACCCGGCCGCGACCAGCAGCCGATTGCGTTCGCGTAACGGGATGTCCAGATGGTGGGCGAACCGCTCGACCATCGCCGGACTCGGAACGGTGCGCCCGGTCTCGACGAAACTCACATGCCGCGTCGAAATGCCCGATTGCACGGACAATTCGAGCTGACTGAGTCTGCGCCGCAGCCGCCACTCGCGCAGCATCGCCCCGACGGGATGTTCGCTATCCACCCGGCCAGTATCACCACGCCGCGTGGGGCGCCGCCATTACATGCCTGGTAATCGACAGGCGTACCACGCTCTTGCGACGGTTACCGGCATGACGAACAACCTGGCAATCCGCAACAAGGATCTCGTACTGCACGGCTTGGCCGAGTTCAGTCGGGGCAATGTCGAGATACTGCGAAACCTGTTGCACGAGAACTTTATCGAGCACAGTCCTGGTAATCCGTCCGGCCGCGACGCCTTCGTCGAGTTCATCGCGAACGCGCCGGTGGCCGCCGCCCGACTCGATATCAAACGGGTCATCACCGATGACGAATACGCCGTCGTGCACTACCACATGATCGCCCCAGACGATGCCCGCGGCGTGGCGGTGGTGGATATCTGGCGGCTGGTCGACGGCGTGATCACCGAGCACTGGGATGTCGTACAGCCGGTGCCCGACGCTGATCAACTCCCGCACGGCATGTTCTGATCCGGCCCAGCGGGCGTCGCACTCCGCACCGGTCAATCGGCCGCCGCGGATCAGCGCCCGCTTGGTGCCCGGCGGCACTGCAGGCAGGGCGCGGTTTGCTGGGGAGTGTGCCAACGGTCGGTTATGCGCCCTTGCGGGCCGCTGCTTTCTTCGCGGTCTTCTTGGCGGGCTTGGCGGCGGTCTTCTTGGCCGCAGTTTTGGCGGACTTCTTCGCCGGTGCCGCCTTTGCCTTGGGCTCGGCGGCTGCCTTGCCGGAACTCTCCGCGGTCCGCCGCCCACTGGCCTCCAGACTGCGTTGCAGTGCGGCGACCAGGTCGACGACCTCCGCGTCCATCGCGGCGGGCGCTTCCTCTGGCTGACTGACGACCTTCCCCGTGCCGCTGGCGATGGCCTCGTCGAGCACCTTCTGCAGCTCGATCTGGTACTCATCGGTGTATTGCTCGGGATCGAAATCGTCGGACATGGTCTCGACCAGCGTCTCGGCCATCTTGATCTCCTGCGCCTTCGGCTCGGCGACACCGTCCAGCGATTCGAAATCGACGGAACGCACCTCATCGGGCCACAGCAGGGTCTGCAGTACCAGTACACCGTCGCGTACTCGCAGCGCCGAGAGGCGGGTCTTCTGCCGCAGCGTGAAATGCACGAGCGCGGTCCGATCGATGCGCTCCAGCGTGGTCGCCAGCAGCACGTAGGCCTTGGGGGTGTTCGAGTCGGGTTCGAGGTAGTAGCTCTTCTCGAACAGGATCGGGTCGATCTGGTCGTTGGGTACGAACTGCAACACCGGAATCTCGTGCTTCTCGGCGGCGGGCAGCTTCGAGAAGTCCTCGTCGGTCAGGATGACCTTGTCCCCCTCGGGGGACTCATAGGCCTTATCGATATCGGCGTACTGCACGGACTTGCCGCAGACCGTGCAGACGCGGTCGTATTTGATCCGCCCACCGTCCTTGGCATGCACCTGGTGGAACCGAATGTCGTGGTCCTCGGTAGCCGTGTACACCTTGACAGGGACGTTTACCAGCCCGAACGCAATCGAGCCTTTCCAGATAGCTCGTGCCATTACTCCATGATGGACGAACCCATTCGAATAGGCGAGCGAATCGGAATCCCGAGTGTCGCGGTCGCGACGCGCCGACGCAGCGGTGCTGGCAGGGTGGCGAAGAGGGTGCGCATGGCGGCGACGGTGCCGCCGAGATCGGTGCGACCCGATAGATAGGCCCGTTGCAGTTGCGGCGGCAGAGTGAAGAAGGCATCGAAGAAGACGGGAAGGTCCTCGGGCGGTAAAGCGAGCAGCGCACGCAGGCCTGCCGACCGCAACGCGTGTACCGCTCGGGCTCGAGCCGGCCACGCCGACGAATCGAGGGCGACGGTGTCGGCGGCGGCCAGCGATGCGGTGACGCTGTAACCCGTTGCGGGATGGGTGAATGCGCCCGCCGCGCCGAATCGCCCCTGTCCAGGGTGGCCGCCCTGAACCGGGAACCGCACGCGTTCCACAGGTTCGGACCCGGTGAGTTCGATTCCGCGCGAACGCAACCGGTGGTGCAGTCGGTCGCGCAGCACGGCGGTGTCGAGAGCGGGACGACCGGCGAGGCAGGTCTCCTCCAGCAACATCGTCTCCGCACTCAACGGCACCGCGTACAGAAACGACCGTGGCGCACCGGGTTCCGCGCCGTTGTCCGCCCGCCAGTCCATGAACAGGGGTGTGATGTCGGCGCCGCGTCGCACGATTACGCCGTACGCGGTTTGCTCGGCGAGTTCGGGGGAGCGCTGAATTCCTCGTGCGTCGATAACACGTTTGGCGCTGAATCTTGTTTCCGAAGCCAAAGTTACTGTGTTGTGCCGAATTTCGACGACCCGATCGGTAACTATTTGTGCGCCGTCGAGATTCAGGGAATCCCGCAACCGTGCGGAGTTGAAGACGACATAGGTTCGGTCGAGTCGATGCGGCCTGGTACCCCAGGCCGTCGGATGCGCCACGGTGCTGGCTATGGCCGACGGATCCAACCATCGTGGCAGCTCGTCGTGCCAGCCCGCGTACGTCGCCGACCAGCGCCTATCCGGCACCGGATCGATTGCGGTGACCGACATTCCGTGCGCGAGACAGCGGTGCGCGAGCGCGCGACCGGCGGGTCCGAGTCCGCAGACGATCAGGTCCGCGGTCATCGCTTATCCGATGTCGAGCGCGGATGTCGGTGTGGCACAGCGAGTTCGGTGGCGTGCAGGGCGGACCCCTTCGTTGTCGGCGCGGTTCGTCGGTCGTGCGGAGCCTACTGTCGCGCGGTCGCGTCACCGTTGCGTTGTGATAGTTCACGGATATCGACGGTGACATTCTTCATAATGCGATCATGTCAGATCTCGCTTTTCCAGCAACGATGTGACTCGCCAGTAGCCTCGTGTCATCGTCCGGCTGGTCACAATGTCCGGTGCGCCGTATGCTCGGCGTTGTCGAACGGATTGCCCAGGGTCGGGCAATCCTGATCCGATTGCCGAAATCAATGTTGATTTCGGAACTTTCTGTTCCCTTGATCCTGTGGAACGGAATTCCCGCATCGTCTGCCCGCGGCCATTGTCGTGCCAGCCGGGAAGTTCGTGCTGCCCGTCTCTGTCGAAAGGACCGCTACGGTGAATTCTTCCCGATTACGCGCCCTTGGAGCCGCCCTACCGGCCGGCGAATACACCACTTCAGAAGTACTGAGTCGGATGACAAGCGGCGGCGAGTTCGACGTCGAGCGAATTACCGGCATCGGTCACCGCTATATGGTCGACCGCGCCAGTGAGGACACCCTCACCCTCGGCGTGCGGGCTGCGGCGGACGCGCTGGCGAAATCCGGTTTAGACGCCGCCGAACTGGACATCATCATCTGTGGCGGCACCACTGTGCATGATGGATTCCATATGGTCTTCGAACCGTCGGCGTCGCAGGAGATCGCCCGGCGCATCGGTGCGGTCAATGCCTCCGGCTATGACGTGGCGAATGCCTGTGGCGGCACCATGACCGGAATCTATCTGCTGGACAATCTGATTCGCGCGGGTGCGGTGCGCAATGGCATGGTCGTCACGCCCGAGGTGATCTCGCCGGTAACCGAAGGCGCCCTCGCCGAGGCCATGGATGCGCGCGATCCACAGTTCGCCGCACTCACTCTCGCCGATGCCGCGATCGCGGTCATTCTCGACCCGGCGGTCGACGAGGAAGACGTGCTGCACTACGTCGATCTGACGACTTGCGCCGAGTATTCGCCATTGTGTATCGCCAAACCGAGCGATGCCAGCGAAAACATGATCATGTTGACCGACAATCTCACCATGCAGGCCGCGCCGCGTCGGGAAACATGGGCGAAATTCCACAGCGATATCCTCGCAAAGCGCGGCACCACATTCGCCGACGAGAAGTTCGACTTCATCGTGTTCCATCAGCTCGGCGTCGGATTCACCGAGAAGCTGGCCGAATCCGGCAGCAAGATTCACGGCACCGAGATGCCGCCGCGGTTGGCGACCGTGGAAAAGTATGGCAACACCGGGGCAAGTACGCATTTCCTGGTACTGCACGACTACATTTCCCGAGGCGAGATCCCGAAGGGGGCCAAGATCTGTTTGGTGCCGACGGCCTCTGGAATGGTCTTCGGTGTCCTTTCGGCAACTATCAGCGCATTGGTGGGATGAAATGTCGTTCATTATTCGGCGATCCGCCGTCAGCGCCGATCCCACCCTCGGTTCCATCGACCACGCCGTGCGGGCGGCCGGGGAGTGCCTCTCGGGGGCGGGTGTCGAGCCGAACGATATCGACGTGCTGATCAATGTCGGCGTCTACCGCGACAGCAATGTCGTCGAACCGTCCAATGCCGCTCTGATCCAGAAGGAATTGGGGATGCATCTGGACTACCAGGTCGGCTCCTCGCGGGCGGGTTTCTCGCTCGATCTGCGCAACGGGGCGTGCGGCGTGCTCAACGCATTGCAGGCCGCGGGTGCGCTGCTGGAGAACGGCACCGTCGAGCGGGTACTGATCGTCGGCAGCGATGCTCATCCGGGCGGCATCGGACATGCACCGGCCGACTTCCGGTACGCCGCGGTCGGTGCCGCATTGCTGGTGACCAAAGGGATCGATGAGGGCACCGGCTTCGATCGCGTGCACCTTCCGGCGCCGCTGCCGCGCGAGGGCGGCACTCATCCCGGTGTCGCCGGGTACCTCGATCTGAAAGCGATGGGTAACGACGGCCAGCGCTCGATCACCGTCGATGTCGCCGACGACTACGCGGAATTGGTCAGCGGCGCAGCGTTTGCCGCGGTTCGCTCGTACCTAGCCGAACGTCCGGAGGGACAGCGCGTGCTGGTCACCAATAACCCGGTGCCCGACTTCGCGGCCACCCTGGCGAGCGAATTCGGTTTCGCCCGAACGCATCAGGCCGCGACCGGCGATCTGGACGGGGGTAGCTCGGGCTTGATCATCGGCTATCACCAGCTGCTCGAGGCAGGCGAGCTGTCGGCTGGTGACGAATTGCTCTTGGTCGCCGCCGGATCGGGTCCGATCGCGGGCTGCGTGAGCTACACCGTGCCCGCCGGCGGTGCGGGGTGAATCAGCAGACCGCGGATCTGAGCGCGCTGCTGGAGCACCAGATCCGCCACCGCGCCGACCTGGCCGCCATCAGCTATCCGACGGTGGCGCATCCAGAACGTGCCCAGCGCGCAACGGATCTCGACTTCGCGGTGCTGACCTTCGCCGAACTCGGCGCGCGAGTCGAAGCCTATGCCGCGGCATTCCAACGGATCGGAATCAGCAAGGGCGTCAAGACCATTGTCATGGTCGAACCCGATCCCGATCTGTTCGCGGTGATCTTCGCGCTGTTCCGCGTCGGTGCGGTACCGGTGGTGGTGGATCCGGGTATGGGCGTGCGCCGCATGCTGCATTGCTTCCGCAGTGTCGGTGCGCAGGCGTTCATCGGGATTCCGCTGGCGCATCTGGTGCGGTTGGCGGCGCGGCGCACATTTCGTTCGGTGCGGCTGCACGTGACGGCTGGACGCTCGTTCTGGGGTGGGCACACTTTGCTCGCCATGCGACAGACGCCTGGTGCGGTCGCACCCGAGATCGCCCATTCGCCCGACGATCTGCTGATGATCGCCTTCACCACCGGCAGTACCGGACCGGCGAAGGGGGTGGAGTTCACGAGGGCCGGATTCGCTGCTTCGCTGCGGGTGATCGAGCGGTTGCACGGTCGCCCGACGGGTTTCGTCTCGCTCACCTCGGTGCCGCTGTTCGGCATCTTCGATCTGCTGCAGGGTGCGCATGTGGTGCTCGGACCGGTCGATCCGGTGCGGGTGTCCAAGGCAGATCCGGCATTGCTCACGGATGTGGTCCGCAGTTTCCAGGCCACGGATGTCACGGCATCGCCTGCGCTGCTCGGTCCGCTCGGCGAATATCTGACCAGAACCGGGATCAGGTTGCCGAGCCTGGTTCGGGTCATCTCGATGGGCGCTCCCGCGAATCTGGATGCGCTGGAAGGGGTTCGGGCCGCGCTCGGGGAGTCCGCGCGCGTCTTCACCACCTACGGCGCCACCGAGGCATTGCCGCTGACCACCCTCGAATGGTCCGAACTCGACGAAACCCGCAAGCAGACCGCCGAAGGCGCGGGCACCTGCGTCGGCCGCCCGATCGCGGAATCCGACAGTGATACACGGGTGCGGATCATCGCCATCTCCGATGACGAAATACCCACCTGGCACGACGATCTCGTGCTTCCACCGGGGCAGATCGGCGAAATCGTCGCCACCGGTGCGCAAGTCAGCACCGCCTATCATCGCGACCCCGCCGCCGATGCCCGCAACAAGATCGACGAGACCCGTCCGGACGGCACCGCGCGCCGCTGGCATCGCGTCGGCGATCTGGCCTGGCAGGACGACTCCGGTCGGCTGTGGTTCTGCGGCCGCTCGGCCCAGCGGGTCCACACCGCGGCCGGTGACCTGTTCACCGTGCAGTGCGAGCAGATCTTCAACACCCACCCGGATGTGCACCGCACCGCGCTCGTCGGTATCGGCGAACCGGGTGCACAGATCCCGGTGCTGTGCTTCGAATTGCGGTCCGGGGTGGCGGAATCCGAGATCCCACGAGTGCAGCGGGAGCTGTGGTCCATCGCACGCGAACGCGAATTCACCAGGGCGATCAAGGTGTTTCGCGCGCATCCCGGATTCCCGGTCGACATCCGGCACAACGCCAAGATCGGGCGCGAGGAATTGGCCGTATGGGCCGGAAAGGGATGACGCCATGAAGGCATTGGTCACCGGGGCAACCGGATTCCTCGGCAGCCATATCGTCGACGCCGCGATGGCGGCCGGCGATGACGTGCGCGCCATCGTCCGGCCGTCGAGCGATCTCGGTCATCTGTCGACGGTGCCCGAAATCGAAACGGTGGCAGGCGATCTGGGCGACTACGAATCGCTGGTCACCGCATGTAAGGGCGTCGATGTGGTCTATCACAGCGCCGGGCTGGTCGCCGAGGTCGGCAGCCGCGCGCAGTTCTGGGAGGCCAATGTCGAGGGCAGCCGGCGGCTGATGAAGGCCGCGCAGCAGGCCGGTGTCGCCCGGTTCGTCTTCGTCAGCAGCCCGTCGGTGGCAACCTCCTATGACACCGACCGCTCCAGCATCGACGAATCCGAACCTTATGTGACCGCCCCGAAGAGTCTGTACGTGGAAACCAAGGCCGCCGCCGAACAACTCGTCCTGTCCAGCAACACCCCGGATTTCGTGACCTGCGCGCTGCGACCGCGGATGATCTGGGGACCGCGTTCCTCGGGCTGGATGACGCTGCTGCTGCGAAAGCTGAAGTCCGGCAAGCTGCCCGACCTCTCCGGCGGCAAGAACGTCATGGTGTCGATCACCTACTGTGAGCACGCCGCGCAGGCCTGTCTGCAGGCGGCGCGCTCGGACCAGGTCGCGGGCAATGCCTACTTCCTCGCCGATCCCGAGGATGTCGACCTGTGGAAGTTCGTCAAGGATCTCGCCGTCGCCTTGGACCTGACGCCACCCAGCCGCATCATTCCCAAACCGGTCTTCGACGCCGCCATCGCGGTTTTCGACACCATATGGCGGGTGCCCGCGCTCAAGGAGCGCTACGCGCCGCCGCTGTCCAGTTGGACCACCGCGGCGCTGACCGTCTCCAGTACCTACGACACCAGCGCCGCCACCCGGGATTTCGGCTACGCGCCGACGGTCTCACTGGCCGACGGACTGGCCGCCTACATCGACTGGGTCGGACAGGTCGGCGGCGTCGACGCCGTCATCGCCCGCGGATGACCGACGGTCGACGCCACGCATTCGAGCGAAAGCCGCTCCACGCCTAGGAGACTCGCATGATGACCACCCGGCTCGCCAGCCGTCCGACCGGTACCGCCGAGGTGCCGACCGCACCTGGCGCCCTACCCCTGATCGGACATTCACACCGCCTCGCCCGCAGACCCTACCGCTTCTTGCAGACGCTGTCGGATCTCGGACCCGTGGTGCGGGTGAAGATTCCGGGCTACGACAGCTATGTCGTCACCGAACCGGAGCTGATCCGCGAGGCGTTCGTCGGGCTGTCCGATCAGGGTTCGATGATCGATCGCGCGCAGGCGCTGCTCGGCGCGGGCGTCACCGTCTTGTCCGGTCCGCAGCACAGGCGGGAACGTCGCATGATCGCCCCGGCTTTCGCTCGCGGTCGCATCGCGCAGTACGCCACCGTGATGACGCGTCTGGGCGCCGAACAGGCCGATGCCTGGCGCGACGGTCAAATGGTGGTCGTCAATACGCAGATGCACGACCTCGCGCTGCGCACCGTCGCGGGGGCGCTGTTCAGCGGCGACCTCGGCGCGGAGACCGGCGCCGAAATCCACGAGATGCTCACACCGGTCATGACGCTGCTCGCCCGCCGCGTCACCCGCCCGGCCTGGATCGACAAGCTGCCACTGCCCAGCAATCGCCGCTTCGAAGGGCTTGTGGCCGGTATGAAGTCGGCGACCAGCAAGATCATCGCCGCTTACCGTGCGGATCTGGCCGCCGACCCGAATCTGGATCACGGCGACCTGCTCGACACCCTGATCAAGGCCCGCGACGACGACGGTGTCGCACTCACCGATGCCCAGGTGCACGACGAGCTGATCAACTTCCTGGTCGGCGGCACCGAGGCAACCGGCATGACGCTGTCCTGGGTGTTCCACGAGCTGGGCCGAAATCCCGAGCTGGAAGCCGCTTTCCATGCCGAGATCGATGCGGTGCTGGGTGGTCGCCCGGCCGAATTCGCCGATCTCGGACGGCTCGATCTGACCAAGCGGATCGTCACAGAGACCCTGCGCATGTACTCGCCGTGGCTGACCGTCCGCGATGTGCCCGCGAACTATGAACTCGGCGGCAAGGCGTTGCCGAAGGGCGCCATGTTGCTGGTGTGTCCCGTTGCGGTGCACCGGGATCCGGCCATCTTCCCGAATCCCGATGAATTCGACCCGGACCGCTGGCTGCCTGCGGCGATGGAGTCCCGGCCCAAGGGGGCGTACCTGCCGTTCGGTATGGGCACTCGGCAGTGCCCGGGAAATGTGTTCTCGCTCACCGAGGTTGCCCTGCAGGTTGCTACGATCGGCGGGCGCTGGCGCCTGCGCCCGATGCCCGGTATCGCGGTGCAGGAGACGGTGATCGGCGCCCTGGTACATCCGAAGTATCTGCCGATGCGGGTGGTGGCCAGGCAGGTGCAAACCGGGCACGTCGCGGATTCGTCAGGGAGCGAACGCGGCGCGGCTTAACTAGTGATGAGGGTGTGGCGGTGTTCGAACTGACCAAGCTGACCATTTCGAGCGACCTGCAAGCAGTCGCTACGCGGCGCAGCAAATGGATTCTCGGCATCTTTGTCGGGCTCGCGCTGGTTATGGGGATGCTCAGCTCGACGTTGTTCGACAGCGTGCAGGGCGGTGGCTACAGCGATCCCGGCAGCGAATCCAGCCGGGCAACCGAGATGCTGCGGGATACCTTCGGTCAGGCGCCGCCGAACTTCGTGCTGCTGGTGCACAGCGGCACCTCGATCGACGATACTGAATCCGCAACGGCCGCAGTGAAGTTGGCGCTGAAACTGAAGGATGAGCCGGGTGTCGCGGGGGTCATGTCCTATTGGATGGACAAGTCGCCCGCGCTGCGCAGCGGCGATGGCAAGTCGGGGCTGATCGTCGCCAGCATTCTCGGCGAGGAGGGTGCGGTCGATCAGAAGGTCGGCGCTCTGGCGGACCGCTACGGCGGCACGCACGGGCCGGTGCAAGTGCGCGTCGGCGGTTACGCGATGTTGTTGCACGAGACGGTGCAGCAGAGCGAGAAGGACGCCGTCCTCGGTGAATCCATTGCCTTCCCGATCACCTTGATCGCCCTGCTGTTCGTATTCGGCGGTTTGGTGGCGGCCAGCCTGCCGCTGGTCGTCGCCGCGGTGACCGTGATGATCACCATGGGCGCGCTGTGGCTGATCACCCTGTTCACCGATCTCGCCGCGACCGCGACCAATGTGGCAACCCTGCTCGGCCTCGGTCTCGCGATCGATTACAGCCTGCTGATCATCAGCCGCTACCGCGACGAATTGGCCGCAGGCGCCGCGACCGGTCCGGCCGTCGCCGCGACCATGCGCTCGGCCGGACGCACCGTGGCCTTCTCGGCGGTCACTGTCGCGGTCGCGCTGTCGGGCCTATTGTTCTTCCCGCTGCTCGCGGTGCGTTCCATGGGTTATGCCGGGCTGGCGGTTGCGGCGATCGCCGCGACGGTATCGCTGACGGTGCTGCCCGCGATTCTGCTGCTGCTCGGTAGTCGCATCGATCGCGGCCAACTCGGCTGGTTCTTCCGTCCGCAACGTCCCGCGCCCGGCGAGGGTTTCTGGCATCGGCTCGCGGTATTCGTGATGCGCAAGCCGGTGCCGATCGGTCTGGCTGTCGCGGCCTTCCTGCTGCTGCTCGGGACCCCCTTCCTCGGTGTGAAACTCGGCTTCCCGGACGAGCGGGCATTGCCGGAGTCGATGAACAACCGTCAGATCACCGAGACCATCCAGCGTGAGTTCGCCGCGACCGACACCAACGGACTGTTCGTTGTGCTGCCCGACGGCAAGTCCGGTTTGGACGCCTACGCCAGGAAGCTCTCCGAAGTCGACAATGTCCGTCGCGTCGACACCGCCACCGGCAGCTACGCCCACGGCGGGCAGCTCGCCCCGGCCATGGCACAGCATGCGCGCTTCGAAACCAAGGATGCCGCATACCTTTCGGTGACACCGGATACCAGCGATCCGGCGCTGCTGGACCGGGTGGCCAAGGAGTTGCGCGCGGTGCCCGCACCCTCGCAGCGGTTGGTCGGCGGTATCGCCGCCGCGAGCGCCGATTCCCTCGATGCGGTGACCTCGGTCTTGCCCGTCGCACTGGCCTACGTCGTGATCATCATGTTGGTCGTGCTGTTCCTGCTGACCGGTAGCGTGGTATTGCCGCTGGTCGCGATCGTGCTCAGCGCACTCAGCCTCACCGCCACCTTCGGCGCGCTGGTCTGGATCTTCCAGGACGGGCATCTGTCCGGCCTGCTCGATTTCACCGTGACCGGCGACCTGCCGCCGACCGTGCCGGTCATGCTCTTCGGCGTCGCCTTCGGTCTGGCCATGGACTATCAGGTATTCCTGCTGTCGCGGATCCTCGAAGAGTACGAACACACCGGCAAGAACGAATCCGCCGTTGCCCATGGCCTGGAGAAGATCGGCCGGATCGTCACGGCCGCGGCGGTCCTGATCTCCCTGGTGTTCCTCGGATTCCTGGCCTCGGACATCACCTTCATGAAGTCCTTCGGCATCGGTCTGCCGCTGGCGGTGCTGGTCGATGCGACTCTGGTCCGCGGCTTCCTGCTGCCCGCGGTGATGAAACTGCTCGGTGACTGGAACTGGTGGGCACCCGGCCCGCTCGAAAAGCTGCACGAGCGTTTCGGATTCGACGAAGGTCCGTCCGCGCCGTCGCTGCCCGATCCGGACGCCCTGCGCCAGCCCGCCCGGGTGTAGAAATACCGATGGCCGTGCGGTATTCGCCGCACGGCCATCGATGCTCTTGGGACAGTTGGGTTCCACCGTTGGTCAGCGGGTTACCCTGGTGCGTCTCAGATTCCGCCGGTCGAGAGCAATCCACCGTCGACGCGGATCGTCTCACCGGTAATCCACTTGGCCTCATCCGACACCAGGAATCCGATCAACTGCGCCACATCCTCCGGCGCGCCGAGTCGCTTCATCGGATACACGCTCGCGGCCCGCTCCTCATCTGCCGAGTACAGCGCATCGGCGAACTTGGTTTTGATTACACCCGGCGCCACCGCGTTCACCCGAATATTCGGGCCCAGTTGCCAGGCCAGTTCGTCGGTGAGCCGGATCAGTGCGGCCTTGGAGGCGCCGTACGCCGCGATCACGCCGGTCGAGCGCAGCCCGGCGACACTGGCCACATTCACCACCGCACCGCCGTGATCGCGCATCCACGCCCGGTATGCCTCCTGCACGTAGCCGAGTGCGGCGACGACATTGACATCGAAGATCTTGCGCACCGCCTCCAGATCGGCATCCATGAGCGAGCCGTAGACCGGATTGATGCCGGTGTTGTTTATCAGGATGTCCAACGAGCCGAATTCCGAAACCACCCGACCCACCGCGGCGGCCCGGCTGTCCGGATCACCTGAATTGCCCGCCAGCGCGCTGACCTCGCCCCGATGACCGAGCGCCCGCAGTTCGGCGGCCGCCTCCTCCAGCGGCTCCGGCTTGCGGGCGGTGATCAGCACATTGGCGCCGCGACGCAGCAACTCCGCAGCGACCGCCTTGCCGATGCCCCGGCTGGCTCCGGAAACGAGTGCGCTCTTGCCCAACAGATCGGTCGTCATGTGATGGCACGCTACCGCAGTAGCCGGATCGTCGAACCCGCGGACGCCGGACAGCGCTCGAGCTCGGTGTTCCCAGCGCCGGGAGTACGAACGACAGACGTCGCGGCGCATCGGATTACGCTGCCGGACAGGGTTTCGGTCGGAAGGTGTGGAGCAATGGCTGGCGATACATCTATCGATACATCGCTGCCGTCGCGTCCGGATGCGCCTATCGTCAATGCCTACATCAGCCGCATAGAGACGACGCTGGCGAAGTTGGTGAAGGCGATGGGCGACGGCTCGGCGAAGTCGATTACCGTCGAGGATTTGAAGGGCCTGGGGGAGTCGCAGCTGAAGTCCGGCGAGCTCGTCACGAAATACCATGCCAAACAAAGCGACGACACAAAATATCGAGACGATCTGAACTCGCTGGACAGCAATATCGCCCAGATCGCGTCGGAATCGGCCGACGTAGCCAACACCGTGAACAAAGAAGTAAAAAGCCTGGTGGCCACTGTCAAGCAGGAGCTGAGTTACGACAATCTGCCGAATCTGACCGATGTGCCATTGCCGCGCAGCATCGAGTTGCAGATGAACACGATCGACAAGATCGATAAAGAGATCGACCAAACGGCGAAGACAGTCAAGGACGCGTACAACGCACTGGACGAACACGCCGGAAAGATAACCGACCCGGAGTCGACCGACAGCGGAAGTGCCCCGAATTCGATCGGTAGCGGCAACCAGTTCCCTGCCTATACCGGTAGCGGTGGAAACAGCCGCAATACCAGCGGACCCACAGGTCTTGGCAACCGCGCGAGTGCTCAACCCATCAGTGGAGGTAAGAAAGCGACGGCCAGCGAGATTTATCAGTACCTCCTGAGTAAGGGCTTCACACCGGCGCAAGCGGCGGGCATCTTGGGCAATATGCAGGTGGAATCGGGTTTCGATACCGGTGCCTACAATCCGGGCGAAGGAGCCATCGGCCTGTGCCAATGGGAAGGTGGTCGACGAGCGAATCTCGAGGCATTCGCCGCCTCGCAGGGCAGATCCGTCACCGACTGGCATACCCAAGTCGATTTCATGATTCACGAGCTGAAGGGCAGCGAATCGAGCGCGTACGGTCATCTCACGTCGGCGAATTCGCCCGGGGCCGCGGCGGCGGCGTTCGATCAGTACTACGAACGAAGCTCCGGTGAGGCCCGCGGCCAGCGTGTCGCGAATGCCAATAGCATCGCGTCGAGTATGGCCAGCGTCTGACGCCCAGCCGCGGAGTTAGCGAGGTCACACCTGGATCGCGAGTGTCGGAAGCACCCTCCTGGGCCAGGTAAAATCGGTGGTTCTTGTGCGGGTTCGCGTCGCACAATCGAGCAGCAACCGACCAGCACCACGTACCCGTAGGAGAAGCCTGTGATCACCGCGACGGACCTGGAGGTCCGGGCCGGCGTCCGCACCCTGCTGTCGGCCCCTGGGCCCGCACTGCGGGTGCAGGCCGGCGACCGGATCGGACTGGTCGGCCGCAATGGCGCGGGCAAGACCACCACGCTGCGCATTCTGGCGGGCGAGGGCGAGCCCTACGCCGGAAAGATTTTGCGCTCCAGCGATATCGGCTATCTCCCGCAGGATCCGCGCGAGGGCAATCTGGATGTGCTCGCGCGCGATCGCGTGCTCTCCGCTCGTGGCCTGGACACCCTGCTGCGCGATATGGAAAAGCAGCAGGCGCTGATGGCCGAGGTGGTCGATGATGCCGAACGCGAGAAGGCGGTGCGCAAATACGGTCGGCTGGAGGAGCGCTTCTCGGCGCTCGGCGGTTATGTGGCCGAGAGCGAAGCGGCGCGCATCTGCAACAGCCTCGGCCTGCCCGATCGAGTGCTCGGCCAGGCGCTGCGCACGCTCTCCGGTGGTCAGCGCCGCCGAATCGAGTTGGCACGCATCCTGTTCGCCGCCTCCGACGGCAGCGGCGGACGCTCGGACACCATCCTGCTGCTCGACGAGCCGACCAACCATCTCGACGCCGACTCCATTACCTGGTTGCGCGGCTTCCTGCAGAACCACGACGGCGGCCTGATCGTGATCAGCCACGATGTCGAACTGCTCGGCGATGTGGTGAACAAGGTCTGGTTCTTGGACGCGGTGCGCGGTGAGGCCGACGTCTACAACATGGGCTGGCAGAAGTACCTGGACGCGCGCGCCACCGATGAACAGCGTCGTCGTCGCGAACGCGCCAATGCCGAGAAGAAGGCCGGCGCCCTGCGCGCTCAGGCCGCCAAACTCGGTGCAAAGGCCACGAAAGCCACTGCGGCACAGAACATGGCCAAGCGCGCGGATCGCTTGATGGCCGAACTCGACGAGGTTCGGGTGGCCGACAAGGTCGCGCGGATCAAATTCCCCGAGCCCGCGGCATGCGGTAAGACGCCGCTGATGGCCGAGAACCTGACCAAGGTCTACGGCTCGCTGGAGATCTTCACCGGCGTCGACCTGGCCATCGACCGCGGCAGCCGTGTCGTCGTACTGGGCCTCAACGGCGCGGGTAAGACCACTCTGCTGCGCTTGCTCGCCGGGGTGGAGACGCCGACGGCAGGCGGTCTCGTGCCCGGTCACGGCCTCAAGGTCGGCTACTTCGCCCAGGAGCACGACACCCTCGACGATCAGGCCACGGTGTGGGAGAACATCCGCCACGCCGCACCGGACGCGGGGGAGCAGGAGCTGCGCGGCCTGCTCGGTGCATTCATGTTCTCCGGACCGCAGCTGGAACAGCCCGCAGGCACCCTCTCCGGCGGTGAGAAGACCCGTCTGGCGCTGGCCGGGCTGGTGTCCTCGGCTGCCAATGTGCTGTTGCTCGACGAGCCGACCAACAACCTGGACCCGATCTCGCGTGAGCAGGTCCTCGATGCGCTGCGCACCTATGCGGGCGCGGTCGTCCTGGTCACCCACGACCCGGGTGCGGCCGAGGCGCTGTCCCCGGAGCGGGTGATCTTGCTGCCGGACGGCCAGGAAGACCACTGGTCGGCGGAGTATTTGGAACTGATTCAGCTGGCCTGATCGGGAGTCATCCGGCCGGAATTTCGTTGCGGGTGGTTGGTTTTCACCTCACGAAACGGGTTCGGCGGTGATATTAATCACAAAGACCCGTTGATCACAGCTTCCCGAGTGTCTAGCCTGGAATGACGCGGCTCGGCGACTCGGAGGAAGCCATGAGCGACAGGCCCACACAAGTCAAGGCCACACTGGGTAAGGGCACACGCGTCACGGGGAAATCACGCGACCGTTTGCAAACCCAGCTGAAGAAGCAGTACGAGGCGGGAGCCAGCATCCGATCGCTGGCCCGGTCGACCGGCCGTTCCTACGGTTTCGTCCACAACGTGCTGGTGGAGTCGCACGTGCAACTCCGCAGTCGCGGCGGTGCGAACCGCCGCAAGAGCCAGTAGCGTTTCTGGATCTGATTCCGGTGTCGGCGAATCGATTTCGCCGACACCGAGGGGGATCGAGCGCGCTAATAGCCGGGCACCGCAGCGTCGCCGTTGACCAGCAGGTTGGCGAGGCTGCGGAACATCGGCAGGCCCGTCTTGATTTCCAGATACGCGAACTGGCCCTGCGGGTTGACCTCGAGGAAGTAGTACTCGCCGTCGAGGCCCAGGCGTAGATCCAGCACGCCGAAGCTGAGGCCGAGTGCGCCCATGAGCGTGGCCAGCGACTTGCTGACCGAGGCGGGCAGATGCTCCGGTGCGAAGTCGACGGTGGTGTCGAGCCGGGAATCGACCCGGCCTACCCCGGACTGCGAGTCGATGCGCACCGCCCATTCGACGCCGTCCATCCACACCACACGCAGATCACACCGCGCCTCGACGTAGTCCTGGAAGGTGGTCGGCGCGGAGCGGATGCCAGCGAGGCGGCCGAAGTCGGCCTTGGTGATGATTCGGGTCTCGGCGAATTCGGCGCGTCCGGTGCCGGTTCGCTTGTAAACCACCGAGCCCGAACGTGATTCGACGAAGCTGCGCGCCTCGTCCGGATCGTTGGTGATGAGGGTTTCCGGGATCACGAAACCGGCTCGCCGTGCGGTCTCCAACTGCACGATCTTGCGGCTCGCGGTGCGATCGGCGCCGGGATCGTTGACCCAGTACGCGGGGATCGACCACAGCATGCCCTGGATGAAGCCATCGCATTCGGCTTGGCGGTAGGCGTCATCCGAGGCTCGCACACCGGCCGGAACCTGCGCGAGACGCGGTCTGCGCCACCAGACCGAGCGGACATCGTCGAGCCCGATCACATGCGACAGTGATCGCGCGGTGCCGTGCCGATCGAGCCGGAAACTTCCGGATTCGCGCGGAAAGTCGCGCAGGTCGAGCTGAATCGGGCTGAGCCCGTGGTGTTCTCGCAACGTCGCCGCCATCGCGGTACCGTGCAGATCATCGGATTCGGAGACGATGAGGACCGAACCTGTCCGGCGCGCCGCCATGCGCAGTTCCGTTCAGTCGAGACTGTCGCAGTTTATGCCGTCGTCGCTTGTCGCGAGCGATTTGGTTTGGCAGTAGGTGAAGGTCGCTCCGCTGGCGCCCGCACAATCGGCGAGCTGCAGGCTGTCGGCCCAGGATGCGGTGAGTTGTTGCAGCGCTTCATCTCCCAGTGCCGCGGAGGGTACTTCGGCCAGCGTCATCGGCCGGTCGACGAGGTCGATGCGCAGGCGGCGGGTGAAGTCGGCGGTGGCGCCGGGGCGGATATCCATCAGCACCGGGCGGCCGTCGTGTTCTGCGGTCGCGCCGTCGGTCCAGTCGAGGACTCGCAGTACATCGTCGCGGCGGAAGGTCCAGGTTCCTTCGGTCACTCTGACCGTGAAATCTCGTTCCGACTCGGCCACCAGCAGTCCCTGCAACGCGGGAACGCGGTCACCCGCCGGCCCGGTACCGGGAAGGTGGATTGCGTCGGTCATAGTGAGCTCTCCGATCTGCTCGCGATTTGCCAGGACCCCCGAGCGGGAACTGGATCATATCGCGCAAGGGGTCTCGAACGGTTCGGATCGCCAGATTTGACCGCCGCTGGCAAACCGAATTCAGGCTCGGGATGCGCTTGTGCCGAAAGATTTTCGGCACAAGCCCGAATAGGCATTGGCAACCATTGAGCTATTTCCGAACGGTGCTGCGCGGTCGACATTGCCCGGGATTGGCGGCCGTGCATTCCGTCGGCGCCTCCGCTGCGACAGTACCGTCGAATGTGCTGATCTCCGCGCGGATTCGAAAGATCTGCGTCACTTCACCAATCGCGCCGGTTGGCGTTGCGCTCGGCCCACCATTCGGGAGACTCGACGAACCAGTTGTCGTATTCCTCCTGCGATGCCGCCAGATCTTCGAAGGTGGCCTCGCCCTTGACCAGCCGGTCGAGCAGGCGGAAGTAGCCGAAGCGTTCCACCGCGGGCATGAGTGCGATCAGGATTCGTGCGGAGGCGTCCGGGCTGGCACCGAAGGCGTGCGGCATGAGCTTGGGTACGACAATCGACCCACCCGCGCCCACGGTGACGATCTTATCTCCGGCCAGTACCTGCAGTTCGCCGTCTGCGACGTAGAACAGCTCATCCGACTTGGTGTGGTAATGCGGTGCCGCGCCGTCGGCGCCCGTATCCATGGTGACCTCCAGGTGGCTGACCGCGCCGCCGGCCTCGTTCGAGTCGATGAGCAGGCGCATGGTGACCGCCGGGGTGGCCAGGGTTTCGGCATCCTGCGGCTGGCGGATCGCGAAGGTGCGGTCGGTGGTGGCGTCCACGATGCTCTCCAAATGATTCGGTGATTGATAATTCGCTACCGAACTATATAGCAGCGAATAGAATCTTGTCCATGGGTGAGATCGAACGGGATCCGGTGGATGCGATCGTCGAGCAGTGGCGCCGGGAACGGCCGGACCTCGAGTTGGAGGCGATGGGCGTGATCGGACGGCTGGGGCGGCTGCTTGTGGTCGCGCAGCGCGATATCGAGGCGGTCTTCATCGCCCATGGCTTGCAGCGCGGAGAGTTCGATGTGCTTGCCGCACTGCGTCGTTCGGGCGAGCCGTTCGAATTGAACCCGTCGGTGCTCGCCGACACGCTGATGATGTCGCGCGCCGGAATGACGGGACGGCTCGACCGCCTGGAGTCGGCGGGGCTGGTCCGGCGCATCGCGGATGCGCAGGATCGCCGCGCCATCCGGGTCGCGCTCACCGACCCGGGCCGCACGCTGATCGACAGAGTCGTCACCGCGCATACCGAGAACGAAACCAGGATGTTGTCGGTGCTCTCGGCGAAGGATCGTCGCGACCTGGACCGGATCGCTCGGGTACTGCTCGGCAGCCTCGAGGGCGGCGCGAAATGAGGTAGTTCGCTACTCGGGTGGTACGGCGGTCATCGGTTCACCATGGGGTGATGATCGATATCATCACCCTCCGCGGCACGGGTGAACCGCGGAATACCAATGGGACTCCCACCGGCATGCTGCACGATGTCACGAAACTGCTTGATCCCGACCGTTTCACCGCCTTCGAGCCGGATTGGCCCGCCTCGGTGGGGCCGAGCCCGGAACTGTGGGGCCCTTCGCTGGACACCTCGATCCGGCTCGGTGTCGCGGCGGGCGTCAAGGCGATTCAGGACTCGCCGAATGTCTGCGGACTTTTGAGCTATTCGCTCGGAAGTATCTGCGCGAGCAAGATTCTGGAGGGGGTGCGGTCGGGTCAATACAAGAACACCGACGGCTCGCCCCTGGAAATCGCCTTCGCCGTCAATATCGCCAATCCGTTGCGTAAACGGGGTCAGTCGGTCGGCAATCTTTGTCCGGCAACGACTTACGGCTTGCACGGCGAACACGGCGCTTGGCCCGCACTAGATGTCAAGGAGTACGCGAATCCGGGCGATATCATCACCTCGTCACCGGCTGACTCACCGCTGCGGATCATCGATATCGGAATTTCGCCGTTCTCGTTCGTCGAGGGCGCCCGCATCGGCAATGTTGCCCCGCTGATCTTCGCCGAGTTGCTGCGTTTCCTGATGAACGATCCGATCGGCAATCTCGATCGCTATGCGGCCGCGGTCAACGGGGTCATCGGTTATCTGACGCCGTGGCCGGATGGGCAGCACGTTCTCTACTCCGGACACAATATGCCCGGCACGAATGTCCTGTGGACGACCCATGCCGCCAACTATCTGAACGCCAACTACTGATCCGCCCGGGGTCGGGCAGCGAGGCGCGGTCTCGGATAGTCGGCGCCGCCGGGGGTGGATCCACCATTTTCCCAGCGGCGTCGCAGTCCAGGGGCGGCTCAATCCCCCTGTGCGGCAGCGGAAATGGGCTGCCACTCACGCCAGAGCGCCAGGCGGGATTCGTAATCCGCGGTGGCGATGGTCAGCGGGACCTCGCCGAGGAAAATGCGCAGTGGCGGCTCGGGCGCGTCGACGACCGCGAGGATGGCAGCGCGCGTGGCGGCCGGATCGCCCTGGCGCACCGCCGAACGTTGGGCGGCTCGGGCAGCCCTGGCGGCATCGTAGGCCGGGAGTGGGCTGGCATGCCGCGACGAGGGGCCCGCCCAGTCGGTGCCGAATCCGCCCGGTTCGATCAGGGTGACGTGGATCCCGAAGGGTGCGACCTCCTGGGCCAGCGCCTGGGAGAACCCCTCCAGAGCCCACTTCGACGCGTGGTACGCGCCGAGGTTCTGGAAGGCCGAGATGCCACCGATGCTCGATACCTGAACGATGTGGCCGCTGCCCTGGGCCCGCAGGATCGGCAGCGCCGCCTGGGTGACCCACAGTGCGCCGAAGACATTGGTTTCCAACTGTGCGCGGAACTCGTCCTCGCTGAGTTCCTCGATCATGCCGAACTGGCCGTAGCCGGCATTGTTGATCACGATATCGAGCCGCCCGAAGCGCTCTGCGGCCTGCTGTACGGCGGCGAAATCGCCGTCCCGTTCGGTGACGTCCAAGCGCAGCGGAAGGAAGGCGTCCGGATATTTCGCGACGAGATCGTCGAGTGTGCTGGTATCGCGCGCCGTACCGGCCACTCGATCGCCGCGCTCCAGTGCGGCGAGTGCCCATTCACGGCCGAATCCTCGTGAGACTCCGGTAATGAACCAAACTTTGCTCATACGACCCACGCTAGTCACCTGGAGTGCACTCCAAGCAAGTATTCAACGCCGGTGCAGCGTAACCGGCAGCGCCGAGGGCGACAGGACGAAGTCTCGATTGGAGGCGCGCACCAAGTAGTTCGGGTCGGGTGTCGGGCGCCAGCGGGCCAGCAGTGCCGCGGCGGCGAGCCCGATTTCGATCATGGCGAAATGGTCGCCCAGGCAGCGACGACGGCCGACGCCGAACGAGAGGTTGGCCTTCTTGTCGATATCGGCGGCGCGTTCGGGCGACCAGCGATCCGGGTCGAAGGATTCCGGATCGGCGTAGTAGCGCTTGTTGTGCTGAACCAGGTAGGGGGAGAACATTATTGCCGTGCCATCGGGAACGGTGAGTCCGCCGATAGTGACATCGCCGTCGGCGGTGCCCGCGCTGATCCATGGGCCCCAGAACCGAAGTGTCTCCGCCACAACCTGTTTCAGGTAGGGAAGTGCGCCGAGATGATCGACGCGGACCGGGCCCGCTCCGACGACGGAATCGAGTTCGGCGTACAAGCGCTCGGCGATCTGTGGGCGGCGCATGACCTCGTGCCAGAGCCAGCCGGTCAATGAGGCCATCGAGCCGACGCCACCGGCCAGCATGAGGATTGCCTCATCGATGATGTGCTCATCGGACAGGGTCGCACCGGTCTCGCTGTCGGTGTGCCGGATGAGCGCCGAGACCACATCGTTGAAATCCTCGTCGCGGCGGCGGTATTCGGCGATGACGGCGCCGATGGCGGTGCGCAGGTGCCGGGCCTTGGTGCGCCAGCGCCAGTTCGAAATGAGCCGCAATCGGCGCACCTGCGGGGGGAGCGCGGTGCGCAGAATGACCTGACTGAGCAGCCACGGCACACTGTCGCGGATCTCACGCCGTGCGTCATCGCTGAAACCGGCGGTGAACAGCGTCGAGGAGACCGTGTCGAGAATGAGTCCGTGTGCCTCGTCCATCAGATTCACCTGACCGCCCGAAGGCAGTGCTGCCGACCAGGTTTCGGCGATATCGGCCGCCGCCCGCGTGTACTCGGCAAGGCGGCTCTGGCGCAGCGCGGGCGAGATCATGCGCCGCCGCAGCTTGTGTTCCTCGCCACGCAGGACATTGACCGATCCGCCCGCTACATCCTCGATAGCCTCGCGCAGATCATCCCGATTGAGTTCGGCATCGCCGAGACCGATCTCGCGGACGAGATCCGGTGTGGTGAGCAGATATCCGGTCTTCTGGCCGAACCGCAGGCGCACGATCGGGCCGAGATCGGCCAGCGAGGTCACGAAGCCGGGAGCGTCGCGTAGGGCCCGCAGGCTGTGGCCGACCAGCGGCAGCTGACCGGGAGCGGTCGGTACCTCCGAAAGCGATTGCGGCATGACCAGTTCCGGGCTGCGCGCGGACTCGGCCCGGGCCTGTCGATAGATATCGAGCACCGTCCCGATGTGCTGTGACTGACGCACCGAGTCGCCGTATTTGCCGAGGATCTGGCGCATTTCCGCGAGCGCGGAGCGATCGGCGTTGAGCGCGGCGACGGTGTCGGCGATCGAGCCAGGCGATGGATCGGCGGTGCGAATGCCGCCCCCGGGTGGGACCGATTCATCGAGATCGGGATCGCAGTAGATAATCGGCAGCCCGACCGCCACCGCCTCGAGCAGGACCATGCCCTGCGTGTCGAAGCCGTGCGAGGGGAACAGTAGTGCGTCGCCTTCGGACATGGCGGCGAGGCATTCGGCTTGAGTGGCCCTGCCGTGCAAGCGGATTCGGTCCGCGAGCCGATACTCGGCGATGGTGGCGGCCGCCTCGGGCTGCAGGTCGCCGTCACCGTAGATATCGAGAGTGCAGTCGTCGAGGTGTCGCACGGCCTCGATTGCGGCCAGCGGCCGCTTCTCGGCCGATAGCCGCCCGCACCAGATCAGCCGCAGTGGTATGTCGGCCGCGCGCTCGACAACCGGTGTGCTGCTGCTGTTTTCGATCAGCTCGTCATCGACGCCGTTGGATACCACCCGAAGTGGCCGGGTCAACCCGTGCGCGAGTAGTTGATCGGCGAAGTGCTGGGTCGGCGCGATGACCCGATCCGCGGCCTGAGCCTGACCGACGATCGTCCACCAGGCATGGCGTGCCGCACGGCTTTCGGCGCGGTGCGGCATGTGCTGATCGTGCGGTACGAACCGGCCGTGCAGCGCGCGTAGGGCCAAAGCCGCCGGATAGGGTGCGGGCGAAGTGTTCTCGATGAACGCGTCGTCGCGGCTCTGGGCAGTGTGGATGAGCGGAATCCGGTGTCGCCATGCGGCTTTCATGCCAGCGATGGCTACGCCGTAGGTGGTGTGGGTGTGCACGAGGTCGATCGGGCCCCGCGCGGCGAAGGCGGCATCGATGAGTTCGGCATTGCCCTTGGTCGGCAGCACGACCGGGAATCCGTTGACAACGAGACCACCTGCGGCGCGCAGCGGCACCACATTCGGGAGCTCGTCGGCGCCCGGCTGCGGCGCGACGAACAGCGTGACGCGGTGACCTGCGCGTTCGAGTCCACGGCACAGCGAAGCGACCGCGGTCTGGACTCCGCCGAGGGTGGCCGGGTGGTAGTCCACGAACATCGCTATGTGCACAATGGCACTGTACTGACACATCGCCGCCGTGCGGAGCCCTTAATTCTGTGGACTATTCGGTCGGCCGTCAGGGCCCCGATACGAAAGAGTGCCGTGAAAATAGCGATTCCGCTCACCGGAACCCGCGGTGATGTCCAGCCCGTCGTGGCTTTGGGACTCGAGCTGCGCCGTCGCGGCCATGATGTGCTGCTCGGTGCGCCGCCGAATCTGGTCGAATTCGCCACGGCCACCGGACTTGCCGCCGTCGCCTGCGGACCGGATGTGCAGCAGCTCTACAGTTCCGACGCCGGACAGCGGGCGCTGGCGGCAGGCAACACCCTGCGGCTCATGCAATTGGTCGCTCGGCAGATGGCCGATTATGCCCAGCAGATGAATCGGGAGGTCATCGACGTTTGCACGGGCGCGGATCTGATCGTGGCGAGCACCGTTACCGAGGACCGGGCCAGTTCGGTTGCGGAGGCAATGGGGGTTCCGCTGGTCAGCCTGCATTATTTCCCCTGCCGGAGCAATGGCGCATATCCGTTTCCGGGTGCGCTACCGCCGCGGTGGAATCCGCCTGCGGCCGTAAACAGGGCGACGTGGGCGGCCGCGGAGAATCTGCGCCGCGTGGTATTCATGCGCTATCTCAACGATCTACGCGCGATCCTCGGGTTGCCGAAATCGCGGGCGAGTACCGCAGCGGTATTGGCGCGTGCGCATGTTCCCGAAGTGCAGATCTATGATCCGGCATTGGTTCCCGGATTGCCGGAAGAATGGGATGAGCGCAGGCCGTTCACCGGATTCCTGACGCTCGATCATGCTGCCCGTGCGGCCGTAGGCGATTTGGCGGGTGACCATGCGGGAATTCTGTCGTGGATCGAGGCGGGGGAACCGCCGGTGTTCTTCGGATTCGGCAGCATGCCCATTCGGGATACGGCCGCGGTGCTTGCGATGGTTACCGAGGTGTCTGCTCGTCTGGGTGTGCGGGCGTTGGTGAGTGCGGGTTGGAGTGATCTCGATATTGCCGATGCGCAGGCGGGACCGAATGTGAAGGTTGTCGGTCCGTTCGCGCACGATCTGGTTTTTCCGTACTGCGCTGCGGCGGTGCATCACGGCGGTATCGGGACGCTGTTCGAGAGTTTGCGCGCCGGACTGCCGACGCTGGTGTGCTCGGTGTCGTTCGAGCAGCCGATGTGGGGCGGGCAGGTCGAGCGTCTCGGTGTGGGTGCGCATCTGCCGTTCACGCGACTGACCGAAGCTCGATTGGAAAAAGGCGTCGCGTCGCTGCTGACATCCGAACGCCGCTCCCGCGCAGCGGAATTCGCGAAGACGCTGAGTCGCGAGGACGCCGCCGCCCGCACCGCCGACATCATCGAAGCCGCCGCCCGATGACCGACGTCTTCGCCGATACCCTCGTCATGTTCCGCCGCTGTGTCCGGCACACGCTGCGCAGCCGCGACACCCTCATCATTTCGCTGCTCATGCCGATTCTGGTGATGCTGCTGTTCACCTACGTCTTCGGCGGAGCCATCGATGTGGGTGGGCCCTATCTAGACTATGTGGTGCCCGGAATCATGTTGCTGTGCACGGGTTTCGGCTCATCGATCACCGCCACCGCCGTCTCCGCCGATATGACCCGGGGCAGCATCGACCGCTTCCGCACGCTGCCGATGTTCCGTCAGGCGGTACTCGCAGGCCACGTCGCCGAGGGCGTTGTCCGCAATCTCGCGGCCATCGCGATCGCCGTCACTGTGGCGCTGGCACTCGGCTACCGCCCCCAGGCCGGTCCACTCGGGTGGCTCGCGGCCCTCACGGTCATCACCCTGTTCGTCACCGCCATCTCCTGGATCGCCGTCGCCCTCGGCCTGGTCGCCAAGAATCCGGAAGCCGCCGGCGGCCTCACCTACGCCATCATGTTCATCCCCTACATCAGCAGCGCCTTCGTCCAAACAGCCACCATGCCCCACTGGCTGCGCGGCTTCGCCGACTATCAACCCGCCACCCCGATCATCGAAACCGTGCGCGGACTCCTGAACGCCCTCGACACCACCCGCAACGCCCCCCTCGCCCTCCTCTGGTGCGCCATCCTCGCCACCGTCGGATTCACCAGCGCCAGCATTATATTCAGCCGCCTGCCCCACCACTGACCAGCTCGTTTGCGTCGACGACCGCCGCGGCAGAGGAAGATCGAGGCGACGGTGTATTGCGGGAAATGCGTCGCATCCCGTTGTAGGGCTCAGCGCATGTCGCGGTGACCAGCGGCTAGTTCGGTCATTACCTTGTCGGCGCCGAAGAGACGCTGGACGCGGGTTGAGAGATTGGGGGCGATCAGGGCCAATATCGCGCCGAGGCGGACCGGGAGGGGGGCTACGTCGGTTTCGGCGATGTTCCGTTCGATCGCTCGGACCACGGCGTTCGCGACGTCTTCCGGGCTTCGGGTGCCGACGCCCTGTGGTAGGGCCGCGCCGGATTTGATGAACATGCCCGCGTCCCTGACGAATCCGGGGTAGATCGAGGAGACACCGATGCCGCGGCTTTGCAGGTCCTCGCGCAAGGCCAAAGCGAAGCCGCGCAGTCCGAATTTGGTGGCGTTGTACATCGCCGCCTTACCGGATGCAGCCTTGCCGGACAGAGAGTTGATGAAGACCAGATGCCCCTTGCCGCGTTCGGCCATCTGCGCACCGGCGAGGCGGGCGAGCACGATGGGGGCGCGCAGATTGACCTCCAGTGCTCGATCGATCTCGGTCAGCGAGTAGTCGAGCAGGTCGCCAGAACCGGGCAATGCGGCATTGGCGATGACGACATCGAGGTCACCGGCCTCCGCGAGCAGCTTCTCGGCACCACCCGGCACCGCGAGGTCCGCGACGATTGCGCGTGCTCCGAACTTGGTCGCGGCCTGGTCCAGTGCCTCGGCGCGGCGACCGGAGAGCACCACACTCGCCCCTCGTGCCGCGACCGCGGCGACGATCGCGCTCCCGATCCCGCCGGTCGCGCCGGTGACCAGGACACGGGCTCCGTTCAGTTCCATGTCGATGATTATGGTCCTCAGTCGACGGTGTCGGACGTGATCACGCGATCCAGCAGATGATGGAATTCCTCGGAGCTCTGGGGGGAATCTGGGGTGTCGACTGGCCCGGCAACAGTGGAGCCGTGGTGGCGGTAGCGGCCGGGTGAGGTGCCGAACTGTTTCTTGAACGCGTTGGAAAAGGCATAGGCGGTGGCGTATCCGACCTGGTCGGCAATGGCGGAAAGGGGATCGGTGGTGTCGCGGAGCAGCGCGGCGGCCCGCGTCAGGCGCCACCAGGCCAGATATCCCATCGGCGGCTGGCCCACCAGTGTGGCGAATCGGCGGGTCAGGGTGGCGCGGGAGACACCAGCTTCGGTGGCCAAGCGGTCGTTGCTCCAGGACGCGGCCGGGTCGGTGTGCAGCGCCCGCAGCGCGTTGGCAGTGACCGGATCGGTGAGCGCGGCCGACCAGATACCTGTCCTGCTCTCGGTCATCCACGCGCGGACCATGTAGACCAGCAGCAAATCGAGCAGGCTCGGAACGGCGATACAGGAACCGGGGCGGCGCTCGTCGGCTTCCAGCGCTAGTAGGTCGATGGCGGCGCGGAGTTCGCGGTGATCGCCCGTGCGGGCTGGTAGGTGGATGACCGCCGGCAGCTCCGCCACAAGGGGGTGTTGCCCGCGTCGGTCGAGCCGGTACTTGCCGCACAACGCTTCGAACCCGACTGTGTCCGAGGACCTTTCGGATACTTGCTCGGCACGCCATTGCTCGAACGGAACGGCCTGCGCCACAGTTTGCGCGTCGATGGACCGATCGGAGAGGACATGCCCGGTTCCGTGTGGCAGCAAGACTGCGTCACCTGTTCCCAGCATCACTGGATCCCCCTGATCGGGCAGCACCCAGCAGTTGCCCCGCAGGACGATATGGAACCCTGCCCCGAAGTGCGGGGCGAGGCGGGTGCACCAGTCGCGCTGGTGCGTATACAGCCGGCTCGACGACGGTTGCCCCAGGCGTATGGAAGCGATCGCGTCGCTCAGCACATCCATAAGCCGATGTTACTGAGAACACTCACTACTGAGTCGATTGGGTATCTTTGTGAGCGCAGTACCCATTGATCGACTCGCATCCGCGTCCATAGGCTCGGCGGTATGGAAAGTTCACAGAGCATCGTGCTGGGCGACGTCGAAATCTTCCGTGTCGTCGAATGGCAGGGCACCCTGATGCCGGGCACCGACCTGCTGCCCGACACCACCGATCAGACCTGGCGGGACAATACGGACTGGCTCGAGCCAGATCATTGGGAACCCGACACCGGACTGGTCGTGGGAGCGATCCAAACCTGGGTGCTCCGCAGCGGCGGTCGCACGATCCTGATCGATACCGGCGTCGGCAACGGCCGCGAACGCCCCAGCCGCGCGTTGTTTCACCACCGCCACGGCGACTTCCTGAACCGTCTTACGCAAGCCGGTGTGCACCCGCAGGCTGTCGATCTCGTGGTCAACACCCACCTGCACGGCGATCACGTGGGCTGGAACACGCACGACGTCGATGGCCAGTGGATGCCGACATTCCCCAACGCGCAGTATCTCATCCCGACCGCCGACGACACCTACTTCGGCCCCACAGGCGGCTACGCCGGCGGTCGCCGCCCCGACGACCGGCTCATCTACGAGGACAGCATCACACCGATACATCGCGCTGACCAGGCCGTCCTATGGGACGACACCTACCGCATCGATGACAATCTGACCCTGGAATCCGCACCCGGCCACACCCCCGGATCCTCGGTCCTGCACCTGGAATCCGGCACCGATCGCGCGATCTTCGTCGGTGACCTGGTGCACAGCCCGATCCAACTGCTCCACCCGTCCTGCAGCAGCTGCCTTTGTCTCGACCCACACCGGGCCGCAACCACCAGGCGCCGAATCCTCGAACAAGCCGCGGACCAACGGCAATTGGTGATTCCCGCGCATCTCGGCGGCTCAGGAGCGGTGGAAATCCGCCGCGCAGGAACAAATTTCACACTCGGCGAGTGGGCCGCCACGCCGGCAGCGCCACGCTGAGGCAAGCGCCGACCCTCCAGATTTCAACGGCCGGCGCAACCGTCGAGCGCCGGAAAAGCCCGGCCCCGGGTCAGTTCGGTTCCTCGAAAAGCACACGGGCACGGAGCACCACATAGTCGTGTATTAGAGGGCAGTCGGCCGTCGGCGGAGGGGGTCGGGTGCATACGATTTCATTCCTTGCGGCGCACCGATGCTTCGACGAGATCCAATACCGCCGAAAGGTTTTCGTTGGTGTGCCCGGACGCGATGCGGGCGATGAGACCGTCCAGCACGAGGTCCAGATATCCGAGGAGGACGTCGGTGGGAACGTCGTCGCGGAGGGCACCCGCGGCCTTGCGGCGTTCCAGGCGGGCCAGGGTGGCGGCGGTGAGTTCGGCAGAACGCTGGGTCCAACTCGCGCGGAATTCCGGATCGGTGCGCAGGCGGCGCGCGATCTCCAAACGGGTTCCGAGCCAATTGAATTGCTCCGGGTGGGCGAGCATATCGCGCATGACCTGCACCAGACCCTGATTGGCCGCTACATCGGCCATGCGGTCGGCGTCTTCTTGGGCCAGGGCGAGGAAAAGGGCGTCCTTGTCCCGGAAGTGGTGGAAAATCGCGCCGCGGGACAGGCCGATGGCCTCTTCCAGACGGCGCACGGTCGCACCGTCGTACCCGTATTCGGCGAAACAGGCCCGCGCCCCGTCCAGAATCTGACTACGCCGGGCGGCGAGGTGATCATCACTGACTTTGGGCATTTCGGCGGGCTCCTCCGAGCGAAGCGGGCAATGCAATGTGAAGAGGTCCGCGCACCGCGGGTGACGCGGTGCGCGGACCTACTACAGCACAGTCGTTCAGCCGCGAATCATGTTGCGCAGCACGTACTGCAGGATGCCACCGTTGCGGTAGTAGTCGGCCTCACCGGGGGTGTCGATCCGGACCACCGCGTCGAAGGTGACCACATCGCCGTTCTCCTTGGTGGCGGTGACCTTCAAGGTCTTCGGAGTCACACCCTCGTTCAGCTTGGTGATGCCCTCGATGTCGAAGGTTTCGGTGCCGTCCAGCTTCAGCGACGCGGCCGACTCACCGGCCGGGAACTGCAGCGGAATGACGCCCATACCAATGAGGTTCGAGCGGTGGATGCGCTCGAAGGACTCGGTGATGACGGCCTTCACACCCAGCAGCGAGGTGCCCTTGGCGGCCCAGTCACGCGAGGAACCTGAACCGTACTCTTTACCGCCCAGCACGACCAGCGGGATGCCCGCGGCCTGGTAGTTCTGCGAGGCATCGTAGATGAACGCCTGCGGGCCGCCGTCCTGGGTGAAGTCACGGGTGTAGCCGCCCGAGACATCGACGAGCAGCTGGTTGCGCAGCCGGATGTTGGCGAAGGTGCCGCGGATCATCACCTCATGGTTACCGCGACGCGAGCCCAGGGAGTTGTAGTCCTTGCGCTCCACGCCGTGCGAGTCGAGGTACTGCGCGGCCGGGGTGCCCGGCTTGATCGGACCGGCCGGGGAGATGTGGTCGGTGGTGACCGAGTCACCGAGCAGCGCGAGTACGCGCGCGCCCTTGATGTCCTCGACCGGAGCCGGCTCCATATCCATGCCGTCGAAGTACGGCGCCTTGCGGACGTAGGTCGAGTTCTGGTCCCACGCGAAGGTGTCGCCCTCAGGGGTGCTCAGGCCCTGCCAGCGCTCGTCGCCCTGGAAGACGGTGGCGTAGGACTTGGTGAACATATCCCGGCTGATCGCCGACTTGATGGTGTCGTCGATCTCCTGCGGGGACGGCCAGATGTCCTTCAGGAAGACGTCGTTGCCGTCGGTGTCCTTGCCCAGAGCGTCGGTCTCGAAGTCGAAGTCCATGGTGCCCGCGAGCGCGTACGCGATGACCAGCGGTGGCGAGGCCAGGTAGTTCATCTTCACGTCGGGGGAGATACGACCCTCGAAGTTGCGGTTACCGGAAAGCACCGCGGTGACCGACAGATCGTTGTCGTTGATCGCCTTGGAGATCTCCTCCGGCAGCGGACCGGTGTTACCGATGCAGGTGGTGCAGCCGTAACCGCCCACGTAGAAGCCCAGCTTCTCCAGGTACGGCCACAGACCGGCCTTCTCGTAGTAGTCGGAGACGACCTGCGAGCCCGGGGCCATGTTGGTCTTGACCCACGGCTTGGAGGACAGGCCCTTCTCGACCGCGTTACGAGCCAGCAGGGCCGCGCCCAGCATGACCGACGGGTTGGAGGTGTTGGTACAGGAGGTGATACCCGCGACCACGACCGCGCCGTGATCGAGCACGAAGTCACCGCGCTCCGGATCGGAGACCTTGACCGGCTTGGACGGACGGCCGACACTGCCGTTGGCGGCGGACGGCAGGATCGCGTCGTCGTCGGCGAAGGACAGCACGGCCGGATCTGAGGCCGGGAAGGACTCCTCGATGGCCTCATCCAGATGCGTGTGCGGGGTGGCGGCGGCCGGGCCGGACTCCGCGTCGTTGGTGTAGTTGTGGATGTCCTTGCGGAACGCGGTCTTGGAGTCCGACAAGAGGATTCGGTCCTGCGGACGCTTCGGGCCGGCGATGGACGGCACCACGGTGCTCAGGTCCAGCTCGAGGTACTCCGAGTAGGCGGGCTCGTTGTCGGCGTCGTGCCACAGGCCCTGTTCCTTGGCGTACGCCTCGACCAGCGCGAGCTGCTCGTCGGTGCGGCCGGTGAGGCGCAGGTAGTTGATGGTCTCGCCGTCGATCGGGAAGATCGCTGCGGTGGAACCGAATTCGGGGCTCATGTTGCCCAGGGTGGCCCGGTTGGCCAGCGGCACCTCGGCGACGCCCTTGCCGTAGAACTCGACGAACTTGCCGACCACACCGTGCTTGCGCAGCATTTCGGTGACGGTGAGCACCACGTCGGTGGCGGTCACGCCCGGCTTGATCTCACCGGTCAGCTTGAAGCCGACGACGCGCGGGATGAGCATGGAGACCGGCTGCCCGAGCATGGCCGCCTCGGCCTCGATACCGCCGACGCCCCAACCCAGTACGCCCAGGCCGTTGACCATGGTGGTGTGCGAGTCGGTGCCAACGCAGGTGTCGGGATAGGCCTGGCCGTTGCGGACCATGACCGTGGGGGCCAGGTATTCGATGTTGACCTGGTGCACGATGCCGACGCCCGGCGGGACGACCTTGAAATCGTCGAAGGCGCCCTGGCCCCAGCGCAGGAACTGGTAGCGCTCGCCGTTGCGCTGGTATTCCAGGTCGACGTTGCGCTCGAGGGCGTCGGCGCGGCCGAACACGTCCAGGATGACCGAGTGGTCGATGACCATGTCGGCGGGGGAGAGCGGGTTGACCTTGCTCGGGTCGCCGCCGAGGGTAGTGACGGCCTCGCGCATCGTGGCCAGGTCGACGATGCAGGGCACGCCGGTGAAGTCCTGCATGATCACGCGGGCCGGGGTGAACTGGATCTCGGTGTTCGGCTGAGCCGATGGATCCCAGCTCGCGATGGCGCGGATGTGATCGGCGGTGATATTGGCGCCGTCCTCGGTGCGGAGCAGATTCTCCGCGAGGACCTTCAGTGCGTAGGGGAGTTTTTCGGTGCCGGGCACGGCCGAGAGACGGAAGATCTCGTAGGAGTTGCTTCCGACCTCGAGGGTGCCCTTTGCGCCGAAAGTATCGATACTTGTCGTCACGTCAGCTCCACTCGTCTGTGAGGGTGGCCGCGGGCGGGGCTGTGCCCGCGGCTGGTTTTCGAGCGACCTGCAAGCGGTCGCTACGGTTACGTGTTCGGAGGGTTCCAGCGCTGGAACGTACTGGCTCCTCGCGGCTTCGAGCCTAACAGTACGCTTGTCCTGTGAAACGCGCGGGTGCCGTTGGGTGCGCCGTCGGAAGGTGGTCCGACACTCCGTCGCGTACTGTGCTTTCGAGTTGTTCGGAGTGACCGGTGGGCCTGCACCGGTTCACCCTGCAGTGTTGGATGCCCGTCGCCTCGCGTACCGATGCGGCTCGACAGACCGGATGGAAGATGACCGTCTCGCACACCTCGGTGTTCACGCCCCTGCGCGCGGAACTCCCCCCTGGTATCGACGACAAGACGTTGACCCAGATCAAGGAGGATGTGGCCGACAACCATGTGGCCACGCCGAAGGGTAAGGACCAGGACGCGCTCGAGGCGGTCGTCGCCGATGCCCGAGCCCACGGCATCGAACTCAGCATCGTGGTGATTCCCGGTAATCCAGGCCACGACTCCAATCTACGTGACCTGGCAACCGAGGTCGGCACCACCGAGCATGGAACCGTGGTTGCGCTCAGTGACGACTGGGTCGGCACCTACAGCGATTCGATCAGCCGGGTGAAGCTGGAGTGGGCTGAGGACGCGTCCAAGAGCACCCAGGGTCATTCGGCGCAGGCGGCGCAGATTTTCATCGATCGGCTCGAGCAGCCGGAGAAGGTCTCCTGGACTGCGATCACCAGCGTGTTGCTTGTCGGCACGGCGGCGGTGGTCGGTGGTCTCTATTGGGTGAAGTCGCGCCGTTCTGCCGAGCGGGCTGTGCCGGTAGGGGTTTCGGCTCGTGGCGACGACCGGGATCTCATCTCGTAGCGAGTATCCGCTCAGCTACTTTTCGTGCCGGCCGGTTTGTTTTTTCCGGCCGGATCTCCGTACCTATACGGCTATTTCTCGGCAACGGCCGAATTACACGCCTGTAGTTCTGTTGTCAGAGTTTCTTTGGTGAATGATGTGTCGTACGGTTCGAATGTTTACTGATGGGGAAAGAGTGTTCAGAGAGCTATCTGTGCACCACTGAGCGCGATGGGTCGCAGGGGGCTCGTGAGGTTAAGCCTGGTCGGGTCCTTGGGAGGTGCGATGCGCAACAACGGCGTTGCCGGTTCTCGGCGTCCGCTGTCGGTCGCTCTGGGGTTGCTGGTCACTGTCGCCGTGTTCGTCACGGCAGGGCCGGTCGCCGCGGTGCCGCCTGCTCCACCCAACCCGAGCGATAGCCAGATCGCCGACGCCGGCGCGCAAGCCGACGCCAGAGTGACCGAGGTCGGCGCGCTGGTCAACCAGGTCGCGGCGACGGATCAAAAGCTGCGGGAACTCGACGCCGCCATTGCGCAGAAGCGCGAGGAGGTCAACAAGGCGCTGGTCGATCTGCAGGACGCCCGCGACGCAGCCGACGCCGCCGCGGCCGCGGTGGTGCAGACCCAGCGCGAACTGAGTGAGGCCGGAACTCAGGTCGACCAGGCCAGGCGCAACTTCGACCAGTTCGCGGTGCAGGCATACACCCGGCCCGCGGCGAGCTCCATCGTCACCTATCTGTCCTCGGCCACCCCGGATGTCGCGCTCAACCGCGCCCAGGTGTTCACGCTGGTATCGAAGAATCAGCAGTCGGTGCTCGACTCGCTGCGCCGCGCCCAGATCGCACAAGGCAATAGGAATGCCAGTGCGCGCCAAGCGAAATCGGCCGCCGACGCGGCCGCCGCGGTGGCCGAACAGAAAAAGACCGACGCGGAAAACGCCGTCGCCGCGGTGCGGGCCGAACAGGATCAGCAGGCGGCGCAGCGGGAGGGCCTACTACGCGAGCGCACGGCGGCGCAGGGCCGCCTCGACCAGGCGCGCGCGAATGTGGCCGGGCTGCAAGGGCAACGCGAGGCCTATCTGGCCTGGGACGAACAGCGCAAGGCCGAGGAGGCCGCCATCCGCGCGGCGGCCGCGGCCGCCGCCGCACGTGCGGCCCAGGATCAGGCCGCCAAGGACCGCGCGGCGCAGGCGGGCGAGGGCAAGCGGCCGCATATCCAGATGCAGGATTCGCCGCCGCGCCAAACCCGCCCGCGCGCCACCGGCCCGACCATGCCGTCGGTCACCGGCTCGCAGGCGATCGAAACCGTGGTCGACCGGGCCATGTCGCAGATCGGTGTCGTCTATGCCTGGGGCGGTGGCGATGAGGACGGGCCGACCCTCGGCATCCACGACGGCGGTGTCGCCGACAGCTTCGGCGATTACAACAAGGTCGGCTTCGACTGCTCGGGTCTGATGATCTATGCCTTCGCTGGTATCGGCGTCTCACTGCCGCACTACAGCGGGTATCAATACAACGCGGGCACCAGAGTGCCCGTCGCCGAGCGCAGCCGCGGTGACATGCTGTTCTGGGGCCCGAACGGCAGCGAACATGTCGCGCTCTACCTCGGAAACGGGAAGATGGTGGAGGCGCCGCAATCCGGCGAGGTGGTACGGGTTTCTCCGGTGCGCGAGGGCGGCATCATGCCGTACGCGGTGCGGATCGTCACCTGACCCCTAGGCTCGTCTGGTAACCCTAGGCTGGGCCGCGCCGCGAACCCGACCGCGAACCTGTTGATTTGCCGTGATCTCGGGTCCGGTTGCGGCATATGCGGCCATTACCTGGAATAGTTGTGGCAGCACGCACAGGACCAAAGCGAAAGCGGGGATGTTGGTGACTTCGACGGACGGTGTGAGCGGGGCAAGTTTGGCGAAAGAGGCCGCTGCTCCCGCACCCAGCACCCTGGAGCGTGACGTCCAGACCCTGGAGAAGGCGATATACGAGGTCAAGCGCGTTATCGTCGGCCAGGATCGGCTCGTCGAACGGCTGCTCGTCGGGGTGCTCGCACGCGGCCACGTACTGCTCGAGGGTGTGCCAGGTATCGCCAAAACCCTTGCGGTGGAGACCTTCGCCAAGGTGGTCGGTGGTTCGTTCGCCCGCGTCCAGTTCACCCCCGACCTGGTGCCCACCGACCTGATCGGTACCCGCATCTACCGCCAGGGCCGCGAGGAATTCGATACCGAACTCGGCCCGGTCGTGGCGAACTTCGTGCTTGCCGACGAGATCAACCGCGCGCCGGCCAAGGTCCAGTCCGCACTGCTCGAGGTGATGGCCGAGCGGCATGTGTCGATCGGCGGCAAGACCTACCCGATGCCCGATCCGTTCCTGGTCATGGCGACCCAGAACCCGATCGAGAGCGAGG
Source organism: Nocardia sp. NPDC050412 (assembly GCF_044458825.1). Classification (NCBI taxonomy): domain Bacteria; kingdom Bacillati; phylum Actinomycetota; class Actinomycetes; order Mycobacteriales; family Nocardiaceae; genus Nocardia; species Nocardia sp. NPDC050412. Next base: position 636,099 of record NZ_JBITIJ010000001.1, read on the forward strand.
GCGTGTACCCGCTGCCCGAGGCGCAGCGCGACCGCTTCCTGTTCAAGGTGGTCGTCGACTACCCGTCGGTGGAGGAAGAGCGCGAGATCATCTACCGAATGGGCGTCACCCCGCCGGAGGCCAAGCCGATCCTCGACCCGACCGAACTGATCCGCTTGCAGCGCGTGGCCGCGAATACGTTCGTGCACCATGCGCTGGTCGATTATGTGGTCCGGGTGATCGCGGCGACCCGCAAGCCCGGCGAGTTCGGCATGCAGGACGTGGCGAGCTGGATCGCCTACGGCGCCTCGCCGCGCGCCAGCCTCGGCATCATCGCCGCGGCCCGCGCCGTGGCGCTGATCCGCGGCCGCGACTATGTGGTGCCGCAGGATGTCGTTGAGGTGATTCCGGATGTGCTGCGCCACCGCCTTGTACTGTCCTACGACGCACTCGCCGATGAGATCACCCCCGACGATGTGATCAAGCGCGTGCTGCAGACCGTCGGCCTGCCGCAGGTCGCACCGCAGGCGGTCGCCCCGGGTGGTCAGTCCGCACCCGTGCCGGCCGCACCGCCCGCCATGGGACCGCACGGCGGGCAGCCGCCGATCCCGCAGCCGCCCGCACCTCAGGACGCGGTGCCGCAGCCGTCGGTCGCGCAGATGTCTCCGGCCGCCGGCAATAACCAGCCGAAGTGACCTCGGCATCGGATCCGGTTCCACCAGTGCCGATGTCTCCACATGCACCACCGTCTTTCCGATCGGGCGAACTGTCGGATCCGAAGCTGACGGCGGCGCTCAGAACGTTGGAACTGACCGTCCGTCGTCGGCTCGACGGTGTGCTGCACGGCGATCACCTCGGCTTGATTCCGGGCCCCGGCTCGGAGCCGGGCGAGGCCAGGACCTACCAGCCGGGCGACGATGTGCGACAGATGGATTGGTCGGTCACCGCCCGCACCACCCATCCGCATGTACGGCAGATGATCGCCGACCGGGAACTCGAGACCTGGATGGTGGTCGATCTGTCGGCCAGCCTCGACTTCGGCACCGCGCTATGTCAGAAGCGCGATCTCGCGGTCGCGGCCGCGGCGGCGATCACCCACCTCACCAGCGGCGGCGGTAATCGGATCGGCGCGGTCGTCGCGACCGGTGAGCGGTTGACCCGCATTCCCGCGCGCAGCGGCCGGGTGCACGCGCAGTCGATGCTGCGCGAGATCGCGACGACCCCGCACGCCCGCGACGGTGTGCGCGGCGATCTGCGCGAGGCGATCGAATCGCTGCGTCGCCCGCAGCGCAAGCGCGGACTCGCGGTCGTCATCAGCGACTTCCTCGGTGATATCAACTGGCAGCGCTCGCTGCGCGCCATTTCCGCGCGCCACGATCTACTCGCGGTCGAGGTGCTCGACCCGCGCGATCTGTCGCTGCCCGATGTGGGTGATGTGGTGCTGCACGATCCCGAGACCGGGCGCACCCGCGAATTCAGCGTGACGCCTTCGCTGCGTGCCGATTTCGCAACCGCCGCCGAGCGTCATCGCGTTCAGGTCGAACAGGCCCTCCGCAGTTGCGGTGCACCGGTGCTCACCCTGCAGACCGACCGGGACTGGATCTCCGATGTGGTCCGGTTCGTGTCCACCCGGCGCCACGCATTCGGCGCCCCGAGCGGACGGGCGCCGCGCCAGTGAGTATTTCGCATTTCACCGCGCTGGTCTGGCTCGGCTTCCTCGCTGTTGTCGTGCTGATCGCGTTGGGCTACATCCTCGTTCAGCGCAGCCGTCACCGGCACATGCTGCAGTTCACCAATATGGAGCTGCTGGAGAAGGTCGCCCCGTCGCGACCGAGTCCGATGCGGCATGTGCCGATCGCGCTGATGTTGGTCGGTCTGGTGTTCCTCACCATCGCGGCCGCGGGGCCGACGGCGGTCAAGAAAGTGCCGCGCAATCGCGCGACAGTCGTTCTGGTGATGGATGTTTCGCTGTCCATGGAGGCGACCGATGTGCCGCCGTCGCGACTGAAGGTGGCGCAGAAGGCCGGTAAGGAATTCGTCGACGGGTTGCCGCCGGGTATCAACCTCGGCTTCGTCACTTTCGCGGGCACCGCCTCGGTAATGGTGCCGCCCACGACGAACCGCGAGGCCGTCAAGGCGGCCATCGACAACATCAAACTCGCCGAGCGCACCGCCACCGGTGAGGGCATTCTCACCGCGCTGCAGTCGATCGACACCATTGCCACTGTGCTCGGTGGTGCGGAAACGCCGCCGCCCGCGCGCATCGTGCTGATGTCCGACGGTAAGCAGACGGTGCCCGACGACAAGGACGTCGACAATCCACGGCACGGTTTCACCGCGGCTCGCCTTGCGAAGAACAAAAGCGTTCCGGTATCGACGATTTCGTTCGGAACCTCGTGGGGCACGGTGGAAATTCCGGACCAGGACGGTAGAGGCGCGCAACGCGTCAAGGTGCCTGTCGACGATGATGCGCTGCGCGAGATCGCCAAACTCTCCGGTGGCGATTTCTATACCGCTTCGAGCCTGACCGAGTTGACCGCGGTCTACGACACGCTCGAAGAGCAGATCGGTTACGAGATGACCAGGGGCGATGCCAGCAGACCATGGCTTTTGCTCGGCATGCTCGTCGTCGCTGCCGGTGTAGTTACCGGCTTGCTCTATCGTCAACGCCTGCCGTAGTCGTCAATGCCTGCCGTCGCGACGCGCCCGGTTCTACATAGAAGCACTATGTGTGGCCCGGACGTGGCGCACGAACCCGAACAGATAGGTTGGTCCTCATGTCGAACATCACATCCCGGTCGGTCCTGGTGACCGGTGGCAACCGCGGTATCGGACTCGCGGTCGCGCAGCGTCTGCTTGCCGACGGGCACAAGGTGGCCGTCACGCATCGTGGGTCGGGGGTTCCGGACGGACTGTTCGGTGTGAAATGCGATGTGACGGATAGTGATTCGGTCGATGCCGCCTTCACCGAGGTGGAGCAGCATCAGGGGCCGGTCGAGGTGTTGGTCGCCAATGCGGGCATCACCGACGACACCCTGCTGATGCGTATGACCGAGGAGCAGTTCACCAAGGTCATCGATGCGAACCTGACCGGTGCATTCCGCTGCGCCAAGCGTGCGAACCGCGCGATGCTGCGGGCACGTTGGGGTCGGATGATCTTCCTCGGCTCGGTCGTCGGCCTCGGCGGTGGTCCCGGCCAGATCAACTACGCCTCGTCGAAGGCCGGCGTCATCGGTCTGGCGCGTTCCATCACCCGTGAACTCGGCTCGCGCTCGATCACCGCGAATGTGGTCGCGCCGGGCTTTATCGAGACCGATATGACGGCTGAACTGCCCGACGATCTGCGTGACACAGCGAAGAAGTTCATTCCGCTGCAGCGCCTGGGCCAGCCGGAAGACGTCGCCGCCGTGATCAGCTTCCTGGCCTCCGATGATTCTGCCTACGTGTCCGGCGCGGTGATCCCGGTCGATGGCGGCATGGGCATGGGCCACTGACCCAACCGAAAGCCGACGTGTTCGGCGGTCGCGTAACCAGTTGAACTTCGACTACAGGAGAACCGAAAACCCATGGGCGGATTGCTCGAAGGCAAGACCATCCTGATCACCGGCATCATCACCGATTCCTCGATCGCGTTCCATGCGGCGGCGGTCGCGCAGGAGCAGGGCGCGAAGGTGATCATCACCGGCATTCCGGAGCGGCTGCGGCTGATCGATCGGATCGCCAAGCGGCTGCCGCAAGAGGTCGCCCCGGCCATCCCGCTCGATGTCACCAACGAGGACGATCTGGTCGTACTGGCCGATAAGGTCCGTGAGCTCGCGCCGGACGGCCTCGACGGTGTGCTGCACTCGATCGCTTTCGCGCCGCGCACGCTGATGGGTCCGGAGGCACGTCCGTTCCTGGACGGTCCCGGTCCGGATGCGGCCAAGGCGTTCGAGATCTCGGCGTGGAGCTACGCCTCGCTGGCCCGCGCTGTGCTGCCGGTGATGAACGAGGGCGGTTCGCTCGTCGGTATGGATTTCGATCCGCGCACCGCGATGCCGTTCTACAACTGGATGGGTGTGGCCAAGGCCGCGCTGGAGTCGGTGAACCGCTATGTGGCGCGCGAGGTCGGCACCGCCAAGCGCATTCGCTCGAACCTGATCGCCGCGGGCCCGATCAAGACCCTCGCGGCCAAGGCCATCGCGGGCACCGCGACCGACGATGCCGCCAAGCTCAACCAGCTCAACACCTACTGGGATGGAGCGTCGCCGATCGGCTGGGATGTCGACGATCCGACCGTGGTGGCGAAGTCGATCGTCACGCTGCTCTCGGACTGGCTGCCCGGCACCACCGGTTCGATCATCTACGTCGACGGCGGGGCCAGCCACAACACCTGGTTCCCGGAGAACATGTCGATCAACTGAGGTAATCCGAAGGGAGACACCGTGGTTCGGGCCGCCGACGCCCTACTGCTGCTGTCGTTCGGCGGTCCCGAGCGGCCCGAGGACGTTATGCCGTTCCTGGAGAACGTCACTCGGGGGCGGGGCGTGCCGCGCGAACGTCTCGAGGAGGTCGCGCAGCACTACATGCATTTCGGCGGTGTCTCCCCGATCAATGCGCTCAATCGCGACATCATCGCCGCGGTACATCGCGAATTAGCCGGTGCAGGAATCGAATTGCCGGTGTATTTCGGTAACCGCAACTGGGATCCGATGGTCGAGGACACCGTCGCGCGTATGGCGGCCGACGGTGTGCGGTCGGCCTTGGTATTCCCGACCTCGGCGTGGGGTGGATACTCGGGGTGTCTGCAGTACGACGAGGACATCGCAAGGGCGCGTGCGGCTTTCGGGGCGGACGCGCCGGAGCTGGTGAAATTGCGGCAGTACTTCGATCATCCGCTGTTGATCGAGGCCTTCGCTGCCGCGATTCGTGCTGCGGTGGATTCGCTTCCAGCCGAGCGTCGCGATGGTGCCCGACTGGTTTTCACCGCGCACTCGATACCGGTATCGGCCGATATTGCCGCGGGACCGCGCGCGGATGGTGGGCGGCTGTACAGTCGTCAGGTCGCCGAGGCGGCGCGATTGTGCGCCGCCGCGACGGGATTCACCGATTACGACGTGGTGTGGCAGTCCCGTTCCGGCCCGCCGCGGATTCCGTGGCTGGATCCGGATATCGTCGATCATCTCGAGGATCTGTCGGGCAAGGGTGTGGATGCGGTCGTCGTGTGCCCGGTCGGATTCGTCTCCGATCACCTCGAAGTCATCTGGGATCTGGACAACGAAGCCAGGGAGAAGGCCGCCGAACTCGGCATGGCGTTCGCCAGGGCCGCCACTCCCGGCACCGATCCCCGCTTCGCCCAGTTGGTCGTCGAACTGATCGACGAGCAACTGGCCGGTAAATCGCCACGCCGACTCGGCGACATTCCAGGCTACGGCTGCACCGTTAACGGCGCCCCCTGTGCAATCGACTGCTGCACCCCGCCGCGACGCCCTGCCGCCGCAACCTAGACGTCGACGGCAACCAGCCGCCGGTTTGCGTTACTGGGCGTCAAAGCGTCGCCTTGCGGGCACCGCGGCGCCGTGGGCGCAGTTGATACAGGCGATACCAGGCCAGCGCGAGGAAGACTGCCCCCAACCCGGCGACGACTCCCATATCGAGCAGCCACGTGCCCATGGTGTGTTTCCAGAGCGGATCGGCTGCGCCCGTGTGCGGTGTGAGAGTGTCCAGGTCGAGGGTGGCGGCTCCCGCGCCGAACCCCCAGCGCGACGGCGATAGGTAGGCCAGTTGTTCCAGGCCGAGTGTGCCGGGGAGCCGCACCAGCCCGCCGGTGAGCACCAGTTGTGCCATCGATAGCACAATCAGCAGCGGCAGTGTCTTCTCCGAGGTGTTCACCGACACCGATACCAGTAAGCCCAATGCCAGCGATGCGATGCCGAGCAGCGCCATCGCCAGGATCAGCTCCAGCTCGACCATCGTGAAAAGCCCCTTGGGTGGCATGTCCACACCGATGGTGCCGATCAGGACCAACACCGCCGCCTGAAGGGTGGTGATCACGCCCAGGACCAGCAGTTTCGACATCAGATAGACCCCTGCTGACAGGCCTGCCGCGCGTTCTCTGCGGTAGATCGTCTGCTCCTTGACGATCTCGCGAATCGAGTTGCCGGTGCCGACGAAGCAGGCCGCGAACGCCAAAACCATGAGCTTGGTCGGGGCGTCGACGTTGGATCCCGGCGGCCCGGCGAAGCCCTCGCCCGATGGCACTGCGGCGATCAAGCCACCTAGGAGTATGGGCATCACCCCGAGCAGCGCCATATAGCTTCGGTCCGAGGCAATCACCGCCAGATATCGCCGGCACAACGTACTGAGCTGGGCAAGCTTGGACTGCTGCGCGGGCGGCGGCGCCGGTGGGCGCACTTGCGCTGGGCCGACATCGTCGGTCAGTCCGACCGCCACGTAGTTCTCGAAGCGTGAAGACCTCTGGAACTCACCGGCCCAGTCGCGGTCTTCCTCGCGGTCGAATGCCTGGAAAACCTCGGCCCAAGTGCGCTGTGCGAACTGCTGCAGCCCCTCCTCGGGCGGCCCGTAATAGGCCAGCCGACCGCCGGGCACCAGGACCAGCAGGCGGTCGCAGGAATCAAGATTGGCCACACTGTGCGTAACGACGATGACGGTCCGCCCGTCGTGCGCCAGTTCGGACAGCATTTCCATGACCGTCTTATCCAGGCCCGGGTCGAGGCCGGAGGTCGGTTCGTCGAGAAACAACAGGGACGGTTTGGTCAGCAACTCCACTGCGACGCTGACACGTTTGCGCTGCCCGCCAGAGAGCTTGTCGATGCGGGTTTCGGCGTGCCGCGTCAAGCCGAGTTCTTCTAGGACCTCGTCGACCCGCTGCTCGCGCTCCTCGCTGCGTGTGTCACCGGGGAAGCGCAGCTCGGCCGCGTAGAGGAGCGCGCGCCGCGTCGGAAGCTGGTTGTGCAGGATGTCCTCCTGCGGGACCAGCCCGATCCGGTGTCGGAGTTCGTCGTAATTGGTGTACAGGTCGCGTCCGTCGTAGCGGACCGTCCCCTCCGTCGCGGGCCGCAACCCGGTGACCGCGCCGAGTAGCGTCGACTTGCCCGCCCCGCTGGGCCCGATGACCCCGACAAGCGAACGCTGCGAGATGGGGAAGCCCACTGCGTCGAGGAGCACCTTGCCCTCAGGGGTCCGCACGGTGAGGTTCTGCACCGAGACCGACACGTCACCGGTGTCGACGAACTCGCGCAGCTCGTCGCCGACCAGCCGGAACGTGGTATGCCCCATGCCGATCAAATCGGATTCGGATAGGTCCGTGGCGTCGATCCGGTGGCCGTTGACGTAGGTGCCGTTGTGGCTGTCGAGGTCGACGATCCGGTACCTGCCGTCGCCGATCGTGCGCAGCTCGGCGTGATGGCGGGAGAGCATGAGGTCGTGCGCGACGATGTCGTTGTCTGGCGCGCGTCCGATCCGAAGCGTCGGCGAGGTGATCCGGACGACCGCGCTGGGGCGGGCCCCTGAGGGTGCCGATCGCGAAACTCGCCTGGGCAGACCCGCGTGGAACTTCGTGACCGTAGCTTCGTCCGCGAGGTTGTAGCCCGGATCGGAGACGATCATCGTGTCTCCCCCGATATCGGCATCGGACTCCTGGCCGGTTTGTCCTTCTTGCCCCTCGATGGAAACGGCCAATTGCTCGCCGTCCACGGCGTGCCCGAGCTGGAACGTCTCGTCATGGTCGATCAGCATCCGATCGACCCGGTGACCGTCGAAAAAGGTGCCGTTGAGGCTGCCCGCGTCCTCGATTTCCCAACCGTCCGCACCCCGCTCCAGCACGGCGTGCAACGAAGATGCGCGCGGATCGGTCACGATAACGTCGGATGCCGGATCGCGACCGACGTTATATGCCGTCCCAGCACGTAGCCGATAGACGCGTTCCCTTGTCTGCACCACGAGAACCGGCGCCTCGGGAAATTCGATGGATGACTCGTCATCCGCCATGAGATGAGTATACCGACTGGTCCGCCGTGTTTGGTCAGAAACCAACGGTGGTGACGTAGGCGTAGACGCCGGGGAACCCTGGGCGGGCGCTGCCCTTGCCCCATGAGGTGAGGCCGATCAGGCGGCCCGCGACCAGCAGTGGATCGCCGCTGTCGTATTCGGCGGTATCGGCGTCGGGGGATCCGGCGCAGAGCATATCGGCGGGGTCGAAGGCGGAGCCATAGGCGGCGGCGCACGTGACGTTGAGGACGATCGGGACGGCGGCGGATCGCAGGAGCGTATTCGAGGTGTCGTGCTCGGAGGTCGCGCCCCAGCCGACGATGGTGCCGGTGTTGCCGTATGCGCGCGGATCGCCCTGTGGCGTGGCAATTTCCAGGAACGGCCCGGGTCTCGCCTCGTCGAGGATGAGGATCGCGAGATCGTTGTGGTGCACGGTCTCGCCCTCGAAATCGGTTTCCCGGAAATCCGGGTGGATGCGAATCTCCTTGACCCCCACGGTGACTCCATCGTGCGAGCGCAGGTCGGTGCGGCCGAAGGTGACGGTGATCCCCTGCGGCAGCAGCCGGGCCAACTCGACGCAATGCGCCGATGTCACAACCCGATCGGGTGCGATGAGCGCACCGCCGCAGAATTGCCCGGATGGCCGGAGGAAGTACAACGGGCTGCCGACGGCGGCGAGCCACGGGTAGGCGCTCGCCTCGATGGTATTTCCACCCACGATCGCCGTGGCGGGAACGACGGGCGCGCCGAGACCGATGATGAATGTGGCGGTCACGGCCGCAGCGATGCGAGATATGCGAAACATGCCGCCTCCCGGTTTATTTAGGCGATCGCTCGGACTATTCAACCAGAGGATGCCGGTGTTATGGCGCCTTCGCGGTCCGCCGGCCGCCTTATGCGTCGAACGAAGTGCCTTACGAATTGCCTCGGGCGGCGGCGTGCACTGCCACCAACCGGGCAGCGCGGATCGCATCCCACAGTGGGCGCAGGAGGTCCTCCTGGGCGCCGGTAGCGGTGGCGGAGGTGGGGGAGGATGCCGGTTCGCGTTGGGCAACAGTGAGGATCGCGGCGACGTGGTCGGCGCTGTCGAGGATTCGCCTGGCGCGCAACGGGATCGAATCCGGATAGTCGTGGCGGGAGTAATCCGCGAGCTCGGCCTCGATGAGTTCGCGTGGGTCGGCGTCGATGGTCGCGCCAGCGGCGGTGGTGTGCAGGCGCATGAGGGCGTCGGCGGCATCGCGCACCGCTTCGCGCATCGTGTATTCCGCCTCGCCGAGCGACATATCCGGGCCGGGCGCGGCCGGAATCTGGGTGCTGTAGACGGTCCACTGCAGGGTGTCGTCATCGGCCCACTGCGGGATCAGTCCCGTGCCCTCCTCGCCTGGCACACCGAACAGCAGTCCCTCGCCCGCCTCGATCGCATCCGCGCCGAAGGCGGTTCCGGTGGGCAGTCCGCGCACATCGCCGGGCACCGGCAGCACCAAGCGCAACTGCGCACCGGGTTGTGCCATCGCCTCGCGAATCACCTTGAGCAGCGCCATGACTCCGGTGCCGGACAGATTGTCGCGGGAGGACCACGGCAGGTCGTCGCGACCGCCGGTCAGTGGATCGCCCGCGGCGATGGTGTGCCGCGGTGCCCAGGCGTACAACGCCTCGAGGATGTCGTCGGGCGCGCTGCAACCGGCCAGCCAGGAGCCGGCCCACACCGTCAGCGTGGCACTAGGAGAGCACATAATTATCGAGCATAAAGGAGGGTCGCGGCTCGGGGGCGTCCATGCCGGATAGCCCGGTGAGCTGCGCGCATCGATCCGCCGCCTGGTACCGCGAGTACTGGAACAGCGAGTGCGCCGCGGTCGTGGGCGTGCAGGCCGAATTCCGCGGAGTGGGACATGATTTCAGCGATTGGACCCGATAACGATGATCACTCCGGTTCGGTGACGAAGTCGATGAGTCGCTCCACCGCGCCGATCAGGGGGGATTCCAGATCGCGGAAGGATTCGACGGCGTTGTAGACCCGGCGCCATCCCTGCTGCGGTGTGCCCCAGCCGAGCCGACGGCAGATGCCGGTCTTCCAATCCTCGCCGCGCGGCACCTCCGGCCACGCCGCGATGCCGATCGCGGCCGGGCGCACGGCCTGCCACACGTCGATATACGGATGCCCGGTGACCAGCACATACTTGCCGAGACCGGTGGTCAGCTGGGTTTCTTTCGAACCGGTGACCAGATGGTCGACCAGCACACCGACGCGCCGCCCCGGTCCGGGCGCGAACTCGGTCAGCCGCTCGGCCAGATTGTCCAAACCCTCGAGATGTTCGACAACCACGCCCTCGACCCGCAGATCGTGTCCCCAGACCCGCTCCACCAGCGCGGCATCGTGGACGCCCTCCACCCAGATCCGGCTCGTCTTCGCGACCTGCGCGCGCAGCCCATCCACCCGAGTCGAACCCGACGCCGACCTGGTCGGCTTCTTGGGTGCCGCGGCTTCGGGCCGGACCAGAGTGACGGGCGCACCGTCGATCAGGAACGCCGCCTCGCGCAATGCGAACAACCGCACCGCACCGCGCGCATCCTCCAACTTGACGAATTCGCCGTCATAGCTGCGATCGAATCCGATCACGGCACCACAGAATCCGGTCGCCGCATCCTCCACCACGAGATCGCGTTCGGCCACGACCGTCGGCACGCTTCGCTTCTTCGATCGCGAATGTCCGGAGAAGATGTCTCCGCCATATAAGTCACGCCCACTCACCTGCTCGAAGCTAGCACCGCCGGTTCGGGTTGCGGCGCAAGCGAGTTGGCGTGCCGGTTACAGACTGTGGGCGAACAGCGCGTATTGCGCCGCCACCTTCTGCCGAACATCGGCTCCGTTATCGCTGTTGACGTTCGCGACATAGCGCTTATAGGTGACATAGCAGCTGTGCTCGACCTGCTTATCGGTATCGCCGCGGCGATTGAGCCGCTGGCAGATCGCGCCGGGTACGTCCGTGGTCGCATCGATCGGATCGTATTCGTCCCCGGAACGTGCGATGAGCTCGTTGACCAGACAACGGACCAGAGGCTCCGTCGCGCACTCGATAGACGATGGTGTCGTCCGCGATCGCCCGGGCGTCCAATCCGGTTTCGTCGATCATGCGCTGTATTCGTGCCGGTGTGCACGACGAGGGATGGGCCGCACGCGCTGAATTCGCGCAGGTCGAGCCTGTGGTTGCGGCGGTCGCGGACGACGGTACGGGCCATCGGCGCGTCCGGATCGATAACATGCCAGGTTTCTCGTCCTTCGTACGCGATGTTGTTGCGTGCGCAGCCGGTTTGGTTCAGCGGATCGTGGTGGTGTCCCGATTGCAATCGAAATCAGCGGACGCACAGTCGTTTCGATTCAGACGGCTGGGGAGTGCGCCATGGGGCGCGCCGAACTGCCGCCGCTGATCTTGGGTCTGTCGCGCCACAGAAGTGGTTCGGGCCACTACAGTGTGTCTGTGACCGCAATCGTTTGGCTGGTCGCGGGCCTGCTGCTCGCGGCCGCGGAGATGCTCACCGGGGACCTCACGCTGCTGATGTTGGGCGTCGCCGCGCTCGGAACCGCGGGTGTCAGTGCCGTGGCCGATACCGGGCTGGTCGCCGACGCGGTGATCTTCGCGGTGCTGGCGCTGGTGCTACTGCTCGGGGTGCGGCCAGTTCTGCGGCGCCGCTTCGGAACTCCGCCGCCGATCCCGACGAATGTCGACGCGCTGCCGGGTAAGCAGGCGCTGGTGTTGGAATCGGTCGGCGCGCACAGCGGCCTGGTCAAAATCGGTGGCGAAGAGTGGACCGCGCGGCCATTCGATTCGACGATCGAGTATCCGAAGGGAACCACGGTGTACGTCATGAAGATCGACGGCGCGACGGCCGTCGTCTGGAAGGAGCCGTAAATGGCTGTGCTCATCGTTGCCGCCGTGCTGGTGCTGTTGGTCGTGGTGGTGGTCTTCAAATCGATCGCCCTGGTGCCACAGGCGGAGGCGGCCGTCATCGAGCGACTCGGACGATATTCGCGCACCGTCTCGGGTCAGTTGACGTTCCTGGTGCCCTTCGCCGACCGGATTCGGGCGAAGGTCGACCTGCGCGAGCGGGTGGTGTCCTTCCCACCGCAGCCGGTGATCACCGAGGACAATCTGACCCTGCATATCGACACCGTCGTGTACTTCCAGGTGACGAGCCCGCAGGCGGCGGTCTACGAGATCAGCAACTACATCGCGGCCGTCGAGCAGCTCACCGTGACCACCCTGCGCAATGTGGTCGGTGGTATGACCTTGGAGCAGACGCTGACCTCCCGCGATCAGATCAATGGTCAGCTGCGCGGGGTGCTCGACGAGGCGACCGGACGGTGGGGACTGCGCGTCGCCCGGGTCGAGCTCAAGAGCATCGACCCGCCGCCATCGATCCAGGAGTCGATGGAGAAGCAGATGAAGGCCGACCGCGAGAAGCGCGCCATGATCCTCACCGCGGAGGGCACCCGCGAATCGCAGATCAAGACGGCCGAGGGCGCCAAGCAGGCGCAGATCCTGTCCGCCGAGGGTGCCAAGCAGTCCTCGATCCTGGCGGCCGAGGGTGAACGGCAGAGCCGGATTCTACGCGCCCAGGGTGAGCGTGCCGCGGCCTACCTGAACGCGCAGGGACAGGCCAAGGCCATCGAAAAGGTTTTCGCCGCAATCAAATCCGGTAAGCCGACGCCGGAACTGCTTGCCTACCAGTACATGCAGACCCTGCCGCTGGTCGCGCGTGGTGACTCCAATAAGGTGTGGCTGGTGCCGAGCGATTTCGGCAAGGCGCTCGAGGGCTTCGCCCAGAACTTCGCGACCAAGGGCGAGGACGGCGTATTCCGCTACGAGCCCGCCCCGGCCGACGATGTGGAGAGTAAGCCGGAGGACGATTCCGATGTCGAGGGCTGGTTCGATACGGCCCGCGATCCGGCCATCGAACAGGCGGTGCGTGCCGCGGAGGCCGATGCGCGGGCATCGGTGGAGGGCGTGGCGACTCCGGTCACCCGAACCCAGCCCTACCCGCACCAGCCGGTAATGCCAGCACGGCAGGAGATCCCGCCGCAGCAGACTCCACCGCACCAGCCCCCATTCCGCCCGGACGGGCCGCAGGGACAGTCCTGGCAGCCGCCGTCGCAGTAAACCGTGAACACCCCGGATCTTTTGTCGAGGTCCGGGGTGATTTATTCGCTGGCTACGGCGCGAGATCGATGGTGAGCGTTGCCAGTTGGAGCGCGATGGCGCAGGGGTCGGGTGTTGTTGTGTGGGAATGGTTTTGGACGCGCCAGACGATGGTGCCGTTGTCCGCGGCGGAAAAATGGTTCGGCCTGGCACCGGGTGCGCTGCAATACTCACGGTCCACAAGGACAGGAGGGATTGCGCGTGGCTGATTCTGGGGTGTTGCCGCTGCTCGATCGGGTTGCCGGGGCCGTGGCGGAGGCGATCGGTCGCGCTCGTCCGGAGCTGGTGGGGACCGATCCGGTGGTGCGACGCTCCGAGCGTGCGGATTTCCAGTCGAACGTCGCGCTTGCGGTGGCGAACCGGGTGCGGGTGCGGCCCGCTGAGTTCGCAGCTGAATTGGTCGCGGCATTGGATTCGGATGATGCGCTGCTCGACGCGGTGACGGTCTCCGGTCCGGGATTCCTCAACCTCGCGGTGTCGGACCATGCTGTGTGGGAACAGGTTTCGGCGCGTCTAGCTGGCGATCGCTTGGGCGTACCGGATTTCGAGCGCGGTCGGCGGACAGTGGTCGACTATTCGGCCCCTAATATCGCCAAGGAAATGCATGTCGGGCATCTGCGCACGACGGTTATCGGCGACTGCATCGCGCGGGTGCTGGCCTTTCTCGGGGCGGCGGTGATTCGGCAGAATCACCTGGGGGACTGGGGGACTCAGTTCGGGATGCTGATCCAATATCTGGATGAGCATCCGGAGGTGCGCTGGCGGCATGATGAGCTGAGCGGCGATTCGTCGGCGGTTTCGGCATTGGACCGGCTATACAAGGCGGCGCGGACCGAGTTCGACGGTGATCCGGCATTCGCGGAGCGGGCCAGGGCTCGGGTGGTGGCGCTGCAATCCGGCGATGAGGCAACCTTGCGGCGGTGGCGGGAGATCGTCGCTGAATCGGAGCGGGCGTTCGGTGAGATCTACGATCGGCTCGGTGTGCTGCTGACGGCGGACGATTATGTCGGCGAGTCGTTCTACAACCCGATGCTGGCCGACATCATTGCCGAACTGGTCGAGAAGGGGATCGCCGTCGAGAGCGACGGCGCTCTGGTCGTATTCTCCGAAGAGGTCGATGGCCCTGACGGCCAGCCGGTGCCGCTGATGGTGCGCAAGCGGGGCGGCGGATATGGCTACGACACAACGGATTTGGCGACTATCCGGTACCGGGTGCAGACCCTGCGTGCCGAACGGCTGCTGTATGTCACCGATTCCCGTCAGGCCTTGCACTTTCGGCTGATCTTCGAAGCTGCCCGGCGGGCCGGTTGGTCGACCGGTGGCACCGAGGCCGAACACATCGCATACGGCACTGTGCTCGGTCCGGATGGGCGGCCATTCAAAACCCGTGCGGGCGGCACGGTCCGACTGACCGACCTCCTCAACGAGGCGGTGGTGAAGGCCAGAGCCGTTGTCGCCGAACGGAATCCGGAACTGTCAGCCGCCGAACTCGACGCGATCGCCGAACCGACCGGAATCGGCGCGGTCAAATACGCCGACTTGTCCACATCCCGGGTCAAGGACTACACCTTCGACCTGGACCGCATGGTCGCATTGAACGGCAATACCAGCGTCTATCTGCAATACGCGCACGCCAGGATCCGGTCCATCCTGCGCAAAGCGCACGATCGCGATGTGCGGATCGATCCGACCGTCGCACTCGCACCCGCGGAGCGGGCACTGGCGCTCGAACTCGACGCCTACGGCACGGTTGTCGTCGAGGTTGCGGCCATTCTCGAACCTCATCGATTGTGTGGCTACCTCTATGCTCTCGCACGCGACTTCACGTCTTTCTACGAGACCTGCCCCGTCCTCACCGCGCCCGACCAGGTACGGAAAAACCGTCTCGCACTGTGCGATTCGACCGCCCGGACGCTAGCGCACGGACTTGGCCTCCTGGGCATCGCCGCCCCCGAACGCATGTAGTCAGCGGGATGCCCCGCCAAAAGGCGCTCGCCAGTGCATCGTGGCGAGCGCGGCCACTGGACGTACGGAAGCATTGCCCGAATTGGAATGGGAGCACGGCTTTCTCGCCGCCACACTGATGACCTTGGTGGCCGCGGTGAACCCGCTGGTCTACATCGAACGCAAAGGCTGGCTGCGCCGAGATTGTGACCGCGGTCTCGGTGATGGGTGCCGGTCCCGTGGTGTGAGCAGCCACCGACCCGCGCCGGATCGGTACCGAAATACCGCCGCGACGGATTACCGTGCGCCCATGACGACTGCCGCAACCGCCGCCCGCCATCTGCGGCCACGGGCCTGGATCGCCCCGATCGCCGTGGTCACCCTGCTCATGTCGCTACTGGCCACGATGTATTTGGCGTACGTAGTCAATCCGAGCAAGAATTTGCACGATTTCCCTGTCGCGCTGGTCAATCAGGACGACGGCGATACCCTGGGCGGCAAGCCCACGAATGTCGGCAATCAGATCACCGACGCACTCGTCGCGAACCTGCCCGCCGATAAGATCGACCTGCGGATCCTCGGATTCGCCGAGGCGCAACGGCAACTGCGCCAGGGCAAGGTCTACGGCGCGATCGTCATCCCCAGTGACTTCACCAAGCGGCTGGCCATCCTCGGCGCGGCCGGTGTGGTGCCGGGCAAGGTCGAACAGCCGATCATCACGGTGCACACGAACCCCCGGGCCGGCAGTTTCGCCACCGGGGTCATGCAACGGATTGCCGATCAGGCGCTGCTTCGCGTCCAGGAGACCGTCGGCAAACAACTCACCGACACCGTGCAGACCCAGCTGCAACCTGCCGGGGGCGGCCAGGCGCCACAGCTTGCCGGTGCCAGCCAATTGATGCTCGCCCATCCGATCCAGGTGGTGGTCGATCCGTATCGGCCGCTGCCCGACGGAACTGGACAGGGTTTGTCCGCGTTCTTCTATACGATCATGGTGCTGCTCGCCGGATTCACCGGTGCGATGATCATCCACGCGATGACCGATTCCGCCCTCGGTTTCGCCCCCACCGAGTACGGCCCGTGGTACGTGCACTATCCGACCGCGCCGATCTCCCGCTTCCGTACCCTGCTGTTGAAGTGGGCCATCCTCATCGTCACCGCCCCGATCGTCTCCGCGGTATTCCTCGGTGTCGCAGCGGCATTGGATGTGCCGCTCGATCATCCGCTCGCACTGTTCCTGTATTGCGTGCTCGCGATCGTCGCGGTCGGGGTGACCGCGCTGTCGGTGCTGGCCGCGCTCGGCACCGCGGGTCTGCTGGTCAATTTGATCCTGTTCATCGTGCTCGGCCTGCCCTCCTCGGGAGGTAGCGTGCCCATCGAGGCGACGCCGACGTACTTCGAATGGCTGGCCACCTTCGAACCCATGCACCAGGTCTTTCTCGGGGTGCGCGCCATCCTCTACTTCAATGCCAGCGGTGCCGCCGGGCTCGCGCGCGGTAGCTGGATGGCGGTGCTCGGTTTGGGTATCGGCCTCGTTGTCGGCGCGGTGGTGACTCTGTACTACGACCGAAAGGGCTTGCATCGCAAACCCGCCGAGGCGGCCACGACGGAATGAGCGTTGCGGGCATGGGGGTGAGCGATCGAGCCATTGGAATGCTCACGATTTGTTCCTAACGTTGTGCCCATGACCTTCGACATCGGCGTGATCCTTCCGACCTCCACTCCCGATCCGGCCCACCCGATCCTCGGCGATGTGCGGGCCGCCGCCCGCATCGCCGAACAACTCGACCTCGAATCGGTATGGTCCACCGACCATCTCGTGGCGAGCGCGCCCATGTTGGACAGCACCGTGACGCTCGCAACCGCGGCCGCCGTCACCGACCGGATTCGAGTCGGCTACAACGTCATGCTGCTCGCACTGCGCCCGGTGGCTTGGGCAGCCAAGCAGATCAGCACACTGCAGTACGTATCGGACAACCGGCTGCTGCTCGGCGTCGGCACCGGGAATCCGGCACACGGCGATATCGGTTGGCGCGCGGCCGGTACGACGTTCGAGAACCGTGGTCGGCGCACCGATGAGGCACTGCGGGTGCTGCCCGACCTCGTCACCGGTGCGACGGCCACGGTCAACGGCGTCGATGTGGCGCTGGCCCCCGGATCGGCGATGCCACCGGTCCTGGTGGCGGGCAATGGGACTCGGGCGCGGCGGCGGGCGGCCGAATACGCCGACGGCTGGATCACGCTGCAGCCCGGCCTGGCCCAGTTGACGGCTGATTTCGACGAATTGCGCACACTGGCAGCACAATTCGATCGACCTGTGCCCGCGGTTACCGTGGTCGCGCCGGTACTGCCCACTGATCATTCGGCCGCCGTCGAGCTGCTCGCCGCGCACCGGGACGCCGGTGTCGAACGCGTCATCCTCGCCCCGACCGGCCCCGAATGGCAGCGCGATTACGAGAATGCCGCAAAACTCCGTGCGGCACTGTGACTACCGTCGACTACAGCTGCGTCAACCGCAGTTTCAGCGCATCGGTGATGATGGCTCGGGCGGCTTCACCGTACCGAGCCTGTCGGTGCAGCGCCGCCCAGGTCTTCTCGTAATACGCGAGTTCCCGCGGTTGGGTGATGGTGAGACCCGCTGAGATGGTCTCGACCTCCGCGATGCGTTTGTCGAGCAATACGAAACATGTTGTGGTGTAAAGGAAATCCGCCGTCCGAGGAATTATGCCGAGCCCGAGTCGGGGCAGCGGCATCAGATCGATGAGCCGTTCGAGCTGACCGGCCATCACCTCGTTATCGCCGACAGTGGTGTAGAGCGCCTGTTCGGCCAGCAGGATGCTGATCCGATGGGTGCCGTGGTGCAGAATCCGTTGGCGCGCAATTCGTGCCGCTACCGCGCGGTCGATATCGTCGATACCGCCGACGAAATCGATACAGGACTCGAGTACCGCCCTGGCATAGGGTTCGGTCTGCAATAGGCCGGGAACGACCGCGTTCTCGTAATTGCGGATGGTGGTGGCGCGTGCCTCCAACTCGATGCGGCGGCGCTGCTGCTGGGCATGCCCGGTCGCCGCGATGCGCCGCCACTCCTGCCAGAGCGCCTCGATATTCGCCAGTGCCGCACGCAGGTCCGGCAGCAGCAGTTCGGCGCCGCACAGTCGGCACCACTGGGCCAGATCGCTATCGCTCGGCGTTTGTTTACCGTGTTCGATGCGCGACACCTTGGCCGAATGCCAGCCCGCTTCGGCGGCGAGCTGCACACCGGTCAGATGTGCGGCCTTGCGCAGTTCACGTAAGCGTGCCCCGAAGGCTTGCCGGGACTGCTCGACACCGGTCATCCACTCCGCCCGCCGGGCATGTAGTCGTGGTGCGGAATTGCTTTGTTCCACAGTGTATCTCGTACTGTCGTACAGCGTGCGACCAGCACGGGGTCGGTAGTCACCGCGGCCCCCGCCAGATCGCCGGTCTTGGTGAAGATCGTAAAGGCGACCGTCGCGTCGAGCAGCCACCATTCGTCAGCGGTGTATTCTGCGGGATCGGCGAGATGCCTTGGCAGCCAGCGGATATCCTCGCCGTAGCGCTGATTGCGATCGGTGAGCGCGTGCAGGAATCGAACGTAGTCGGTGAGCGGCTCCGAGACCACCCGCACGCGCCGGATCGGCACGCCGCGTCCGGCGACCTCGCTGGTGAGCTCCTCCCAGGCCCGCCACGACGGCGGATAGGACTCCTGCTCGAACGGCGGTAGGCCTGCGAGCACGCGCCGCATCGGTTCGGTCTCGTCGGAGACCTGGGAGTGATCATCGGACACCTCGAGATGGAAAGCGTCGCCGCGGGTTTCGCGGATGAGATCGTTGGTTTCCTCGATGGTGTAGAAGAGCATTGCATTACCATTCCCACGGGCTCTGTCCGACCGGGACCGCGACTGCGGTCTCGTGCTCGGGAATCCGCATGTGCGCCAGGGCATCCGGATCGGTGATCGGCTGTCCGGCGAGAGTGAAGGAACCGTGCCCCGAATCGAGCAGCGGAGCGCCGATATACGTGCCGGGCTGCAGCCAGCCGAGCAGCATATGCGGTATTTCGACGCGGTTTGCGTCATGGGCTACCCGGTAGCCCTGCACGAGATACAGATGTCGATCCTCATCGATCCAGAGCCGGGGCGAGCCGGTGTTGTTGGTGGGTCCGCCGAGCAGTTGTATACGCATCAGAGTGGCCTCGTCTCGCGTGGGCATTGCGCTGGCTGCACACAATCGTCACCGGTCAGCGCCATATGGGTCAACAACTTCCGCAAATCCCCGCAAAACCATGGTGCCGCGCCGGGCCGCTTTTCTACTGTTCTGGGTGGGTGCTGGCAGACAGGGTTGGTGACATGAGCAGGTCGGAACCATGGGAGGGCGTCGGGCGGTTGGCAAGCGAAACGGGGTCACTTGGCAACGGGGTGGCGATCAAACCTTGGGCGATCGGGTTCGTACGGTGGGATATTTCGGGATCGATGGTGGATCACGATCTGCGGGCCACCCGCACCTGCGCGGCTCGTATGGGATACGAGTTGGTCTCGATGAAGGTGGGTCCGCAGGGTGATCCGGTCGCACGGCTGCTCGCGGCCATCGTGCGCTGCGGTGCGCATGCGGTCATCGTGCCGAGCAGAGAGCACATCTGGGCGTCGCGGCGCGCGGTCACGGAGATCTGTGACCTGGTCGTGGTCGCCGGGGACACGGTGTGGGAACGCGGCCACCAGTGGCCGCGGTGGTTCGCACGATGATCCTTACCTCGCGCGTAATCGACTCCGCGATCGGTAGCGGGCAAGGTTGAGGTATCCGCCGGAGCTTTCCGGCGGAGGGCCGAAATACCTTCCAGCAGAGGATGATTCGCTATGTCTCAGTATGAGGACGCGGTACGGCGCTACTTCACGGCGTGGAATGCCATCGATGACGAGGCGCGGGCGAAGGCGGTGGCCGCGGCATGGCGCGAGGACGGTTTCTACACCGATCCGCTGGCCGATGTCGCCGGGCACGAGCAACTCAGCGCCGCCATCGGGGGCGTGCACCAGCAGTTCCCCGGCTTCGAATTCCGGCAGCTCGGTGCGGTCGACGGACACCACGACACCGCCCGGTTCTCTTGGGAGCTGGTCGCGGCCGACGGGAGCGCGCCGGTCGCCGGGACGGATGTGATCACCCTCGCCGAGGACGGACGGATCATCGGTGTGCACGGCTTCCTGGATCGCGTACCGGGGGCGTAGGCGAATTCGTAGCAGGGGAGGTCCGTCCGTTGACACTGTGCGCGGGCGGCAACAATTGTGCTCGCGCAGTCTGCTCGGGTCCCAGCGCGCCTCGATGGGCTCTATGCCGTGGGTGCGCGACACTGCCGCGAGACCGTCTCAGGCGACTTGGGTAGGCCTATGTGCGGATCCGCATGAACGCGCTGCCTCGGCGTTGGTGAACGTCGGATGAATCCGGTTGCGCCTGCGGCGAACACCCTGCAGCGGAGGGCCCAGCGGAGGATGCTGGAGAGGGCGGCCTAGATATCGAGTGCGCGCCTGATGAGCAGGATGGTGGTCAGCGTGGACGACGAGTCGATCCCGTTGTCGGGTCCGGAAGACGCCACACGGCGACACGATCTCGATGAGTCGGCGATGGACGCGTACTCACGTTCGGTCATCGCCGTGGCGGCGTCGGTCACCCCGCATGTTGCGAGTGTGCGAACCCGGCGGGGGAGCGGATCCGCGGTGGTCTTCACCGATGACGGATTCCTGCTCACCAATGCGCATGTGGTCGGCTCGACGAGCAGCGGCGATGTGGTGTTCGCGGACGGTGTGGAATCACGCATCGACGTCGTCGGCATCGATCCGCTCTCCGATCTCGCCGTGCTGCGCGCCCGTGCCGGTGCGCCGGGTGCGGTGGTACTCGGCGATGCCGACAAGCTGGTGGTCGGCCAACTGGTGGTGGCGGTCGGGAGCCCGCTGGGGTTGGCGGGCTCCGTAACCGCGGGCGTGGTGAGCGCGCTGGGGCGAGCTGTCCCGGTCGCCTCTCGCCGAGCCGGTCGCGTGATCGAGGATGTGATCCAAACCGATGCCGCCCTGAACCCGGGCAATTCCGGTGGCGCACTTGCCGATTCATCGGGACGGGTAGTCGGTGTCAATACGGCGGTCGCGGGCGTCGGACTCGGTCTCGCGATCCCGATCAATGCCACCACTCGCCGCATCATCAATACCCTGCTGAAAGACGGCCGCGTGCGCCGCGCCTACCTCGGCCTGGTCGGCGTTCCGGCCCCACTGCCCGCAGCCGTCGCCGCCCGCACCGGCCAACATGCCGGTGTCCGCATTGTCGAGGTCGTCCGCGGCGGCCCCGCCGATCACGCGGGGCTGCGCCGCGGCGACCTCGTACTCAGCGTCGCCCGCTCGCAAGTGGCCGACGCCCAAGGTATACAACGCCAACTCTTCGGCGACGCCATCGGGGTCTCGATGCCGGTGACGGTATTGCGCAACGGCGCGATGGTCGATGTCTTCGCCATCCCGATCGAGTTGACCGTCGATTAGCTTGTCAGCGGCCCCACGGTCGGATGACGTCGTCGGCTAGATCTTCGCGGGGGTCTTGATTCCAGTTGTCGTGGTTATTGCCGTTCGGCCCTGGTTCGACTGCGTGTACCACCATCGTTCGTCACCTCCCTTCGAGCGGTCGTTGCTGTTGCGGATTAGCCCTCCGCACGCAACCGCAAACCGGAATCGACGCACGGCGTGCATGCGCTGCCCAGGCAACGCCGGTGCGTCAGTCGGACACGGCGACCTGGGCGGTCTCGAGATCCGCTTCGTGGGTTTGCGACCAGCGCGCGTCGACGATCAAACCGATGATGCCGATGGCGATGAGTACCCCGGAGACTACGAGCATGCCGGGGTGGGTACGTCCGGTGAGGGCATCGCCCAGGATGACGGTGCCGACGGTTCCCGGGAGGATGCCGATGACGGTGGCGATCAGATAGGGCCAGAAGCGGATCGAGGAGAGGGCGCAGCAGTAATTGATCACCGAGAACGGGGCGAAGGCGATCAGGCGCAGCGATCCGACCGCGAGCCAGCCCCGGCGTTCGAGGCGTTCATCGATGGAGCGCACCGCCGGATGGGTGAGATGGGCGGCGACGCGCTCTCGGTCCAGCGCGCGGACGAGCAGAATCGCCAGGGCCGCGCTGACCGTGGTTGCCGAGGCGGCCAGGACAATGCCGAGTGCGGGTCCGAACAGGACGCCCGCGCTGACCGTCAGTACGGTCCGCGGGACCGGAGCCACCGTGACCAGCGCGTGGACCACGAAGAACAGCAGCGGGAAGATCGGGCCGACCGAGGTGGCCCAGTCCTGCATCTGCTGCGGTGTCGGCAGCGGGACCAGCATGGCCGCGATGAACAGCACCGCGCCGCCGACGAGCAGGGCGAGGATGCGTGGGTCCCGAATGAGCCTGAGCACCGCGCCAGGTTACCGGTTGGTAGTGGCGGCCACGGACAACCGCCTGCGCAGCTGCCGCTAGCATCGAAGGAACGGCACGAATGCTCGTTAACCGATGTGCTCGCTGAGCTGGGCGAATGCAACGGTTTCGGGCGCACACGAGGGTGTGCGTCGAGGAGAAGAGGAACAGCAGCTATGCCGATTGCTTCAGAGCCGGTGCCTGATTACGCCGCATGGCGCAAGGGCGTGGCGGGGGTACTGGCGAAGGCCCGCAGGGTCGACGTCGCCGAACTTCCGGAGGAGCCAGAAAAGCTGCTCGAGGAACAGACCTATGACGGTCTGACCATCGCCCCGCTGTACACCCGCGGGGATGAGCGGCCCGAACTGCCGCTACCGGGCGAATGTCCGTTCGTCCGTGGCCGGGACGCCACCAGGGATGTGCGGCGCGGCTGGTATGTCAGCACTTTCATCGGCGCGGCCGATGGCGCTGCGGCAAATCGCGAGATCTTGGCCACGCTGGAGAACGGGATCAGTGCACTGTGGCTCGGTGCAGGCGAGCGCGGTGTGCCGGTGGCCGAACTGCCCGCGGCACTCTCGGGTCTGCTGTTCGAACTCGCACCGCTGACACTCGCCGCTGGTGATGCGGTTTCCGCAGCGGCACAACAGGTCTTCGCACAACTCGACGGTTACCAGGTAGCGGACCGGACCGAAATTCGAGTCGCGCTGGGTGCGGCCCCGCTCACCAGTCGCTTCGCCGGAACCGCCGATGTCGAACTGGCGGAGGCGATCGCCCTGGCCGGTCAGGCGGTGCAGCGACCCGAGACCGTGCGCGCCATCACGGTGGACGGCACCGTCTTTCACGATGCGGGTGCCTCGGACGCGCAGGAGCTCGGTGCGGCGGTGGCGGCCGGTCTGGCCTACCTGCGCGCACTCACCGAAGACGGCCAGGACATCGCGGATGCCTTCGAGCAGTTGGAGTTCCGCTTCGCCGCGACCGACGACCAGTTCGCCACCATCGCGAAATTCCGCGCGGCCCGCCAGCTCTGGGCCCGCGTAGCGCATGTGTGCGGCGCACCCGCATTCGGTGACGCACCGCAGCATGCGGTGACCTCCGCGGCGATGATGACCCAGCGCGACCCATGGGTGAATATGCTGCGCACCACTCTCGCGGCTTTCGGCGCGGGAGTCGGTGGAGCGGACACGGTTACGGTGCTGCCCTTCGATTCTGCGCTGCCGCCCGGCGAGCTCGGCGTGTCGAAGTCGTTCGCGAACCGCATGGCTCGCAATACGCAGCTGCTGCTGCTCGAGGAGTCGCATCTGGGGCATGTGCAGGATCCGGGTGCCGGTTCCTGGTACATCGAGGATCTCACCGCCGCGCTCGCCGCCAAGGCGTGGGAGTTCATGCAGGAGCTCGAGGCCGCGGGCGGTTATCCGGCCGCGTTGGACACCGGCCTGCTCGCCGAGCGGATCGCCGCGACCCGGTCGGCCCGGGACGCCGATGTGGCACACCGCAAGACGGCGGTCACCGGTGTCAACGAGTTCCCGAACCTGGCCGAACAGCCGCTATCGGAGGCCGCGCGTCAGCCCGGAGAGGTGGTGCGCTACGGCGCCGCCTTCGAGACGCTGCGCAACCGCTCGGACGCCTACCTCGCGGCCAAGGGTGCGCGACCACGTGCGCTGCTGGTGCCGCTCGGCACGGTGGCCGAACACAATGTTCGAGTCACTTTCATCGCGAACCTGTTGGCCTCGGGCGGTATCGAGTCGATCAACCCCGGTCCCCTGGAAGTGGCCGGAATCGGTACGGCGGCAACCGAATCCGGTGCCGCGATCGCCGTATTATGTGGTTCGGACAAGCGTTACGCCGAGCAGGCGGGCCCGGCGGTCGAGCAGTTGCGTGCCGCCGGGATCGGGACGGTGCTGCTGGCCGGTGCGGAAAAGGCCGTCGCCGACCTGAGCGACGCGCAGCGCCCCGACGGTTATCTCGCGGCCCGCATCGATGCGGTGGCCGCACTGTCCGACCTGCTGGAGAAGGTGGGAGCCTGATGACATTGAGTCATATCGACAAGCCGGGCGAAATCGACGAACCCGGCGGCATCGAGCACCGGATCGGCAGTTTCGCCGAGGTGCCGCTGTCCGAACGTCCGGCCGAATCCGCCGCCGTCGACTCAGCACAGGTCGACGCCTTCGTGCGTGCCGCGGCCGAGGCGAACAACTACACCCCCGAACAGTTGGTGTGGTCGACGCCCGAAGGTATCGACGTGCGACCGGTTTTCACCAAGGCCGACCGCGATGCCATTGCGGCCGAAGGCTATCCGCTCGACAGCGTGCCCGGCGTCGCGCCGTTCCTGCGTGGTCCGTACCCGACGATGTATGTGAACCAGCCGTGGACCATTCGCCAGTACGCGGGTTTCTCCACCGCCGCGGATTCGAATGCCTTCTATCGCCGCAACCTGCAGGCGGGCCAGAAGGGTCTGTCGGTCGCCTTCGACCTGGCCACGCACCGCGGCTACGACTCCGACCACCCGCGCGTCCAGGGTGATGTCGGGATGGCCGGTGTCGCTATCGATTCCATCCTCGACATGCGTCAGCTCTTCGATCACATTCCGCTGGATCAGGTCTCGGTGTCGATGACCATGAACGGTGCGGTGCTGCCGATCCTCGCGCTGTATGTGGTCGCGGCCGAGGAGCAGGGCGTCGCACCGGAACAGCTGGCCGGAACCATTCAGAACGACATTCTGAAGGAGTTCATGGTCCGTAACACCTACATCTACCCGCCCAAGCCCTCGATGCGGATCATCTCCGATATCTTCGCCTACACCAGCGCGAAGATGCCGAAGTTCAACTCGATCTCCATCTCCGGCTACCACATCCAGGAGGCCGGAGCCACGGCCGATCTGGAGTTGGCCTACACCCTCGCCGACGGTGTCGAGTACATCCGCGCGGGTATCGCCGCGGGTATGGAGGTCGACAAGTTCGCGCCACGCCTGTCGTTCTTCTGGGCCATCGGCATGAACTTCTTCATGGAGGTCGCCAAACTCCGTGCGGGACGGCTGCTCTGGAGCGAGCTGGTGGCGAAGTTCGAGCCCAAGAGCGCGAAATCGCTATCGCTGCGAACGCATTCGCAGACCTCCGGTTGGTCGCTGACCGCGCAGGACGCGTACAACAACGTGGCGCGCACCTGCATCGAGGCGATGGCCGCCACTCAGGGCCACACCCAGTCGCTGCACACCAACGCCCTCGACGAGGCGCTGGCTCTGCCGACGGACTTCTCCGCGCGCATCGCCCGCAATACCCAGCTGCTGATCCAGCAGGAGTCCAACACCACGCGGCCGATCGACCCATGGGGCGGTTCGTATTACGTGGAATGGCTCACCCATCAGCTGGCCAACCGCGCCCGCGCGCATATCGCCGAGGTCGAGGCGCACGGTGGTATGGCGCAGGCGATCGGCGAGGGCATCCCGAAGCTGCGCATCGAGGAGGCCGCCGCCCGCACCCAGGCGCGCATCGACACCGGCCAGCAACCGGTGATCGGCGTGAACAAGTACCAGGTCGAAGAGGATCAGCAGGTCGAGGTCCTCAAGGTCGAGAATTCGCGGGTGCGCGCCGAGCAGATCGAGAAGCTGAACCGGCTTCGCGCCGAACGTGATTCGGCCGAGGTGGAGCGGGCACTGGCCGAATTGACCCGTGCCGCAGGCTCTTCCGAGGGTGGCATGGCGAACAACCTGCTCGCGCTGGCCATCAATGCGGCGCGCGCCAAGGCCACCGTCGGTGAGATCTCCGATGCACTGGAAAAGGTGTACGGCCGCCACCAGGCCGAGATCCGTACGCTCGCCGGTGTGTACCGCGACGAGGCCGGAAAGGTGACCAATATCAGCAAGGCGATCGAACTCGTCGAAGAATTCGCCGACGCGGAGGGGCGGCGGCCGCGCATCCTGGTCGCCAAGATGGGCCAGGACGGGCACGACCGAGGTCAGAAGGTGATCGCCACGGCCTTCGCCGACCTCGGGTTCGACGTCGATGTGGGCCCGCTGTTCCAGACCCCGGAAGAGGTGGCGCAGCAGGCGGCCGACAACGACGTGCACGTCGTCGGTGTGTCCTCACTGGCGGCCGGCCACCTCACGCTGGTGCCCGCGCTGCGGCAGGCACTGGCCGATGTCGGACGTCCCGACATCATGGTCATCGTCGGTGGCGTCATCCCGCCGGGTGACTTCGAGGAGCTGTATGCGGCGGGTGCGGCGGCGATCTTCCCGCCCGGCACAGTGATCGCCGATGCCGCGATCGATCTGCTGAAGAAGTTGGCCGGCGAGCTCGGTCATGAGATCGGTGGCGGCAGCAGCCAATGACTTCAGCATCGCGCAGCGATCCCATGGCGGGTGGTGGTCGGGCGACGGGCGGGCGTCAGCGTGTAATCGATGTAGACGCACTCGCGCAGGCGGTTCGCTCCCAGGAGCGGGCCGCCTTGGCGCGGGCCATCACTCTGGTCGAGTCGACCAGGGCCGATCATCGGGAGCTGGCGCAGCAACTGCTGCTGAAACTGACCCCGCCCACCGATACGGTCACCTCGAATCGTGTCGGCATCACCGGTGTTCCCGGCGTCGGCAAGTCGACGTTCATCGATGCGCTCGGCATGGATCTGATCGGCAAGGGGCATCGGGTCGCGGTGCTGGCCGTCGACCCGTCCTCCACCCGAACCGGCGGCTCCATCCTCGGTGACAAGACGCGCATGGCGCGACTGGCATTGGAGCGCAACGCCTATATCCGTCCCTCGCCGACGGCGGGCACCCTCGGGGGTGTCGCCAAGGCGACCCGTGAGACCATCGTGCTGCTGGAGGCCGCGGGCTACGACGTGATCCTGGTGGAGACCGTCGGCGTCGGCCAGTCCGAAGTGACGGTCGCGAATATGGTCGACGTATTCTGCTTCCTGACCCTGGCCCGCACCGGGGATCAGCTGCAGGGCATCAAGAAAGGCGTCCTGGAACTCGCCGACCTGGTCGCGGTGAACAAAGCCGACGGCAAGCACGAGATCGAGGCCAAGTCCGCGGCCCGCGAATTGGCCGGGGCACTGCGCCTCATCCATCCGCACGACGCGCTCTGGCGCCCACCGGTGCTCACTATGAGCGGCCTCGAAGGCCATGGGCTGGACAAGTTCTGGGACACCGTACTCCAACACCGCCGGGTACTCACCGAGGCGGGTGAATTCGCCGAAAAGCGCCGCCGCCAACAGGTCGACTGGACCTGGACCATGGTGCACGACCAACTACTGCGCCGCCTCGCGGAGAACCCGAACGTCAAAGCCATTCGCGCGCAAGTGGAAAAGCAGGTACGCGACGGTACATTGACCGCCGCATTAGCCGCCGAGCAGCTTCTCGACGCCTTCGACGGCTGAGCTCGCGGCAACGCCGCTGCGGGTTCATCACTGCCCAGCGCGTCACACCGAATGGCCGTGGGCCTCGAGGAGGGTGCGCAGGGTGGTCGCGAGTGACGAGGCCGCGTTCGATCAACTCGCCATCTGGCGCGTCGAAATCGCCGCCGACTGGACGTACTCGAGCCCGCCCGCCGAACTCGTGCCGGGTCGGCGAATCGGCACCTACCGGGCTCGGCCTGGACGAACTGCTGACGAATGCCGACGGCGTCTCAGCGATTTCCATGGCGGATTTCGCCGTCGCGTTGCTCGACGCGGCAGAGTGGCCCGCGCACCGGCAGATCAGATTCACCGTCGTCTCGATGTGAGCATCACGCGATTCCGAAGAGCCCTGCGGCATTTCGATAGCACACCTGCTGCAGCCAAGAATCACCCAGCTCCAAGCGTTCCAGTGCGAAGATCGAATGTCCGTACGAGTAGGGGATGTTCGGAAAATCGCTACCGAACAAAATGCGCTCGCTCAAAGAATGCAGCCTGTCGTGCTCGGCGACCGGAAAAGGGGCCGTGGCCTCGGTGAAATCGGTCCACACCATGGTCGTGTCCAGGTGCACGCCCGGATATTCCTCTGCCAGATCCAGGAATTCGGAATACTCGGGCGTGCCCATATGCGCGATGATCAGCTTCAACCGCGGATAGCGTTGCAGCAGACCGGCAATGGGCTCCGGTCCGGTGTACTCGCCGGGCACGGGTCCGGAGCCGCAGTGGATCAGCACCGGTATTCCGGCGTCCTCGATCATGCCCCACACCGGATTCAGCAGCGGATCACCGGGATGGAAGTCGCCGACCTGCACATGCACCTTGAACACCCGGGCACCCCGCTCGATCGCCGCCTCGACGTAACTGTCGGCGTAATGTTCGGGATAGAACGTCGCCGTGTGCAGGCAGTCCGGGGTGCGTTCGGCGAAGTCGGCGGTCCATTCGTTGAGCCACGCCGCCATATCCGGCTTGTGCGGATACACCAGTGCGGTGAACGCGCGAACACCGAAGTCGCGCAATGTCTTCAACCGGACCTGCTCATCATCGCGGTAGGCGATCGGCCACTCCCGGCCGACCAGCGGACCGGCCGAATCGAAGTATGCCCACACCTTGGCCATGACCTGCTCCGGCATGAAATGCGTATGGACGTCGATGATTCCGGGCAGTTCGAGCCGGGTGCGGAAATCGGTCAGGTAGGTATTGTCGTCGCTGTCGCCGATCATGGAGCAGCCTCCTGCGGGTAGACCGAGCGGGCGAAGTCACCGACCCTGGTGATCAATCGTTCGAAGAACACCTCCGGGTCGGTGCCGACCACGATGTCGGCGTTGGGTTCTCGGCCCCACATGCCCACCCAGTCCGCCACGGTGGTTGCCCGGGTGATGGCGCCGACGAGTTCGACATCGACGGTGGCCGGTCGAGTAATGGCAAGCGCCGGATCCAGCGCGACCGCCGCCGCGAACGGATCATGCATATGCGCGAGGTAGCCCTGGTCGTAGAGCTTGTGGAAGTCGAAGTAGAACCGGACCGCATCGGTGAAGTACCGCACGATCGGATTGCTCGTGGCCGACCTGGCCTCCGGCGGGTCGGTCTCCGAAACCATCTCCACGGGCAGGCTGCCCGCGCGTTCGGCGAGTTGCGCCACATGTTTGGGCCGCATCTCGATTCTCTCGGTGATATCGAGCGCGCACACGATCGGCCGCCGGTCGGCGGGGGCGGCGGAGAAGGCATCGAAGACCTCCTTGGCCGCCTCCGGATCCACGTGCACATTCCATTCATTGGTCGGGGTGGTGTTGCCGGGGTGATTGAAGGCTCCGCCCATGATCACCAGCCGCCGCAGCAGCAGCGGTAGCCGTGGTTCGAGGCGGACTGCGAGCGCCAGATTCGTCAGCGGTCCAGTGCAGAGTCCGATGATCTCGCCGGGAGCCCCGCGCACCAGATCGACCCACATCTGGGCCGCCGACCGGGACGAGATCGGCCGGGCCGATGGCGGCAGTTGCGCATAACCGACACCCTGCGGCCCATGTGTGTCCTCGGTGGTGCGCAGCGGGATCGCGAGCGGGTCCGCGGCGCCCAGCGCGACCTCGATATGGGGTGCTCCGCACACATCCAGCCAGGCGAGATTGTTCGCCGCCACCTGCGGTGCGGGCACATTGCCCGCGGTGGCGGCGATTCCCACGATCTCGGCCTCCGGGGAGGCGAGCAGGTAGAGCAGCGCGAGTGAATCATCGATCCCGGTATCGACGTCCATGACGATCTTCTGCCGCACCAGTCGAGCGTAGCGAGCGGGCCCGGGCGGCTCAGTAGGTGGGCAGCACGTAGTCGTCGGTACTCGACATCATCCGCAGCATTACCGGACGCATGACCCGTGAGGTCATGACCTTCATGCTCGTGCGGGCCATCCGTGTGCCGAGGCGGGAAGTGGGCAGCATCATCTTGATGCCGCCACCGGGCAGCTCCTTGGCCTTGTCGACGAACGGTTCGACGATCTGCTCATAGCGGGTCAGTGCTGTCGCGAGATCATCTGGCGCGGCTGCGATTTCACCGGCCAGGACGTAGGCGCCGACAATGGCCATGGCAGTACCCATACCGGTCATCGGGGAGCCGCAGAAGCCGGAGTCGCCGAGCAGCGTGACTCGCCCGGTCGACAGCGAAGGCATATCGACACGGGCCAGCATGTCGAAATAGAAGTCCGGGGTTGTGGTCATCGCGTCGAGTACCGCCGGTGTCTCCCATCCCGCCTCGGCCAGCATGTCGTGGATGAGCCGCTGCTGCGCGGCAACGTCGCGGCGCAGCGCCGGATCGGCCTCGGTGCGCAGGGTGATGATGGCCTTGGAGGTGGCCGGATCGGCATCCGGCCGAATCGCGACCGCGGCGCTGGGCACCGTATGCATCTTGAACCAGCCCGGCTCGGTTCCGGCTGGGGTCGGGATGGTGAAGAACGACATGTAGCCGCCGAGATAGGTGACGAACCGCTCCTCCGGTCCGAAGGCCAGCTGTCGGGTCGCCGAGTGCACACCGTCCGCACCGACGACCAGATCGAAACGCTCGGTGCGCCCGGATGCGAAGTCGACCTCGACACCCGTGTCGTCCTGGCGCAGCGCCGCGATCCATTCCCCGTAGCGGTAATCGAGTTCGCCCGCCGTGCTGGCGAGTTCGGTGAGCAGGACCTGATTCAAATCGCCTCGGGTGATTTCGATTTCGGCCACCGGACCCTTGCCGTCGAACATCTCCGCGGGCATCCGGGCGAACTCCCGGCCGTTTTCGTCGACGTAGGCCATGCCGCGCTCGTCGAGCTGGTACTTGCGAATGCCCGGCATGAGTCCCATCCGCTCGGCGATCTCGCGGCTCGGTCCGCGCAGGTCTACTGCCTGTCCGCCGGGGCGCGGCTTGGGTGCGCGCTCGACGACGGTGGTTCGGATGCCTGCTCGCAGCAACTGCAGTGCGAGCGCGTTGCCCGCGATGCCGCCGCCGCTGATGAGGATGTGGAGGGAGTTGGTGCTCATTATCGGGCCAATCGCTCGAACGAGTGTGTCAGACATATGTCTAACACGTGGTTGGCACGAATGTCTAGTACAAATGTCTTAGCGGTGTGTAAGCTGAGGTCATGGGAAACCGAGAAGACCTATTGGCGGGAGCGCGTAAGGCCATCATCGAACGTGGCGTGGCGAAGACGACCGCGCGCGATATAGCGGCGGCGGCGGGTGTGAGCCTGGCCGCGATCGGCTACCACTTCGGTTCGAAGGATCGGCTGATCACCGAAGCGCTCGCGGAGGCGCTCGGCAACGATATCGGCGACCGGATGGAGGCGCTGGTCCGCGCGGGCAGCGGGCAGCCGCCCCTGGAGGCGTTCACGCAGATGTGGAACGCGATGCCGCAGGTCTTCGAGGACAACCGGGACGGCATGCTGGCCAGTCTGGAGAATCTGGTGCGCGTCGCGCGGACGCCGGAATCACGGACGTACATGGACGAAAGCCTCAACGGTGCATACGAGGACATCGCCCGAGCTTTACGGGAATCCCGTCCGGATCTGGACGCGGACACCGCCCTGGCGATCGCCGAACTGTACTTCGTGCTGACCCAGGGACTCGGCATCCTGTGGACGATTACCCACGGCGGGAACCTGCCTGACGGCGCGCGGCTGGCCAAGGCCATCGCGGCCCTGGCCGGTGAGTCCTGAGGGCATCGACCAGCGCGAGTTCTACCGGGTGTGCAGCGGCCACACCGGCCGGTCAGCACCGTACCGCGGTGCGGGCCACGCGTAATCCGGATACTCGGCGAGCGCCGGCGCGGCGGTGGTGACATTGCCGTGGGTGACCGCCGCCATCGGACTCGGCGGCGCGGCCTGCGGATGACGCGGGGCGCGGCCGGGCGCATTGAGGAGCCAGGATGCGGTGCGCGCCAATGCGACTCGGACATCGCGCCCGATGCCGTCATGTGCGCGGGCGACCAGTGCGTCGATCACACCGGCCGCGAGCAGATAGCCGGAGGCGTGGTCGAGCGCCTGCGCGGGGAGCGTCCCCGGTACCGCGGGTGCACCCTCGACGATCGAAATTCCGGCGGCGGCCTGCACGATGCTGTCGAAACCGCGCCGCCGACCCCACGGGCCGGATTCGCCCCACGCCGATATCCGACCGTGCACGAGGCCGGGTCGACGGGCGGCGGTGAGTCCGGCGTTTTCCAGCGCGCCCGGTCGATATCCGGTGATCAGCACATCGGCGGCGGCGAGCAGCTCGTTGACCTGCGGCAGGTGCCGGTGCAGATCGAGCAGTGTGGAGCGTTTGCCCTGGCAGGTGTCGTGGTACTGCCATGGGATCTCCGATAGGTGCGGCGGGTCGATCCGCATCACCTCGGCGCCGAGCAGCGCAAGGGTTCTGGTCGCGACAGGTCCGGCGATCACGCGCGTGAGATCGAGTACCCGGACCCCACGCAACGGCTGCAACGGCGATGCGCCGATCGGCAGGCCGAGCTCGCCCTGGTCGATTCGGGTGTCGATCGCCACCACTGGACCCGATGCGGCGGCCTGGCCCTGCGGACTCTGCGCCCACTCCTGCTCGGAACGCACCTGGACCGCGATGGCGCCGTGCGCGGCCGCATGTTCCTCGATATCGCTGGCCCGGCTCATCGCCATCTGCGCGACCGCAAGATCGACGGGGGCGTCGTCGGGCAGGCCGAGCGAGGCGAGCAATCGCGCGCGGTGATGCGGATAGTTGACATGGGTGCGGACCCAGCCGTCGAAGGTGGGAAAGAATCCGGACAGATCCGCGAATATCTTGGCGGGCGCACCGCCGACGCGCAGCAGGCGTTCACTGGAGAAGGCGGCGGTGATCCGTACCGGGTCCAGCCGGTGCAGCACCGGATTGAGATGGTGTGCGTCGCGGATTCGGTTCGCCGCGGCCGTCACCACGGCCACCGATCCGGCGGCCAGCGCCCAAACCGGTAGCGTCGCAGCCAAACAGCTGCCCGGATCGTCGGCGGGTACGATGCCGGAGGCCGGTACACCGATTCCGGCCTCGTAGTCGCGGACCAGCTGTTCGTGCGCAATCACGAGATCGAGAGTAGTTGTTGTGCCGCAGTAGTAGGGTCGTGGCCATGACGCCGCTGCAGCGTTATATCGCCGAAGAGATAGCCACCGACCATGCCGACGGATTGATCGGTCGCCGGGAAGCACTGCGCCGACTAGGAATGCTCGGCGTCGGCGCCACCGCCGCGGTCGCATTGCTCGCCGCGTGCTCCAGCAGCGGCGACCAGGCGAATTCCGCGTCGACGGGCTCGAAACCCGGGGCGTCCTCGGCCCCACCGGGTACCAGCGGCGCGGTCCCGGCCACCTCGATCACCTTTCCCGGACCGGGCGGTCGCCAGCTACAAGCCGCATGGGCGGCCGCGCCACAGCCGCGCGGCGGCGTGCTCGTCATCCACGAGAACAAGGGACTCACCGACCACATCCGTTCGGTGACAGCACGTTTCGCGGGAGCCGGATACTCCGCACTCGCCGTGGACCTACTGTCCGAACGCGGCGGTACCGCCGCCTTCACCGATCCGGCGGCGGCCACCGCCGAACTCGGCAAGATCGCACCGGAGCAGTTCATCGGCGATCTGCGGGCTGGAATCGCCGAGCTGGAACGGCGGGTGCCGGAGCAGAAGATCGGTGCCACCGGCTTCTGCTTCGGCGGCGGTCTGGTCTGGTTGCTGCTGGCCTCGGGTACGCCGGAACTCGCTGCGGCGACACCGTTTTACGGACCCTTCCCGGAGAACGGGGATCTGTCCGGTTCGAAGGCAGCGGTACTCGGGATCTACGCCGCCAAGGATGAGCGGGTGATCGCCTCGCGTCCAACCGCGGAGGCGGCTCTTGACCGGGCAGGTCTCGTCCACGAGATATACGTCGCACCGAATGCGGACCACGCCTTCTTCAACGACACCGGACCTCGCTACGACCCGACCGCCGCCGCTGAAGCGTGGCAGCGGGTCCTGGATTGGTACGGCACATATCTCGGGTGAAATTCCGACGGTGAAGGAGATCGACGTGGGCAAGGCCATCGCCGCCACGGACTGGCTGCGGGTGTTGCGCGCACATCCCGCGCCGAGCCGGCAACTGCTGTGTTTCCCGCCCGGTGGGGGAGCGGTCACGGCGTATCGGGCACTGGCCGAACGGTTCGACAATGGGACCGCCGTCGCGGCTGTGCAGTATCCGGGTCGGCAGGACCGGCTCGATGAGCCCACCATCGGCGATATGGACACCCTCGTCGATCGGATCGTGGACGAAGTGCTGAATCAGGGCCCGGTGGAACAACTTTCGCTGTTCGGTCACAGCATGGGCGCGACCGTGGCCTTCGAAACCGCACGCCGCCTGGAACGCAAGGGGCAGTCGCTCATCGCGCTGTTCGTATCCGGCCGTCCGGCACCGACTTTCGTAGAGCCGGGCCGCCTGCATCTCGGCTCCGACGACGATCTGATCGGTGATCTGGAGCGCCTGGCAACCGATCCCGCGTCCGTCCAGATCCTGCGCGACGAACCGAGTCTCGCCGAACTGGTACTGCCCGCGGTGCGCAGCGACTACCAGGCCATCGAGACCTACCGCTATCGCGAGGGCGCCTCGCTGTCCTGCGCTGTGTCGGCCCTGGTCAGCACTGAAGATCCGACGATGACGCCGGAGCAGGCCGAGGAATGGCGCGAACACACCACCGGTTCCTTCGACCGCACGGTCTTCCCCGGCGGTCACTTCTACCTCGACGACAAGGTCTCCGAGGTCGCCGACCTCATCGTCCGCACCCTCCAGGCATAGCCCACCCACGACACCACCACGCACACCGCGACCAGCCCACGCACCAAACCCAGCGCACTCTGCGGGTAGATCACCCCGGTCAGATAATGGTCGATGAACCCGCTCGGCGGCAGCCCCGCCATCCCGGCCCGATGTCGCGCCCAATTCTCTAAATACGTGAGCGGACAATCGAATCCGAACAGCACCGTGCTGAATCCCCAGCCGAATGCGATCAGATGCAGCCAGATGGTGCGCGGCCACCGCCACGCCACGAACCCGCCGACCACCACGTACACCACGAATACGAAATGCACCGCGGCGGTGGCATCAGCCAGCAGCCGATACACCATATGCCCAGCGTAACCCTGGGCACTGCGTCGATTACCAGGGTGAGGGCTGGTAGTCCTTGAGGAAGCAGCCGTAGAGGTCGGTGCCGGCTTCGCCTTGGACGATGGGGTCATAGACGCGGGCGGCGCCGTCCACCAAGTCCAGGGGGGCGTGGAAGCCCTCTTCGGCGAGGCGGAGTTTGGTGTAATGCGGGCGTTCGTCGGTGATCCAGCCGGTGTCGACGGCGGTCATGAGGATGGCGTCCTGTTCGAACATTTCGCGGGCGCTGGTGCGGGTCAACATATTCAGCGCGGCCTTGGCCATATTCGTATGGGGGTGGCCGGCACCCTTGTACGCGCGGGAGAACTGGCCCTCCATGGCGGAGACGTTCACGACGTATTTGCGGCTGGCCGCGGCGGCGGCCATTGCCGGGCGCAGCCGCGAAACCAGAATGAACGGCGCCACCGAATTGCACAGCTGGACCTCGAGCAGTTCGGTCGGGTCCACCTCGGCAACGGTCTGCACCCAGCTGTTGGTGTGCGCCAGATCCGGCACCAGACCACCGGCATCGATGGCGATACCGCGCGAAATGCGTTCCGGTGTGGCCGATCCCGCGACCAAGGCCAGTTCCGCCACGTCAGCTGAGGACAGCGACGGCGTCAGTGATGCGGTGAGTGCGGTGGGGTGCGCCTGCATGGTCTTGCCGAAGGTCACCACATCCGGCAGCACACCCGCAGGCAGCGGATCGGATTCGGCCTCGACCAGCGCGCTGTACG
Organism: Nocardia sp. NPDC050412; assembly: GCF_044458825.1. Taxonomy (NCBI): domain Bacteria; kingdom Bacillati; phylum Actinomycetota; class Actinomycetes; order Mycobacteriales; family Nocardiaceae; genus Nocardia; species Nocardia sp. NPDC050412. The sequence continues at coordinate 672,389 of NZ_JBITIJ010000001.1, forward strand.
CGCCAGGGGAGCGGCGCACGGTCTGGGCGGCATTGTTGATCAGAATATCCAGCGGCCCCTGTGCCGCGACATCATCAGCGAGCGCGACCACCTGGGCCGGATCCCGCAGATCGATACCGACGATGCGCAGCCGGTGCAACCAGTCGGCGCTGTCGTCCATGGCGGCGAAGCGGCGGATCGCATCGTTCGGGAAGCGGGTGGTGATGGTGGTGTGCGCACCGTCGCGCAGCAGTCGCAGCGCTATATACATGCCGATCTTGGCGCGACCGCCGGTCAGCAGGGCGCGCCGTCCGGTGAGATCGGTACGGGCGTCCCGTTTCGCGTGGCTGGTGGCCGCGCAGTCCGGGCACAGCTGGTGGTAGAACGCATCGACCCGGGTATACCGCTGTTTGCAGACATAGCAGGGCCGCGGCCGGATCAGCGTGCCCGCGCTCGCGCCCGCCGCATTCGAGGTCAGCGGGATGCCGGCGGTTTCGTCATCGATGCGATTGGGTGAACCGGTCGCGGTCGCCGCGACCACCGCACGGTCCGCCTCGGCGACCGAATCCCTGGCCACGGTTCGCTTGCGCTGCTTCAATTTCTTGAACATATGGCCGACGGCGCGCTGCACCGTGACCGAAGCCGGATCGTCCTTGTCCAACTGCCCGGCCTGCTCCAGCACCCGCAGGCAGATCGCCAGCTCATCGGGGTCGATGGCGGTGCCGCTCGGCGTTGGTGCGGTAGACGTCGACGCGGTGTTCTCGACCATCGGAATGCGGGTTTATCCTTCGTGAACTGGGAGGTTGACCCAGTCATTGTCGCATTCGAATGCGGACCGGTCGGCGCGGGCGGTCCGCACCGACCGGATGCCACCTATTTGCGCAGCTTGCTCATTGTGGAGGTGGCCGTCTTCTTCAGCAGATCGGTGACCTCGGACGCGCTGAGGATCTTGCCCGGGGACTTCGACGAACTGGACGAATACTGCGACCAGCTGATGTGGTAGGTGGTCCAGCCGTCGCGCATGGCCAACGAGATATCGGCCGTCGGATCGTCGGACTTGTGCTTGCCGGTGATCACATACGCCTCGTCGCCGAGTCCGGAGATCTTGTCGACCTTCGCGTCCTTGCCGTATGCGCTCTGGGTCCAGGTCTCGTACGACGCGGTGAATTCAGGTCCCGGATTGGTCTGCTTGTGCACCTGCGCGCTGGTGTAGATGGCGGCGTAGTCGTACTTCTCAGTCGAGCCGGACGGAGTGAAGCGGACATCGCACCCCATCGAATCGACCGCGGCGTGCTTGGAGCCCTCGTGCTTCGGATAGGTATTGCCTGAGGAATCGGTCTTCGACAGCGTGAAGCCCGCGCTGGTGTAGGGCGAGGTGTCGGTGAGATCGCAGAGATTGGCGACATACTTGTAGCCGCGCAGATCGGCATCCTTGCTGATATCGGCCTTGCCCGCGTCGAACGCGCCGATCGCGAACATCGCACCCGCCCACACCGCGGAGGTGACGACGACCGCGCCGAGCGCCCAAAGCCAGCCTTTGCCGCCGGGTTTGGGCGGCTGTTGATATCCGGGTGCGGGTTGCGGGTATCCGGGCTGTTGGAAACCCGGTGCAGCCTGCGGGAATCCGGACAGGGGCTGCTCGAATCCGGGTTGTTGGAAACCGGCTTGCGGGTATCCGGGTGCGGCCTGCGGTGTTCCCGGCTGCGGATATCCGGGTGAGGACTGGTGATATGCCGGTTGCTGATATCCGGTCCCCGACTGGTGGCCGGGGGGTGTGGCTTGCGGGGCCCCACTCTGCTGGTATCCGGGTGCGGCCTGCGGTGTCCCCGGCTGCGGATATCCGGGTGAGGACTGTTGGTATCCCGGTTGCGGATATCCGGTCCCCGATCCGGCGGGCGCGGTCACCGGCTGATCGAATGGCTGCCGCACCATCGTCGGATCAGCGGGTTGCTGCTCCGCCGGGCTCTGCGGTCCGGCATCGCCTTGCGGTCCCACGACCGGAACCGCGGGCTGCGATGGCAACTGATAACCCGGCTGCCCGACCATCGTGGGATCCGATTGCGAATACTGCGGTCCCTGCTGCGGCTGTTGCTGCGCCCACCATGCGTCGTTGGGCTGATTCTGTTGTTCCCCCGGTCCGGTCATGCGCGCAAAGTACCACCCCGTCGGATTTCCCGGCCACCCACCGTTGGCGGGCATCTGCGATCACTGCGGGATGCTGGCGTTCGCGGCGTGCAGATCCTCGACGAAGTTCGCGATGGCCTCGGCGACGAGCAGCGGTTCGGTCACCGGCAACCAGTGATCGGCCGGAATCGGGCAGCGCCACAACCGATCCACCCACCGTGCGCTGCCGTAGTAGAGGAACGGCGGCACCAACACATCGGTGGTGTCCACAACCAACTGCACCGGCACCGCGGTGCTGCGCTCACGCGGCCGCAGCAGATGATGCGGCAGATTGGCCACGGCGATCCGTGCGCCCGCGGCCAGATCCGCGCGCCAGGTCGGGGCGATCGGCGCGTACGTGCGGGCGACGCCGCCGAGCCATTCGATCAACCAGGTGCGCACCCGCGGTGGATAGGCGATCCGTCGCGCTGCGGTCTGGGCCGTTCCGACGCCGTGCCGCCAGAATTTCCGGTCGGCGATCAGCTCCAGCGCTCGGCGTGGTTGGCCTGCCAATTCGCGCAGTGTCATGCCGACGTGATCGAGATTCGGACCCGCTACGGCAGTGAACGAGGCGATCCGGGTATTGGCACGCGGGTCGCAGACCGCCTCCCAGACTTGCACCGCACCCCAGCCGTGTCCGCAGACGTGCACCGGCCGCTTCGGGCTGACCGCATCGATCAGCGCGAAGAAATCATCGGCCAGTTGATCGAGTCGGTAGTCCTGCGGCACAGCGGGTTTCGCCGATTCACCGTGTCCGCGCACGTCATAGGCGATGACTCGGAAGCCGTCGGCCAGCAGCGTCGCCACCGCGGACCAGACCAGATGGGTATCGGACAGGCCGTGCACCAAGACGAGGGGTTCCGCACTGCGCTCGCCCCATTCGAAGACGGCCAGCTCGCTATTCGCGCCGAGCACCGTGGACCGGCGGTATGGACGTTGAATGCCGGTCGGGTCGGGGGAGTCGAGCGGTTCGGTCATCTGCTTGCCTCGATCGATGCGCTGAATGCTGCGTGTGTACCGCCGGTACGTGATCCGATACTGACAGTACGCATTACCCGAATCAATGGGACGAAACCACGATGGGCTATGTGGCTGGGTGATGCGGATGCCCGCCGTCCCGACGGCACCGACGAATTCGTCGAGCAGGCAACCGAATTCGTCTGGCGGCTGATCGACGGATTCCTGCGCCGTCAGGGCATCTCGGCCGATCCGGATTTCCCGAGCTTCACCTCGCTCGCGGCCGTCAACCGAGCCCGGCGGCCGACCGGCTGAATCGCATTCCGCGCCCTCGTAAAGCCAACTCGACCTGCGGCGTATCCGCTTTGTTGACATTGTGCCAATAGTTCGCCAATCTGATGTCGAGACGCGGGTGCGACAGGCCCGCGCCCGCGGCAGGAGCGACCGGCCCGAAGGCGATAGCTTGCGTGACCACGTAGGGCCCCGCGAGTGCCGCAAATTTGACACCGAGCAAAGGATTTCTGCGATGGCACGCGCGGCATGGAGTGACAACGAGGTCGAGGCGGTCCGGGAGCTGGCGCGAAACTTCTTCGAGAAGGAAGTCGTCCCGCATGAGGAGAAGTTCGTCGCACAGGGGCATCCCGATCGCGCGCTGTACAACCGGGCCGGTGAGCTCGGCCTGCTCTGCACCGCGATCCCGACCGAATACGGCGGCGGTGGTGGCACTTTCGCGCACGAGGCCGCCATCATCGAGGAACAGGCCTTCGCGGGTGACGGCTCCATGGGCATGGCCGTGCACACCTCGATCATCGCGCCGTACATTCACCACTTCGGCACCGAAGACCTCAAGCAGCGGGTGCTGCCCAAGGCCGCGACCGGGGAGATGGTGTTGTCGATCGGCATGACCGAACCGGGCACCGGCTCGGATCTGCAGAACATCAAGACCCGCGCGGTCCGCGAGGGCGACGAGTACGTCATCACCGGCTCGAAGATCTTCATCACCAATGGCTGGCTCTGCGACGGCATTCTCATCGCCGCCAAGACCGATCCGAGCAAGGGCGCGGCGGGCGTCTCGCTGATCTTCGCCGAGGTCGGCGACGATACCCCGGGCTTCAAACGCGGCCGCATCCTGAACAAGATCGGTGGCAAGGCCCAGGACACCGCTGAGCTGTTCTTCGACGGGCTACGCGTGCCCGCGTCGAATCTGCTCGGCGAAGCCGAAGGGCAGGGTTTCTATCAGATGATGCAGATGCTGGCCCAGGAGCGACTGGTCACCGGCATCCTCGCGGTCGCCATGATGGAGCAGGCGGTTGACCTGACCGTCGAATACACCAAGGGGCGCGAGGCCTTCGGCAAGCCGTTGTTCGCTATGCAGAACACCAAATTCGAGATGGCCGAATGCGCGACCATCGCCAAGGTGAGCCGAATCTTCCTCGACGATTGCATCAGCAAACATCTGCGCGGCGAACTCGATATTCCCACCGCTGCGATGTCGAAGTACTGGCTCACCGATCAACTCGGTATTGTGGTCGATCGCTGCCTGCAACTGTTCGGCGGCTACGGCTACATGACGGAGTATCCGATTTCCCAGCTCTACACCGGTGCCCGAGTGCTGCGCATCCTCGCGGGCAGCAACGAGGTAATGAAGGATCTCATTGCCAGGTCACTCTGAGTTCACCGCTAGCGATCGCTCGCGGGTCGCTCGAAACAACACCGAGGCGCAGCCACGCAGGCGCAGGCTGGAACCGGACGAGCGACGCGCACAGATCCTGGAGTGCGCGATCGACATGTTCGGCGAGCGGCCCTACGCGGCGGTCTCCACCGCGGAGCTCGCGCAGCGCGCCGGGGTCGCGCGCGGGCTGATCAACCATTACTTCGGCAATAAGCGCGACCTGTATCTCGCGGTCGTGCGCCGGATGGTCACCCTGCCGCGCCTGGACGATATGGTCGCACCGACCGGCACCGACCGGGAACGTGTCGAGGCGAGCGTGCACTGGCTGCTGGATGTGATCTCCGAACACGGCAGCACCTGGGTCAAGGTGACCAGCCATGAGGGCGTCGGCGACGATCCGGAGGTGCAACAGATCCTGGATCAGGCCGATGACGCGGCCGCCGAGCGGATGCTGCTGATGGTCGGGCGCGCGGAATCGGCACACAGTGCGCAATTGCGTGCCATGGTCCGCGCATTCGGTGGTCTGGTGAAAGTCGCGGGCCGGGAATGGATCACCCGCGGCACCCTCACTCGCGGGCAGGTGCACGTGCTGCTGGCCGACATGCTTATGACATTGGTGACCGAGACCATGCCGAAGGTGGATCCGGGGCGCTGACGTTGCGGCGCGGGCTATTTCGGCAATTCCGAAAGGCTTTCACCGGGCGCGAGCCTGCGTTCGGTGGCGCTGTAGCGGACGGGCCGCATATGGCCCGGCGCGTGCCCGGTGCGACCGTACTTCAGCTCGATCACTTCCTCGCGGCGATGCTCGACCAGCAGTGCGCCCACTCCGGTGATCCACAGTGCGGCCGTCACTATCGCGCCGATCTGGGTCCAGCCGATGAAACCGTAGCCAGCGGCGGTGAGGGTGCACGCCATGGCGACGACGCCGAGCAAGCACAGAATGATGCCGGGAACGTTGTAGTCGTCACCGAGTAGATCGCCCGCGTGGGAATGCCAAGGGCGCGATTGTTTTCCTCTCGAACCGGAGCCACCGCGCATGGCTGCCTCCTGTGCCGAAATCGCCGCATAGATAGGTTCCGGGACCAGCATGTACCTCTATGGCGTAGCGCGCGAGTGGTGTTTGCCGGTTTGTTACTCCACTGCTCGAACCGCACCGTACCGAAACCGTTCACCCCGCTGACGAGGACAGGTGAGTTGACATGGCGGCTTTCGCGATTACGGTTTGATGACGATCGATCGGCCGTTTCGGATGATGTTGCGGCCGTCGGCCCCTATCCTTTGTCGGTATCGGGGCGGGTCCGGGCAGTTCGAGGTTCCTGCGCGGTTTTGTGGTGTGGAAGAGGGACCTGGATGGCACGGACGGATAACCGTGAGCGCGAGCGCTGGCCGGAGGCGCAGCCGGAGGAGTACGAGGCGGAGACCGGAGCGATCGGTCGGTGGCCGGATACCGATCCGAACGACCGCTGGCCGGAGGTGGAGCCGCCGACCCGGCGGGCTCCCCGGGCCGGTCGACTACGGGTCGAGGTTCCGCCCATCGTCAACCCGTATGCGATCGTCGCCTTGGTGGCCGCGCTGCTCGGCCTCTTCCCGGTCGCGATCGTGTTCGGGTTCATCGCGTTCAGCCATCCGCGCGGTAAGACCATGGCGGTCTGCGCGCTGCTGCTCGGCGTGATCGAGGTGGTCGGTATCGCCGGATATGTCGTGCTGTCCGGCGGCAACTTCTCCGACGCGCTGTCCGGGATGAACCGGACCCCCGTCGTATCGAGTGTCGCGCTGCCCTCCACCATCTCCCAGACCGCCGTCGTGCAGCCCTCGGTCGCGCCGACCGTCATCACACCTCCGCCCACGTCGACGAGCCAGGTGACCCCGAAGAAGGGCACGGTGTGCACCGAGCCGGGTCGCATCGGTACGGGGGCCGACGGCACCACTCTGCTGTGCCTGGCCAGTGGCGGTGTCTACCAGTGGAACGGTCCGTACACCGTGGGCGGTACCGTCGCGGAGCCCGGAACCAAATGCGACGGTTCGAGCAAGAGTGCTCGCACGGCGGACGGGCGCGCGGTTACCTGTGAGAGCAAGGTGTGGGTGCTGTGGACCGAATAGCGGTCCGGGCCGCAATAGCCTTCAGGTAGCTAGCCTTCCATTTCCGGCTTCTTGGCCCGGCTCGGTTGTACCCGGGGCGGCTCGTTCGGCATCTTGGGATATTGCGGTGGCCACGGTGCGTCCATGAGTCCGGATGCCATATCGCGCTCCGACATTTTCAGCAGCGGCTCGATGGATTGGGCCGGTCGCTGCGCCCACGGGTCACCGGATTCGGCCAGCCGCGCGGGGACGGTGGCAATGGTCAATTCCTCTGGGACCACGGTCTCCAGATCGGACCAGGCGATCGGCGTGGAGACCTGCGCGCCGACCTTCGGGCGCGCGCACCACGCGCCGAAAACCGTTTTGTGCGGGGCATTCTGGTTGAAGTCGACGAAGACGCGGTTGCCGCGCTCCTCTTTCCACCACTGTGCGGTGATCTCATCCGGATGCCGTCGCTGCAGCTCCCGAGCCAGCGCGACGGCGGCTGCGCGCACCTGGTAGCCGTCCCATTTCGGTTCCAGCGCAACGTAAATGTGCAATCCGCGCGAGCCCGAGGTCTTGATGCGGGAGTCGATGCCGAGTTCGGTGAACAGCTCGCGGGTGAGTACCGCGGCGTGTTTGAGATCGTCGAAGGTGATGCCGGGGGAAGGATCCAGGTCGATGCGCAGCTCATCGGCGATATTCAGATCGTCGACGTGATTGGGCCAGACGTGGAAGCCGAGGCAGCCCTGGTTCACCGCCCACAGAATGTGCGCGAGATCATGGGCGACAAGGGCATCGCTGGTGGTGCCATTGGGTGTGGCGACCTCGACGGTGTGCAGCCAGTCCGGCGCGGATTTCGGCACCCGCTTCTGGAACCACGACTTACCGGAGGCCCCATCGGGATACCGCTCCAGCAGCAGCGGCCGATCGCGCACCACTTGTAGGAACGGCTCGGCCACGGCCTGGTAGTAGCGCACCAGATCGAGTTTCGTCTCACCGCGTTTGGTGAAATAGACCTTGTTCGGATTGCTGATGGTGACGGTTCTGCCGTCGACCTCGATATCGACCGACTCGCTCATCATTTCCCCCGGGCTTCGGTGAAGATGGCGCTCAATTCGGCCGGCGCGACCTCGTCGAGCTGGGCATAGGTACACGATTCGGGTGTGCGATCGGACCGGAAGCGAACCAGCCTGCCGCCGTGCCGCAAGCGGCCCGACTGCACATGTTCGTAGCGGACCTCGGCGACCAACTCCGGACGCAGCGCCTCCCAGGACAGATCCTTACCGCCGGTCCACCGGCTCACCCCGCCCGGCATCTTGCCATCGGCCTTCGCCTGCGCCGCCGCATCGGCCCATTCCCGCCACGGATGATTCGCCAATGCGTTCTCCCGCAACGGTTTCAGCTCATCCACCAGCGACTTGCGTTTGGCTGCGGTGAAACTGCTCGCCACCCCGACATGATGCATATTGCCCGCGTCGTCGAAGAGTCCGAGCAGCAGGGATCCGACGCCTTCGCCGTCCTTGTGCCAGCGGAAACCGGCCACCACGCAGTCGGCGGTGCGCTCGTGTTTGACCTTGAGCATCACCCGCTTGTCCTGCAGATACGCCAGCTCGTTCGACTTGACCATCACGCCGTCGAAACCCGCACCCTCGAAGCGGGTGAACCAGTCCTCGGCGACGGCGGGATCCTGGGTGATCGGGGTCAGATGCACCCTGGCGAGTTCGGTATCGAGAATGGTCTCCAGCAGCCGTCGGCGTTCGGCGAACGGTTCACCGGTCAGATCCTTATCGCCGAGGGCGAGCAGATCGAAGGCGACGAAACTGGCAGGTGTTTCCTTGGCCAACTTGTTGACCCGGGAGGCCGCCGGATGCAACCGGTTCTGCAGGGTGTCGAAATCGAGTCCCTGATCGGTGACCACCACGATTTCACCGTCCACCACGCATTTATCCGGCAGCGCCGCCTTCAGCAGTTCGGCGACCTCCGGAAAATAGCGGGTGAGGGGGCGGTCGTTGCGGGAACCGAGTTCTACTTCGTCGCCGTCGCGGAACACCACACAGCGAAAGCCGTCCCATTTCGGTTCGTAACTCAGGCCCGGCTCGTGCGGCACCGAGGGCGCCGTTTTCGCCAGCATCGGCCTGACGGGCGGCATCACGGGTAAGTCCACAGCATCCTCCTCGGGGTCCGTGCTCTCACCCTTATCGACGTCGCAGTCGACGCAGATTCATCGGTGCGGCCGGGGTTGTGGCTTGATCGTAGAACCCCGGTCCGACAAGGTCGTGAACCTCGCCTGGATCGCCCGAAGTGCCGAGAAGATGGGGAGCTTGCGCGCTATTCCAGCCAGCCGTGCTGATCGGCGAAGGCGGTAAGTCGGTCGCGGATGGTGAGGATCTCACCGGCGGTGAGGGCGGGGCTGGCGTCCAATAGCAGCTCGGTGATCAGGCGTTTGTGTTCGGTGGCGGTCAGCTGGCCGGAGCCGGACTTGTCTTTCTTGTGCCGAGGAGCGGGTGGTAGCGGTTGACCGCCGACCACGGCGAGGTTGACGGCCTTCGGACCACGATCACCCTCGGTCACATCGAATTCGAACACCCGCCCCTGGCGCAGTTCGTCCTCGTCCAGTCCGATGTCGTTCACATGAACGAACACATCCGGGCCACCATCGTCGGGCCGAATGAACCCGAATCCCCGCGAACTGTCGAACGACACCAATTTCCCGATGGACACCAACACCCGCTCCTCGCGCCGTCGCTACTCGGCCACTTTAGCCCGCATTTTCTCCGTCGTTGGATGAAAGCGCCTTTTGTAACGAGTTGAATACAGTCAGGCCCTGACCGACCATTCCGTTGACCAATTCGCCGACACCGTCGGGTCCGTTGAGCACCGTCAGGTTGGCGTTCGCCAGGCCGTTGGAGGCCTGCTTGACGATTTCCGGCAGCTGCTCGATCAGCAACTGGTCCAAGGCGATCCGGTTGTTCGAGGCCGCCGCCTCGGCCTGGATCCGGGTCCGATCGGCCTCGGCCACGGCGAGGATGCGCACCCGTTCCGCTTCGGCCTGAGCGGGTTTCACGACTTCGGCCTGCAACTGCTGCTCGCGCAACTCGGCCTCTTTGCGCGCCTGTTCGGCCTGTGCGGTGAGCACCTCCTGCATCGCCTTGGCCTCGGCCAGCGGGCCGGCCTGTGCCGCCTCGGCATTGGCCTTATCGATATCCTGCTGATACTGCGCCTGGAGAATGGCGGTCTCGCGCTGATATTCGGCTCGGCGGCGCAGCGATTCCTGTTCGGCCTCGGCGGCATGCTGGGCTGCCTGTGATTGGGCGATCTGCGCATCGCGCTGTACCGCCGCGTTGTGCGGTGCGGCCAGTGCGGTGATGTATCCCAGATTGCCGTCATCGATGGATTGGATTTGGAACGAATCCACCCACAGCCCGATGTTGCTCATCTCCACCTTGGAGGCCACCAGCACCTCGTCGGCCAGCCGCTGGCGTTCGCGGATGATCTCCTCGACCGTCATCGAGCCGACGATCGAGCGCAGGTGTCCGGAGAAGATGCGCCCGGTCAGCACCGACATCTCCCGCTCCTGTTCGGACAGAAAGCGTTGGGCCGCATTGACGATCGACTGGGTGTCGTTGGCGACCTTGAACGCGATCACCGCGCGCACCTCGAGCTGGATGGCCTGCTTGGTGACGCAGCGCTCCTTGATCTCGGCCTCGAACATGGCCAGCGACAGATAGCTCACTTTGCGGAAGAACGGCATCACCCATTTGCCGCGTCCGATGACGACGCCGAAGGGCGCGTTGTCCTTGCTCTTACCGCCGCTGACCAGCATTGCTTCGTCAGGATCCGGAACGTGATAACCCAGCACTGTGCCTCCCTAGCAGTTCATTACTTCGGTCGCGGTGTCAGATGTCGTCGACCGGGACCGGTTCCAGCGGAATCCACGGCACCACATCGACGATGCGGCCCGGCTGTACCGCGATGATCAAGACGGTTTCTCCGGCCGAGATCGACTCGGCCGCCCGCGCGATATATATCTCCGTGCCCCCGCGAATCGCAACCAATACTTCGCCGAGCATTCCGGGACCCCGGATCGGCGAGGTGAGCGTACCCGTCAAACCTTGCACGGGGTCGGTCATCGCGATGAACTCCTCGCACTCGGTGCCAGAGTTGTCAGCGTACGCGCGATTCGCCAATGGCTCCGGTTACGAGAGGGACTCGGCGATGATGCGCCCGACCGATTTCTTGGTGAGATAGTGCGCGGCATCGTGCGGACTGGAACCATTGTCGAGTTCGGGGTGGGTCGTCGGCACCACATCGCGTCCGGGCGCGGACGGGAAATACGGTGCCAGATCCAGATGCGCCGCGACGATATCGTCGCGATCGGCCAAATTCTCCCAACGTGTGAGCGCGGCGGGCACCGTGGGCGGTTGCGGGCGTAGCAGCGGATAGATGATGGACTGCAGCGCCAACGGCGAACCCAGCGTAACCAGCGTCGCGGGCTGCTGGGTCCGGTGTAGCGCCTCGTAGGCGACCACCGAGCCGAGCGAATGTCCGATGACCAGCCGGGTCTGCGGACCGATCAGGTCGAGCACCTGTTGCTGCGCAAAAGTACGCACTTGCTCGTCGGACAGATATCTGCTGACCTGGGCCAGCGACCGGTTGACGAATTTGCCGGCCATCCCGAAACCGAAGGGCGCGAACCATTTCAGCTTGGTCAGCGCATTCGCCGCCGGTCTGGCCTTGCGGCCGAAGCCCTGTGCGCCCTCGGTGCCGAGTGCGGAATTGTCCAGATAGCGTTGCGCTTCCTGTCGATCGCGCCGCTCGGCCGCCTGCTCGGCTGCCGTGGCCAACCACGCCTCGGCGATCCGCTCGGTGAGTTCGTCGTCTTCCGTACCGACCGGTCCGCCGCCGCCTTGGGCGCCGGGATCGAGAAAGGCATTGCCGTAGAACGCCATCCGCACCTCGAGCACACCCGGGCGCTGGCCGCGCCACAGTTGATCCGCGAGTTCGCCGAATCCGGCCGTGCGAACTCCGGCTGCCAGCGCCGGAAGCCATTGCGCTTCCAACAGATCCGCGCCGTACTGCTCCTGCGCGATCCCGTGCACCAAGATGATCGCCGCCATCAGCCGCCCCCGTTGTCACTTGCCCCGATGTGTGTTCGGGTACCTTCCTACCACGCAGGGCTGATCCTTTCGAGGGACCTGCAAACAGTCGCTGCGGCCCGTTGTCGGGGTGTCGAGGTCGTAGGGGAGTCGACGGCGGGAAATGGTGGTGCTGATATGGGAGGAAGGCTCGCCCTGGTGGTCGGGTCCGAGTGTGCGGCACTGGGGGAACTGGGGTTCACCGGTGAATTGGCTACCGGTCTGTATGGAACCTTGACCGAATTCGGCGGCTGGCGGGCGGCGACGGAGGTGCCGGGTCCGGTGCTGAATCCGACGGTGGCACAGCTGGTTACGGCGGTCGACGTGGCATTCGACGCGGCGGCACGGGAGCAGGCGACGCTGCTGATCGGATTCGTCGGGCACGGCACCGCGACCAGCGCGGAGGATTTCTTTCTGCTCGGTCAAGATTCGCCCGCGGTGCCGAACTCGCATACCGCCTTCCATCTGACACAGGAGATTCGCGAGCGTTTGAACCGATCGGCGCTGGACGGGCTGGTGGTTCTCGTCGACGCATGTGAGACCGAACAGGGCGTTCTCGGCGCGGCCCGCCGCTGGACCGACCTGCTGTCGCGGGCGGCGGGTCGGATGGAGTTGCTGGTCGCCGCCGGTGACGGGCCCGCGTATGCCGGCTGCTTCACCCGAACGCTGCTGTCCACCTTCGCGGCCGGACTGCCCTCGCGCGGGGAGAATCTGCTGCCGTCGGATCTGGTCGATCCGATCGCCGCGGCGTGCACCCGGCAGCAGCCGGAGCATCTGTCGTTCACCTCGGGCACGGTATCCGCGGCCGAGAGCGGTGACCCAGGCCTGTGGCTGGTGCCGAATATCGCTCGCCGCCGCGATGCCGTAACCGGTCGTCCGGCAGCGGGTTTCGTCGATCAACTCACCCGCAGGCTGCTGCTGACACCGGCTGTGCGCGAGACCCTCGACGACATCGTCGGATCCGGCAGCTACCGGTTGCGCGGGGTGATCGGACCTCCCGGCGTCGGAAAATCGACACTGCTGGCAATGCTCATCCGGCCGAGCCTCGTCGATACCCTGCCTGTCGCACCCGAATACATCACGGCCGCAGTATTTTTGACGGTCAGAAGTTCGGTCGAGGCGGTCGCCGCGGAACTGTCCGCACAATTGAGCACCCGACTGCCTGGCTTCCGTGCTGCGGTCCGGGCGGCGCGGAGCCTGGCCCGACACAGTGTCACGCCACCCGATGTCTTCGACGTCGAGGTGCGCCAACCGCTCGCGGACTTGGGCGGATGGGGTCGCCGGGTCACCATCGTCGTGGACGGGCTGAACGAACCGGAGCAGGGCACCCAGCGACTGCTGGTGGCTGCGGTCGCGGAGTTGACCCGCAGACCTGAGCTCGCGCACGTCCGGGTGATCGTGGGAATACGAGAGGGGCTCGGCTTCGAGAACGACCCGGAGCTGCGGCATATGCATCGGATCGTGGTCGCCGAGCCGGTGGCCGAGGATATCGCCGCGATTGTGGAATCGGCCGGATATGAACGCGCCGCCGTCGACGAGCAGGAATGGGTCGGCTGGATCGATGCCCGGTTGGCCGAAACACCAACAGCGCGTGCCGATTACCCCGCAGCCGCAGCAGGTTGGTTGCTGGCCGGATTACTGGCCGAGATCGCCACCGAGGTCACCGATCGGGTGGTTGCCGAGGACATCGGGGTCGATGGTCTGGTAGCGCTGCGGGTGGGCGCGGCCATTCGGGCCGCGGCCGACGATGGACCGGATATCGCACCGAATATCGCCGATGCCTGGGGGATCGGCGCGGTGCTCGGTGTGCTCGTCGCGGCTGGTGTCGGTCCGGTGCTGCCGCTGGAGCTGCTTGACGCGGCGATGCGTGAACTCGGGGCCGAAGTGAGCATTGCCGGAATCCGCGATCTCACAGTGGGTTTGGGTGTACTGGTTTCGCGCAGCCGTCCCGGGACGGCCGATGAATCGCTCGGTATCGCCCACGCCGCCCTGCTCCCCGGACTGACCGATGAATGCGATCGGCTCGGCGTGCACAGCGAGGATGCGCACCGCGCGGTGATCGCGGCCATCGAGGCGGGCACGACCGAGCGCGTGGCCGACTATGCCCGTGGCGCGGCGGTGCGCCACTACCTGGCCTATGGCGCCGCGGCTGCGGCCTTCGGCTATCTCGAATCGCTGGAAACCACACGCGTGGTGGACAATCGAGATCTGTGGGCCGCCTGGCTACCGAGTTTCACCGCCGCCATGGGGCCGGATCATCGCGTCACGCTGTTGGTTCGCAATCATCTCGCGAACTGCCGTGGCCGCAGCGGCGAATTCGCCACCGCCGTCACCGAATTGGAAGAGTTGGCTCGCGATCAGACCCGGGTACTCGGCGCGGATGATCTCGACACCGTCACCACTCGCTACGACATCGCGGATTGGCGCGGCCATATGGGCCAGCTCGAGCGGACAGTCGCGGATTTCGAACGACTCGTCATCGACCACGCTCGCGTCCTCGGCACCGATCACCCGTGGACACTGCGCGCGCGAAACAGCTTGGCCTATTGGCGCAGTGAACGCGGCAGCCTGCGCCGCGCGGTCATCGAATTCGAACAGCTGATCGCCGATCAGGAGCGCATACTCGGGCCGGTAGACCCGCAAACCCTGCGCACCCGACTGCATCTCGCGCGTTCCCGCGCCATGGCGGGCGAGCTGGCCCGCGCCTTCACCGAATTCGAACTGCTGCTCGTCGACCAGGTCCGTATCCTCGGGCCGGATGATGCCCAGACTCTGCGCACCCGCATCAGCGTCGCGCGCTGGCGCCGGGAGAGCGGCGAAACCGCGAGGGCCATTACCGAATACGCCGCCCTCTTGACGGATCAGTTGCGCATCCTCGGGCCGGATCATCCGGATACGCTGCACACCCGCAATTGCCTGGCTGGGTGCCACGGCGAGGCTGGTGACGTCGGCGTCGCCATTGCCGAATTCGAGCCGCTGCTCGCCGATCAGATCCGCGTCCTCGGGCCCGACCATCCGCACACCCTGCTCACCCACAGCAACCTGGAATACTGGCGTGCCCGGTCCGGCGGGTAGCCGAGGCAGGCAGGGGCTGATGTTCTCGCGGGCCAGCGGCTGGCCCAGCGCAACGTTCAATCCCGCGGCGCGCGAGTCGAATGCGAATCGAATCAGGACTGGTACAGCGAGCGATAGGCGGCCAGCGTCGCGACACAGTGGTCGATCACCTGCTCGCGGGTGGCGCGCAGCGATCCGTTCAACCAGGCGGAGAACATGCCCGCATTACCGCTGGCCATGGTGAGCGCGGCCAATCTGCGGCGCACCGGATCATCGATATGGGCGAACAGGTGGTCCTGCAGAACCTTGGTGAAGACCGGCATGACCGCGATGGTGGTCTGGCCGAGGCCGGTACTCGAATACGGTTCGACCAGGAACAGTCGGGACTTGCGCGGATCGGCGAGCACCTTGTCGACCAGGATCTCCGATAGTACGCGGTCGCGGGAGGGATCGGCGGCAGCGAAGGCCGTCATCGGTTCCAGGAATTCTTCGGCGATCTGCCGGTAGAGCACATCCAGCAGTTCGTCTCGGCTTGCGAAGCTCTCATAGAAGTACCGGTCGGTGAGATTGGCGCGCCGACATACCGCGCGCATGGTCACACCGCCCGCACCCGATTCCCCGATCAGGTCGAGCGCGGCCTCGAGTAGCGCGGCGCGGCGCGCCTCCCGACGTTCGGTGAGCGTTGTACCGCCCCAGATCCGCGGACCGGCATCGTCAGCTGATTCCTGGCCTTTCTGCACCCGCCCACACTAATGCCTGCCGGTCGGGACGAGATCAGGGCTGTACGCACCGCATCTGGGCACCCCGCATCTGGGCACACCGCATCGGGTCTTCGCGCGCGGGCCGTGGGACGGTTCAGCCGCCGCGTTCGAGTGCGAATCCGGAATCGCGCCAGGCGACGATTCCGCCGCCGAGGCTGCTGGCATCGAAACCGTCCTGGCGGGCGATCGCGGCGAAACGCAGGGATAGTTCCCCGACCGGACAGACGAAGACCAAGGGGCGTGATCGGGAGAAGGGGATGCCTTGGGTGAACATATCGTCGAGTTGGTCGTCGCGGATATTGATCGAGCCCGGCACATGGCCGATGCGGTAGGCCATCGCACCGCGGGTGTCCACGATGGTCGGGCGGGCGGTGCGGTCCAGTTCGGCCAGTTCATCCGGCGACACGGACGCTGTCGCGGCGAGTTGGGCCGCGGTGGGTGTGCGGCGGCGATCGGCGCGGTCGAAGAGTTCCGGTCTGCGCTTCTTGATATAGGACAGGTACGGCTCGAGTCGATCACAGACGATGACGACCGCGACCACCGGTTCGTTCGACGAAACCGCCTGCTCGCGAAGGGTTTCCAGCGCCGCGGCATAGCTCGCGCCGCTGGTCGGTCCGGCCAGGATGCCGTACCCGGTGGCCAGTTCGAGGGTGGCGTCCACCGCGCGCGTGGAATCGATGGTCACGATGCGGTCGTAGAAATCGGGTTGGAACAGCCCCACATCCCACATCTCGCTCTCGGAGCGGATCCCCGGTATGAAATCCGAACGATCGGAAACCACAGCGATGCAGCGTAATTCGGGATTGTGCTTGCGCAGATAGGTGGCGGTGCCGCGAGTGGAGCCGGTGGTGCCGAGTCCACCGATCAGATAGTCGATGCGGGTGATGCCGTCGGCGGCCAGATCCTCATGGATCTCACGGCCGGTGCCATGGTGATGTGCTTCGATATTCTTCTCATTGGTGTACTGCGAGGCGTGATAGTAGGCGCCCGGATCCTTGCTCATGGTCGCCTCGATCACCGAATACACATCGTTCGGAGTGGTCGGATCCGGACATTCGGACAGCCCGGGCAACTCGACGATCTCGGTGCCGAAAAGCTGCAACAGTTCCCGCACCTCGGCAACCTTGATCCGATTGGTCACCGCTCGCAGGCCGATGCCGTGTATCGCGCCGAGAATACGCAGCGCCTTGGCGGTATTGCCGCTGGAAGCCTCGATGAGCGTCTGCCCGCTCGCACGGATCTCGTCCAGATCGTCGCGGATCATGCCCCAGGCCACCCGGTCCTTGACCGAGCCGAAGGGATTGTGCGACTCCAGTTTCGCGTACAGCTCGACATTGGTCAGGCCGTGCACCGCCGGATCCAACCGCAGCAGCGGCGTGTTGCCGATCAGCTCGGTGATGTGGTCGTAGCGCATTACGGCGCTCCGGAGGGTCGGCGCGGCAGTGGCGATCGGCGCGGTCCGCGCGGGGGAGTGCGGGGCGGTGGCGGCAGACCGACGGGTATGAGCGGTTCGTAATCGGTATCGCGATAGACCTGGAAACTGTCCCCGCGATGCACGATAGCGAGTTTCGCGGGCAATGCGTGCATCGATGCCGAGGCCGCGGACAGATCCATGTGATAGGCGCCGGTATTCGGGAAAATCACCAGATCACCTTGGCGCGGGCACTCGGGCAGCCACACCTTGTGATTGGTGATCAGATCGCGCTCCAAGCACAGGCGTCCGGCGAAATACACACCGACCGCCCCGGATTCGACCGCCGGACGCGATGTCGGCATGGTGTCGGCGGCGCTGCGCAGCGGGGTCACACCATCGCCCCGAACGGGTGCGGTGCTCGGCATCTGCGCGACACCGGGCAGGACCACCGGATCGACCATGACCTCCTGATCCGCTGGAGTCACCTGATCCCGGCTCAGATCCAGATTCACCAGCACCGTGCCATCGGCGAGTTCCTTGACGAACTCCACCCGCGACACCGTCACCCCCGCATGATCGACCAGCGCCTTACCGGGCTCCAACCAGATATCGAGCATATTGTCCCCGGCCACCTGGGCCACGCTGCGGCCACCGTGCCGCTCCAGCGACGCGCCGAGCAGATCGTCCAACATCCGTGTGGCCGGCACGGTGTTCGCGTACTTGTGGAAGACCGGAATGCCATGCACCGCACCGTCATCAACGTGATAGCCGAAGGTATTGTTCGACCAGCTCATCAATTCGCCACGGCCGAGCAGTGATTCGCGCAGTGCACGCACATACCCGTCGAAGCGGTCCGCGTCGTCGGTGAACACCTGCCGGAAGCCGCCGCCGATATTCAGCACCGAAGGGTCGAGTCCATAGGCGTAGGCGCGCTCGACCAGCTCGAGGCAGGCGTCGATGGCCCGGATGCGTTCGGCAGCATCACCGGAGTCGATATGAAAGGCGAAGCCGAGGAACGCGATTCGCTGACGGTTGGCCGACAGCAGATCCAAGGCCTCGTCCACATGGGCCAGCGGCACACCGAACCGGCTCACCGCCGCCTCGTCGAAACCGGAAACCCGCAGCAGCACCGGAACTCTCGCGCCGTCCCCGGCCAATTCGGTGATCCGCCGCAGCTCCCACAGATTGTCGACATTGATGGTGACGCCACAATCGATCAGGTCACGCAGAAACGCTTCACCTTTCGGCCCGGTAACCTCGATCCGAGCCGGGCCGAATCCGGCTCCGATGGCACTGGCCAACTCCTGCGGGGATGCCACATCGATGGCGATGCCGGCTTGTTCGGCGGTGCGCACCAGGGCGCGCGACTGATTCACCTTGTGCGCGTAGCAGATTCGGTAGCGCGCGCCCTTGCCGTCGAGTACGGCGCGCAACCGTTTCAGGTTCTCGGCGTAGACCTGCGGAAACACCAGGTGGATCGGGGATCCGAAGCGAATCAGCGTCTCTTCGACCCCGTCGCGGGTATCGAGAAAGGCGCGCACCAGCGGATGGATCTTCGCGGGTAGCGCCGGGAGCGGTGCCGTCATACGGCGGATTCCGTCGGCTGGGACTGCGTGGGCGCCAATGCTGTTCGCGCCGGCTTCTCGGTCACCGGGTTGTAGCCGCCGTCGCGGATCGACTCGAAGGCGCGGGCCCGATTGCGCGGACTGCGGAATTCGGCGACTACACGTTTACTGGGCAGATCGATCTCGATCACCTTGATGCCCATCGTTTCCAGTACCCCGGTGATCGTCCGGACACAGTGCTGACAGCTCATATCCGGCACGTAGAAGATCCGATCCTCGGCGCTGGCGGGCGCGTCGGCGGTGAGTTCGTCGAGCTCGGCACTCACCTCGGTGATCCGGATCCGCCCGGCGAGCTGTTCGAAGATCTCGACGAACTTGTCCACCACCAGGGGCAACAGTGTGTAGTGCCCGCCGCCGAGATGATGTGGCATGGCGGCCAGGCATGCGGGTCGAGTATTGTCGGGCAGCAGCGCGTATTGGCGGGAGATGAGATCGAGGTCGTCGTGATATTTGGCGATGGCCGCGTCGATACTCAGTCCCTCGACGCGGGTCGCGCGCCGCATCACCGTGTGCGCGTCCTCGATCGTCGCGTCCTTCATCGCGCGCAGTGTCGCCACCGTATCGGCGGTGTAGCGTACCGTGCCGTCGGGTTGGGCGGCCAGCGTCACCGGGATCATGCCGCGCCGGTAGGTGGATGCCTGCAGTTCCCAGAACCAGCGGGTGGCGACCGCTGAGAAGATCCCGGAATCGTGGATGCCCCTGGCGAATTCGGCCGCACTGCGATACGGCGTCTGCCGCGCGAGCAGTGCGTGCTGGGCCAGTGCCCGCCCGGTGGCCTCGATACCGACGCGGAAGATTTCGAACGGATCGTGATCGGTGGTGGTGCCGTCGAGAACCGCGTGCTCGCGTGGGCCGAGGCTGTCGACCCGTTGTGTCAGTGCGGAATTCGCGGCAAGCGCATGCCACAGCACCAACACGGTTTCGCGCATGGCGATGGGCACCAGCGGGCCGAGGCCGTCGGCGCGGAAGTGGCCGGTATTGGGGACACCGTCGCTATCGGTCCAGGCGATGCGGTGCGTCGCGCTGGTGACCTGCGCGGGCTGGCAGGGCCGCATGAACTGCTGCAGGTACAGCCGCTGTGAATACGTGAGGTGACTGCCGGGCTCGGGACGCAGTGCGGCACAGGTGTATTCGATATCTCGATTCGACGGGACCGCGATGGGAGTGGCGAACAATCCGGGTTGGGCCAGGCCGGCCAATACCCGGGACGCCGCCCGCCGGTCATAGCGCGGGGTGTCGTCCATTCTCATGTGACCTCCTCGGCAATCGTCTTGACGCAGGACGCGAACCGGTCGATCTCCTCGACGGTGTTGTAGATGTGCGTGCTGACCCGTACCGAGTCCGTGGCGTCCTCGCCAGCCCGGGGTGAGCAGTGTAAGCCGGTGCGGACCAGAAAACCCAACTCGCTCAACACGAATCCGAGATCGGTCGCGGAAATGCCTGCGAGGGTGAAGGACGCGATGCCGTAGCCGATTGCGCACGGTGCATGTGCCGGACCGGGTAGGAATTCCAGCCCGGGTATCGGACGCAGATTGTCGATGAGCCGCAGCGTCAGTGCGCGATTGTGCGCGGCGATCGCCCCGATATCCAGCGATTCCAGTACCTCCAGCGCGCTGCCGAGGGCCAGGATGCCCGGAATGTTCTGGGTGCCGCCCTCGAGCAGTGCCGGCATGCCGGTCGAGGTCAATCCTGTATCGGTGAGCTCGACCCCGGTATTCCCGCCGGGCAGGAACGGCAGTAGCCGATCGTGAACTCTACGGTGGCAGTAGAGGATTCCGGTACCGGGCGCTCCGAACATCTTGTGCGCGGCGAAGCTCGCGAAGTCCGCGCCGAGTTCGGTCACGTCCAGCGGCATATGCCCTCCGCTCTGACTGCAGTCGAAGCACAGCAGAATCCGGGGATCGAGTTTGCCGCGCAACTCCTCCAGCGTGGTGAGTCCGCCGAAGACATGGTGCAGATGGCTGGTGGTGATCAGCCGGGTCCGCGGGCCGACCTTGGCCAGGATGTCGTCGGTATCGGCTTCGCCGAGTTCGGTCATCCGGTAGGGGACCAGTTCGATCCGCCGGCCGAAGCGGGCGAGCACCTGGCGCAGGTGGTGCCACGGGTGCACATTCGAGGCGTGATCGCGTGGGTTGTAAAGGATTTCGTCGCCGTCATCGAGTTCGGCCAGCCCCCAGGACAGTGCGACGGCATTGAGTGCCGCGGTCGCACCGCCGGTGAACACCACCTCCGCGGACGATTCGGCGCCGATGAAGGTCGCCATGCGATCGCGGACGCGGGCCAGACGCGTGGTCAGTTCGGTGGCCCACGGATAGGTGCCGCGACCGGCGTTGGCGGTGCGCGAGGTGTGATAGCGGTGGATGGTCTCGATGACCGGCAGTGGCTTCTGCGTGGTGGCCGCACTGTCCAGATAGGTCTCCGTGGATTCTGCCAGCGCCGGAAAAAGTTCACGCACGGTGGCGAGGGGCGATGGTGCCGGTATCCGAGTGGTGATCGATCGGGCTAGGTGTGTCCTGGACGCAGGTGACCGCAAGGTGTCGCTCCCTCCGAGAACCGCGCTGGACGTCACCAACGATACGCACTTTCCCGGGCGACTTCGAAGTTTTCTCGTAGCCAACGGCTTTCGACAAGCGCAACTAGCAAGGGCCCTGTCGCGGATATCCACGACGGGTCAGTACTGCCCCTGTACATACTCGACCAGATGCTGGCGTTCGGTCGCCAGTTCGGAGATCGCGCTCTTGACCACATCGCCGATGCTGACTATGCCGATCAGCCGGCCGTCGCGTACCACGGGCAGGTGTCGGATGCGGTGCTCGGTCATGGTGCCGCGCAGTCCGTCGACCCGGTCGTCGGGCGCGCAGGTGCGCACATCGACGGTCATGATCTCCGAGACGGGCGTATCGAGCAGCGCGGCGCCGCGCGTGTGCAGGTTGCGCACCACATCGCGCTCGGAGACAATGCCGGCGATCCGGTTGCCGTCCGGCGATACCACCACCGCCCCGATATTGCGCTCGGCGAGCGTGCCGAGCAGGTTCCGTACCGTGGTCTCGGGCGCGACGGTCGCCACGTCGCTGCCCTTGCTGTGCAAGATTTCCGCTATTCGCATAATCCACCATCCAGAGGTCGCGGCACTACCAGGATGACGCCTTTGTGATCTCGTGACCAGCACAAATCCGCATCAGGCTGCAATTTACAGCCGTCGGGCCACGCTGCGGTCCAAATCGCGCGCCAGCAATGCGATAGCGGCCTGTGAGATGCCGGCCGAGGTGGCCAGATCGATCGAGGTCAGCTGAGCGATGCGGCGCAGTCGGTAATCGACGGTATTCGGGTGGACATAGAGCTGGCGCGCGGTGAGCTGGCGGTTCATATCGTTGCCCAGGTAGGCGCGCATGGTGTCGGACAGTTCGGGGTGGGCATCGAGCGGATCGAGAATGGTCGCGATGCGTCGGGTGGCGGGACCGCCGCGGGTGAGCTGGTACTCCACGGCTAGGTCGGCCATCTGGTACAGGCCCGGATTGCGTCCGCCGACCCGCACCAGATTGAGTAGTTCGTGGGCCTGTTCGGCTGCATCGGGTATCTGATCGGTCTCGCTGGTGACCAGCGTGGCGGTCAGCGCGACCTCGGCGGATTCGGCGAGCAGTCGCAGCGTTTCGGCGGTCAGGACCGGTGCGTCGTCCTCGATCGGGACCAGCAGCGTGCCGCCCTTGGTGCTCAGCAAGGCGAGCCCCCGGGATTCGAAGGCGGTGGCCAGTTCCGATTGCAGTCGGCGCAGCTTCCTGCGGGCGGCCACATGGCTGTCGACCCGCGGATCACGCTCGTCCGGATGCTCAGGAATCGATAGCGCGACCACCTGATACGAGTCGGCGATGGGGATGCCGGCCTGGCGGGCGAGTGCGGAGCTGCCCCGACCGCTCAGCAGCGCCGACGCCAGTGTCTGCGTCGCGGTCTGGTGTTCGCGCGCGACGAGATGCTGTTCTTCGACGTAGGCATCCGAAACCGCCGCGGTGATCGCTTCCAGCAATTCGAGCATGAGGTCGGTGGCGACCAGCAGTTCATCGATATCGTCGGCCTTCGCGCGCGCGGTCACCAGTCCGAACGCGATGCGCAGGCCCTCGTGGTAGGCGCGCAGGATGGTGCCCAGCGGCACCGCCTCACGGGCCCATTGCGCCGCTGCCTCCCTGACCTCGCCCAGCTGTTCCTCACCGGGAACCGTACGCTTGTCGAACATTTCGGCGGCCAGTGCCAGGCAGCTGCGGGTCAGCTTGGTGACATCGCCGCGCAACTGCTCCCCGGGCAGTGTGCGACAAGGCGCCATACACGTCGCGAAGTAGCCGACCATGCGCGAGGCGACGCGGTCGGTATTGAGTAGGGGAATCGACGCGGGCTGGCCGCCGATCTCGAGGACGGGTTCCGTCGGCTCGACGGACAGATCCAGCGCGGAGAAGGTCATACGCGTCGCTTCCAGTGCCACATCGGACGTGATAGATCTGCGCCCGAATCGTTACATCACTATACGAAATGGTTATGAACCAGGGAAGACTACGCGAAATCTATTGCGGCGCGGCAACGTTGTGGATTGCCCACATGCGTGCCATGTGCGGTGGTGGGACGCTCCAGCGCTCCGGCGCGGATTGTCGAAAATTCATGACCAGCCGTCTTGACGTCAGCCTCGGGGTCGGCGTTTGCGCGCGGTTCGCCCGCGTCGTCGTTCCCGTACATCCGAATTCGGTGTGCACCTTCACCCCTGGCTCATCGGCGGGCAGCGGGATCTAAGCTGCGCCTTGCCGATTCCGCAGCTCTGAATCAGCTACCGCTGCGCCGCTACGGATTTCGCGTTCTATTGCGATGGCGGCGTAGTGCTGGCCGCTGGCGTGTAGTTCGGCGATGCGCCGCTGCAATGCCTCGGTGCCGTAGGCCGCGGCGATATCGGCGATCCCGAGTCGACCGGCAGCGTGTGGTGGATTCATGCGAATGCCCCTGTGGCTCTGGCGCCGAGATTCCGATGGCGACAGCGGCACGGGCTCTCGGATGCGAAACTCCCTTGTCACGCACGAGTTTAGAGCGGTGTGTCGTACAGATGCAAGTACATCCGCACGAACATCACTGCGTGCGAAGCGATTTGGAAGCTGTTCTGGTGGACCCGTTGGGGTCGAACGTTATTCGTCGTCCAGTCCGGCAGACAGGTAGGCCGCAGCGGCGAGCCACTGGCGGCACTGCGGGCCGTGCACCTCGTGCAGATGCAAGATCTCGCGTGCCTGCCGATAGGTGAGGCCGCGCGGTTCGACACCGCAGTCGAGTGGCGCGTACTCCGGCGCCGAGCATTGCCGCAGGGTGTTGATCCCGGATCCGCCGGCGATCGTGGCCCCGCGCGGAGTTCGGAATGGCGTACTCATCTCGATCGCCCCTCGCGTCTACCGGATGGGGAGGTGATTGTGGTGACGCCGGCGCGAACTCCCTGCGTACCTCCCCGATTCTGGTTCCGAGTCTAGGCCGTCGGCGCTTACAGATGCAAGTACATTTGCACGAACGACCAACAGAAATATGAACGGCGGTCGTCGGCCGGGTGGCCGATGACCGCCGTTGTGCCGCTTGCGCTTTAAGGTTTGCGCGCGACCGCGCCGTAGGCGGAGATCGGCCGGATCCGGCCGACCTCGGCGGCATCGGCGCGCCACTGGGTGATCGAGACGAATCCGGGCTCGACCAATTCCAAACCGTCGAAGACGGCACGGATTTCGGCCTGCGGGCGGGGAACATAGGGTGCGCCGCCGGTGCCGGTGTAGTTCTCACACAGCGTCACATACTCTTTGCTGTCGTCGGTGCCGTCCCACATGACCAGGAAGCTGCCCGAGGGCACCGCGGCCACCACGGTGCGCACGATGCGCTGCAACTCGTCATAGGACTTGGCGTGGCCGAGCACGCCCATGAACATCACACCGGTCGGCTCATTGAAATTGAGTACGTTGCGGGCGTCGGCGATGATCTGCTCCGGATCGTGGTAATCGCAGTCGACATAGGTGGTTACGCCCTCGGAGGTCGTGCTGGTGAGCAGCGCGCGCGCCATGGTGAGGACCAGTGGATCGTTATCGACGTAGACGACCTTCGACTCGGGCGCGACGCTCTGGGCGACCTCATGAGTGTTCTGCATGGTCGGCAGGCCGGTGCCGATATCGAGGAACTGGCGGATGCCCTCCTCGCCGGCCAGGTAACGCACCGCACGAATGAGGAACTGGCGCGACTGCACGGCCATGGTGGTGATGTCCGGGTCCACCTCGACGCCGGCATCACCTGCGATCCGGTCGATTTCGTAATAGTCCTTACCGCCCATCCAGTAGTTCCAGATGCGCGCGGAATGGGGGATGTCGGTCCGGATGAGCGGGGTGTGATCGTCGGACATGGGGCTGGACTCCTCGGCGAGCTGATAAACGGTGAACCGGACTGCTCAGGCGGCGGGTGTCGCGAGTGGTCGGCGCGGCCGATGTGCACTGTGACAGTACAAGATTCGCGCCGACGAGACCGGCGGGATCGAGCGGTCGATCACCCATTGCGGGTGCGTCGCGCACAGCCGCGGACAGCACTGACGTAACGCGTTGAACAGGGGCCACGAAGGGAACCGGCAGGTCTGAATTCTTTTGTGCCGCATAGCGGAGCTTCGTGCTATCTTGCAGATGTTGGTGCAAATGCAAGAACGTTTGAGCGCACATCTGCAAAGCCGCTCGAGCGTACATCTCACACTGGAAGCAGCCGAGGAGTGGGGAAGATGTTCGACACCGGTACACCCAAGATCAAAGGTGCGTGGCGCAAGAGCTCGTTCAGTGGTCCGTCGGGCGGTAACTGCGTCGAGGTCGCGGAGGCGTCGGATGGTTCTATCGCCGTTCGCAATTCACGCGACCCGGAAGGTGGCATCCTGTTCTACACTCGACCGGAGATCGACGCGTTCGTGCGCGGCGCGAAGGCCGGGGAGTTCGACGACCTGACTAGCTGAGCGGTAACATAGGCGATCGGTGCGGTGTGTTGGATGTGGTATTTGTGACACACTGTGGTCAAACCCGAGTATCGGAGATGACTTCATGATCGCAGAACCCGATGACGACGGTCGTGTGCAATCGGTTGTAGTGGAACGTGGTCCGACTGTATTGCGGATCGCGCTGGGCGGGCAGTTGCGTGACCTCCGGGTGAAGAACGGCATCACCCGTGAGGCCGCAGGTGACGCCATCCGCGGTTCACACGCCAAGATCAGTCGTCTCGAGTTGGGTCGCACCGGTTTCAAGGAACGCGATATCCGCGACCTGCTGACCCTGTACGGCGTCACCGACGTCGAGGAGCGGGAGCGTTTCCTTGATCTGGCACGGCAGGCGAACGAACCAGGCTGGTGGCATCGCTACAGCGACCTGCTGCCATCCTGGTTCGGCACCTACCTCGGCTTGGAGCAGGCCGCGACCAAGATCCGTACCTACGAGGCGCACCTGGTGCCCGGGCTGCTGCAGACGCCCGAATACGCCAGGGCCGTAATGTCACTCGGGTACGAGGACGCCGATATGGACCGCCGCGTGCAGGTTCGCATCCGTCGGCAGGAGGTGTTGCGCCGCGCCGACCCGCCGATCGTCTGGGCGATCATCGATGAGGCCGCGCTGCATCGGCCGGTCGGTGGTTCGCGGGTGCATCGCGAGCAGATGGAACACCTCATCGAGTTGGCGGAGCTACCTAACGTCACGGTGCAGGTCCTACCGTACTCGGCGGGTGAGCACGCGGCCGCGGGTAGTTCGTTCAGCATCTTGCGTTTCGCCGAGACCGAGCTGCCTGACATCGTCTATCTCGAACATCTGACCAGTGCGCTGTACCTGGATCGGAAACAGGATCTGGCACTGTACCTCTCGGTCATGGACCGGCTGAGTGTGCAGGCCGAGGCGCCCGGCGAGTCGCTGAAGATCCTCGCCGAGTACGCCAAGAACGCCTGATATCGCTATCGACCCGGCTCGTTCGGGTCGATAGTGCTCGTTTCGGCTGCGAACGCGTCTGCGGCGGCGAGATCGAAATCGCCGTGGTCACTGCCGAGTCCGCGGGCGACCAGGGCAGCGACCGCATTGCCGAGTATCGCGGCGGCACGCAGATTCCGGCCGAGTGCGATGGCCCGGATGAAACCGGCGGAGAAGGCATCGCCGCAGCCGGTGGTGTCGACCACGTCGACGGCGAACGCGGGAATGTGCTGATGGTTGTCCGGACCGACGAGTAGGGCGCCGTCGGCGCCCCGGGTGATCGCCAGAATGCCTGCGCCCGCGTCCTTGAGCACTTCGCAGCCCGCAATCAGATCGGTGGTTCCGGTGAAGCCCAGCACCTGTTCGTCATTCGGGAGAAAGTAGTCGGTATGCGGGAGGACCTCGGCGATGGCGTCGAGGCTGCCGAGCGCGCCGGGCGCGATCAGATCGACGGAGGTGCTGACACCATTGTCCTTGGCATGCTGCAGGATTCGCGCGGCAATGGCCGGCCCGATCAGCTCCGGGCCGCCGAGGTGCAGATGGTCGGCGGTGGTCAGTGCGGCCCAATCGATATCGTCGAGGGTGTAGAACGGATTGGCGCCCAACAGATGCAGGCTGGGACGCTCGCCATTGGGACGGACGGGCAGCACCGACGACGAGGTGGGCTGATCTTGCTTGCGCACCACCAGTTTCGTATCGATGCCCGCCTTGGCGAGGAGCGCGAGCAGGATATCGCCGGAGGTGTCCGTGCCGATCGCACCCGCGGTTCGTACGCTCGCGCCGAGTTTGGCCAGTGTCAGCGCGGTACCCGCGGCCGTACCCGCCGGGGTGATGCGGATGTCCTCGACCAGGGCGGTCTGCTGCCCCTCCGGTACGGCCGCGACGGGTCGTACTAAAATATCCAAAACATGTGCGCCCAAAGCGATTACGTTCATTCGGTGCCCTTCTCCAGCGGTTTGCGGGTGCCGTATCCGGTGCGCAGTGCCACCTCGACGACCGCGGCCTGCTGTTGCTGGGTGAGTTCGCGCGGCCGGCCGATCGTCATCGCGTCCAGATACAGCGCGCAGGCCCATTCCAGCAGCAGTGCGGATTCGACGGCCTGGTCCAGCGACGCGCCGATGGTGACCGCGCCGTGATTGGCCATAAGCGCGGACTGCTTGCCCTGCAACGCCGTTCGCACCGCATCCGCGAGCTCGACGGTGCCGAAGGGATGGAACGGGGCGACTGTTGTCGCACCGCCGAGCAGCAGCTGCTGGTAATGGATGACCGGCAGTTCGTCGAGCACGCACGCGATGGCAGTCGCCTTGGGCGCATGGGTGTGCACGACCGCCTGCGTGGCGCAGGCGCGATAGATATCGAGATGCAAACCCAACTCGGAGGTGGGCGCGTAGCGCCCCGCGACCACCTGTCCGGACAGGTCGACCACGGTGACGTCCTCGACGGTGACCTCCGCGAGCACCGCGCCGGTAGCCGTGACGGCGACCAGATCACCACAGCGCAGGCTCGCATTGCCCGCGGTGCCGATCAGCAACCCATGTGCGGCCAAACGATGACAGGCCGCCGCCACCTGGGCGCGTTCGGTTGGTGCGATGGTGGTCATCCGGATACTCTACCCAAACCTGAATATGATTCACATTACGTTCGGAGGTAATCCGTGCCGATCCACGCACTCCCCGAGGCGAGCCTGCGTCGCGTGCCGATTCAGGCGCGCAGCCGGGAGCGGTTGGCGCGGGTGCTCGAGGTGGCCGATCGACTGATCGCCACGGAGGGCGTCGAGGCGCTGACCATGATCAGAGTGGCTGCGGAGGCACGGATTTCGGTTGGCTCGCTGTATCAGTACCTGCCGGATCGCGATGCGGTCATCGAAACACTTGCCGCGGCCTATATCGAGCAATTGGAGGCCAAGGCGGCCATGCTGCTCGAGCTCGCGCGCGGCGAGCGTTGGGACGATCCGATCGGCGTGCTGATAGACGCGTTCGCCCAGGTCTACCGGGCCGAGCCCGGCTTCCGCGCGCTGTGGTTCGGCAAGGATTTCAACGAGGCCGCACGGGCCGCCGATCGCGAGCACAAACGCCGGATGGCGGTGACGCTGCGTGAGGTCATGCTCGCCCAAGGCGCGGTGACCGATATCGAAGGACTCGATATCGCCTGCCGCGCAGCCCATCTCATGGGCGATGCCGTCCTGCAGGAGGCGTTCCGATCCGATCCCGACGGTGACCCGAATCTGTTGCGTGAGGCCAAGGTCGCACTGCGGGCATATACGGCACAGTGGGCATCGCCGCCCGAGGTGTAACGCAATTCGGTTGCGCTGCTACATCATTGGATGCAGTGGTCGGTGCTTGCCGATCACTGCTTGATGAAGCTGGAGGCGATGCGCCAGAAGGTCGTCGGCTGTAGGGCCTCGAGGTCCCAGTCGTCGGCCATCGCATGCGCGGTGGTGACGATCCGGTCGATATCGAAATCGTGTCGAGTGGCCGCACCGGTTGACTCGACGGCATCGATGACGAACGCGACTGCGGTTTCTCGCGAGTACGCGGTACTGCGCTGTCCGCTTCGGGTCGACGGTGTGCTCATAGTTGTTATACCGTTCGCTGGCTGGTCGGCCAGTGCGGCTTCGGCGATTCCGAGCCGGCCGCCGTGAAGTGGTTGGTCCATTCGAACGCCCCTGACGTCTGGCGGCAGCAAACCTTTGGCAACATCGACCCTCGGTTCACCCACGCGGCCTCCCCTGGTTGTCCCCTGTAATGCCTTGCGGGACTGAGTTTAGGTCGGTGTGCCTTTCATATGCAAGCACATCTGCACGATCGATTATGCGTTCGCAGTTGGGTTTTCGCGCCTGCTAATCATCCGCGAACCGGCGCGGATGCGTAGCGAATTCTGCGCGATCATTTCGCATTGATCACCACATCGGTGCTGTAGTGAACCTGAGTGCCCGGCTCCACATATCGGTCGGCCGCGCAGCGCCAGGCGAGGAAATGCTCGGTGAAGCGGTGCGCTTCGGCGGCCTCCTCATCGATATAGACCTGGTAGAGGAAAAACCGGTGCGGATCAACGCGGTCGGCGCACACATCGAATCGCAGGCAACCAGGTTCCTCGCGTACCGATGCGGCGGCACTGCGGCTGACCACATCGAGGAATTCACCGCGGGATCCAGGTCGCAGCTTCATGGAAGTGATACGGCTGAACACGGTTATGTTCTCCAATCTAGCGGCTCTAGCGGCGAAAAATATCAATCGGTAAGTGGGGCACCGCCTTCGGCGACCGACTGGCTACCGATATCCGAGACCGCGCGCGTTACCGAAGTGTCGCCTGCGACGAGCTCCAAAGTGGTGCGCACGGTCTGTGACGCGGGCAGAATTTCGGCGAGGACGGCGGCCACGTCGGCACGGGCGATGCTGCCGAAGGGCAGGGGTGGCGTGCTCAGCAGTACCCGGTCGGTCGCGGCGGTATCGAGCAACCGCCCGGGGCGCAGGATCGTCCAATCGAGATCGCGGGCACGTAGATCGTCCTCGGCCTGGGTCTTGGCGTCGATATAGGCGGCCCAGACCTCGTCGGTGCCCGGTGCGGGCGGCTTACCAGCCCCCATGGTCGAGATCTGCACGAACCGCCGGACACCGGCCGCCTCGGCGGCATCGGCCAACAGCACCGAACCGCCCTTGTCCACCGTGTACTTGCGGGCCGTCCCGCTGCCCGCACCGGCACCCGCGGCGAAAATCACGGCTTCGGAACCCTTTACAACGGCGGCGAGCTCGGCCGCCGTGCTGTGCTCGAGATCGAAGATAACCGGTCGTGCGCCGGTAGCCGCGACCTCGTCCGCATGGTCGGCATTGCGGATGAGGCTGTCGACTTCGTCGCCGCCCCCGGTGAGTATCTTGCCGAGTAGCAGCGCGATCTTTCCGTGTCCGCCAGCGATGACAACGCGCATGTGGGTCCTTTCGTCAGCGTTCGGGTCCTCCGGGGTTACACGATGCCTGGACGGTCGCCTCATAGCCGACCGCCGGCCGCCACGGTTCCAGATTCCAGCTCTCCTTGTTGGGCTGCACCATGCGGGCCCAGACCCAGTGACAGACGAACTGGTCACGCATTCCGGGTGTATCGGCGTCGGGGGAGTCCGCGAGTACCTCCTGCCACGCCCGGTCCTCGGTATTCGGGAAGGCCTCGCGCCGCCCCGCCTCGGTGGGGTAGACCAGCAGGCGGGGGCCGTCGACGCCCTCGGTCCAGGTGGTGTGGCCGATGAGCGGCATACCGGCGTAGGGATCGACGCTCGGCAGCGCGGCAAGGGGAGTGGTGGGGGCGGGCGCGGCCGTAGTTGCCGTCGTCGTAGTCGTCGCCGCGGCCGAGGATGTCTCGTCGGAGCCGCACGCCGCCACGGCCGGGACCAGCGCGCCGCAGCACAGCAGGGCGGCCCCCCATCGTGCCCGTTCGGTATTCCGCTGGGTCAACGTCGATCCTCCCGCATGGTGTCCACCATCCGAGAGTAGTCATCGTGCGGCGGCGCAACAGCCATACCGGGATGTGGCCGCCCAGTGGTTTACGGCAGCGGGGCCACGGCCGCCGTCAGTGCCACAGCGAGCGGCACGGCAGCCGACGCAGGCCAGGTCGCACCTTGCTGTCGACCGTCACAGTGAGTCCGGCGTTGACCGCGGCCGAGGTGAATTCCCACGCCTCGGTTCGGGTGGCGGCGTACTCGAGAGCGAGTGCGTCCTCGGGGGTCGGACCGTCGAAGTGGACGGTGACCCGTCGCGTCGGTGGATCCTGGATATCCACCGGATACGCCGAGTTTCGCTCGGTGTAATCCGTTCCAGTTTTTACAGTGCCGTCCATGCCACCGTCTCCTTCCGACCCGACTCGCCGCGTCGATAGGTGTGACGGTAAGTCCCGCACCGTGGTGTCGAACATGGTCCGATCGATCTGCTGGACATGTCACAGATACGACACCTCGCGATCGGAGACAGTCACGAAGGCGCCGGACCGTCGACCACTGTTAGCGCATCCGAGAGTTGTGATTTCTCAAAACATTTCGCTTGCCCTTTGCCTTCGCGGCAATCGTGGTCGACTATGTTCGCAACGTTGGACCAAACTCTCTCCCGGAGGCAATACGTCGATGAGACAGGCCCTACGTAGACCGATTCGCGCACTCCACGGTGTGATTCGAGCGACCGGCAAACAGTCGCTGGCCATGACGATCGGTCTGCTGATGGTGTTGACGGCGACCGCAGGCGCCGCCCACACCACACCCCTGTATCCCGCCCCTGATCCCGACCCCTTCTATGCAACCCCGCCCGATCTGGCGGATAAGAAACCCGGTGATGTGATCGCGACGCGGGTGATGCCGCCGCTGGCGATCTTCCCGGATACCACCGTGACCGTCGTGCGCTTCCGCTCCACCAGCTCCGAAGGTCAGCCGATCGCGGCGACCACCACGGTGCTCACTCCGAAGTCGCACGCCCCGGACGGCCCCTTGCTCTCCTACCAGCACATCATCAACGGGCTCGGCGCCGAGTGCTCGGTATCGCGGGTGCTCTACACCGGCGATCCGAACCTCATCGTCCGGGAGGCGCCGGGCTGGAATGTGCTGCTCTCGCGCGGCTGGAGCGTCGCGCTGCCGGACCACCTCGGTCCGAATTTCGCTTACGGCGCGGCCAAATTGGGCGGCATGATCACCCTCGACGGTATCCGCGCGGTGAAGCAGGTCGCCGAACTGCAGGCGCAGCAGAGCCCGGTGTCGATGATCGGGTATTCGGGCGGCGGTATGGCCACCGCATGGGCAGCCGCCCTGGCGCCGAAGTACGCGCCGGATCTGGAGATCGCCGGAGCCGCGATGGGCGGTGTGCCGATGAATCTGGTGACCATGCTGGAGACCCTCGGTTTGAACTCGCATCCGGTCTTCGGACTAGCCTTGGCGGCCGGACTCGGCCTGGAGCGGGAGTATCCGGACCGCTTCCCGCTCAGTGACCAACTGAATGAGCGCGGACTCGCCGCGCGGGCCGCGATCGCCAACAGCTGCACCAATGACATCCTGGCCACGGGCGCCGGGCGCGGGGCACTGGACTTCGCGAAGTCGACCTCGATGATCAATGATGCCTCCGCACGCGCGGTGGTCGAGGAGAACAGCCTCGAACTCTACGACGGCGTGCCGAAAACGCCGATCTTCGAATGGCATTCGCCGATCGATGGACTCATTCCGGTCGATGCGGTGGTGAATACCGATAAGCGCTGGTGCGCGGCCGGGGCGCGGGTGCAGTCCGAGCAGATCCCGGTTCCCGACCACCTCACCGCCGCGGTCCTGGGCATTCCGGCGGCGATGAACTGGTTGGACGCGCGATTCCGAGGGGAGGTCGCGCCGAGCAACTGTTGATAACGAGCACGAACGAACTGGTGCGATCCGGCGGATGCCGGATCGTGACCGAGCCCGGATCAGCGTTGCTGGACAAGCGGATTCGGCTCGGATTGTTGCGATTCGGCGACATGACACACACAACTCGGGCACAGTGAGGTATCCGGGCCGGTCGTCTCGGTTAGCCTGACTTTCTGGCCTCGGTACTCAGGGGCATTTCGGGGTCGAAGGCACCATAAAACCCCGGGCGCCAGGGAACCCGTCGTCGCACCCTGGGGCATGTGTCAATGAGCTGTTTGCGTGTCATCGTTTTCGCGCTAGTGCTGGTGTGTCCGGTCGCGATGGGGGAGGCGGCGGCCGAACCGCCGCCCGCGATTCCTGGCCTGCCCGCTTTGCCGATTCCGACCGATGT
The DNA here is from genome assembly GCF_044458825.1 of Nocardia sp. NPDC050412. Classification (NCBI taxonomy): domain Bacteria; kingdom Bacillati; phylum Actinomycetota; class Actinomycetes; order Mycobacteriales; family Nocardiaceae; genus Nocardia; species Nocardia sp. NPDC050412. The sequence goes on from NZ_JBITIJ010000001.1 coordinate 705,932, forward strand.
CGCTTCGATACTGCCGGATCTGCAGCAGTGGATCGATAGTGTCATCCCGCCGCCACCGATCGCTGCCGGGACGCATCTTTCGGGTCCGATGCAGGAGGCCACCAGCCTGTCCCCTGCGCTGGCCGCCCTGCGTCAAGCCTCGGCGCCGAGCGCCATTGGTGACCCCATCTTCGACGCCTGGCCGGCGAATCTGGAGGATTACGCGCCGGGTGAGCTCGTGGAGGTGCGCGATGTCAGCGTGACGGCCGCGCCGCTGGTGCTGGTGCCGATGCGGCAGGCTCTACTGCTGAAATACCGCACCACCGATTCGCGGGGTGCGGCCTCGTATGCCACCGCGACACTGATCATTCCGGCCACCGCATGGCCCGGTCCGGGTAACAGGCCGGTCGTGGTGAACAACCTGCCGATCGACGCGCTCGGCCGGGACTGCACGCCGAGCTACACCTTCTCGCACGGCTGGTCACGCAATACCAGCATCACCGACTTCTTGCCGCCCACAACGCAATTGGCGGCACTGCGTGGATACGCGGTGCTGATCCCGGACCACGAGGGACCGTGGATGGCCTACGCGGAGCCCTACGTCGCCGGACACGCCGTGCTCGATGCCATTCGCGCGGTGCGCGGATTGCGCCCCGACGAATTCGGCGACAGCCGATTCGGTATGACCGGCTACTCCGGCGGCGCCATCGCCACTAAGGGCGCCGTCAAGCTGATCGACAGCTACGCGCCGGAATTGGCCGGATCGATCGTCGGTGCCGCGCTCGGTGGTGTGCCCGCCGACTACGAAATCCTTGGGCGCAGCATGAACGGCAACCTCGCCTCGGGGGTCTTCCTGGCCGCGACCTTCGGCGTCGGCCGGGAGCGTCCGGAGGTCCTGGCCAGTATGAACAATCTGGCGCAGTGGGCGGCTACGTCACCGCTGAAAGACCTGTGTGGCAGCGTATTCGGTGCGGTCGGGTTGCTGATGCTGCCGATTGACATCGCCGCCAAGATTCCGGATCCGCTGCACTCCGAGGTCGCCACCGAGATTTATGACGTGACGCGCATGGGGGGCATCAAGTCCGCGACACCGCTCTACATCTACAACGGTGAGCAGGAATTCTGGATTCCGGCCGAGGGCGCGCGCAACCTCTACCGGGAGCAGTGCGGGCTCGGAGTCTCGGCCGTTTATCGCAGCGTTCTCGGTGAACACATCATCGCCGGGGCACTCGGCTATCCGGAGGCGATGATCTGGCTGGATCAGCGCCTGCAGGGCGCCCCCGCGCCCGATGAATGTTAAGAGATTCATGGCGATCAGCTATTAGTGTTGCGCCTGACATCGGGGTAGCGATTTATGACACGTGACGGTTTTGAGTGGATCTGAACAAGCCAGCGCGATGGTGGGGCGCCACTATCGGATGTCCGACCATTACGAGGTCGGGCGGGAGAAAATTCGTGAATTCGCCCGGGCGGTTCGGGGCGGCCACCCCGCGCACTGGCAGGAGCAGGCGGCATGGGAGCTCGGCTACGACGGACTCATCGCACCGCCCACCTTCTCTTCGATCATCTGGCTGCTGCTCCAGCGCAAGATGTTCGATTCGGTGCTGAGCGGTTACGACTTCAGCCAGGTGCTGCAGACCGAGCAGAGTATCCGGGCGCACCGGCCACTCGTCGCCGGTGACCAACTGCGTTGCGACTCCTATGTCGAATCGTTCCGGCAGTTCAGCGATATGGACTTCATGGTCATCCGGAATGTGCTGACCAACCAGTACAAGGAACTGCTGCAGACCGCGCACACCACCGTGGTGGCCCGCACCGGCGCTGAGGTGGCCACCGAACTGGTCACCGCGGTCGATGGCGTCATCATGAGCGGCGAGGCGCTGTCGCAGCGGCAGGACGCGACCCGGCGGCTGCCGCGGCATGCGTTGGACGGCGGCATGGTCGAATGCTTCGACGAGGTGTTGCCCGATGGTGGTGTGGACCAGACTCCGGTGCGCGTGCCGTGCGGGCTGGCGTTCGACGAACTGCGGGTCGGTACCGAACTGCCCGTCCGCGTCGTGCCGCTCTCGCGCGGTGATCTGGTGAATTATGCCGGGGTATCGGGTGATTCGAATCCGATCCACTTCAGCGAGCATGTCGCGGTTGCCGCGGGACTGCCCGGTGTGGTCTCGCACGGCCTGCTGACCATGGGGCTCGGCGCGAGCTATCTCACCGACTGGCTCGGCGATCCGGCCGCGATCAGCGAATACGGTGTGCGGTTCGCCGGATTCGCCCCCGTCTCGGCGACCCTGCAGTGCGAGGTCGAATTCCGCGGGCGGGTCAAGGCATTGGATCCGGACCGCCGCGCGGCGACCATCGCACTCACCGCGATCTCCGACGGTCGCAAGCTGTTCGGTCGGGCAACCGCGGAGGTGCTACTGCGCTGAACCGGGGACGTTCCGCAATGTACTTGCAGATGTACGAATGCTTGTGGAAATGGGGCATTTTGGTTCTAGTGCGGTGCGGCTATTTCATGGCAGACTCGTCGAATGCGTGCTTCGGAAGTGCGACATTCATTTTCCGGCAAGAACCCTGCTGCCGACGGTGGGCCGACCGTGCTGCGGATGATGCTCGGCAGTCGGATGCGACGGCTGCGTGAGGCCTGTGGCATCTCCCGCGAGGATGCCGGCGAGGCGATCCGCGGTTCGCATTCCAAGATCAGCCGACTCGAATTGGGCCGCACTGGTTTCCGGGAACGCGATCTGCTCGATCTGCTTACGCTCTACCGGGTCACCGACCCGCAAGAGCGCGAGGAGTTCAAGGAACTCGCGCGTCAGGCCAACGCCTCTGGCTGGTGGCATCGCGACAGCGACTGGTTGCCGAAGTGGTTCGACACCTATCTCGGACTCGAGCAGGCCGCCAAGCTGATCCGCGGCTACGAGCCGAGGGCGGTGCCGGAACTGCTGCAGACCGCCGACTACGCGCGGGCATTGCTTTCCATGGCGCATCCGGCCGAATCGGCGGAGGCGATCGCGCGGCGGGTCGCGCTGCGGTTGCGCCGTCAAGAGATATTGCGTCGCCCGCATCCGCCGCAGCTGTGGTTGATCGTCGAGGAGGCGGCGCTGCGCCGGCCGATCGGTGGGTCGACGGTGTGGCGTGCCCAACTCGAGCATTTGCTGCGCATCGCCGAGGAGCCGCATATCACCGTGCAGGTGCTGCCCGATCATGTCGGCGGTCCGGCGTTGGCGGAGGGTGCGTTCACCATGTTGCGCTTCACCGAAGCCGATCTCCCCGACATCGTCTATCTGCAGCAACTCACCAGTGCGCTGTATCTGGACAAGACCGCCGACCTCGACGCGTATCGCGCGGTGGCCAATCAACTATCGGTCCATGCCGCGCCACCGGAGTACACCCCTGGATTGCTGCGCGCCCTGTGTGAACGGCATCCGGAGACGGTCGATCATCCAGCGGCGCCGGGCGACTCGCGCTGATACGCCGAAAACAATAAGCGGGACAACCGAACTCGGCGTGGTACGGGTGCGACGCCGGGTTCGTCAAGTGCGTACGGTGTGATGCCGGGTCTCATACGATAGGAACCGCACAGGTCCCGTGGACGAAGGTGTTGACAATGACCGACGATGCCGCGCCCCCAACTCGGCTGGACCGGGAGATCGATCAGAGCAAACCGAGTATCGCCAGGGTCTATGACTATCTGCTCGGCGGTAGGGACAACTATCTCGTCGACCAGGAGATCGGTGATCACTTCAAGATGAACCTGCCTGGTTCGGTGGCGATCGCCTTCACCAGCAGGCTGGCGCTGATCCGCGGGGTGCGCGATATGGCCCGGGCGGGTATGCGGCAGTTCATCGACTTCGGCAGCGGCCTGCCGACCGCCGACAATGTGCATCAGGTCGCGAAGCGGTACGTCACCGACGCCCGGGTCGTCTACGTCGACAGCGATCCGATCGTGCTCGCACATGGCCGCGCGCTGCTGGTCACCGATAAGAACACCACAGTGATCCAGGCCGACGCCCGCGCCCCCGAATCGATCCGCGACCATCCGGATGTCGCCCGGCTGATCGATTTCGAGCAGCCCGTCGGCGTCATCTTCAGTTCGATCCTGCACCACTTCAACGACGACGAGGATCCAGCCGCCGTGGTGCGCTTCTGGAACGACCAGATTTCGTCCGGCAGCCACGTATTCATCACGCACTTCCGCTCCGGCCACAATTCGGAGACCACCGCCGCCGAACAGAAACTGCAGTCCACCTTCGGGCGCGGCCGCTGGCGCGACACCGAGGAGATCCGTGGCCTCTTCGGCGACCTGGAAGTCCTGGAGCCCGATATCGTCCCATCGGCGCAGTGGCGACCAGATGCGCCCGCGGGCGACGCGGCATCGGTCGGCACCGTCGGCCGTGAGCTCACTGTCTGGGAGCAGCTCATTGTCACCGGCCTGGCACGTAAACCCTGATGCTGATCACACCGAACTAATGTCCCGATGGGACAATAGGGCGTAGACTGCCGGTATGGGTATCGACGACGAAGTCGACCTCGACGGCCGTCGGCTGCGCACGCTCCGCAGTCGCGCGGCAATGTCGCGCGCCGCATTCGACCTGCTCAACGAGCGCGGGTTGGGTTCGGTGGCCGTCGAGGACATAGCCGAGCGCGCCGGGGTCACCCGGCGGACCTTCAGTCGTCATTTCTCTTCCATCGAGGATGCCGTACTCGGTGAAATCGATCAGGACGTGCACCTGTTCAACGAGGCGCTGTGCCGCCGCCCCGCGCGCGAGTCGCCGCTGGTCGCCTACCGCAATGCCCTGCACGACTGGCTGGCCACCGAACATACCGGTCCGAAGGTGGCGCGCTTGGCCAGGCGCTGGGCGCTGTTCCAACGCTTCGAGGCGGAACCCACGCTGGCCGCCGGCTATCAGCGCATCCGACTCGACGGGCAGCGCGAATCCGTGCGGATCATCGCCGCCAGACTCGGTGTCGATCCCGCGGTGGATCGGCGCCCGGAGGCAGCCGTCGCGGCGGGGACCGGACTGCTCATCGCCGCCCTGCAGGTCTGGGGCGCGGGCACCGACACCGACGGATTACCTGATCTCATCGACACATTCTTCGACACCCTTCACGGGCTGACAGCTGAATTCCAGAGCGAGGTGTCATCGTCATGACCACAGCAACCGGGTCACCGAGCGTCGTCCGCCGCACCTGTCGCCGGGTCGGCCTGGATCGAAATCCGATGCGCCGCCGTGAGGATCGTCTGCAACTGGCGGTCGCCGCGGTGCTCGCGCTGTTGTTCCTGATCAGCGCTCCGCTGCTGTCGATGGCGGTCGGCGGCCGGATCTACCAGACCGAAGATCGCATCGCGCGGGCCGAAGCGGCACGGTTGCACGAGGTCGACGCGACGGTGATCGAGGTCGGCAAGGCACCGCTCTACGCGCCCATCACCCCGGCCCGGGTGCAGTGGCGCGACGCCGAGGGTGTCACGCATACCGGTGACTACCAGGCCACCGGAGTGATGAAAGCCGGTGCCACGGTGAAGATTTGGCTCGACGGTTCGGGCAAGGTCACCGAGCCGCCGTCGGATACCCGGGCACTGAGCAAGGCACTGCTGATCAGCACCGGCATGGTCTTCGGGATAGCGGTCTGCTTCGGCTGCGGCTATGCACTGCTGCGCCGCGCGCTCGACCGACGCAGGGCCCGGTTGTGGGAGGCCGAATGGGCCACGGTGGAACGCATTTGGGGCAATCACGGGACACGTCCGGATCAAGCCTAGTGCGCAAGTGCGGCGCACCCACTCGGAATGGGTAGGGACACTCTCGGTGGGCACGCCGCGCGCCCGGCTGTCGTGCGGCGAACACGGGTCGGGCACGGATGACGTTAGGACACAGCGCTATCGGGCCGCGCGGCGTGCGAACGAACCTCGGATATCACACGACCGATGCACGTTTGCACTGTGACACAACACAAACTGGGCCTAGACGGGGAAGAGGCTGTGCTTGCGCGGGTTGTGCTTCCTGACCGCGCCCTTCTCGCGCAGCAGGCGCAGCGCCCTGCGGATCTCCAGCCGGGTCTGCGACGGCTCGACCACGGCATCGATGTAGCCGCGTTCGGCTGCCGTCCACGGGGTGGCCACGGTGGCATTGTAGAAATCGATCATCTGCTGACGCACGGTGGCGCGCTGTTCGGGCGGGGTCGCCTCCAGCTGCCTGCGGCCGATGATGCCGACCATGCTCTCGGCGCCCATGACCGCGATCTGTGCCGTCGGCCAGGCCAGAGCCAGGTCCGCGCCCAGCGGCTTGCAGCCCATCACCGCATAGCCGCCGCCGTAGGCCTTGCGCGTCACGATCGAGACGATCGGCACGGTGGCCTCGATCACCGCGCGGAAGAACCGGCCGCCGCGCTTGATGACGCCGTTGCGTTCCTCTTCGAGACCGGGCAGCACACCGGGGGTGTCGACGACGAAGATCAGCGGCAGGCCGAAGGCATCGCACAGGCGGATGAAATATGCGGCCTTATCCGAGCACAGTCCGTCCAGTGCGCCGCCGAGTACCTGCGGCTGATTGGCGACCACGCCAACACTGCGACCGTCGACCCTGGCGAATCCGGTGATCAGGTTCTGGGCGGTACCAGCGCTGATCTCGTGGAAATCACCGTCATCGAAGATGCGCAGTAGCACCTCGTGCATGTCATAACCGGACCGGTCGGAATCCGGAATGATCGAGTTCAACTCGAGGTCGTGGGCGGTGATCTCCGGTTCCAGTCCCGGATTCACCACCGGAGCCTGTTCGAGGCAGCTCGACGGCAGGTAGCTCAGATAGCCGCGGACCCAATCGAAGGCGGCCTGCTCGTCGGCGGCGACATGGTGCACCGTGCCGTTGGCCTGCAGGGCGGCGGCGCCGCCGAGATCGTCGGCGCTGACCACCTCGCCCGTCACGCCCTTGATCACCTCCGGGCCGGTGACGAACATATACGATTTCTCGGTCGCGACCAGCACATCCATATTGACCGGGCCGTATACCGAACCGGCCGCGCATTTGCCGAGCATGACCGCGACCATCGGCACGAAGCCGGACAGATCCTCCTGGCGTCGGCACATCAATGCGTACCAGGCCAGCGAGGTGACCGCCTCCTGGATACGGGCGCCGCCGGAATCGTTGATCGACACCACCGGGCAGGCGTTCTCCTGCGCGAATTCCATTGCGGCGGCGACCTTTCGGCCGAACATCTCGCCGACCGAGCCGCCGTACACGGTCTGGTCGTGGGCGATCACGACGACCGGCCGGCCGTCGATGTAACCGCGGCCGGTGACCACACCGTCGCCGTACATGCCTTCAGTGCTGCCCGGCTGGCGCACCAGCGCGCCCATTTCCACAAAGGAGCCCTGGTCCAGCAGCATGCGTACGCGCTCGCGTGCACTCGGTATGCCCTTGGTCTTGCGTTTCGCGATACCGGTCTCGCCAGCGGGTTCCTCGGCGATCTCCAGGATGTCCCGGAGTTCCTCCAGCTTTTCTCGCGTGCCGCTCATATGGTCTGATGCCATCCTTCGACTCGTCGCCTTGCACTGTCCGGGTTCACCGAACGGAACGGTACAAGGCGCTCGGTGCTATCGGGCACACGACCCGCAGCACAGGGATTCAAATTTGGTCACGGGACAGCTTGTGGGTTCGCCGGTGGCTGTCCTCGATGCCGTCGGTGGATTGTCGCCCGGTGTTACAGCCGTCGTACCAGGGTGGCGCACTCACGTCAGTGTCCCGGGGGTGCACTCCGGTCTCACCGAGCATATCCGATCATCCGAATTACCGAAATATTCCGATGAGAATCGCTCAGCTGCTTGTGATTTCGCCCAAGCTTGTCGGTGCGGTGTGATGACTTTCCTAATTACCGGACCAGGCATTCGATTTCCGTCCGAACGCCGCTAGCCTTTCAGAGTCATGGTGGGCAAACAGGCTGGCTCGGGAAGTACGAGTCTGGAATCGAAACTGGTCGAATATTTGACTTTTCAGGCCCGAGCCACGCAGCGCGGAGATCTCGGTACTATCACACGGACCTGCGTGGCCGAGGCTGCGCAAGTACTCGAACCGCAGTTGGCTCCGGTTGCCGAGCAGCCCGCGATGATCACCGGATCGGCCGCACGGTGGGCGCGTGAGGGGGTAGCGCTGGAAACTGTGCTGGACGCCTATCACGACGGGGTGCGCGTCGGGCTGGAATTTCTCGCCGAACAGGCGGCGGACGAGGATGCCGATCAGGTGGCGGCCGCGGCGGGATTGATCGTGCGCGTGCTGGAAATGGTGACGACGGCGACGTCGACGGCCTATCTGGACGAACACCGCCAGGTCGCTCGGGAACAGCAGACCGCCGCGCAAACCCTGGTATCGGCCCTGCTCAGCGGGCATGGCGTCGCACGGTTGGCCGGGCGCGCCGGTATCAGTGTCGCCGCGTCCTACCAGGTGGTCGCCCTCGCGATTCCCGCGCATCCGGACGAGCGAAGACCCGGACTCGGTGCTGCGTCCGCGGCCCGCCGCAAGCTGCGCCGGGTCCAGGCGGCGTTGGCGATGCCACTCGGTTCCCGAGCGCTGTCGCTGCTGTCCGATGAGGGCGGCACGGTCCTGGTGCCGATCGACGAGATATCCGCCATGACACCCCTCGCGCTCACCCCGGATGTGCTCGAGCTGGTCAGCGATGCCGCTGAGGTACCGCTGACCGCGGTGGTGGCCTCCGGTGAGACCGCCCGGATTCCCGAACTGGCCGGGTCGGCGCAGGAACTGCTCGCCCGGCACCTCGCCGAGGGGCGCCCGCCGGGGCTCTATCGGCTGGCCGATCTGCCGGGTTGTGATGGCTTCCAGCCTGGTCATCGGCCTGTCGTCATCTCACCCAACGATCGACTGATCACTCGTTCGGCCTGAACTAGTCCACCTATCTTCGATTCGGGGGTGAACAAAGGAGTACGTGTGACGAACGCGTTGACCGATCTCGCTATTCTGCGCGAACTGGAGCCTATCGCCGAACGTCAGCTCGACGAGCATCTGCACAAGGCCAAGGCGTGGAATCCACACGATTATGTGCCGTGGGATGACGGCCGGAATTTCGCGGCCATGGGCGGCCTCGACTGGGATCCGGAACAATCGAAGCTATCGGAGGTCGCGCGGACCGCCATGGTGACCAACCTGCTCACCGAGGACAATCTGCCCTCCTATCACCGGGAGATCTCGGAGTCGTTCTCATTGGACGGAGTCTGGGGCACCTGGGTCGGGCGCTGGACCGCGGAGGAAAACCGGCATGCGATCGTCATGCGCGATTATCTGGTGGTCACCCGCGCGGTGGACCCGGTGGCACTCGAACAGGCCCGAATGGCGCATATGACATTGGGTGTCGAGAAACCGGAGAAGGGGCCGCAGTTCCTTCGCTCGGTCGCATATGTGACACTGCAGGAACTGGCGACCAGAATAAGTCACAGAAATACCGGAGCCGCCTGCGATGAGCCCATCGCAGAGCGTATGCTGCAACGGATTGCCGCCGACGAGAACCTGCATATGATCTTCTACCGCAACCTCAGTGCCGCCGCCCTCGACCTCGCACCCGACGAGGCCCTGCGTGCGATAACCGATATCGTCACGCGGTTCCAGATGCCCGGACTCACCCAGCCCAACTTCCGGCGAAATGCGGTCATCCTGGCCAAGAACGGCATCTACGACTTACGCCAGCACCTGGATGTCGTGCTGCGGCCGGTGCTGCGCGCCTGGAATGTCTTCGAACGCACCGATCTGTCCGACGTCGGCGAACGCGCCCGCGACGAACTCGGCGCCTTTCTCGACGAGTTGGCGATCAAGGCAACACGTTTCGAGGAGCAGCGCGACCGCGCCGCGGCCAGACAGGCAGAGCGAGCCGCCGTCGTATTATGAGTTTTCGAGCACCGATCACCGCGGCGGCGATGGCCCTCATCGCCGCGCTGGCGTCCGTGCCCGCACTCGCGGATCCGCCGCCCGCCACTGATCCGGCCATGACACGGACCGGAACGATCAGCATCGAGACGGTCGGGCCGCGCCACGAACGTTTCGCCATCGCCTCGGCCGCCATGCGTCGGGTCATTACGGTGGATGTGTTGCGCGGCAGCGGTTCCGGGCCGCGTCCATTGCTGTATCTGCTCGATGGCGTCGACGGCGAGGCGGTCTCCGGATGGCTGACCAAGGGGCGTGCGGCGGAGTTCTTCGCGGACAAGCCGGTCGATGTGGTGTTGACCAGCGGTGGTACCGGGAGCATGTACAGCGACTGGATGCGGCGTGACGCCACTCTCGGACTCAATCGGTGGGAAACTTTTCTCACCGCCGAGCTGCCGCCGATTATCGAGTCGTATCTGAAAACCGATGGGCGGCGGGCGATCGCGGGTGTGTCGATGGGGGCGCAGGCGGCCATGATGCTGGCCCAGCGGTATCCAGGGCGCTACCGTGCGGTCGCGGGGATGAGTGGATGTTATTCCACCGCAGACGATCTCGGCCGCGCCGTCACCACGATCACCGTCGCGTCGCGCGGCGGCAATGTCGAAAACCTTTGGGGCCCACCTGGATCACCGGAGTGGAATGCGCATGACAGCCTGCTCGGCGCTCCGCAGTTGCGCGGCACCACCATCTACCTGTCCGCGGCGACCGGCCTGCCGACCGACGCCGACCTCGTCGCGGTATCGCACTCCCCGGAGCTTGTCGAAGCCCTGAAGACGGCGGGCGGTGGTCTGGCCCTCGAAGCCGGGGCGCGCTCGTGTACCGAACGCTTCGCCGCACGACTGGCGGAGCTGAATATCCCGGCCACCGTCGATTACGCCCCGACGGGCATGCACACCTGGCCTGATTTCGAGGCCCAACTGCCGCGGGCCTGGCGCGTGCTCGCACCGGCGCTCGGCCTGCCCGACCCGCCGTGAGGTGCGCAAAACCGGTCGTTGCGAGTCAGGTTCGGGGGCCGGTGATTTCGAGTTCTTGGAGGATGGGGTGGGGGGTTGGGGTTGGGGTGGTGAGTTCTAGACGGATGTAGCGGGTTGAGAGGGGAGTGGGGAGGGAACCGGTGGTTGGGTCGGGGGTAATGGGTGTCCAGGTTTGGTTGTCGGGGGAGGTGGTGAAGGTGGTCGGGGTGGGGGTGGTCCAGTGGGGGAGGATTCGGTCGACGTGAGTTTCCTGGCCTAGGTCGACGGTGACGGTTGCGGTGGGGGCGTTGGGGGACCAGCCGGTGGCAGGGGTGCCGTCGACGGCGGCTTCGGCGTATTTGCCCGGCTCGTCGGAGCTGGTGGTGACTGGTTTGCAGCGGGCGAGGTTGTCGGTGGGGGTGCGGTCGGGGCGGCGGGTCGGGATGGTCAGTTCGCTATCGAGACGGTGGGTTTCGGTATCGGTTCGGACTTGTAGCGGTTGGCCGTCGGTCAGGGTCAGTTCGGTTTTGTCGGCGCCGATGGTTGCGTCGAAAGTTCGGCCCTGCCAATGGATTCCATGGATGCTGAGACCGTCGCGGAGCTCTGGTGGAAGCGTGGGAGCGATGCGGATTTCGTCGGTGTCGAAGCGCAGTCCGAGCAGGCCGTTGGTGAAGGTTTGCAAAAAGCCGCCCGCCGCGGTGACGAACGTGAAGGCGGGCGCACCGGCGAGCGGGTCTTCGGCTCCGACCTTGGCGCCGCGAGCCTCCGCGAATTGGCCGAAGGGGGCGCGGACGAACGGGCGGACGGCGCGTTCGAGGAAGGTGTCGGTGGCGCAACCGGGGACGCCGATTTTCGCCGCGTCGATAGCATGCACCGAATCGGTCATCGCCGGGCCGTCGGGATCCGTTCGCTCCGAATAGTATTCGAGCACATTGGCCGCGACATCCGGCGGCATCGGCCAGTCCAGGGGGTAGATGAGCAGCACGGTGTCGGCCTGTTTGATGGGAGTGCCGGTGTAGCCGTCGAATTGTTCGAATATCCGCTGGTTGCCATCGAACGGCATGCGCAGACCATCGGCGATAACGGTCCACTCGGGCGGGCGCGGTACACCCAGAATCTCAGCCGCATGTGCGGCATTGCGCAGGGCCAGGGCAGCGACGGCATTGGTGTAGACCGCGTCGTTCACCCCGTTGCTGTACTCGTCGGGACCAGCGACATTGCGAATCGAATAGCTGCCGTCCTCGTTGCGCGTCACCCGCGAGGCCCAGAATTCGGCGAGTGCGCGCAGCACCGGCCAGCCGCGTTCGCGCAGGTAGCCGGTGTCGCCGGTAGCCGTGTAGTACTGCCAGGCCGCCAGGGACACATCGCCTTGCAGATGGATCTGGGTCAGGCAGTGCGGCGGATCCCAGCTGTGGCATTCGTCGAGATCGCCACGGCTCGCGCTGGTCCAGGGGTAGAACGCACCGCGGTAGCCGAGCCGCTGAGCGTTCGCGCGCGCGGCGGGCAACGTCCGAAAGCGGTAGTCCACCACGGATTTCGCCAGTTCCGGTGCGAGCTGCAGCAATCCGGGGAACGACCAGATATCCGCATCCCAGAACACCGCGCCGCCATAGTTGTCGCTGCTGAGCCCGACGGGCGAAATGCTGTTGTCCTGTTTCGGATTCGTGCTGGAGTACAGCGAATACAACGCACCGCGCGCCCAGGTCTGCATATCGGGCTGGCCGGGCACCTCGATATCACCGCGCCACCGCACCCGCCATGCCGCGGCTGTTTCCGCGAGCAGGTTCGCCCATCCCGTCCGCACGGCGCGCTGTGCCGCCTCGAACGCGGTCGCCGCCGGATCAGGCGAGGTACGGGTGGTGTCGACCCCGACGAACTTCGTCACCTGATACGTGCCGCCGTCGCGCACCGGAAACCGAACATCCTGGCGCGCACTGAGATCGCGGCCCGGTGGTGTCGGCTCGATCGCGTTCGAAGCGATACCCGCCCCCGGGCGTAGCACGGAGGCGATATCGCCGTCGACATCGGTGCCGTCGGTACGGAATCCGACTCGAATCGTGTCGTCATCGCGAGCGCCCACCTCGGACTGGCTGACTCGTCGGGCACCGGCGCCGTCGACGAGATCGGAGACGACCATCTCGCCCGACCAGTGCGGCGCCAACGTGACGTGCACCGCGCCGACATGCTGATCCGACTGGTCGGTGAGTACGTCGTAGACCAGATCGGTGGCCTTGCCATCGGGCGCGGTCCAGGTCAGCCGGGTCCGCACCAGTCCACAACGCAGGTGCAGCGTTTGTGCGAAGTTCGAGATCTGGGCAGCGGGCGTGGCGGGTGAATAGGTGTGCGTACCGACACCGACCGACAATCCGGACCAGTTCGGAATGGCCGCCGCGACCTCGCGGTTATCGGCCACACCCGGAGTATGCGCATAGAGTCCGGCGACGAAAGCGCCGTCGTATGCGGGCGTGTAGAGCGGCCAGCCGGTCATCTCATCGGTCGCGGTGTATCCCATGCCGCGCGGCGGTACGCGCAAGCCGAGATAGCCGTTGCCGACGAACGGATGCACATCGATCGGCACGTCCACCCGATCGTTCGACGGCGCCCAGCCGGGAGCCGACGCCAACGGATCATCCGGACACGCACCACTCGCCACCCGACCGGTGTGACGCACCGCGACCAGCACCGCTGTTGCCGCCAATACGATGACAGCCGCGAGCGTGATGCCCCACAGGATGGTGGTGCGACGGCGCGCACGTTGGAATGACTGGCCGATCCGCGACATTCGCGCCTCCACGTCGAGCTCGACGTTCGTGCCGAGCCGCGATACGCGTCGACGACCGCAGGACCGGCTACCAGTTTACGCAGGTGTGATTTCCATTCTTTCATCCAGAACCATCCGTGCGTTGGAATGCGGCGGGGCCCGGGGTGTTGACACAGGTATGACTTCGGAACTCGATCAGGTGCGGTTTTCGATCCTGGATCGCTCGCGCGTCCGACGCGGTCAGAGCCATCCGGAGGCACTGCGGGAGACCGTGGAGTTCGCGCGCTTGGCCGAGGACTGGGGATATCACCGGTTCTGGGTCTCTGAGCACCACAGTGTGCCCGGGGTCGCGGGCTCGGCGCCGACCGTGCTGGCCGCGGCCGCGGCGGCGGCGACCTCGCGGATCCGGATCGGCACCGGCGGGGTGATGCTGCCGAACCATCAACCATTGGTCGTCGCCGAGCAATTCGGGGTCTTGGAATCGCTGTATCCGGGACGGATCGATATGGGGCTCGGCCGCTCGGTCGGCTTCACCGACGGCGTGCGGCGGGCACTCGGACACAGCAAGAGCGATGCCGACGATTTCGATCAGCAACTCACCGATGTCCTCGAATACTTCACGCGCGGCAAGTCGGGTGTGCACGCTTGGCCCGCGGAGGGGCTGCGGGTACCCGCATTCCTGTTGGCGACCGGATCCGGCGCGGAACGGGCAGCGCGTTTCGGTTTGCCGCTGGTTATCGCCTCGATCGCTGGACCGGACCGCATGGCCGAGGCGATCGAGCGCTACCGCGCGGGGTTCCGCCCGACGCCATGGGGAACCGAACCGTATGTCGTCGTTTCCGGCGCGGTCGTGATCGCCGACACCACCGAGGAAGCCTATCGGCTATTGCTACCCGAGGCGTGGTCGAGCGCGTATTCCCGGACGCGCGGCGAATTTCCGGTGCTGATTCCACCTGCGGAGATCGAATCCATGACGATCACCGACCGGGAACGACGGATCTTCGACGAGGCGCTGCGCGACCATATCCACGGCACCGAGGACGAGGTCGCCGACGCATTGGCGGCCTTGGTCGCGCGCACCGGCGCGGACGAAATCCTGGTCCACACCAGCACTTACGACCGCGCCGCGCGGCTGGACTCGCATCGCAGACTCGCGCGGCTGCGCTCCAGCCCGCCGGCTGCCGTCACCGGGACCGGACTTCAACCCCGTTCGGGGAACAGGACTTCCGCGGCGGCGTAGCCGAAAAGCCGACGGCCATGCGACCTTGCGTCCAGTGCGACGGTGGCCTTGCGGTGATGCGTATCGAGTGAAGTTATCCGGCCACGGAATTCGATGGCGCTGGCCTGCCACGGCGGAATACGCAGATAGTGCGTGTAATGCGCGAACTGGGCGCGGAATCGGCTGGCGGCCGCCGGATCGCCGAGCCAGCCGCCGAGATATCCAGCGGCCAGACCGAGTTTGAGCATGCCGGGGACGACGACGGTCGGCAGACCGTTCGCGGTGGCGGCCTGCTCGGTGAACAACCCCGGATCGGCATCACCGGTCACCCCGGCGTAATCGACCAGATCACCGCGCGACAGCTGAACGACCCGGGCCGGTAACTCCGTACCGACCGATAGCGATTCGAAATCGACCGTGGTGCAAGGTATCCGAGATGAGATCGGTGCCACGAGACCGTCGCCTTCGGCCGGAACAACGATCTCAGGCGTATATGGCGCATCGAGGGAATCCATGGCGATCCGGCCGACCCGCTGCGCCAACCCGGCACTCTGGGGGCCGCGCGTCAGCAGGGCCGTGGAACCGGTCTGCACCACCTCGCCGTGCTGATCGGTCAGTACGCTCTTGACCGCGAGCACGTCGTAATCGGCGAAATGATGGAATGATTCGAAATAGACATCACAGGTGATCCGGTCACCGGCGACCAGCGGCCTGCCGATATCGAGCACCTGGTCCGCATGCAGAATCCGGTGTGAATCGTACCCGGTGATGAGGGTATCGAGTATTTCGCGGTGGGCCCGCAGCAGGATTATCGAGGCGAATGTCGGCGGGGCGATCAACCCGCCGAAGCCGAGCTGCGCGGCCGCCTCCTCACTCCAATGCGCGGGGTGGAAATTCTTTGTCGCGCGTGCGAATTCGCGGATCTTTTCCCGCCCGACCTCGTAGGTGGCGGCGGATCGATATCGATGGTCGAGTAACGTGCGGGCCTGGTCCGCAGGATCTGTAGCGGCATCAACGGCGCCATTGTTCATATTCGCTCCTGTATTGCTGTGGTTCAGAATCTGGGCCCGAACTCCCAAACGAGTGGCGGTACCTTTTCCGGAGTGAGCGTGGCGACGACGGCTACGCCCGCATCGCCGAAAAGAGCTGCGGCTCGGTCGATATGGTCGGCGGAGGTCACTACAACGGCGTCACGCATGCCGATATCGTGCATGACCCGAGCCGAACGTTCGGCATTCTGCGCGGTGGACACCGCTTCGGGCTCGATATGGATGCGCTCGGCCGGAATGCCGTGTCCGATAAGCCAATCCGCCATCGCCTGCGCCTCGGTGACACCGTTGCGCGGATTCCCGCCGGTCACGATGATCGGTGACAGCGGAGCCAGCAGGGCCTGCGCATATCCGGCGTGCAGCCGGCTGACCAATTCCGGTCGCATCTCGCCATCGGGTAGCAGTCCGTAGCCGAGCACCACGATCGCGGTCTGCGGTCCGCGGAAGCCGAGCGGCTGTGTCGAGGGCGCGGGTTCGGTTGGCGGCCAACCGAATAGCATCCCCCGTGGCTGCTCGGCCGCGCCGCCGGCATCGGCGACCGCTGGCGGGCTGTGCAGCAATGCCGACGCCACCGTCGCGGCGCCGAGCAGCGTCCCCGCGGTCAACCGCGCGATGCCGCGGCCGAAGCGGACGGTGGATTCGATCGGATCGAACATGGCAGCTCCACTCATTAGCCGTCGGGTGGCCGCCGACGGCGGGGAAAACGTGGAACCATGGTCTTCTCGAATGTTCTGAATTCCTCGTAATCCGTTGGTGATCTGGAGAATTCACCGAATTCGATCGTCTGAATTGTGGCCGTCGCCGCGACACCGGAAACCGCGATTGTGCCGCACCCCTAATAGGGGCAAAGCCGTTTGGTGAGGTGTCCAGTTACGTTGCCGCCGCATGGGTTTCACCAGCACCCGGCTTTAGCGTTGCCGCAGTTTCAGTGCCGTTGACCGACTTACCTCGGCGCTGCGACTCGAACGCTGACGTTCTCCAGGAAGGCATGTCATGAAACGAAGTAGATGCGGTCGGTCGGTCAGCGCCGCGGTGATGATGGGCGTCTCGGTGCTCGCCATGAGTGTGACCGGGGTCGCAGCCAATGCGAATCCCGATCCGGCGCCAACGGAGCAGACTCTGGCCGACTACATCGCCGCGGGCCGGAAGGCGGCGCCGGTGGCCGACTCCGGCAGCGCGGGCAGTTCGGGTTCGGCCTGCACCTCGGGCAGCGGTGCGGGATCGGGCAATGGCTCCGGTGATTGCTACGGTGGCTCCGGCAGCAGCTCGGGATCATCGGGCGGATACGCCAGTGACACAGTGGGTTACGGCCCGCCGAGCACAGCGTGGCTGGCCGCGTTCGGCTACGGTCTGCTGAATCCCGATGTCGCACCGCCCGGCACCAACGACTGGAACTGCAAGCCGACCGCCGAACATCCGCGCCCAGTAGTCGCACTGCACGGCACCTGGATGAACGCCTACAACGGGTTCGCCTACATGGGCCAGCCGATGAAGGATGCGGGCTTCTGCGTCTTCACCTTCAACTACGGACGTTCGAATCTGCTGGAAGGCGGCGGTCTCGGATCGGTGCTGCCCGGTGTGATGGGCACCGGCTACATCCAGGATTCGGCCAAACAGGTCGCAGCCTTCGTCGATCGAGTACTCGCCGCGACCGGCGCGTCGGAGGTCGATATCGTCGCCCACTCGCAGGGCGGTTCGTTGGCCAACTGGTACACCAAGTTCGAGGGTGGTGCGGCCAAGGTGAAGAATCTGGTCACCTTCGGTGCCACCCACCACGGCACCAGCCTCGACGGCATCGGCGCATTGGGCCGGGCCATCAACAACTTCGGTATCGACATTCTCGGCTTCATCGAGATCTTCGTCGGTCACGCGGGCATCCAGCAGACCATCGGCTCCGATTTCGTGAACCAGCTCAACGCGAACGGCGACACCGTTCCCGGTGTCGACTACACCGTGGTCGGAACTCGCTACGACGAGGTCACCAACCCCTACGACCTGACTTTCCTGAAGGCGGGTCCGGGCTCGACC
The DNA here is from genome assembly GCF_044458825.1 of Nocardia sp. NPDC050412. Taxonomy (NCBI): domain Bacteria; kingdom Bacillati; phylum Actinomycetota; class Actinomycetes; order Mycobacteriales; family Nocardiaceae; genus Nocardia; species Nocardia sp. NPDC050412. The sequence goes on from NZ_JBITIJ010000001.1 coordinate 723,841, forward strand.
GTCCACAACATCACCTTGCAGGACGGTTGCGAACAGGACCTGTCCGATCACCTGACGATGATGTACTCGCCGCGCGCGCTGTCGATCGCGCTCAACGCGCTCGACCCGGCCGCTCATCCGAATCTGGACTGCGCCTTCAACCCGTGGTTGATCGGCGGTGGCGGCAAGCTGTGACATCCGAGTAGGCGTGCACCGCGGCCGAACAGGACGAACCCCGACTCCCGAGCCTGTTCGGCGGGTGCGCCCACCGCGACGCGATCCCGTCCCGTTGAAACGGATTCCTATCCCGCCTCCGTTTCCCGGTCGGTGCAGGCGCGTGGCGGCGTGCCCACCGGGCCGATTCCGCACAATCGGCCCGGTGGGCATTCGGTTGTCGTGACCCGTTGCGGTGACGGTAAACGTTCAGCAAACTCCAGACACCGGCAAGGAGATGCTGGTTCACTACTAGAAGGCAGTGTGATCGGCACCTTCTCGGGTGGGCTCGGTACGCCCGCCCGCGACCTGTGGCAACCGACGAGTGAACGGAGATATCGATGCCTGTTCGAAGCACACCTTGGTCCGAGGGCACCCCGTGTTGGGTCGATTGCCAGGTCGACGACCCGGTGAAGGCGAGCGAGTTCTACGCCGATCTGTTCGGCTGGACCATCGACGGCGGTGGGGACGATGCGGGCGGATATCTGATGGGGATGAAGGGCACGGATGCGGTCGCCGGAATCGGCCCGAAACCGCAGGCCGAGATGCCCTCGGTGTGGACGACCTACCTCGCCGCCGACAATGCCGACGCGATCGCAAAGAAGGTGGGCGCGGCCGGTGGTCAGGTGGTCATGCCCCCGCTCGACGTGCTCGACGCCGGGCGCATGTTCATCGGAATCGACACCGTCGGCGCGGCCTTCGGCGTCTGGCAGGCGCGTGCGCACAACGGCGCCGCCGTCCACAACGAGCACGGTGCCTACTGTTGGAATGAACTGCACACCCGCCAGCTCGACACCGCGAAGAAGTTCTACGCCGACGTCTTCGGCTTCACCTACGCCGACATCGGCGACGGTAAGAACATGATCTACGCGATGTTCACCCCGCGCGGCGGCGAACAGCCCGCCGGCGGTATGAACGACGACACCGTGATGCCCGGCGATCCCATGCCCAGCTACTGGCTGACCTGGTTCCAGTTCGACGACGTCGACGCCGGGGTGGCGCGGGCTTCCGAGCTCGGCGCGAGGGTCCTGATGCCCGCCTCCGACTCGCCGGCCGGCCGGATGGCGATGGTCGCGGCGCCACAGGGCGAGGTGTTCGGACTCATCGATACCAACGTGACGGTCGGGGATATGCCGCAGTAACGAGCGCGGCACGTTCGGGTCCTCTCGGGCCGGCGTCGGCGCCGCCGGCGTCGGAACCGGCCGCGCCCGCTGTCTTCGTGCGTTCATTCCGCTGATCCGCCGCGACGGACAAACTCTTGTGTTCTCATGGTGCACAAGACCTTCCAGCAATGGACCCGAGCGCGGGCATACCGAGATCGGTTCCCGCCGACCGCCGTTGGAGCGAAGCGTCGATCTGGCTGAGCTTGTCCTCGACACCGCTGTAGCTGACTTGCAGGAGGCCCTCGACTTCGCCGAGCCAGCCCTCGCGTTTGGCCTCGATGATGCGGGCTTCGAGGTTGTCGCGGATCTCTTCGAGCCTGGCTCGTTGGGCCGGGTCCGGTCTCAGGAGCGAACACCGGATACATGCGTGTTCGTGCTGTTCCCCGGAAAAGTGCTGTGTTGCAAGGGATAATGTTGCGTTGCGCGGTGTCGATGTTGCCTCGGAGCTACTGCCAGTCGTGAGGCCGCCGGGTCGGCCGTATGTTTTTTTAGTGGCGCCAGCACTGCTCGAACCGGTGATAGGCAGTTGGCACTGGAGCAAAAACGTTCCTTTCACCCAGAGGCGGGTGATCATGTGGGGGCGCGGCATGCTGTTGTGACGAGGTCGACCCACACGCGTGGATCGGTCGACCACAGGTTGTGGGCAACTCCGGGTAGTTCCTCGAACCTGCCGTGCGGGATCAATGCGGCGAGTTGCCGCAGTGGCCATGACGGGCGGATGTCGTGCTGCGGGGAAATGAATGTCATGGCGACGACGGAGTCGGCGAGTCGGCGGAGCAGGTCGGGTTCGTGAATCCACTGCACGAACGACGCGCTCAGTGCGGCGTGAACGCCTGGTTCCCAGTCGATCTCGATGTCGGCTTCCAGATGCCGCGCGGACTCGTATGCCTGAGACCAGGTGCGGTCCTTGTGTAATCCGTGACCGGCGACGCCGATGACGGATTTGACTCGGTCGGGATGATCCAGCGCATAACGCACCGCCAGGTCCGAGCCCCAGGAATGGCCGAGCACTACCCAGCTGTCGATACCTTCGGCTCGCCGCACCGCTTCGATATCGGCGACTGCCCGACCGAGGTCGTGTGGCCCACCCTCGGAGCGTCCGACACCCCTGGGCTCTGGATACCACGCCCGCATCCCGCGAGGTGCCAGCCCGTCATCCTCGAGGTAATGGACACAACCGGGTCCACCGGACAGAACCACGACATCCGGACCACGTCCAGTGACACCGACGTGCAGCAAGGTCCCGTCATCGGCCGGTACCATCATCGATCGCATTTCGCCCCCTGGCTGCCAGCGAAACCGGGGTACCGATTTCGCCGCCTCCACCTCATTGCCACCCTATCGGTTCGGCTGCGTACGCACGTCGCTCCGAATTCGTCGCTCCGCCAAGCGCGCTGCTTCGATGCTGACGTTGAGGAGTCGACTGACGACGGCGGGGACTGTAAACGCAACGGCTCTGTCCCACTTTCGACTCTGTCTCACGCTCGGTGGTAACGCCAAGCAACTGAGGTCACCATGTGTCGGTGCGTGAGGTGCCGAGGGTGCTCGGTGTCGACGATTTCGCGCTTCTGCGTCGTCACCGGTATGCCAGTATCGTGATCGATGCTGCAGTGACGTCCTGTTCACCTGACGCGGCGATATCCGGCGACGCGGCGACGAGCCGTGACATGTCGCGCCCGGCGCGCCTGCGCGCTCACAGCGCTGTCTCCACGGCCCTGGCGTTGCACAGCGATCATGCGTTGCGTGAGCTCGTGGATGCGGCCGTGCCGATCGGCGTCGGTATCGGCGGGAAGTCGGTGCTGCTGGAGGTCGCCGGAACCCCGGTTTTCGTGAAGCGAGTGCCCCTCACCGATCTGGAACGACAGCCGGAGCATGTCCGGTCCACGGCGAACCTGTTCGATGTGCCGCTGTTCTACCATTACGGCGTTGGCCTCATCGGCGGGGCGGGCTTCGGGGCTTGGCGCGAGCTCGCCGTGCACACCATGACGACGAACTGGGTGCTCGCCGCCGAACACGAGGGCTTCCCGCTGATGTATCACTGGCGGGTGTTGCCGGACACGACGCCGCTGCCGGAGGAGCTCGCCGACATCGATCGCGTCGTCGCCTACTGGGACGGCCGACCGCAGGTACGTCACCGAATCGAGGCCCTCCGAGACTCTTCGGCGAGCATCGCGCTGTTCCTGGAGTACATCCCGCAGACCCTGCACGAGTGGCTGAACGTCCAGATCGAGGCGGGCGACGAGGCCACCGACCGGGCCTGCGCCGTGGTGGAGCGGGAACTGGCCGCTGGCATCGCGTTCATGAACAGCCGTGGGCTGCTGCACCTCGACGCGCACTTCGAGAACATCCTGACCGACGGTCAACGCCTCTACTTCGGCGACTACGGCCTCGCGCTCTCCTCGGGGTTCGATCTCTCGCCGGAGGAGGCCGCGTTCTTCGACCGGAACCAGAGCTACGACCGCGGCTATACCGCCACCTACCTGGTGAACTGGCTGGTCACCGCCCTGTACGGGCTCCGGAGGGAGGACCGGGAGGCGCGCGCCACGATGGTGCGCGCCTTCGCCGAGGGCAAGCCGCCGGAGGGCATCCCTGAGGAGGCCGCCACGGTCCTCACCCGGCACGCGCCGATCGCCGCGGCGATGTCCGCGTTCATGCGTGCGTTCCAGCAGGGGAGCCGGAACACCCCGTATCCGGACGAGGAGATCCGCCGCCTGCTGGGCGGCTAGGCCTCTGTGCTCGTTCAGCCCGTATGACGGACCCGGAAGCGGGGGCTCGGCGGGATCCCGGTCGACGACCTGGACGGGCGGCCATACCCATGTTCGTGCGTCGATCTGCGATCGATGCTGCACCGCAGTGTATTTCGTGTCGCAAACCGCCCTGAATGCGGCAATACCGTGCGTTGCCGCGAACGCCCCGTGGCAATGGCGGATGTCGACTTCTGCAACGATTCTCGGGTCGTCGTGGTCGGTTGCGATTTCTACGGCGCCTCGTCCTGGGTGGACACCCGGTGGTGCGGGTTACTTCGGTGCCTGGAAGCCGCCGATCTTGTGCTCGAGTAGTTCGGCCAGCCGCAGTGGGGTGCGGTCCTCGAACATCGGACCGATGAGCTGCACGCCCACCGGCAGCCCCTCGGGGGACCGGCCCGCGGGTATGGCGGTGGCGGGCAGGCCGGGCATGGTCGCCACACCGGCCCAGACGAGCTGGTCGAAGTACGGGTACTCGACGCCGTCGATGTCGATGTGCCGGTTCTCCAGACCTCCGTTGTGGTCGTGTGGGAAGGCGGGAGTGGGCGTGATGGGGCACACCACGGCGTCGAACTCGGCGAAGAGCTGCCGCCAGCCGTGGCGGTGGAGTTCGCGACGGTTGTTCGCCTCGACCCAGTCGCGGTGGCTGAGCACCATGCCGCGCAGCCGCGCCGCATCGAGACTCCGGTCGTCCGCGCTCAGGGCGGCGGCGTGGGTCTGCAGCTGTTCGTACACGTCGACGGAAAGACTTGTGGCGGCGTTCGACAGCATCAGCAGCATGTAGAGCGTCGCCGCTTCGGTCGGATCGGGCAGCAGCGGACTGCGCCGTTCGACGCGGGCGCCCGCGTCGACGAGCGCCTCGGCGACCCTGTTCACGCCCGCCCGCACCGCCGATCCGGTCGGAATGAGCGGATGGTCCTCGATGATCAGGACACGGAAGTCGGCCAGCCGCTCGTGGCGCGCGGGCGGCAGTGCGACGTCGTAGGCGACGCCGTGGGTCAGCGGGTCCGGTCCGGCCATTACGTCCAACAGCAGCGTCAGGTCGCGGGCGGTGCGCGCCATCGGGCCGACGACGGCGAGGTCGAGGTCGATCGGCATTGCCGGTGCGGGCGGCGCGACCATGCCGCGGGTCGGCGCCAGCCCGAGTGTCGGCTTGTGTGCGTAGATGCCGCAGAAATGCGCGGGGGTGCGCAGCGAACCGGCGAGGTCGGAGCCGATGGACAGCGCGCCGAATCCGCACGCCAGGGCCGCCGCCGAACCGCCGGACGACCCACCCGACGTGCGGCCGTGATCCCACGGATTGTTGGTGGTGCCGTAGATCTCGTTGAAGCTCTGGATATCTCGCAGCGTCAACGGCACATTGGTCTTACCGAGGATCACCGCGCCGGCGGCCTTCAACCGCGACACCTGTACCGCGTCCTCGGCCGGTATATAGTCCCGCTGCGCTGGGATGCCCCAGGTCGTGGGCAGCCCGGCGATGTCGTAGGACTCCTTGACCGTTACCGGAATGCCGAGCAGCGGCCGGTCCTCGCCGCGGGCGCGCGCCTGGTCGGCAGCGCGTGCGGCGGCCCGCGCATTGTCGAAGTCCGGTACACAGATCGCGTTGATCGCCTTGTCGTCGCGCTCGATCCGGGCGATCGCCTCGTCGGTCAGTTCCTCCGAGGTCACCGCACCGGCACGCAAGGCAGCTGAAAGCTCTTCGGCCGACTGAAAATTCCACTCCATGAATCCGACGTTATTGGCCTGCGGCGGAGGACATAAAATGCCGCTTCGCACAACGGGAAAGTCGAACGGACTACCTGCATTGGTGAAGTCACGCACTCGTTGTGCCATCGAGGACGGTCCACCCCAGGTCACAGCGTCGGCAGTGGGCCAACTCCACTAGCACAGGACATGAAATTCCGCTTCGCACAACGGGATAGATGTCTCAATGCTCATCATGTTCGTCTCCGGCCACGGACTATTCGCCCGGCCGCCGGCCATGGCGACGCGCGGCGGGATCGGTGTCGGCCTGGAAGTTCAGGAGACCTTCATCGGACACCCGCGCGTACTCCGCGAGGCTGCGAACCGCCGTGTACCCGGACAGCTTCATCAGCATCGGTATGTCCGGTCCTGCCGGGCAGAAGCGCGCGACCTGAGAACGCACGCTTCAGCTGAAGCCAATTTGTGGCATCGCGTGACACGAAGGTCTGGCGGGATCGTCCAATCGCGATCTAGATGCCTTGGAAGGTCTGGTCGGCGATCATCGAGGAGCTGTTCAGCGTGAATGATGTCTCGAACGGACGAGCATCTGGAGTTCCGTCCAGCATGAGATTTCCAGTCGCCCGAAGAAGCGTAGAGGAAGCGATGTCTGACTGGACATCGATCGCGTTGACGTTGTACCCAGCCTGCGGGAATCGGACGAGCTGCTCGAAGATCGCCGTCGTGCCCACGTACGGAGTGTCCCCGACTGTGAGTTGCGCATCCTCGGCATACCAAAGCTCCAGTGTGCTCTGTCGGGCCGTGAGCTGCGCGAAGTAGAGGGTGGTGAAACTCCGTCCTCTCGAACGCTGAAACCGGACTGCCTCGAGATCCCGTTCTCGGTGCGGCGTGGCTGACATTTCGGTCTGGTCGTAGCGGCTAGAGCCGTCCCGGCTCGTTATGTCGTACCCCTAGCAGTGCGGAGCCCAGTCATGAGGTGTCCAGACCCTGTCGGTCCGCATTTGCCGCGGAGTTCTGCGGTTCTAGCGTTGGCGCAGTTTCGGCGCCGTTGATCAACATGAGTGGCGGCTGCCGAGGAATAGCGCGCTTCTGCAGGAAGGAAAGCAATGGGACCCAGGTGGGAACGATCGGCCATGAGCGGCTTGGAAATACTGTGTGGTCGTTGGGTGCATGCGCTGGCGGTGGTTGCCGTTGCCGCGGGTGTGGTCGTGGTGCCGTCGGTCGCGAATGCTGATGCGCCGTCGTCGATCACCGGGTCGTGGGCTGAGGATGATCGTACGGTGCAGTTGCGGGTGTATTCCGCTGCGATGCAACAGGACATCATGGTGAAGGTGTTGCGTCCGGCGGATCGGTCGACACCGCGGCCGACGTTGTATCTGCTGAATGGGGGTGGGGGTGGGCAGGACAGTGCGACCTGGCAGAAGAACACCGATGTGCTGAGGTTTCTCGCCGACAAAGACGTGAATGTGGTGCAGCCGGTGGGTGGTAAGTGGAGCTACTACACAGACTGGCGTGCGCCGGATCCGAAACTTGGTCTGTACAAGTGGAAGACGTTCCTCACCGAGGAGTTGCCGCCGCTGATCGATGCCGAACTCGATACCACCGGCGTCAATGCGATCGCGGGGCTGTCCACTTCGGGCACTTCGGTTTTGCAGTTGCCGATCGCGAAACCTGGTTTGTACCAGGCGGTTGCGGCTTACAGCGGTTGTGCGCAGATCAGTGATCCGATCGGGCAGCAGTTCGTGAAGCTCGCGGTGGAGGGTTGGGGCGGCGGCGATACGATGAATATGTATGGGCCGTCGAATGATCCGATGTGGGCGGCCAACGATCCGTACCTGCATGCAGAGCGGTTGCGCGGCATCCACCTGTTCATCTCTACCGGTACGGGCGTGCCCGGCATGTACGACGTCTACGACGGTACCCACATGCAGCCCGGGCCGCGTGGGTTCTTCAATCAGCTGGTGATCGGCGGTGTCATCGAATCCGCGGTGAGCTGGTGCACCCAGAACCTGCGCACCAGACTCGATCAACTGGGCATCCCGGCCACCTACGACTTCCAGCCCACTGGGACCCACTCGTGGGGGTATTGGCAAGAGGCACTGAAGACTTCGTGGCCGGTGCTGGCCGCGGGGCTCGGCCTACCTTCGTGATCGGCGCACCCGCCTGACACTGAAAGGCCCGCCGGGCGATCCTCCGGCGGGCCTTTCGGTATCACGAGTGTACGGGCGTCTTTATCAGGTGCGGTACGTGCGCGCGACCAGAGCAGAGCGCAGGTACCACAGCCCGGACGGCTGTGACGGGTCGAAGCCGGTGAGTTGTCCGATGCGCTTGAGCCGGTAATCGACCGTATTGGTGTGCACGTGCAGCACCCGGGCGGTGCGCTGGCGGTTGAGGTTATTGGCGATGTGGCGCTGCAGCGTCTCCAGCAGTTCGGGGTGTTCGTCCAGGGGGTCCAGCAGCGAACCGAGGTATTCGCGGCCTGGGCCCGGCCGGGTGAGCTGATATTCGAGGGCGAGTTCGTCGAAGCGGTAGAGCCCGGCCACCGCCTGCAGCCGCTGCACCATGTCCAGGAGTTCGTGGGCCTGGTCGGCGGCGTTCGGAATCTGTTCCGGCGTGGCCACGACCATGGTCGCGGTAATGCCGACCTGCGCGGCGTGCGCGAGCCTGACCACCACCGCGTCGAGTTCGTCGTTGTCGAATTGGGCCGAGGGGATCAGCACGGTGCCGCCGTCCACGCTCAGCAGCGACAGCGCGCTCGCTCCACATTGCGTGGCGAGTTCGGCCTGCAGCCGACGTAACTTGCGCCGGGCCACCACCTGGGCGTCGAGCATCGGATTGTGCTCGTCGCGATGCGCTGGAATGGCAACGGCGAGAACGTCATACGACTCCGCGATGGCAATACCGCATTCGCGGGCCATGGTCGAGGTGCTGTGCCCGCCGAGCAGCGCGGAAGTGAGCGTGTGCACGGCAGTGTGGTGCTCGCTGACGACGGCACGCAGCTCGCGGATGTAGGCCACCGAGATCGCCGAGGTGAGCTTATCGAGCAGTTCGATGACCATCTTGGCGCCGTCGACGAGATTGTCGTAGTCCTTGATCGTCGCACTGGACACCACCAGCTGGAGGCCCATCTGGAAGCCCTCGTGGATGGAATGCAGGATGGTGTCGATGGGCACGCCTTCGCGGGCCCAGCCCGCGGCATGGTCCTCGAGCCGCTGCACCTTCTCCGGGATGTCCTTGCCGTCGAGCATGCTGACCGCGATTTCGAGGCAGACGCGGGTGCTGGCGGTGAAATCGCCGGTAATGGCATCACCTGGCATCGTCGAGCAGGGGATGACGTTGTCCACGAAGTGGCCGACCATCTGTCGGGACAGCGCGCGGACATCCTTGAGTGGGGACGACATCGGCTTGCCCGAAAGGGTCAGGGTCGGCCTGATCGAGTGGTCGACGGGCATTGGCGACTCCTATTCGGCCACGGGTGTAGCTGTGTGGAGCATTCACACTAACTGCCCGAAGGGGCGTGTGGACTGGTTCGCATGGTTCTGTGAGAGTGCGCTATCCGGGCGGTCGGGCGCTTGTGACCGGTCACAGTGCGTCAGAGGAGCTACCGGCCGGTAATGAGAGCCGTCACATCTGCCGCCGGGACCAGAAGTTAGCCGGAAGTTCGGGCATGACGCAGGACCGGTTACCCGAGGTAAAAAAGGCGTTACGTGACTTTGTATTCCGCGCGAAATGTGCTAGAGCCCAGTGCAAAACAAAAGTACCGATGGGTCGGTTCGGAAACTCTGCATTCCACTCGGTGAACCGGGTGTGAACAGCGCATTTATTGACAGATGATTCCGCACCGCGGCGGGTGGGCGAATTGACGAATTATCTGTGACGGTGAACCGCGGAATGTATTGTCTCAGACGCAGCCTCGTCGGGTCCCATTTTTGGGCGACCTAGCCGAGTGCTTCGCATGTCGCATGACCGAATTAGCGAAACAGTTGCTGAAAGTTCGACCGCGCTCTGAGTCGGCGCTATTCACATTGCCAGTCGGAAATCGGCGGTGTACAGATGTGTGCATGCACCACTGTGATTGCTGACAGTTGTGCATATGGACGAAATATCGGACGTGACAGTCCTGATTGCCGTATCGGAGGGCAAGTGATCGCAGTCTCGGCTGACCGAGAATTCCGCGCTGACCAGCGAATATTACTGGCAAACGCGACGGATTCGATGGTTTGCACCCGCGTTGCGCGCAGGGTGTACGCGGCAGGTTCGAGCGCGTCGGAGGACGTGCGATGACCGGGTTGCATGATGTCGGTACACGGGTGCGTGAACTCTTTTCACGGGGATTGCAGGTGCCGTCGATCGATGTGAATACGCCGTTGCTGGATTATGGCTTGGACTCGGTCCGCTCAGCGGAACTCGTCATCGAACTCGAGCGTGCGTTCGGTATCGAGATCTCCGATGCCGAGGCCACGACCCTGCATACCGCGCGCGACGTAATCGACTGTGTGGTCGCCAAGTGTGCAGCCGACCGGAACTCTGGAATCGGAGCATAAGTCGTGTCGGCAGGCGTTCTGTTTTCGAAACAAATAAATTCCTCCGCCATTGTTTCCGAAGACGAATTATTCGATGACTTCGCCCGGCACAACCGTCCTGGACTGGCTCGGCTGCTACGCGCCTGCCATCTGGATGTCGTGTACGCGGGCGCCGAAAGTGACTACCTGATCCGGCCGGATGGGACCCGGGTTCTGGATCTTGTCGGCGGTTTCGGTGCGGCGCTGTTCGGGCACAACCATCCGGCGTTGGTGCGGGTGGCGACCGCGCAACTCAATCAGCAGATGCCGTTCGTCTCCCAGGGCAGTGTCCGGCCGGGGGCCGCCCGACTTGCCCGAAGACTTTCGGAGGCGGTGGCCGCCGAGAGCGGTCGCGAGCACGTGGTGACCTTCGGGTCCACCGGCGCCGATGCGGTGGAGGCGGCGATCCGGCACGCGGCGGTGGCGCATGCCCGCGCCCTCGACGATCTGGAGACCGAACTGCGGCGCGGCCTGCGCCGGGTTCGGCGCGACGGCCTGCACGATGTTCGTCCGATTGCCGCGGCCGACAACGGATCCGACGACGATGGCCGCTCGGTCGCCGAGATTCTCACCGAATCGCTGCGGGAGATAGACGAATTGCGGCGGTGCGGACCGGTTTTCGTCTCGCTGACCGGTGCCTTCCATGGCAAGACAGCCGGTGCCTTCGCCCTGACCGAGCAGGCCGATACGCCCGCGGACCTGGTGGTGCCCGGCCCGGAGCGGCGCAGGCTCGACACCTGGGACCCGGACGCGGTGGCCAATGCGTTCGCCGAGGAACTGCGGCCGGTATGCCGGATTACCTTCGATGGCGCGGGTCGGCCGGTGCGATCGTGGACCACGATCTCGCCGATCGCCGCGGTATTCACCGAGCCGATCCAGGGTGAGGGCGGTGTCCGGGAGGTTCCGGCCGCGACGCTGCTGGCACTGCGCGAGTTGGCCGATCGGCACACGGCGGCCTTGGTATTCGATGAGATCCAGTCGGGCATGGGCCGCACCGGAACATTCCTCGCCTCATCACCGTCGCAGGTGAGCGCGGACTACTACCTGCTCTCGAAATCGCTGGGCGGTGGGCTGGTGAAGATCTCCGCCCTGCTGGTCGACCGGCAACGCTCGATTGCCGACTTCGGCCGGTACCACACCTCGACCTTCGCCGATGACGATCTGTCCTGCGCGGTCGCCGACGCGGCACTGGACCTGTTGCGGGACAACCAGCTCCGGATCGCCGATACCGGCGCGCGGCTGCGATCGCGGCTCGACGCGGTGGCGCGGCGCTGGCCCGAGGAGATCGTCGCCGTGCGGGGGCGCGGGCTGTTGCAGGGCATCGAATTGTCGCCACCGGAACCGACATCCGCACTGCTGCGCGAGATCTGCGATCCGGAAATGTTCGGGTATGTGGTGGCGGGTTATCTGCTGCATGCCCACCGAATTCGCATGCTGCCAACACTTTCCGCGCCGACCACACTGCGCATTCAGCCCTCGGCGTTCCTCGCCGCCGCCGAGCTGGACCGGCTGACAGCGGCGCTCGACGATCTCGCCGCACTGCTGCACCGCGGCGACTACGCCCGACTGCTCGCACACTTGGCCGCACCGGTCAGCACGAATTGGCCGGTGCCGGAACGCAGGTCGCCATCGCGGCGGCGCACCAACGAGGTCGCCCGCGACTGGAACGCCCCGACCAGGGTCGTGTTCCTGGCCAATCTGCCCGACGCCGCGGATCTGCGCAGATTCGCACCGGAACTGTCCGAATGGTCCGACGGCCAATTCGCCGCCCTGTTCGAACGGTTGCGCGGGGTGGCTGAACCCTTCGAACTGACCAGACAGATCGTCACGTCGCCGACGGGCGCAGCGGTCGAGGTATGCCTGATCGCGGTGCCGATTTCGGCCGAACAGATCATCGAATGCCAGCGCGCCGGACATCGCGCCTGGCTGCGCGATCTGGTGCTGGAGGCGGTGGAGCATGCAATCACGTTGGGCGCCAGCGTAATCGGTCTCGGTGGGTACACCTCCATCGTCACCAATGCCTCGCGCGATGTCGTGGAGGACGCCGTCAAGGTGACTTCTGGTAATTCGCTCACCGCGGCCTGTGCCTACGAAATGGTTCGCGCCGAACTAGCCCGCCTCGAACCGGGGCAGCGCCGGATCGGTGTTCTCGGTGCGCTCGGCAATATCGGCGCGGTGATGGCGGAACTGCTTGTGCCGCTGGCTGATTCGGTGACCCTGGTCGGGCGTGCCGGGTCGGCGTCCCGGCTCGAGCGGGTGGCCGCGAGTCTGCCCGGCGTGGTGACGGTCAGTGAGGACCTGACCGCCCTGCGTACCTGTCGCATTGTCCTCACCGCCACGAATTCGGCCGTGCCCGTGGTCACCGCCGAAGCACTGGCCGACGACCATCCGGTGCTCGTGGTCGATCTCGCGGTCCCCGGCGATGTGGCACCCGCGGTGTCCCAGCAACCGAATATCACCCTGGTCTCAGGCGGCCGCATGGCGCTGCCGCTGGGCCAGACACCCCCGTTTCCCGAAACCGGGCTGCCCGCCGGGGTCGTCTACGCGTGTATGGCCGAAACCGTACTGCTCGGTTTCGAACCGCGCACGGCGAGTCCGTCCTATGGCGGCCTGACCGTGGCAGGCGTACGCGCCGCCCGCGACCTGGCCGCCCGTCACGATGTGCGCCCGGTTCTGCTTCCGACAGGAGCTTCCACCGTGTCCGAAACTCCCACCGCAGCTCCATTCGCCCCGATGTTCCTCGGCGCGGCCGATTTCGCACCGGACCACGCCGGCGGCAAGGCAGGGACTCTGCACGAACTGATCGTGGCCGGATTCGAGGTGCCGCCCGGCTTCGTCGTCACGGCCGATCTCGATCTGGCCGAGGTATCCGATGACGACCTGAAAGGCTGGGTCCGGGCGCTGGGCGGCTTCCCGGTCGCCGCGCGTTCGAGTGGTGTGCTCGAAGATCTCGATGACGCGAGTTTCGCCGGTCAGTACGAGTCGTACCTCGATATCACCGATGTCACGACCCTGCGCAAACATATCGAGCAGTGCCGAGAGTCGGTGCACAACGAGCGAGTTCGCACCTATCTGGCCAGGCGCGGCTATCACGAGGCCGGCGCCCCGGTCGCCGTTCTGGTGCAGCGTATGGTCGACGCGCGTTGTGCCGGTGTCGGTTTCAGCATCGACGCGCTCACTGGCATCGAGGACCACGCGGTGGTCGAAGCCTGCCGCGGACTCGGCGAACGACTCGTCTCCGGACATGTCACGCCGACCAGATACACACTGCGACTGTTCGACGGCGCGGTGGTCGAGCGGGCGGCGGGTGATGAGGATGTCGAGCTGAATGCCACCGCCACAGCCGAACTCGCCGCCCTCATGCTCGCGGTGCAGGCGCACCGGCACCGCCCGCAGGATATCGAATGGGCCATCGACGGCGACGGGAAACTGTGGCTGCTGCAGGCGCGGGCCATTACCGCGATCACCTGGCGTACCGATATCGACCAGTTCTCCGATGCCGATCTACGCGATGGCGGCGTCTCGGCGCGGGTCTGCACGCCGATGATGTTCTCGTTGTACGACAACGCTTTCCAGTACTCGATGCAGCGGTTCTTCGAGCGGTTGAAGCTCGCCGAACCGGGCGTGGAACCGGACTGGATGGCCATGTACTACGGCCGCGCCTACTGGAATGTCAGTGCGGTGAAGAAGTGCTTCTTCCGCATCCCCGGCTTCGACGAACAGCATTTCGATGACGACCTCGGTGTGCTCAACGACTACGGTCCCAACGGTCCGCACCGCACCCCGACGAATGCGAAGACGATCGCCAGGGCGCTGCCCGCGGCGCTGGCCGTGCAGAAGAGCTACCAGGATCAACTGGCTGCGGTCGACGCATTCGCAGCGGAATGGCCCGCGAAATACGCGGTGTGGCGCGAGCGAGTACGCGAACTGCCACAGACCGACCAGGCCACCTTCGTCGCGGATCTGGCGGACTGCCTGCTCACCTTCCATGCCGCCACCGAGCGCACCTACTTCACCACCATCTACAACAACTCCAGCGTCCAGACCGACTTCAAGCAACTGCTCGACAAGGTGGATGCCGCGACCGGCGCGACCACCTCGGCCATCGACCTGATGGGCGGGCTCGCCGATATCAGCCATATGCAGTTGCAGCGCGGCATCGTCGAATTGCACCGGGTAGCAAGCGATCACGGCCTCGACAGTCCCGAGTGGGTTGAGGCGCTCGGTGCCTTCCTCGACGAGCAGGGCTTCCATGCCGACGCGGAGCTGGACCTCACCAGCCCGCGCTGGTCGGAGGCGCCCGAGCGGGTGCGCTCGATGATCGCGGTCATGCTCGAACACGGCAACCCGCCCGCGGATCCGGATGTGACGCTGGTGGATCAGCGCAAACGCTACGAAGACGAACTCGCCGGGGTGCGCGCGCGGGTACGGGCCAAGCCGCTCGCACGGGTGAAGCACGCCAAGGCTTTGGATAAGCAGGTCGAGCGGATGCGCCGGTATCTCGTCGCGCGCGAGCGCATGCGGGAGTTCTCGTCGCAGTGCTACGCGGTCGTGCGCGCGTATGTCGTGGAGGCGGGGGTACGCCTGGCTGCGGCCGGCACGCTCGAGCAGGCCGATGATGTGTTCCAGCTGTCGATCCATGAGCTGTGCGATTTCACGGCCGGGCGGGTGGATATCTCGACGCTCGCACCGCAGATCGTGTATCGCCGTGCGGTGTACGCGGGCTACCGGGACCTGGTACCACCGCATGAGCTCGGCGGCGGAGTCACCGTGGGCGCGGTTCGCGAGATCGGCGAGGGCGATCTGACCGGACTCGGCTGCAGTCCCGGCATCGCGGAGGGCACCGCGCGAGTGATCACTTCGCTGGCCGATATCGACCAGCTGCGCGAGGGAGACATCCTCGTAACTCGGTTTACCGATCCTGGGTGGACACCCGCGCTCGGGTTGGTTTCCGCCGTGGTGACCGAAGTGGGCGGCATGCTCTCGCACGCGGCGGTAATCGGGCGCGAATACGGAATACCGGCGGTGCTGAATGTCGCGGGTGCGACAACCGCAATCCGCTCTGGTCAGCGGATCCGAGTCGACGGCGGTGTGGGGGTCATCAGCGTGCTGGAGGCTTCGTCCGAGCCGGTTGCGCCGCCGTCCGGTCGAGGCAACCACGCGCAAACTTTCGATGTCAGCGCGGAACCGCAGCAGGCGCGGGAGCGTCCGCGCCCGGTCCCCGACGTGCCGCAGGCACCCGAACCGGGTGAGCCCGCCGCGCCTGTGCGTGCGGTGCCGAGACTGCCAACTGAGCCCAAGCAACAACCCCAGCCCCCGGAGCGCCCACGCCCGGCGGCCACCAGAACGGATGAACCACTGACCGCACGCAAACGCCTGATCTGCATCGCCGGTGCCGACGGATCGGGCAAGACCACCCAAGTGGCCCGCATCGCCGCGGAATTCGAGGCGCAGGGCCAAAGCGTTGCCGCCGTGACCATTTGGGACGCATTCCTCGATCCGAAGGTCTCCTCGAAGCTGCCGTGGCGCAGTCCGGCCGAGATCTACGGCTACCTGAAACTGCTGTCCCCGCTGAGTCGCGCGCACTTCCTGTTCCACGCCATGCAGTTGTCCTTCGACCTCGCCGCCGAACGCGGTTCGGACATCCTGTTGGCAAATGCCTACTGGTACAAGTACTTCGCCACCGAAGTCGCGCACGGCGGCGATCCGGCGGTGCTGCGCAAGCTGGCGGCTGGATTCCCGGAACCCGATCGCACCTTCTATCTCGCGGTGAGTCCACAGGACGCATTGGGGCGCAAGCAGTTGCGCAGCGACTACGAGAGCGGCTACGGCGATGAGGAGACCTTCCTGACCTTCCAGCGGCGCAGTCACGATGCGCTGGAGGCCTTGTCGGAGGAATTCGGGTGGATCCGCCTGGACGGTACCGACACCCCCGCCGACATCACCAAGGCCGTTCTCGCTCAACTGCGGGAGGACGACCGGTGACCCGCCGCGTCGCGATCGTCGGCATCGATGGTTCGGGCAAATCCTCGGTCATGGCGCGGCTGCGCGAATTGGCCCCGGGTACCGGCTCTTTCGCCTCGATGACCTGCCCGGACTTCCACAACACCAGGAATGTGCCGTTGACGGATCTTTCCGAGCAGCTCAAGGCCTTCAGCATCGGATGCGATGAAATCGGCAGCCTGGAAATGAAGGCCACCGCGATGTATCTGCAGATGACGCTGTTCGGTCCGGTCGAGCGGCATTTCCTGACCACCTGGTCGCCGGATGTGCTGGTATTCGAGCGGCATCCGCTGATCGAATTGCTGGTCTACGGCCCGCTGTATGTCGCGCTGGCTCGCCCGGAATGGAACGGTCTCGATCGCGCCGAGGAGATCGCGGCCGTGTTGGAGTGCCACCGGCCGGGCACCTTCGACGACATCCTCGCTTGGCAGCGGTCGGAATCCACCCGGCTCGGCAGCTCCCCGAATATCTGGGACCTGCTGTCGGAGATCGCGGATCTGGTGCGCCGCGACATTACCGAAACCGTCCCCGGCTTCGCCGAACGCTTTCGCACCACACTGCCCGACGCCGTGCTGTGGCTGGACGCACCACCGGTACAGGCCGCGGCACGGTGCGCGCAACGTTCGGGAAACGGGCCGAAAGAGGCCCATGAAACAGCAGAGCGGCTCGGAGCCCTGCGTGAGGGATATCTACAGGTGCGCGACACCCTCGCGGTGGCCTTCCCCGAAGTGGGATTCCACCGCATCGACACCGGCGACGGCGTCGATCTCGAGGAGTCGGTCCGCGCCTGCGTGACCGAAGGGAAGTTACTCGGGTGAGTACACAGGCAAGTACCCCGGCCACCGAGATCGAGGCGCGGGTGCGCGCCATTGTCGGTGAGGTGCTGTGGGTTTCGGCGGACGAGATCGACGCGTCCGCGCAATTGATCGACTACGGACTGGATTCGCCGACCGCGATCGAGCTGACCATTCAGCTGGAGCAGGCATTCGGCATCGTCATTCCGGAAGATGCTGCGGCACAGTTGAATACCGTCGGCGAGATCGTGCGTTACGTGCGAGGTGAGCAGTGACGGCATTGGTTCCTCAGCACCCGACGATCGTGCATGCGCTACTGGCCAATGCCGGGAGTGCAGCGTTGGCACCGTCGACGATTTTCGTACCGGAGCGCGGCGACTCGGACGGTGAAATTGCCTGGCGGCATGATGATCTCGCGTCCGCAGCAGGCAGGACCGCGGCGGCGTTGGCCGCCGAGGGTGTCGAGCCGGGGGATCGGGTGATGCTGTGTCTGCCCACCTCCCCGGAGTTCGTCACGGCGTTCTTCGGTGCGCTGCTGCTCGGTGCGGTGCCGACCGCGGTGGCGACGCCGGGCGGGTTCGGTTCGGCGGATATTTTCCGCGACAAGTTCACTCGGCTACTCAGTTATCTGGAACCAGCGGCGGTGGTCGCGACCCGGTCGGTACTCGCAGGGGGAGAACTGCCGGACGCCGTGGCCGCCATCGATGGCGATGTACTGCACGCCTGGGCTTGTTCACCCGACGCGCCGACGCTGGCACCCAGACTCCCCGAACCGGAGGATCTGGCATTCATCCAGGCGACCTCCGGTTCGACGGGAACACCGAAGGGCGTGCAGATCACCCACGCGAATCTGGCGGCCAACTGCGAACAGATCGCACAGGCAGCCGCGATGGGTGCGGGTGACACGTGGGTCGGCTGGCTACCGCTGCATCACGATATGGGCCTGATCGGCGGATTCCTGACGCCGGTATTCCGCGGCATCGATGCGGTGCTCATGCCACCGAGCCGATTCCTGCGCAGTCCGGGGGACTGGCTGCGTGCGGTCGGCCGGTATCGCGGGACATTCACGGCGGCACCGAATTTCGCGTACGGATATGCGGCGGCCCGGGTTGCCGACGCCGAACTCGAGGGCGTGGATCTGTCGAGTTGGCGGTTCCTGTTCTGCGGCGCCGAGCCGATCCATCCGCCGACCGTGCAGAGCTTCGTAGACCGGTTCGCGGCTTGGGGACTGCCGAAAGACGCGCTGGTGCCCTGCTACGGCATGGCCGAGGCATCCCTTGCGGTCACCGTGAACCGCCCGCACGCGCCGGTTGCCTACGACTCGGTGTCACGTCGCGCGCTGACCGGAAACGGTGTGGCCCTGGATATTTCGGAAGACGACGTCGATGCGATGAATATCGTCGACTGCGGCGCACCGCTGCCCGGTACCGAGGTGCGCATCGTCGACGCGGACGGCGTGGTGTGCGGTGCGGACGTCGTCGGTCGCATCCAATTCCGCGGCCCGTCGATGACCATCGGCTATTTCCGGCTGCCCGAAGAGACCGCAGCGGCCACTCGGGACGGCTGGTGGGACACCGGCGATATCGGCTACCTCCGCGACGGTCGGCTGCGCATCACCGGCAGGCACAAAGACCTGATCATCATCCGCGGCGCGAACTACCTGCCCACCGATTTCGAGCTCGCCGCACAGGAAGTCGCTGGTGTGCGGCTAGGTGGTGTCGCGGCCGTTGGTCACTCCGATATCCGAGGGCTTTCGGAGGAATTGCATCTCATCGTCGAATCCGGTGCGGAGGCAACCGAACACGACGCTTTGCGCCGAGCGGTGCGCGTCGCGGTGAGCAAGCGCACCGGTGTGCTGCCCGCCGGGGTTCGGGTGGTGCCGCCGCGCAGCATTCCGAAGACCACGAGCGGCAAGGTGCAACGCGCGGAGGCCCGGCGGCTGTTCCTGGTCGCGGACGATCTGGTCGGTGCCGGGGGCGCGGCATGAGCGAGCGCAGTGAGCGAACAATCAACACAGCCGTGATCACGGTCATGATGGAGCCGATCGTGAGCGAGGCGCAGTCATGAGCGAGCGCAGTGAGCGAACAATCAACACAGCCGTGATCACGGTCATGATGGAGCCGATCGTGAGCGAGGCGCAGTCATGAGCGAACGCAGTGAGCGAACAATCAACACAGCCGTGATCACGGTCATGACGGAGCCGAGCGCCAGCGAGGCGCAGTCATGAGCGTGCAGCCGAAGTTCGGCGGCCGACGGCTCGGCGGTCCGGTACTGCGACATCCGCTCGGTGCGTATCCGGAGTACCGCGCCGACCCGCTCGCGCTGTTCTATGAACAGGCTGTCGCACACCGCGGCAGCGTCCGGCTGCGCCTGGTGCATCAGCAGCTGCATCTGCTCGTCGAGCCGGAGCACATCAATCAGGTCCTGGTCGCCAATGCGGCCAAGTACGAGAAGGGCATCAGCTATCAGAGTCTGAACTACCTGCTCGGACCCGGACTGCTGACCAGCGGCGGCGAACTCTGGAAACGCCAGCGCGCGCTGATCAAACCCGCATTCTCCCGCCGCCACGTCGACACCGAGATTCCGCTCATGGTCGAGTGTGGACAGCGCATGCTCGATCGTCTCGATGCGTACGCGGCGACGGGCGCGGTTTTCGACCTGGTCCCCGAGGTGATGGGCTTCGCGGCGGATGTGGTTTGTCGCGCGGTCATGGGCTCCGATATCGACGGTGTGCTGCCCCAGATCGAAGACGATGTGCGCGAGGGTGTTTCGTGGGTGATGCGGCATATGGCCGCGCCCATTCAAGTGCCGCCGAATGTGCCGACGCCAGCTAATCGCCGCTTCCACGGTGTTCGCGAACGACTACATCGCGTGGTGGACAGCGTCATTCAGCGACACCGGGACGCCGATGCCGAAACGACGTCCCTGCTGGCTCGACTCCTCGCGGCCCGCGATGATGCCGGGCACGCCATGGATGACGCGCAGCTGCGTCATGAGGTGCTCACCTTCCTGCTCGCGGGACACGAGACTACCGGCGGCGCGATGGCGTGGACCATCTACGAACTGGCCCGCAATCCAGCGGTGTTCGCGCGGGTGCGCGACGAGATCGATATGGCGCTCGCGTTGACCGATGGCGTCGATTGGGCGCTACCCGCGCTGGAGCTGACGGGACGCGCGATCGACGAGGCGATGCGCCTGCATCCGCCCGCGTGGGCATTCAGCCGCACCGCTATCGAACCGGACAGCTTCGACCGCTTCGATCTGCAACCGGGCGCGATCGTGGTGATCAGCCCGTTCGTCAACCACCGCTTCCCCGAATTCTGGGATTCACCACTGACCTTCGACCCGGACCGGTTCACCAAGGAGCAGACCAAGGCCCGCCCACCCTTCCGCTACTTTCCCTTCGGCTGGGGCGCACATCTGTGCGTCGGCCAACATATGGCGCTGACGGAGGTGCGTGTCGGCATCGCAATGCTATTGGCCCGCTACGACATCCAACTCGTCAACGGGATGCGGGTTCGGGAAAACCCGGAGATCTCCAATACCCCCGATCCGGTACTCGTGCGGCTCACCCGGCGTGCGCCCGCGGTGCCGACGGCCACGACCATGCAGGAGGCCGCGCAATGACCGGAACAACCGTCAGCGATTTCGCACTGGCCGCTGATGCGACGATGGCGGCGCAAGTGGGCGCCAAGGCTGCGAATCTCGGCAGGCTGGTGGCGGCGGGCCATCGCGTACCACCGTTCGTGGTGCTGAGCGCCGCCGCGTGTGCGCGCATCCTCGAACCGATCCGTGCAGCCATTGCCGAGGCGCTGGATTCGCTCGATCACACCGACACTGTGTCGTTGCGTGCGGTGTCGGGAGAGATACGCACGATCATCCTGGCTCAGGAAATCCCGGCGGCGATCAATACCGAACTGGGCGCTAATGTGCGCGAAATCGTGGACCGCACACCGCAACCCGAGGTTCGGCTGGCGGTACGGTCCTCGGTGAGCGGTGAGGATTCGGCGACGGACTCCTTCGCGGGCCAACTCGACACCTTGCTGAATGTCGCCCCGGCGAACGTATCGGCGGCCGTGCTGGAAGTGCTCGCTTCCGCCTACTCGGAGCGATCGCTGTTCTATCGAGTACATCGTGGACTGGACAACACCGAGATCGACTGCGCCGTCCTGGTTCAGGTGCTGATCGACAGCGCGGTCTCCGGCGTCGCCTTCAGCTGCAACCCGCAGACCGGCGACCCGGGCGAGGCCGTCGTCTCGGCAGCTCTGGGTCTCGGCGAAGGTGTGGTAGCTGGGACCGTGGAATGCGATACCTATTTCGTCGACACCGCCGCGGGCACGATCGTGTCCCGCTCGGTGGCCGAGAAGCAGAGCCGGGTCGTGGTTGCGGCCGACGGTTCCGGCACCGTCATCGAACAGATCGCCGCCGTCACCGAACCGGCACTCACCGACGCGCAGGTGGTCGAACTCGTCGATACCGCAATGGGATTGGCCGAATCCTTCGGCGCGCCACAGGATATCGAATGGGCCTATGACGCCGAGGGCGTGCTGTACCTGCTCCAAGCCCGGCCGATCACCGCGACCGGTGCCCGCGAAACAATTTTCGACAATGTGAATGTCGCCGAGTCATATCCCGGTCTGTCCAGCCCACTGACCTTCTCGATCCTGCGGAATGCCTATGAGCAGGTATTCCGGGCCTGCCACAAGGATTTCGGCGCCACCGACGCCATCGTCGAACGCAACGCAGCGAGCCTCTACCCCTATCTGGTCGGCACCGCACACGGCCGCATCTACTACAACATCAGCAACTGGTACCGGCTATTCCTGCAGATACCGGGCATGGAGTTCGCCATCGAAGGCTGGGAGGCGGCACTCAATATCGAGAACCGCTACCAGCGCCGGGCCGCGCCGAAACGCGGTCTGGCCAGGGCGAACATGTATCTGCTGCGGCTACGTATCGCCGTCGTCATCACCGTTGGCTGGTTGCGGCTTCCGCGGCGGCTGCGCGCGTTCTTCACCGAACTCCAGAACTTCACCGCAGAACTGGACCACCGGCTGGACCCGGAAACGCCGGAGCGGGAAAGAGATCCGGAAGCCCTGCTCGAGTGGATGGAACGTTGTTTGCACGAACTCGTACCGGCCTACGCGGTACAGATCTTCAATGACTTTCTGGCCCAGCAGATGTTCCACGTCGTCGGTCTGCTGCTGGAACGCGAAGGCCTCACCGAAACAGCCGCCATCACCTTGCGCAATGAATTGTTCTGCGGCGAAGAGGGAGTCGACAGCGTCGACCCGGTTCGCTCGGCGCTCGCCCTGACGGCAACGGTCCGGGCGGATACCGCACTGCGTGAGCTGTTCGAAGGACCGCTGGAACCGCATGAGGTATGGAAAGCCTTGGCACAGCGCGAATTCGCCGATTTCCGCAGTGCATGTCTGCGGCACATCGCCCTGTTCGGCGACCGCACTGTCGACGAGCTGAAGCTGGAAACCGATCCGCTGGGCGAACATCCGGATCGACTGGTCCCCATGCTGCGCAACTACCTGCGTGGCGGTCAGAACATCGACGAAATGGCGGCCCGCGAGAAGCGGATCCGGCGCGACGCGGAGCGCACCGCTGCGAAACTGTTCCGTGGCAAGCTCCCGCAACGGTTGGCATTCCGGTTCGCACTCGGCCGCGCACGCGAGCACGTGAAACAGCGCGAGAATATGCGGCTGGGCCGCAGCCGCTCCTTCGGCCTGGTCAAGCGGGTCTTCCGGGAATACGGCAGGCAGCTGCACGCCGCCGGATTACTCGAGGATCCGCGTGATATCTTCTGGCTCACCTATGAGGAGATAGCGGCCCTCACACGTGGCACCGCGGTCGATACAGATGCGTCGCGTACGGTCGCCACACGCAAGAGTGATCACGAGCGGTGGCGCACCGAGCAGCTGCCGTCCCGAATCGTCACGGCAGGAATCGCGGCCGTCGGCATCAACGATCCGACCTTCGACCATCCCGCTCCTACCGGCGATTCCGGCAGTGTGTTGCACGGAATCGGTTGTGCGCCAGGCCGAGTCGAAGCCCCGGCACTGGTGTTGACCAATCCGGAACCGGATGTGGTCGTCGATGGTCAGATCCTCGTCGCATCCAGCACCGATCCCGGTTGGGTCTTCCTGATGGTGGCCGCCGGGGGATTGGTCAGCGAAAAGGGCAGCCCGCTCTCCCACACCGCCATCATCGGCCGCGAACTCGGCATCCCCACCGTCGTCGGCGTTCCCGGTGTCACCCGGTTGGTCGCCAGCGGGGATGTGCTGATTCTCGACGGTAAGGCCGGAACCGCAACCATCGTTCAGGAACACAGCTCATGACATCTACGGCAGCCGCACCGCACGACACCGCACACGGCGAGAACTTCAGCCTCGAGCATTACCTCGATCCCGCCGCGCACACCTTCGAACAGCGCTTCGAGGAGTTCCGGCCCTATGTCGCCAACGCACGCGGCACCGGATTCGTCCTCCGAGAGATCACCGGACCGGCGGGTCCGGTCGTGCGGGTCCGCGATCCCGATGGTGGCGCGGTCCGCGACCTGATCATGTTGGGTTCGAACAACTATCTCGGCCTCGGCAACGAACCGGAGATCGTCGAGGCCGCTGTCCGCGCCGTGCGCGAATTCGGTGTCGGCCACGGCGGGCCGCCACTACTCAACGGCACCACCTCGGTGCACCGGCGGCTGGAGGAACGCCTCGCCGAGACCAAGGGCTGCGAATCCGCGCTGGTATTCTCCTCCGGCTACGCCGCCAATGTGGGCTGGGTGACCGGTCTGCTGCGCAAGGGCGACATCCTGCTCTACGACGAGCAGAGCCATGCCAGCCTCTACGACGGCATCCAACTCGGCCGGGTCCGCTCGATGGCCTTCGAGCACAACGACCTTCGACATCTGCGACACCGGCTCATGCAGATCCGCTGGCGCAATCCGGGCGCCAACATCGTGGTCGCCGTCGAGGGCGTGTATTCGATGGACGGCGATATCGCACCGCTGCCGGAGATTCGGGCGCTGTGCGATTCGTTCGGGGCCTGGCTGGCCATCGACGACGCGCACGGCACCGGTGTGCTCGGCGCGAACGGCCATGGCACCGCGGAACATTTCGGTATGGGGGCCGGATCGGTCGAGCTGTACATGGGCACGTTCTCGAAGGTGTTCGCCACCACCGGCGGTTTCGTCGCCGGTTCGAAGGATCTGGTGGACACGCTGCGGTTCTTCGCGCGCTCGTACATGTTCTCGGCATCGCTCGCACCTGCGGTCGTCGCCTCGGTACTCGCCGCTATCGATTTCATCGACACACATCCGGAGCGGATCCGCCAATTGCACGACAATGTCGACTACTTCGTGCGGGAACTGCGCCGAATGGGTTTCGCGGTCGATCCGCAGACCGCGATCATCCCGATCCTGGTGCCGCAGCGCCTCGCCGTAGCCGAGGTCGTCGCGGCATTGCATGCCGAGGGCGTGTTCGTCAACGGCGTCGAGTTCCCGGCCGTGCCACGCGAACAGCAGCGACTACGGGTCAGCATGATGGCCACGCTCAGCCGCGCTCAGCTGGATTTCGCGCTGGAGAAGATCTCGGCCGTGGCCCGCCGCTTCGCCTTCCACCCCGAACAAATCGGTCCCACCGAAGAAGGAATCCGCTGATATGACCGGAACCGAAATCGCCGCGGGCGGCACGGCTTCCGAACGCCTGCTGGTGCATGCGGCACTGGCCGAACCGAATCAGGACGAGCGCGCCGCATTGGCTCAGCTCGCCCACGAGATCACCGACTGGTCAGAGGTTTTCGAACTCGCCGAGCTCAATGCGACCGTCCCACTGGTGCAGCGCCGCTTGGAATCCGAGGAACTCTACGACCTCGTTCCCGAACTGGTGCGAGCACATTTCGCCAGCGTGACCGATCACATTGCCGCCGTGAACGATCGACGCCTGGCCGGTGCCCGTGAACTGTTGCGCCGTTTCGACGAACGCGGTGTGCGCTGCGTGGTGCTCAAGGGCATGTTGTTCTCGGCGCAGATCTACCACGACCCGCGCTACAAGCGGATGAACGACCTGGATATCCTCGTCGAACTCGACCAGGTCGACACCGTTATCGACATCTACCGGGAGCTGGGCCTTTTCGCCACGTCCGAACTGCTGGGCAAGGCGCCGAAGGTCCGTGCCGAACGCTCGCACCACCTGCCGTCGTTCGTCTCCCATGACGGATCACTTATCGTCGGAACGCACTGGGGCCTGATCACGCCGCTGGCCCCGTACACCGTCGACTACACCGCGATCTGGAAGCGCGTGCGGCGCATCGACTTCTACGGTGTGCCGGCCTGGGCCATGTCGCACGAGGACAACCTGCACCACCTCGGCATCCACCTGCCGTACTACAAGACCGGTGTGCGCGAGCTCGCCGACATCTGGAACCTGGCCCGCAACGCCGATGACCTCGACTACGATCTGCTGGCCGGTGAAATCGCCAAGGCAGGCAGCGAAAGCTTGATGTACCACGCCCTTTCGCTGGCCGATCGACTGGTTCCCGTCCCGGATTTCGCCGCATTGATCGGCTGGATCGCGCCGAAGATCAACCGCTTCACCCGCTACGACACCGCGCGCAAGACCGCAGATATCCATGCCCTGCTGCGCAGCCGCTCCACCCACACCTCACGCATCGAAAAGGCATATACCGAATTCAATATGACCGCCGTCGCGAGCGAGAAGCGCGATCGTTTCGGTCGCCTGTGGTCGGACCTACTGCTGGTGCCCGGTGCGGAGGCGCGCAAGATGAGTTCACTGCGCGACCCGGCGCCGCTATCCGATCTCGGCGCGCGAATCTCCGCTCCCTACCGGCTGACGCGGGTGTTCCAGCGCGATCTGGGCCGCTGGCTGTTCCCAGCGGCTCTGGCCAAGACAGTCTTCGATCTCGGTGCCGCATATGGTTCGGAACTGGCAAGCCGGGCCGGAATCAGTACGAGTGCAACCGAGCGTCCCGGCATCGACGAATACGCGGCGCGGCTGGGCCTGACCCGCGCCGATCTACAAGCGGTACTGGACAGCCAGGAATGAACCGCACAGTGCTGTGGGACCTGGACGGCACCTTGGTGCGGTTGCATCGACGCCGGTTCAAGACACTGATGCCGCTGGCGGCCGCGCAGGCATTTCGCGAGTTGGCCCCGCCGCATCGGTTTCTGGGTGTCCTGTCGGGCGTGCTGAAGCAGGTGCGGGCCAACGACACCGAGCACACCAACACCGAGCTCATGGTCCGGTTGCTCGCCGACCGGCTGGACCTTGCACCCGATGCGGTGGCGACCCAATTGAAGAGCCTGGCGGAGACGGGCTTTCCGCGCCTGCGTCGCTGTTTTCCGCCGGTGCCGTCGGCACTGGATACCGTGACCCGGCTCCACGAAGCGGGCACGGTACAAGTGGTTGCGACCAACCCGCTGTGGCCGGACAGCACGGTTACCACCCGGCTCGACTGGGGCGGCTACGACCCGTCCGCGTTCGCCTTCCGAACCAGCGGCGAGAATATGCGCCGCTCGAAACCACGCATCGAGTTCTATCGAGAACTCCTCGACCGGCTCGGCGCGGAACCGGGGGAGTGCGTGATGATCGGCAACGACGCCGTCAATGATGCACCGGCGGCGCGAATCGGGATCCCCGTCTTCCTGGTGAACGTGCCGGAACCTGCTGTCCCGCAGGGATATTCGGGGCTGGTACGTACGGGGGATTGGCCTCGGCTACGCGAGTGGCTGGGAATCGAGGAGGAATCATGCTCGTCGTCCTGAATCCACAGTCCAATGCCGGGACGGCGCTGCAGCGGTGGCGCCCGGTAGAAAGCGTTCTGCGCGAACGGAATGCCGCTCTGACCATCGAAATGCCCAGTGACGCGGAACAAGCCACGAAACTGGTGCGGGCCGCTCTCGAGTCGGATCCGCCCGAGGTGATCGTCGCGGCGGGCGGCGACGGCACGGTCAACCTGGTCCTCAACGCGATCATGGACTCGGCGACCGATCGCCCGCGGCAGGGGGCGGAAGCGATCGCTTTGGGCGCGATAGGTCTGGGCAGTTCCAACGACTTCCACAAACCGGGGCGAACCAGCATCGCCGACGTCCCGGTCCGGCTCGGCGCACCCGAACTCGTCGATGTCGGCAAGGCCACGATGCTCCTCCCGGACGGCACCCGAACGGTCCGCTACTTCCTGCTCAATGCGAGCATGGGACTCGTAGCGGCGGGCAATCATTCGTTCAATCAGGCGCGCGGGCTGATCGGCTGGCTGAAATCCCGCAATGTCGAGGCGGCCGTACTCGCCACCGCACTGAGCAATATCGCCACCCACAAGCCACTCGCCATCCAACTGCGCGGATCCGACTGGGTGCACACCGCACCGATCACGAATGTCGGTGTGCTCAAGAGCGTGCACTTCGCCGGTGGCATGTACTACGACACACCGGTAACCAGCGCGGACGGCATGTTCGATGTGAATATCTGGAAAGCCGCGGGACGGGCACGAATACTGCGGCTCATCGCAGGTCTCTACCGCGGCAAGTTCAGGGGTCGCGCACTGGCCACCTGCCGTCGCGATACCGCGGTGGAACTGCGGCCCGCCGCACCCGCGCCGCTCGAATTGGACGGTGAGATCACGATTGTCGAATCGGCGCGGTTAGAGGTGCTGCCGCGTGTGTTGCAGGTGTGTGCGCTGTGACCGTTGTTCTGGTGACCGGCGCTGCCAACGGTATGGGTGCGGCGACCGTCGAATACCTCGCGCGCGTCGGCTATACGGTCGAGGGCAGCGACAAAGTCGGGCGGGACGGTGTGAGCGCGGTCGATGTCAGCGATACCGAGGCGGTGCGGAGTTGGGTGAAATCCGCGCACGCACGACACGGCCGCATCGATGCTGTGGTCACCTTCGCCGCCTACGGCATTGTCGGTTCGGTGGAGGAGACCGATCCGGACGAGGCCGCGGCGCTCATCGATACCAACGTGATCGGCACCCACCGCGTGCTGCGCGAAGTGCTGCCGATCATGCGTGCGCAGGGCCGCGGGCGGGTAATCGTGGTGAGCTCCGGTGCGGGCGCCATCGCCGAACCCTATGGCGGCTGGTACTCGGCTACCAAGGCCGCCATCGAACGTCTCGGCGAGGCGATGCGGATGGAGACCGCTGGCTTCGGCATCCACGTATCGGTGCTCGCGCCGGGATGGACGGTCACCCCGATCATCGATTCCGCTGCGCGCGTTGCCGTTCCGATCGAGGCATACACGGCCGATCGGACTTCGGTGCTGGCGCGCGTCACCGGATATCTGCAGCACGGACAGTCCGCCGAGACGGTAGCCAGGAAGGTGCGGGCAATCCTGGAAGCACCCGAACCACGCCAAACCTACCTGTGCGGCAGCGATGTTCGGCTCTCGTTCTGGACCCGACGATTCACGCCCGCTCGGGTCTATGAACGGCTGGTTCGCCGCTACTACGGCTTTTGACAGGAGCATTCACGGGCGGTACCGGTAGTATCGCCTCGGCCGCACGGGCTCCCAAGAAAGCGGGGGCTTGTCCGGCACGTGCCGTTCGCTGGATGGTTTTGCAGTAGCACATCTGCCGACGACACGGCAGGAAAGGCAGCGATGAACAACCGATAGGGGCAGGCGATGGCACCGGCTCTGAGATGTCTTGTCTGGGAATTGGACAACACCCTCTGGGATGGTGTCGTCTGCGACGCAACCAGCAGCGCACCACGCCCCGCCGCCCTGCGCACGCTGCTGAAGCTGAGCGAGCGCGGCATCTGGCATGCCGTAGCCAGCCGTAGTGACCGCGACCTCACCCTCAAAAAGCTCTATCGACACGGGCTCTACGACATGTTCTCGGCCATCGAGATCGGCTGGGGCCGCAAATCCGCGTCGCTATTGCGGATCGCGCACACTCTCGGCTTGGAACTGGACACCGTCGGGTTCATCGATGCCGAGCCGGTGGAACGAGCCGAGGTCACCCGAGCGCTCCCACGCGTGCGCTGCTACGCCGCCCGCAATGCCGATGTGCTGCCCGCACTTCCCGACTTCCGCCCGGTGCTGCGCACGGGCCCGTCTCCCACGCCGCCCATGGGATTCGCGAGCGTCAGGGGGTAGCGCCCCATTCGGCTGGGCCGCCATCGTTGATCGTCGAGACGCTGGGCCGCCAACTGAGCCTGCTGACAGCGGTCGAATCGCGGGCCGATCGGCGTGGTCGGCAGCGGTGGAGATACGGGCGGGGAATGATGTGGCCATGGCGAATGATCCGAACGGTCCCGATATCAAGCCGCGTAGTCGCGATGTCACCGATGGTCTGGAGAAGACGGCCGCCCGCGGGATGCTCCGGGCGGTCGGCATGGACGACGGCGACTGGGGAAAGTCGCAGATCGGTGTGGCCTCCTCGTGGAATGAGATCACGCCGTGCAATCTGTCGCTGGACCGGCTCGCCAAGGCGTGCAAGGAGGGAGTGTTCGCGGGCGGCGGGTATCCGATGGAATTCGGGACAATTTCGGTCTCCGACGGCATCTCCATGGGACATGAGGGCATGCATTTCTCGCTGGTATCGCGCGAGGTGATCGCCGACAGCGTGGAAACCGTGATGCAGGCCGAGCGGCTCGACGGTTCTGTGCTGCTGGCCGGATGCGATAAATCCTTACCCGGCATGCTGATGGCGGCGGCGCGGCTGAACCTGGCGAGTGTGTTTCTGTACGCGGGCTCGATCCTGCCCGGTATCGCGAAACTCAGTGACGGCAGCGAGCGCGAAGTGACGATCATCGATGCGTTCGAGGCGGTCGGCGCCTGCTCGCGCGGTCTGATGAGCCGCGAGGATGTGGATGCCATCGAACGGGCCATCTGTCCGGGTGAGGGTGCCTGCGGCGGCATGTACACCGCCAACACCATGGCCAGCGCGGCCGAGGCATTGGGTATGTCGCTGCCCGGCAGTGCGGCACCGCCCGCGACCGATCGACGTCGCGACAGCTACGCGCGGCGCAGCGGTGAGGCGGTGGTGGAATTGCTGCGTCGGGGAATCACGACGGCCGACATTCTCACCAAGGAGGCCTTCGAGAACGCGATCGCGGTGGTGATGGCATTCGGCGGCTCCACCAATGCGGTACTGCATCTGTTGGCGATCGCCCACGACGCGAAGGTCGATCTGTCACTCGAGGATTTCGCGCGCATCGGCCGCCGGGTGCCGCACCTCGCCGATGTGAAACCCTTCGGGCGACATGTGATGACCGATGTGGACCGGATCGGGGGCGTGCCGGTGATGATGAAAGCGCTGCTGGATGCCGGGCTGCTGCACGGCGACTGCCTGACCGTCACCGGACGCACGGTCGCGGAAAACCTGGCTACCATCGCGCCGCCGGATCCGGACGGAAAAGTGGTGCGGGCCATGGCATCTCCCATCCACCCGACCGGCGGCATCACCATTCTCGCCGGATCGCTCGCACCCGGCGGTGCGGTGGTCAAGTCGGCAGGCTTCGATTCCGATGTATTCACCGGTACGGCACGGGTTTTCGACCGCGAACGGGCAGCGATGGACGCGCTCGAGGACGGCACGATCACCGCGGGCGATGTGGTGGTCATCCGCTACGAGGGGCCCAAGGGCGGTCCCGGTATGCGTGAGATGCTCGCGATCACCGCGGCCATCAAGGGCGCGGGCCTCGGAAAGGACGTGCTGCTGCTCACCGACGGACGTTTCTCCGGCGGCACCACCGGTCTCTGCGTCGGCCACGTCGCCCCCGAGGCGGTCGATGGCGGACCGATCGCCTTCGTCCACGATGGTGACCAGATCCGCCTCGACGTCGCCGCGGGCACCCTCGACCTTCTCATCGACCTGGAAGAACTCGACCGGCGCGGTGAAGGCTGGAAACCGCTGCCGCCGCGCTACACCCGCGGCGTACTCGCCAAGTATTCGAAGTTGGTGGGCTCAGCATCGTTCGGTGCCGTCTGCGACTGAAGTAAGAGTCTGCTGGCTGATGGCCCGATAGACCGCCGAGGGGAGTCCTATCATGCGCGACGGCTGATGTTCGACGGCCTGGACCTCCTCTGGCTCAGGGCAATTCAGGGAGCACGGCCAGGTCGAGTTGCCGCAGTCGGGTCGGATCGGCGATCACCTCGTAGGCCGCGATTCGGTCGTCCAGGACCGTAACCGCGAGCGCGAGCAGCAGTTTGCCGCGCGGCGCGACAATGATTCCGACCGCGCCATCGACCAGCGCGAGCGTGGCGACCTGGGAGCGGCGGCGCAGGATGACGGTCTCGCGGGCCACCGCCCGTGCCCCGCGCGCGACCTGCGCCATACCCGAGGGCAGTGCGGCCGGATCGGCCGTACGCACCACATCGGGTGCCAGTACGGCGAGCAGTGCGTCGAGATCACCGCTGCGGGCGGCGGCGAGGAAGGCATCCACGACATGCCGCTGCTGCGCGAGTTCGGAAGTGGATGCGGTCGCGTCGCCGTGCGCCCGCGCACGGGCCCGGCTGGCGAGCTTCTTGGTGGCGGCGCTGGTTCGTCCGATGATCGGCGCGATCTGATCGAAGGGCACGGCGAACATATCGTGCAGCACGAACGCCACCCGCTCATCGGGACCGAGCGTATCCAGCACCACCAGTAGCGCGCGTCCGACCGAATCGATCAGCACCGCTTCGCTTTCCGGATCGCGGTCAGAGGCGGTATCGCCGAGTTCGACGAGCCGATCGATCGGATCCTCGCGTCGGGCGGTTCGCGAGCGCAGCATATCGAGGCAGATCCGGGAGACCACCGTGGTCAACCACCCCGCAAGATTCTCGACATCGCTCGTATCGGAGCGATCCAGCCGTAGCCACGCCTCCTGCACCGCATCCTCGGCTTCGCTGGCCGATCCGAGCATCCGGTAGGCGACCGCGTGCAGGTGATCGCGGTGCGTCTCGAATCGTCGCGCCAGCAATTCCTGTGCGTGCATCGGTCACCTTTCGCGGTCGGCATCCGTCACGTGAATAGGCGATCAGGTGTCCCACCCACGATCGCAGACCCACAGAACCGAGATACCCGGAGGGTAGTCCCATGTCTATCGCATATGTCGTCGTCACCATCCTCGCCGCCGTAGCCGCCTTCGGCGCCACCGGCTTCGATATCGTCAAGGCGGATCAGGTGCGCGAGACCATGCGCGGCTACGGCCTCCCGCAATGGACCCTCAACCCACTGGCCATCCTGAAAGCACTCGGCGGCCTCGGTCTCTTGATCGGCCTGGCGTTCCCGCCACTCGGCCTCATCGCCGCCCTCTGCCTGGTCCTCTACTTTCTCGGCGCGGAAATCACCATTATCCGAGCCAAGTGGTACGCCGACATCGCTTATCCCATGCCCTACCTGATCCTGTCCGCAGGCTCCCTGGCCCTGTTCGCCTACGCGTGACTCGGTGTGTCCACGCACCTCCTTTGGGCAGCGACCAGATGATTCGCATCGACGAGGCGAGCACAGCGGCGTCACACCGGTCGGGCAGGCCGGGCGCTTTGACATCCGATGCGGCACAGCACGTTATGCGCACATGCATGCAATGCGATATTGCACTGCATGCCATTTCGAGCCCTATTCGCGACGGAGATCCCCAGAACCACGGATTTCGTTGTCCGCCCGGCGCATTCCCGTGGAGACACAGAGTCCTGAGGATCCAGCCCGGCAACGCGGCTGATCGAGCATTCGCCTACTGCAGCGCACTAAGCACGCAGGATGAACTGAGCCGCCTGCTCACCGATGAACACACTCGGCGCATGTGTGTGCCCGCGGATCAGCAACGGCATCACCGACGCGTCCGCAACACGGAGTCCTTGCACCCCACGCACTTCCAGGCGCGGGGTGACAACACTGCTCGCGTCGGTGCCCATCCGGCAGGTGCCGACCGGGTGATACAGGGTGTGCGAATAGCCGTTCAGCGTCAACTCGATCGCGCCCTCGAGATCGACCGGAGCCTGCGGAGGGTAGATCAGCGGCCCGAGTACGGCCTTCAAAGCCGGAGCTGCGGCCAGCTCGGCGCATATCCGCAGACCGGACATGATCGCAGTTCGGTCCGCACCGCCGCTATCGGAGAGGTACCGCGGGTCGATGACCGGTTTGGCCGCGGGATCAGCAGAACCAAGCGAGATCCGACCGCGACTGTGCGGCCGCAACAGCACCGTCGCCAGCACGACCCCGTGCTCCGTGGGATCCTCGAGACCCTCGTAAAAGAACGGCGCAGGCGCGAAAATCAGCTCCAGATCCGGCAATTCGAGATCGGACCGGCTGCGGATGAAGCCATAGGCCTCACCGACATTGGAGGTGAGCATGCCGCGGTGCCGGATCAGATAATCGAGCAGCTGACGCGGCTTTTCCGCGGTGAACAGCGAATCGGATTCGACGCCGTAGCCGAGCGCCGCCACCAGGTGGTCCTGCAGATTGGCGCCCACCTCCGGAGCATGGTGCACAAGCGGGATGTGATGACGTGACAGTTCGTCCTCATCGCCGACACCCGAGAGCATAAGCAACTGTGGGCTATTGATCGCCCCACCGCAGAGGATCACCTCGCGCCGTGCTGCCACCGTCTGGGTGATGCCGTCCTTGTAATACTCCACACCGGTAGCGCGCGGTCGTCCATTCGGCGAGGTTGCGAAGATGATCCGCGACGCGAGCGCCTCGGCGTATACGGTGAGATTCGGACGGCGCATCGCCGGTTTCAGATAACCGTCGGCCGTGCTCCACCGTTTGCCGCCATGCTGAGTGACCATGGTCTCGCTGAACCCCTCCGGCTGGGGCCGGTTCGGCGGCTCCACAGTGAATCCGGATTCCTTGACCGCGGCCAGATACGCCGCGGTCAGCGCACGCGGACTGCGCTGCCGCGAAATACGCAGCGGCCCGGTCGCGCCCTCATCCGGATACGAGGCATCCTCGACGGTCTCGATTTTGCGGAACTGCTCGACCGCCGCCGAGAACCCCCATTCGTCCCCGGCCAGCAATGCCCACTCGTCGTAGTCGGCACGGAATCCGCGCACCCACATCATCGCGTTCATCGATGACGATCCGCCGAACATTTTGCCGCGCGGCCAGTAGATCTGCCGATTCTTCAGCTCGGGTTGCGGTTCGGTGAGGTAATCCCAATCCACCTCCGAACGGAACAGCTTGGCGAACGCCGCCGGAATATGGGCGAACTTGTTCTTATCCGGCCCTCCGGCCTCGAGCACCACCACCGACACATTCGGATCGACGCTGAGCCGGTTGGCCAGGACCGCGCCGGCCGACCCGGAGCCGACGATCACATAATCCGCGCTAACCCCTGCTTGCACTGTCCCACTCCGATCTGCACTGCGTATGGCAAACATACGAGTAAGACGCGGTCTCGGGCTCGGTTTCCAGGCAAACCGGCCATCTTTCGCGGATCGGACCTGGTTTTCAGCGCCTGGTCAGCGGCGGTCGCAGTCCGAGGTGTTCGCGCAGAGTGGTGCCGGTGTACTGGGTGCGGTACGAGCCGCGCTCCTGCAATTCCGGAACCAGCCAGTCGACGATCTCGTCGAGTCCGGTGGGCGCCAGATACGGCGAGATATTGAACCCGTGGGTCGCGCCGTGGCGGACCCAGCGGGTCAGTTCGTCGGCGACCTGGCTCGGTGTCCCGGCGAATCCGGACCGCTGCGAGGTCTCGATGGCGACTTGGCGCAGCGACAGATTCTTGGCCTCGGCCAGCGCCCGCCACTCCCGGGCGATCGCCACCGGATCCTGACCGTCGCGCTGTGCGCCGCGCTCACCCGAAATCACTCGGGGCTGTGGATCATCCGCCGGCAGCGGACCGTCCGGATCGAGATCCGACAGGTCACGACCCCACACCTGCCCGACCAGGGACAGTGCGGTCTGACCGGTGAATTGACCCTCCAGCACCCAGCGCGCCTTCTCCTCGACCTCGGATTCCCGCTCCGCCAATACGATCTGGGTACCGGGCAGGATCTTGATGTCATCGGCCGGTCGGCCCGCGCGTTCCAGGCGTGTCCGAATATCGTTCGCGAAGTCGAGCGCGGCGTCGAAATGTGTTCCGTGCCTGGAGAAGATGACCTCGGCGTGGGTCGCAGCGAAATCGCGGCCCGCGGGTGAATCACCCGCTTGGAAGATCACCGGATGTCCCTGGGCGCTGCGCGGCAGGGTCGGCGTAATCGAGACTCGGAAGTGCTCGTTGTCGCGAGTTACCAGCCGCACCGAATCCGATGCGGCCCAATCTATATCGCGGCGCGAGGTCGCGATCGCATTGTCGGACCAGGCATCCCAGATCTCGCGGGCCGTGCGGATGAATTCGCCCGCGCGCTCGTAGCGCTGCGCGTGGTCGAGGAAGCCGCCGCGCCGGAAATTCGCACCGGTCCAGGCATTATCGGTGGTGACCGCATTCCAGCCCGCGCGTCCACCGGACAGCAGATCCAGACCCGCGAGCCGCCGGGCGAGATCGGCCGGTTCGTTATAGGTGGTGTTCTGGGTGGCGACCAGACCGATCCGGCTGGTGATCCCGGCCAGCGCCGCCAGCTGGGCAACGGCGTCGGGACGTCCGGCGATGTCGGTATCGAGCAGCTGTCCGTTCTGCTCGCGCAGGCGAAGGCCCTCACCGAGGAAGAATGCGTCGAACAGTCCACGTTCGGCGGTGGTGACGATATGCCGGAAGGTTTCGAAGTCGATCTGCGAGCCGCTGCTCGGATCCGACCAAATGGTGCTGTGGTTGACGCCCTGGAAGAAAACGCCGAAATGGACCTGTGCGTCGGGGAACGGAACCTCGGACATCAGTGCTGATCCTTCGCATAACGGTTGATCGGCCGCTGCAGGCCGAGATTGGCGCGCAGGGTCGAACCCGGCACCGGACGGTGGGTTACACCGGCGCGCAAC
Organism: Nocardia sp. NPDC050412; assembly: GCF_044458825.1. Lineage (NCBI taxonomy): Bacteria > Bacillati > Actinomycetota > Actinomycetes > Mycobacteriales > Nocardiaceae > Nocardia > Nocardia sp. NPDC050412. Next base: position 759,861 of record NZ_JBITIJ010000001.1, read on the forward strand.
AGTGCGGGCAGGACGTAGCGCGCCAGCGCCGGGAGATCTTCGTCGATGACGGCCGGATGCAGACGTACGCCTTCGACGTGGTCAGCGAGTTGGGTGATGAGGCGCACGAGTTCGGTGGGGGAACCTGAGAACGTCAGGCGCTCAGTACGATTCGCGGTCGTGTATGCATCTAGTTCGGCGAGGCGCTCGGCGGCCGTGGCATCCGGAATATCCAGGGCGACATCGAGTTCGACGAACACCAGTGCACCGCTGGCCCGCGCCCGGTCGGCGGCGGCGAGCGTCTGAGCGAGATCGCTTCCGGTGACCAGGATGACGTCAGCATCGCCGGCGTCGTACGCGAAGACGACCACCTGCCCCTGCGGCGGTCGAGGCACGATGGCCGGACCCTTCACCGAGAACGTTTCGCCGCTGAAGTCGATGTAGTGCAGCTTGTCTCGATCGAGGAATCGGCTCGCCGCATAGTCGCGCACCACGGCATCGTCTTCCCAGGAATCCCACAGCCGACGCGCGACCTCGATCGAATCCCGTTGTTCGCGTGCGAGTTCCGCGTCGGTAATGCGCGGCGGCCGTCCCCAGGCCGTGGCGGCCGCGGGATCGGTCGTCGCGATCCACCCGCCGCGGCCACGCGAGGCGTAATCGAGCGTGGCCAGTTGTGACGAGGTATGGAACGGCTCCGCGTAGGTGGTCGCGACCGTGGCAACCAGCCCGATGGTGCTGGTTGTCGCCGCGACGAACGAAGCCCGCGTCACCCCGTCGATCCGCCCGGCTGGATGCTGGGCGGGCGGCAGGATCGAATCGTCGAAGGTGGCGAGCGTGAAACCAGCATTCTCGGCCGCGCTCACGCGTTTGCGCAGCGTATTGCCGGTGAGCAACTGATCGGGCGCATGTGCGGCCCGCCGCCACGCGGCCGGGTGGTATCCCTCGCCATCCAATTCGATGCCCACCGCGAAGGCATTTCCGCTCATTGGTATGACGATCGTCAAACTTGTCCGGCTCCGCCATTATTTGCCTCGCGATGATCCGAACCCGCCGAGAGTCCGGTGATCCCGGATGCGCCAACAAGCGAATCCGGGATCGGTTGTCGCACCTACCGTGCGGCGCGCGCGGACAGTGCCGCCGCAACCAATACCGTTACGCCCTCCGCAATCGCGGTGCCGCCCAGCGCATGTGCGGCCGACAGCACTGTACTGCCCGCGAGCCCGAGGAAAACCGACCCGAAGCACGCGATCCCGACTACGACACCGAGCTGCACACTGGTCACCAGAATGCCACTGGCATCGGCGGCGAGGGCCATCGGAATCCTGGCCAGGGTACGGGTCATCAGCGGGCTGAAGGCGAGGCCGAAGCCGATGCCCTGGATACCGAAGACGGCCAGCGGCAGCGGCCCGAAGTCGGCGCCGTTACGGAGCATCATGCCCAGCGTCACCATTGTGGTCGCGCCGACCGTCAGGCCGAACGGAATCATGGTGGCGTGCAGGCGATGTGGGATGCGCTCCCAGTTCAAACTGGCCAGCGCGAACGTCACGCCCATCGGAATGAACAGCAGACCCGCGTGCAGTGCGGTGTAGCCGAGAGTGCTCTGCAGGTGTATCGCCATGACGAACATCCAGCCGCCGAAGGTCGCCATGATCGTGAACAGTGTGCCCGCGGTGAGCGCCAGACCCGGTGACTTCAGTACCCGCTGTGCGAACAGCGGTTCACCGTCGCGAGCCGCAACGGCCCGCTCGATCGCAACGAACAATCCGACACCTATCACGCTGGCGCCCAGAGTGATCCACGTCCACAGCGGCCAGTCCTGCTCATGTCCCAATACCAGCGGCAGCACAAGCAGCAGTACCGAGATGGTGAGCATGGTCAGACCCGCGAGATCCAGCTTCCGATCGAATCGTGCGGTGGCCGTGGGCAATACCCGCGGCGCAATCAGCAGCAGCACCGCACCGATCGGCACATTCACCAGGAATACACCGCGCCAGCTGCTGCCGAACAGGTCGGCGTTGACGATCAATCCACCCGCCACCTGGCCGACGACCATACCGCCGGAAATAATCGCCGAGTACGCGCTGAGCGCCTTGGCCCTGGCATTGCCGGTGAAATTCCGCTGGATCATGGTCATGATCTGTGGAATCATCGCCGCGGCACCGGCACCCTGCAGGAACCGGAATACGATGAGCGAGAACTCATTCCACGCCAAACCGCAGGCCAGCGAGGCAACGGTGAACACCGCGAGCCCGGTAATGAAGGTGCGGCGCTGTGTGAACCGATCACCCAACCGGGCACCGGTCACGAGCAATACGGCATAGGCGATCACATACCCCGCGACGATCAACTGCAACGCGGATCCACTGGTATGCAACGAAGTACGAATAGAAGGAATGGCGACATTCACGATCGAGGCATCGAGCACCGCCATGAACTGCCCCGTGAGCAATACCGCGAGCACCGCGATGGTCCGCCGCGCACCGAACTCGGCGGGTTGAACTGCCGGCTCCGCAGCGGCCGACGTGGCCGCAGCGGTTCCCGGCTGCAAGGTCTGAGTCATGTGATGAGCTTGCAACCGATCCGACACCAGTAACAGGAGTCCGATAACACTGGTACTGGCAACACCTGGATACCGACCGGTGGACGCGGCGAGTGCCGTGGAACCGCGGCCAGATGATCACCTACGATATCGCCTTTCGATCTCGAGCCCCGTTGTGCCGCGATATGTTCGGTCGGGTACACAGGGAGAGGGACCATGACTGCAGGTGGTTCGAGCGCTGTCGCTCGGTTCGGCTCGGCGCATGCGCGGATCTGCACGACCACAGGTCAGGTCGTCGGCGCAGGATTCCTGGTCGGCCCGAACATCGTCGCGACGTGCGCGCACGTGATCGCGTTCGCGGCCGGTACCGATCCAAATGCTGTGCAGCCGCCGGATTCCGTTGTGGCGGTTGAGTTTCCGTTGCTGCCGTCGGTCGGGACGTGGCGTGCGCGGGTGCGCCGGTGGACCCCGATCGCGGGGGACGGTCGGGGTGATATCGCGATTCTGGAACTGGACGACGCCGTGGGCGATCCGGTTGTGCCGCCGCCGTTTTGGCGTGCCAATGACCCGTGGGGGCGCGAGTTCCGGATGTTCGGCTTTCCGGCGGAGTTGCCCGACGGTGTCTGGGCGTCGGGCGAGTTCCGGGAACGGCAGGGCACCGGTTGGTTGCAACTGCAGCGAGTCGGCGGTCAGCCGATCACGCGGGGGTTCAGCGGTGCGCCGGTGTGGGACAGCGGAACAGACGCGGTAGTGGGGATGGCGGCAGTCGCCGACCCGCGTGGGTACACCGGAACCGCGTTCATGATCCCGATCGCCGAAATACTCGGCATGGACCCCTCGTTCGTCCCCAACCCCTATCGTGGGCTGGAGCCGTTCGACGAGGAACACGCGGACTACTTCTACGGTCGAGACGACGACATCGATCGCGCGTTGGCGGCGCTGCGGAAGCGACCGCTCGTCGCGGTGGCCGGACCGTCGGGCATCGGCAAATCGTCGCTCATCCGCGCGGGGGTGATCCCCCGGCTCCGCGCACAGGGGCGCCAGATCGCGACCTTCCGGCTTGCCGGCGAGGTGTCGCCGGGCGATGCGGCCACGCCGGTCGTCCGAGCGATGACTCCACGATTCGATTTTCCGGACGGCGGCCAGCTTTCGACACTGCTGGCGCAGCAGGCGGCGCCTGAGCCGGGGACTGTCGATGATTCGGTGGCGCGCCTGCTCGAACGCGTGCCGCCGGAGGGCTTGGTGCTGTTCGCGGATCAGTTCGAGGATCTGGCTGCGACCGCGCCGGAGCGGGCGCGTGCGGTGCTGCAATGGCTGATGGAGCTCGCCCGCGCCGATACCGAGGGACGCATCCGAATTCTGCTCACGTTGCGGTGGGATGCGCTGAACAACCTGATCGACGCGGACCTCGCCAGCTTTCTCGACGGAGCCACGGTGGCGGTGGCACCGATGGGTCGTGACCAACTCCGCGACGCCATCCAGCGGCCCGCCGCCCGTGCGCCCGGAGCCGATCTACACCCGGCCCTCGTCGAGCGTCTCGTGGATGACACGGTGGGCGAGCCGGGCGCGCTGCCGCTGCTCGAGTCGACTCTGACGCAACTGTGGGATCGACGGGCCGCTGCTTCGATCACCGTCGATGACTACGAAAGAGCGGGCCGCGCAATAGGTTTCTTCACCGACCGCGCCGACCGTGTGCTGGCCCAGTTCACCGATCCGATCGAAGCGTTCGGCGTGCAGCGCTTGCTGAAGTTGCTCGCCGCTCCCGCTTCGAGCGGAGGCGGTTTCGTCCGGTCCGTGGTGTCGATGGGTGATTTCCCTGAACTGCGCAGTGTCGCTGGACGATTGGCGCGCGATCGGCTGGTCGTCGTGGGCCGAGACGCACATGGAACCGACACCGTCGAACTGGCCCACCAGGCCCTCATCGACAACTGGTCGCGGCTGCGCACCTGGCTGCAGGAAGACCGCGACTTCCGCGCCTGGCAGCAGCAACTCGAGCAGGACCGCCAGAAATGGGAGCTGTCCGAGCACGACAACGGCGCCTTGCTACACGGTAGGGCGCTGGAGGATGCGCTCGAATGGGTCGATAGGCGCAAACCCGAAGTCCCTGCGGCCCATCGGCTATACATCGCGGCTTCTCGTCGACTCCGCCGCCGCGAGGTGCGGCGCTTGTGGACCGTCACTGCGGTTGTCACCGTACTCGCCCTGGTCGCCTCCGGCACCGCGATCGTCGCCTACCGCACCAGTCAGGCCCGGACAGCACAGTTACGCGAGCAGGCGGGAATAAACCTCGCCCAGCAATCGGAGGCGCTCGGCAATACCGATCCGTCGACGGCTCTCCAACTCGCCCAAGCCGCAGGAAGATTCGCTCCGAACAATGCGGATGTGCGAGCGGAGCAGCTGCTCGCGCAGATTCGGCTCGGCGCATTAGAGGCCGCGTACAACGATCTTTGGTCCGATGTGCTGACAGCCGGCTTCAGCGCGGATGCGTCGGTGTTGGCAACTGCCCAATCGAATGGCCAGATCACAGTCTGGACAGGATTTCTCACCGGACCGCCGTCGCCGTGGCGGGTGGCGACGGTGCCGAATGTTGTCGGCGCACGCCTGAGCCCCGAGGGCGGCAAACTGGCGATCCTGAACAATCGTGGCGGCATTGCGCTGTGGGACGTGTCGACTCGATCCGGTCCCGTCACCGTTCGTCCCGACGGTGCGGATGTCGTGGGAAGAACGGCGCTCGTCGCAAAGTTCTCCCAGGATGGCAGGCAACTGTTCATTTCTGTCGACCCGAAGCGGGGCCATGGGACCTATCTCGGCGATCCCGATGTGATCGAACGATATGACCTGTCCGGACCGCCTCATCGGTTGCCCGACATTCCTGCCGATGGCATGCCGACCCGGACCATCGCACGGGTCGACTCCGCGAACGAGACCCTGTGGCTTTCGGAAACGGATGTCGATCTCAAAGTTCACCAGGTCATTTACGACCTGAAAAGCGGTCGGCCAGTTCGTGATTGGCCGGGGCGTGACGTCACACCGGACGGGCTGACCGTCGAATGCGCGGATGACTCGAAGACGCTGATTATTCGCGGCGCCGATGGTGCCGAACTTCGCCGGGTCGGTCTCGGCACCTGCGGATCGTTGCGACTCGACAGCACAGGACAATTCGCGATCGAATATTCCGGCGAGAACAGGGATGCGTTCGAGATCGCGAAGCTCGTCCACATAGCGACTGGACGTGTTTATCAGGTCCAGGTTCGACACAGCTCCGACGCGATCGCTCCTGCGGTACACCTCACCTCGGCTGGTCCGGTGTTGATCTATGCGGCGAGTAACGGCATCGAGCGATACGGGGCGGCGGCGGAGTCCAATTCTGATTGGGCCGAGATCACGCCCGACGACGTCACGGCCTTGTGGAGTCCCAACGGCCGCTATGTCGCTGGCTCTCGTGGCGAAACCTTCGAAGTCATCGACATGCAGTCGATGCGTCTCCTCTTCAGCCTGCCTGGTTTCACGCTTCGTGTCTGGCCACACGCGATGCTCGCCTTCACTCCAGATGGGCGGCACGCCCTGATGTGGACCGGCACTTCGCGGGTTGCCGTGGTGCTGATGCCGGCCTTCGACGAGATAGGTCGAATACCACTCCCGACGCCATCGGGCTTGAATTCGGCGGATCTATCGTTCGTCACCTTCGCCATCCGCAACGACGACGAAGCGGCCGCGCTGCACGCGGGAGCCATCACGCGCTGGCACATCGGCGACGGTCGACAGATCGGAGGTCAGGTCTTGCTCAGCCAGAATCTCGACGATTTGCGGACTACCGCAAAAGCGGCGACCCTCGTCGGTTACGCGTCGACAGACTCGGTAGTTGTCAATATCGCCGGCAAGTCGCTGCAGCTGTGGAATCTCGACAGCGGCGCACTGGTTCGCTCGTTCGAACTGCCGGGTGTAGGTGTGGCGAATGTCCATATGAATCCCGGGAACACCGAGGTGCTGGTTCAGGATGACTCAGGAGCGCTGTTCCGCTGGAATACCGCCACTGGTGAAACGGCGAAGATGGACATGCCGCCGGTACCGCACGACTCCGTTGTCGCCGGCTGGTCACCAGACGGTCTTGTCGTGCTCGGCAACAAGTCCGAAGTCGAGGTCTGGGACACCCGAGCAGGCACCAGCACGAAATTCACCGTGCCTGGATCCATCACGGTTTGGAAGCTCGTCGGAACGACGCTCATCGGTCTGTCGGACGTCGGATTGATCCGAATCAATCTCGACCGCAACGATATTCAGAAACGGCTGTGCCTGATCAGCAATCGTGACTACATCGATGCCGAACGCGACAAGCTCCCGCGCGGCGTCGACAGCAAGCCGCCATGTGCCCGCGGCTGATGCTCGAGCGTTGAATTCGATTGTGTATCAGGCGGCTTCGATGTTCGCGCGGAGCCGTTTGAGCGCGGCGTGTACGTAAGCCTTCACAGTCCCGTCGCCCACGCCCATGATCGCGGCTGTTTCGGCATAGGTGTTTCCCTCGAACGCGCGTACCACTACTGCCTCGCGCTCGCGGGCGGGGACGGCGTTGAGCGCGGCAACCAGCATGTGCCGCAACGCGATCACATCGTCGAAGGCGAGTCCGGCGCCGTCTGCGAGCTGTGCGATCCGCGTCTCGCCGTCGGGATCGAGGCGGTCGCGATCGTTGGCGGCCCGCCGCCAGGTATCGCGGGTCAGGTTCTTCGCGGCGGTCCAGATGTAGCGGCGCAATTCCTCGGCGTCGGTGATGTCGGGGCGCGCGGCGTAGACGCGCATGAACGCGGTCTGGACGATATCTTCCGCGTCGGTGCGGCTACCGACCTGTTTCGTGACCGAGGCCAGCAGCCTGTCCTTGGTCGATTCGTACGCCTCGATCAGCAAGTCGTCGAACGCCCGCGCCGAATCGGCGCCGCCACGCCCAATCCGAATCACCGACGTCTCAGGAGCGCTGGCGAGCAATAACAGCGGTTCCCGCGCACAGTCCTGCAGCACCGCGCCGAGCAGCGAGATGAGCGCAACGTCACGAACCCAATCGCCGTTGTCTGTCGTGCTCATCCGAACCGCCTTTCTGTGTCCTTACCGAACTACAACAGGTCGGTGCCCGAAAAAGTTGGGCACGAAACGTGGGCAACCGTTTGCCCCGTCACCAGGTTGAGGGATGCATGAAACCGTATCCCGCAACACCTCCGCAGGGCTTCGACAATCCCCCGCCTCTTGGGACGGACGAAAGATGATATTTCAGCCGCAACCCGATAGCAGCCCGAATCTCCATCACGGAGACCGACCAAATGGCGGGACCGCGATCGCGGCGGGTGTGCTCGCCTTGCTCGGCGCGGCTCATCGGCTGCTGAGCGCAGTGCTTGCGGTCGGCCTGTACATGTTCCTCGACACCGGCAGTGAGCTGCTTCGCGAGGCGGATCGCCCGATGCGGACGACCATGCTGATCTCAGCCCCGATCTTCCTGGTGATCGGCGCGCTGCTGCTCCTCGGCGGCATTCAGCTGCTCCGCAGGAGTCGGCTGGGCCGTGCGTTCGTCGTCGCCGCATGCGTGGCCGACATTGCTTACGGGATAATCGAATTCGCGATCGTTAAGGCGGTCGCCGCGAGTAACGACGATCTGATCTCGATCGGCAGTCCGGTGCTGGTGACGGTCGGGGTCATCTTCCCGGTCATCACGATCGGATTGACCGTCGCCACCGCCACGACGCGGTGGCTCGATTGCGACGACTCACGGAACTCGGCGAGCCTCCAGACCGCACTCGAGCAGAATCAGAGCCGGGTGTCTCCGTCGGCCACCCCCGGTGCAGTGCGCGGCCCGCTGCGAGCTGTCCGGCCGATCGACGCGCTCGGGCGTTGGTCGATCGGTTTGATCGGCTGCACCACAGCTGCACTGCTCGTCTTCGTGAACACCGAGGCGATGGGCCATCGTGCACTCGACAGATATCACGGGGAGTACCCGAATATCCAGGCCCGCACTGAGTTTCATGACTGGTCCATGATCGTCGGTCCGGCCGTGATCATCATGTTCGTGGCTTTGCTCGGCACGGGGATCGTGTTCCTGGTGTGGCTGCGGCAGGCCAGGAGCAACGCCGATGCGCTGTGTGCGGCGCGCCATCGGCTACCGATCGGGTGGGTGGTCGGCGGCTGGTTCTGCCCCGTGGTCAACCTGTGGTTTCCCGCGACGATCCTGACCGACGTCCTGCGCGCCAGTGATCCGCGGACACCGAAGGATGCGCCGGACCTCCGCGGGCGTCCGGGCGGGTTGTTGGTCGGCGTGTGGTGGTCGGCGTGGCTGGCCACATGGACCGTGCTTTTCTGGCCAGTCGATTCCGACTTTCTATCGCCGGTGCGGGCCGCTGTCGTGGCGCTGTTGATGGTGGTTGCCGGGGCCTGCGCGGCTGTGATCATCACCCGAGTCGGCAATTGGCAGCGGTCTGAGGCACTGGCGGGCGGTTCCAGTGACAGCCGAGATCGATCGTGTGGTCCCCGATGAGCCGAACGACCGAGACCGGCCTGCGCCGTTTCATCGGCCCGGAGATTTACCAGCGCAATAGTTTTCGTGTGGCGGGACTGGACGTCACGGTATCGGCTCGTGCGGTCCGTCGGCGGTCTGGATCAGCAGGCACGGCTCGCTCCAGCTCGGCCGGGCAGCCGCCGCTGCGCCAGCGCTCGCTCGGCGAGCGGCCCGTGCAGCTCATGCGACTCCCGCCGCGCTACGAGGGATGACCCCGTCGACGAGCCGAGTTCAGGGGAGGTCGAAGCCCAGGGCGTCGGCTGCGGCGGCGGGGGTCGGCTGGGACCAGCGGTCGGTGAGGGTTTGGGTGGAGGTAAGGGAGCGGGTGATGGCGCGATCGATGTAGAGGGTGCCGTCGAGGTGGTCGGTTTCGTGTTGGACGATACGGGCGGGCCAGCCGGAGACTTCCTCGTCCAGTTCGCGGCCGCGCTCGTCCTGTCCGCGCAGGCGCACGTGGGCGTGGCGCGCGACGACGGCCTGCCAGCCCGGAACGCTCAGGCACCCCTCGAAGAATGCGGCGCGGGCGTCGCCGATGGGTTCGTAGGTCGGGTTGACCAGAACTCGGAACGGTAGCGGGACCCGTCCGCGGACCGCGCGCACATCGTCGGTCACTTCGGCCGGATCCTCCAGCACGGCCAGCCGCAGCGGTATCCCGACCTGCGGGGCGGCCAGTCCGACACCAGGGGCGGCATGCATCGTCTCCCGCATAGCCCGCACCAAGCGATCCAATTGGGTCTGCGTCAGCTGGCCGGCGTAGCGTGCGGCGGGCGTTCGCAGCACCGGATCGCCTGCGGTAACAATGGAGAGTGGACCACCGAGCAGCGTCTCGACAAGATCGGGAAGCGGGATCGTCATGGTTTCAGCATCGCAAAGCGCCGCGCGGCGCAATGATATGGCCAGGCCCGTTGCCGAATATGGACCGCCCTGGAATATTTAGCCAGGCTAACGTGTTACTGGATACAGGCGTCTTCAATCTGAACAGAACAACCGACGGTCGGCATGCGACCGAAGGAGGCTGGCCATGATTATTGATACGCGGATGGAACAGGTCATGAATCGCATCGCCGACCTGTATGCCACCTATCCGGACATTCGCAACGCGCGACCGATGCCGGACACTTTCGCCGCGATCCGAGAACCCGGAATGCGGCCATCACAGATCGTGGCGACGGTCATGGCGGCCTACGCCGATCGCCCCGCGCTCGGGCACCGGGTCCTCGAACTCACCACGGACGAGTCCGGGCGATGCACGCTGCGACCGCTGCCCGAATTCGGCACCATCACTTACGGCGAGTTGTGGGCGCGCGTCGGTGCGATCGCCGCAGCCTGGCATCACAATCCCGACAACCCCATCGAAGCAGGCGACTTCATTGCCACGCTAGGCTTCACCAGCAGCGACTACACCACGCTCGATCTGGCCTGTCTGTATCTCGGCGCGATTGCCGTGCCGTTGCAGGCCGGTGCGGCGCCGAGGCAATTGTCGGCGATCATTGCCGAGACCGAACCACGTATCCTCGCCGCGGCCGTCGAAACCCTCACTACCGCAGTGGAATGCGTGCTGGCGGGCCCGACGCCGGAACGCCTTGTGGTCTTCGATTACCACCCCGAGGACGATAATCAGCGCGGCGCATTCGAATCCGCCTGCGATCGCCTGGCGAACACTCCGATAGTGGTGGAATCGCTGGAGTCGGTACTCGAACGCGGCCGTACCCTGCCGCCCGCGCCCCTGTTCGTACCCGACGACGACGCTTTGGAACTGCTGATCTACACCTCCGGCAGTACCGGAACCCCCAAGGGCGCAATGTACACCAGCCGGTTGGTAACCGCGATGTGGTTGGCCCAGCCGGAGGTCGCCGGGATCGGCCTGAACTATATGCCGATGAGCCATATGGCCGGACGCATGTCGCTCTACGGCGTGCTGGCTCGCGGCGGCACCGCGTATTTCACGGCCAAGAGCGATATATCGACGCTTTTCGAGGATATCGGCCTCGTCCGGCCGACCGAGATGTTCTTTGTGCCACGCGTGTGCGATATGGTTTTCCAGCGCTATCAGAGCGAAATGGAACGTCGCGCCGAACCGGGCATCGACCGCGCTGAACTGGACCGTGCGGTGAAAACCGAACTGCGCGAGGACTTCCTGGGCGGCCGATTCCTATCGCCCATCGTCGGCAGTGCGCCGCTGGCCGCCGAGATGAAGACATTCATGGAATCGGTCATCGATATGGATCTGCACGATGGCTACGGTTCGACCGAGGCGGGCGGCGCCATCATGGTCGACAATGTGATCCACCGCCCACCGGTGCTCGACTACAAGCTGGTGGATGTGCCGGAGCTGGGATATTTCGGTACCGACCAGCCGCATCCGCGCGGTGAGCTGCTGCTGAAGACCACCACCATGATTCCCGGTTACTACAAGCGTCCCGAGGTCACCGCGGAGATCTTCGATGCGGACGGTTTCTACCGGACCGGTGACATCGTGGCCGAACTCGGACCCGATGAACTCGTCTACCTCGACCGTCGCAATAATGTACTGAAGCTTTCCCAGGGCGAATTCGTCGCGGTCGCACACCTGGAATCCGTATATGCCAGCAGCCCGCTGCTCGAGCAGATCTTCGTCTACGGCAGCAGTGAACGCGCCTACCTGCTCGCGGTGATCGTCCCGACCGAGGAGACGCTGCGCAGCGCTGATCCCAAAGCGGCACTGAGTGATTCACTGCAGCGCATCGCAAAGGCGGCAGATCTCGAATCGTATGAGATCCCGCGCGATTTCCTCATCGAAACCGAACCCTTCACCACCGAAAACGGTCTGCTCTCCGGTATCGGTAAATTATTGCGTCCCAAACTGATCGAGCGCTACGGCGAGCGGCTGCGGCAGCTCTATGCCGAACTGGCCGAAGGTCAGGCGAACGAACTGCACGTACTGCGCCGCGAAGCCGCCGACCTGCCGGTTCTGGAAACCGTGAGCCGAGCCGCGCGGGCATTGCTCGGTTGTGCGACAACCGATCTGCACCCGGATGCGCAATTCACCGATTTGGGTGGCGATTCCCTGTCCGCGCTGTCGTTTTCGAATCTGCTCCGCGATATCTTCGCCGTCGAGGTGCCGGTGGGCGTTATCGTCAGCCCGGCCAACGGTTTGCGCGAGTTGGCGGAGTATGTCGAATCGGCGCAGAGGTCCGGCTCGATCCGTCCCACCTTTGCCGCGGTTCACCCGCACGGCGGCCTCGCGCGTGCCGATGAACTGACGCTGGACAAGTTCATCGATGCGCAAACACTGTCCGCAGGAACGAATCTCCCACATACGACCGAGACGCAGACGGTGTTGCTGACAGGTGCCAACGGCTATCTCGGCCGCTTCCTGTGCCTGGAATGGCTGGAGCGACTGGACAAGACGGACGGCGCACTCATCTGCATCATTCGCGGCAAAGACGCTGCGGCAGCGCGGAAACGGCTCGACGAGGCCTTCGACAGCGGTGATCCGGAGCTGCTGCGGCACTACCGCGAGCTGGCCGGCCGCCGCCTCGAAGTGCTGCCCGGTGATATCGGCGAGCCGAATCTCGGCCTGGATGACGCGACGTGGCATCGGCTGGCCGACACCGTCGACCTGATCGTGCACCCGGCCGCGCTGGTCAACCATGTTCTGCCCTACGACCAGCTGTTCGGTCCCAATGTCGTCGGCACCGCCGAACTCATCCGCCTGGCCATCACCTCGCGGATCAAGCCCGTCACCTATCTGTCCACCGTGGCCGTCGCCGCCCAGGTACAGCCGTTGTCCTTCGTGGAGGACGGCGATATCCGCGAAATCAGCCCCACGCGTGCCATCGACGACAGCTACGCCAACGGCTACGGCAACAGCAAATGGGCGGGGGAGGTCCTGCTGCGCGAAGCGCACGATCTGTGCGGACTTCCGGTCGCGGTCTTCCGCTCCGATATGATCCTGGCGCACAGCCGATTCGACGGCCAGCTCAACGTTCCGGACATGTTCACCCGACTGCTGCTGAGCCTGGTGGCCACCGGCATCGCCCCGTACTCCTTCTACGAAACCGATGCCGACGGCAAGCGCCAACGCGCCCACTACGACGGCCTGCCCGTCGACTTCACCGCCGAAGCGATCGCCACCATCGGCGCCCGGGCGCGCACCGATTTCCACACCTTCGACGTCCTCAATCCACACGACGACGGCATCTCGCTCGACGAATTCGTGGAATGGCTCATCGAATCCGGCCACCCGATCCGGCGGATCGATGACTATCAGGAATGGTTGAGCCGATTCGAAACCGCGCTGCGCGGTCTTCCCGAGAAACAGCGGCAGGCCTCGCTGCTACCGCTGCTGCACGCCTATAGCCGACCCGGTCGGCCGGTCCATGGTGCCGCCATCCCGGCAAAAGGTTTCACCGCTGCCGTGCAAGCCGCGAAAGTCGGTGCCGACCACGATATTCCGCATCTGACGCCCCGGCTCATCGACAAGTACGTCAGCGATCTGCGATTGCGTGGACTGCTGTAATCAGGTAAGCCCGAGAATGGTGATGGTGAGCCGGGTGGCGTAGTCGACGACCTCGTCGCGATTGGCCTCGACGTCGCCGTCGAGCCAATCGAGGAACAGCGCGACGAGCGCGCCGGATATCGCGCTGACCGGCAGCGGAATCCGGCCCGGGGCGGAGGTCAGACGCGCGGCCTGCTCCGGTGCGAGTTGGGTGGCGACGAGCGTGACGAAGGCGGGGAGTGCGTCGGCGCCGTGGGCGCGCAGCGTGTCATCGGCGAGGGTTTCGCGGAACATGATCCGTCCGCGGCGTGGATCGTCCGCGAAATACTGTGCCGCCGCGTCGAAAGCCGCTCGGGCGCGGGCAGTTTCGTCGAAAGGCGCGTCGACCAGCCGGGTTGTGACGGCATCGACGAGCCCATGTGCGGTCTGGTCGTAGATCTCGATCAGCAGGGCTTCGCGATCAGCGAAGTTCTCGTAGAAATAGCGCAGGCTCAGGCCCGCCTCACGACACACCGCCCGCATGGTGGTCGCCCCCGCGCCCTCGCCGCCGAGCAGCGCGTAACCCGCGCGCACGAGTTGTTCGCGGCGCTCGGCGGCGCGGCTGGCCATGGTGCTGCCGCGCCAGGTAGATGCTGACGAACTCACGGGTTGGATCATGTCATGCGTCGCTGGACTCGCGTTGTTCCAGCTTGCGGAGCAGGATCCGCAACTGTTCGTCGGTGCTGAGGTACTGGTCCATCAGCACGTTGATCGCACCACGCAGCAGGGAATAGGGCTCCCAGACGCGGGGTGCGATGGTGCGCGGGGCTCGGTGGGCAATGCCGTCGGCGACGGCCAAAGCGGCCTGAGCGGCGCTGATGCGCTGGTTGAGCGGCCAGGGCAGCATGGCATCGGCCGCGCGGCCGAATTCGTCGTCGTCGAGCGTGTGGTGGGTCATGGCGGTGTCGACGATGCCGAAATAGGCGACCCCGGCGGTGGCGCCGGAGGCGGCGAGTTCGACCCGCAGCGCGCGACCCAACTGTTCCACACCGGCCTTGCTGATCATGTACGCGGACCCGCCCATACCGGGCGCGAATGCCGCACAGGAGGAGACCACCACGACGTGGCCGCGGGTGGCGACGATATCGTCGAGGGCGGGTCGGACGGTGTTGAACACGCCGGTCAGATTGACGCCGATGACGCGGTCGAAATCGGCGGGATCCATCGTGCGCAGTGTGGCGGGCGTCGGGGTTATACCGGCATTGGCGATCACGAGATCGATGCGGCCGAAACGATCACGGACCGTGGTCATGGCGGCGATCATACTGTCGCGGTCGGCGACATCGGCGCGCAGCGGGATCGCCCGTGACCCCAATCGCGATGCGACAATGCCGACCTTGGCCTCGTCCAGGTCGAGCATGACGACCCGCGCGCGGCGGCGGTGCAGGATCTGCGCCAGTTCGGCACCGATGCCGCGTCCGGCGCCGGTGATCACCACGACCTTGTCGGCAATGTCGAAGGTGTCATTGGTCGGCAACAGCCGCAGCAGGTTCATGATGCCTCGATCAGGTAGTCGTCGGAATCGAATCGCTTGGTGCGCCTGGCATATTCGAAACTCCAGTTCGGATACAACCCGGCATTGTGATGGCCGTCGGCGGTCTGGTAGTAGCTACGGCAGCCGCCGGTGACCCACACCGTATCGCGGCTGCGCTGCTCCATCTCCTCGACGAAGTCCCGCTGCACCTGCGGTCGGACCTCGATGCGGCGAAGTCCGTTGTCGCGCATATTCTTTACCGCGTCCACGATATAGCGGATCTGGGCCTCGATCATGAAGATCGCCGACTGGTTCCCGGCCGCGCCGAACGGCCCGAGGGTGGTGAAGAAGTTCGGAAATCCGGTGACGCTGGTACCGAGATAGCTGCGTGGACGTTCGCGATACAGCTGTGCGAGTGTGCGCCCCGCGGTGTCGTGGATGGCCTCGAATATCCGTGGTGGCACACCGAATCCGGTGCCCCAGATGATCGTGTCGACCTGGTGTTCGGTGCCGTCCACGGTGACGATCGATCGCGGCCGGATCTCGGCGATTCCGGCGGTCTCCACCTCGACATTGGGCTTGGACAGCGCGGGGTAGTAGGCGTCGGAGAAGATCGCGCGTTTGCAGCCGATCATGTAGTCGGGCGTGAGCTTGCGGCGCAGTCGCGGATCGGGAACCTGCCGACGCAGCTGCAATCGACCCAGTGCTTCGAACGGATGACGGAACCGTTTGTCCACGAACCCGACCAGGCCGAACCCCTCGATGCCGGTGAAGTACGCGGCGCGGATCGTCTTGCCCAGCATGGGCATCCGGCGCAAGAGCAGGCGCTCGACGGTGCTGGTCGCCCAATCCATGCGCGGCACGATCCACGGCGCCGAACGCTGGAACACCGTCAGTCGATCCACGATGGGCTGGATCTCCGGAATGAACTGCACCGCGGACGCGCCGGTGCCGATGACCGCGACCCGCTCACCGGTCAGATCGTGGTCGTGATCCCAGTGCAGGGAATGGAATTGGGTGCCGGTGAAATTCGGCATACCGGGCAGACTGGGGATCTGTGCCTCGCTGAACGGTCCGATCGCCGAGACCAGCACATCGGCGGTCAATGTCCCCTGTCCGGTGCGGATGCGCCACCTTCCAGCACCTTCGTCCCAAATCGCGTCGAGTACTTCTGTGTCGTATCGAACGTGTTGTGGCACAGCGTATTCGATTGCGACGCCGCGCAAATAGTCGAGGATCTCCGGCTGGGTGCCGTAGCGGCGGGACCAATTCGGGTTCGGGGCGAAGGAATACGAATACAGCATCGAAGGCACGTCGCACGCACAGCCCGGGTAGGTGTTGGCGCTCCAGGTACCGCCGAGATCGGAGCCGCGTTCGAGGATGACGAAGTCGCGGAACCCGGCCTCACGCAGCTTCACCGCCAACCCGATACCGGCGAACCCGGCCCCGATCACAACGATCGGCACGTGGTCGGGTGGTGTCGTCGGCTGATCCATCTTGCACTCCTCCGGACGAGTACGCGCCCGAGCTCATGGGAATCGGTCGATTCCAATGGAATCAGATGATTCCTCTACTTTGCTCCGGGTGTCAAGGCTGAGCGGTGTTATCGCAGGTCAACGGGTCAGCTCTGGATCGCATCGCCCGGGTGCCGAAGCGGACCGCGTGTGGACGGATAGCCTGTGGAGATGCGTAGGCAGTCACCGAAGGCCGCGAGCCACGTGGACGCGTGGCTCGTGGCGCGCAGTGCGCGGGTACGCCCGACCGCCGCCGATCGGTTCCTGCGGACGCTGAGTATGAGCGCCGACCACAGTCGGTTGTGGCTGGCGGTGGCGGCGCTGATGTCGATGAGTGGTCGAGCACCGCGACGGGCGGCCGTGCGCGGGCTGGTCTCGATCGCGCTGGCCAGCTCGGTGGCGAACGGCATCGCGAAGCCGCTGTTTCCGCGCCGCCGACCACCGGATGAATCGGTGCCCTTCGTGCGACGGCTGGTGAAACCGCCGGTGTCCTCCTCGTTCCCCTCCGGTCACTCCGCCTCCGCGGCGGCCTTCGCAACCGGCGTTGCCCTCGAATCTCCCACTGCCGCGGTCATTATCGCGCCGATAGCAGTGGCCGTCGGCTATTCGCGCGTGCACATCGGTGTCCATTGGCCCTCCGATGTGATCGCAGGCGGGGCATTGGGCGCTGCGATCGCACTCGGCACCCGGCGCTGGTGGGCGCAGCGCGACGATGAACCCGCCGAACTGGGCGCGCATGAACGAATCACCCCGATGCGCAACGGATTCGGGCTTCTGCTGGTGATCAATCCGGGTGCGGGTGTTGGCGCCGGCTCCGAACAACTGCGGTTACTACACGAAAGCCTGCCCGCCGCGGAGGTTTTGACGGTCACCGATGATCTCACCACCCAGCTCGACAAACGAGTCGGCCGCGACAATATCGCCGCACTCGGCGTATTCGGTGGCGACGGAACGGTTTCGGCCGTCGCCGCCGCAGCGGTCCAGCATCGGCTGCCACTGGCGGTATTCGCCGGTGGCACCCTCAACCATTTCGCCCGCGATACCGGGGTGGAATGCCTCGAGGACACGGTGGCGGCGTTGGAATCGGGCGACGCGGTCCGAACCGATACCGCCGAAGTGCGATCCGACGGACTCGAGCCACGAACCTTCGTCAATACCGCCAGTCTCGGCGGCTATCCCGACTTCGTCCGCTTCCGTGAACACTGGGAGCCGCGGCTCGGCAAATGGCCCGCCGCGGGAATCGCCATGCTGCGGGTACTGCTGCGGGCCCAGCCGCTGCCGACGACCATCGACGGCACCCGCACAGCCATCTGGATGCTGTTCGTCGGCAACGGCCACTACCACCCCGCTCACCAGATCCCGATGTCGCGCCCCGCATTGCGCCACGGCACCCTCGATATCCGCTATCTGCGCGCGGACCTGCCATTTTCCCGAACCCGACTGATCTGGGCGACCCTCACCGGCACCCTCGACCGTTCCGCGACCTACGTCAACCGCCACGCCGACCGGCTGACCGTGCGCGTCGAGGACGGCCCGGTCGCCCTTGCCGCCGATGGCGAGGTCGACTACCGCGGCGACGACTTCACCTTCACCAGCCGTCCTGCGACGCTCACGCTGTTGCGCCGGGCAGAGCCGAATTGATGCCGCGCGTCACTCGGCGACCACGCGAACCGTCCGCATCGAACTGTCGGCGGCATCCGGCACCACCATTCCGGCGTGCACACCGGTGACCAGGTAGTCGATCACCGCCTCGTTCAGCCGCTCACCGGGCACCGCGACCGGAATACCGGGCGGATACGGCGTGAGCTGCTCGGCGACAATCCGTCCGGCGGCCGACTTCATCTCGATCGTATCGACCGATCCGAAGAACGCGTCGCGTGGAAGCATTGTGGTGTCGAGTTCGAGTTCTTGCGGAGCGGGGAGTCGAATCTGTTCCGGCGCTCGGATTTCCGATGCCGCCGCGCTCAGCGACAGCAGCGCGTCGAGCAACCGCCTGGTGGTGGACTCGTCATCGGCCATCGACAGTGTCGCCATGATGCGGCGATGATCGCTGAGTCCGACGTCGATGCGCGCGTTCTCGCGCAGCCAGTCGGCGCACTGATAGCCGGACAATCCGAGTTCGCTGACATCGATGAGGACCTGCATGCGGTCCAGGTCGTGCGAGGCTTCGGCGCCGAGCAGTTCGTCTTCCAGTACGTGCAATCCCGGAATATCCTCGATATCCGCACGCAACTGCCGGGCCAATTTCAGTGCGGCGCCGAGCAATTCGTGACCGTGCTCGACCATCTGGCGTCGCCAACCGTCCAACGCCGCATACACCATGACATTCGGGCTGGTGGTCATCAACAGATCTGCGCATGCCGAGAGGCGCTCGCGCTCGACGAGGTCGCCCTGCATATGGAAGACCGAACCCTGCTCGAATCCACTGCCCATCTTGTGCACGCTGACCACACAGACATCCGCACCGGCATCCATTGCCCACGTTGGCAATTCCTCATGGAACGGCAGATGTGCACCCCACGCCTCATCGACGATGAGCGGTTTGCCGCGCTCATGGCACACCTCGGCGATACCCCGGATATCGGCGCAGGTCCCGTACGGACTCGGGCTGACGATCAACGCCCCCGCCGCATCCGGATAGCGCTCCCAGGTTTCGCGGATCTGCTCGGGTGACGGCGGATGGGACAGGTGCTGCTCGGCATCCCAGCGCGGGGTGACCCAGCGCGGTTGCACACCCGAGAAGATCAAACCGGCGACGATCGACTTGTGGCTGTCGCGCGCCACCAACAGGCCCGGTGAGCCGCCCGCGACCGCCATCATCGCCGCCTTGACCGACAGTGAACTGCCACAGGTCGAGAAGAACGCGTAATCGGCGCCGACCGCGTCGGCCATCAACTCCTCGGCCCGCGCCAGATAGCCACCACTTGCCTTGCGGTCGTCGAGCCCGCTGTTGCCAAGGACATCCGAACCGAAGGTATCGGCGCCGAGGATGCGCCGCACGCGCTCGTCAGCGCCGCGGCCCTGTCGGTGGCCGGGCGGGGTAAAACCGTATCGTCCCAGCTCACGGTATTCAGCAAGGGCATCGAGTAAAGGAGCTACGGCATGATCCATATGGCCGACCTACCCAGCGGCGCAGGTAGCAAACGGCTCGGTGGTGAGTTTGCCCGTGGCGCGCTGGCCGGCCTTCGGAGGAAGATGTGTAATACCCCGCCGCAGAAATGAGGTGCACGATGGGAAAGCTGGATCAGAACGTGATCGATCTGCTGACTGCCCAGCACGAGCAGATCCGGCGCCTGCTCGAGAAGCTGAAATCGGGCCAGGACGATAAGCGGGAACTGTTCACCGAGCTGGTGCGCCTACTCGCGGTACACGAAACCGCCGAGGAGGAGGTCGTGCACGCGGTGGCGCGGCGCGCGGCCTTCGGCGCCGACGACATTATCGGGCCCAGATTGGCCGAGGAAAACGCGGTGAAGCGCGCACTGGCCGAACTGTACGACATGGGCATCGACCATCCCGATTTCGATGCCAAGCTCGCCGCGTTCGCCGATAAGGTCACCGAACATGCCGCACACGAGGAGATCGAGGAATTCCCCTTCCTGCTCAAGCAGTTCTCGGTGAACCAGCTCGAACGCTGGGCGGGAATGGTGCGCACCGCCGAGCGGCTCGCCCCGACCCGGCCGCATCCGCATGCCGGCGAGAGCGGCTTGGCGAACCTCGTCACGAGCCCGCCGCTGGCCGTATTCGACCGAGCACGGGACGCCCTGCGCGACATGCGCTCACACTGAAACTATTACTGGCAGCACCTGGATACCGCTAGCGGGATCCGGGATGATCACTCTATGGCTGATGTTGTCGACGTTCGTGCGATACGCAAGGCGCGCCGCGCCGAATTGGGCGCCTTCCTGAAGTCGCGCCGCGCCCGGATCACCCCCGACGACGTCGGCCTGCCACCCGGCCCCCGCCGCCGAACCCCTGGCCTGCGCCGCGAGGAAGTCGCACAACTCGCCGGAATAGGCATCACTTGGTACACCTGGCTAGAACAAGGTCGCGAGATCAATGTCAGTGTTCAGGTGTTGAATTCGGTTGCGCGGACGTTGTCGTTGGATGCGGCGGAGAAGGCGCATCTTTATCGACTTGCGGATGTGCCGACGGTGCCGACCGCGCACGCGGGCACCGCTCTGCCAGAAGAACTTCAGGTGATTCTCGATCATCTGGAACCTTTGCCAGGTGTGGTGCTCAGCCCGCGTTATGACGTGCTGGCGCACAATAAGTCGTATGAGGCGCTGTGCCCGGGTTTCGTCAAGGGCGAGCGTAATGTGGCCCGTCGGGTGTTTCTGACCCCGGAGTGTTGCAACACCTATCACCATAATTGGGATGACTTGCGGCGCATGGTCGGTTACCTGCGGGGTTCGTATGCGAAGAATCTCGGTGATCCGGGGTGGGAGGGTTTCATCTCTGAGTTGTGTGCTGAGAGTGAGGCTTTCGCGTCGTTGTGGGCTCGTAATGATGTGGCGGTTCCGGCGAGTCGGACGAAGCAGATCCGTAATTTGGCGGTGGGGGAGTTGGAGATGTTCTTGACGAGCATGTCTCTGCCCTCGCTTCCGCATGCGTGGATGCAGATCTATACCCCGGTCGATGAGGTGGCGTGGGGGAAGTTGCGTGAGTTGTTGGCGATGAGTGAGGAAGAGCGCCAACGGCCTTGGATCGAGCATCGCGAGCAATATCATGCTGCCGCGGGGTAGCGGGAGGCTCGTTGGGTGAGCTGCGGTGGACAATGGTGTCGAGGTGATGGTCCGGAGGGGCATGGAGGATCATCGTTGTGGCGGAGCGGGCACAGTCGGCACAGGCGCTCATTGGTCTGATGTGTAGCTTCCGTGCCAGCAGCGGCGAAGTATGGCGAGTTGTCGTTCCGTAAGGGGCGCAGCCAGTTGTTCTTGGATCTTGTCGAGGTAGGCCGGTTCTTCGGCGGTCCACTCGTGGCCGTCCTCGGCGTTGTCGGTCAGCGGTTGCTCGCTGCTGACGTGCCCGCTTGTTGCCGATAGTGGGTGGTGACTGTCCAACTGGCGTATCGCGTTTCGGCTTCGGGACAGTGGTGGGGAGAATGGGACTGGGGTTACTGTAAGCATGCGGTTGCCTGACTGCGCAACCCGCGTGCTGATTCTCCCTCACCCATGAAACCTTATTGATGAGGGGTTCCGGCCGGACCAGCAGACAGGTCCTCGCGTCTCAGCCACGCAACAACTCCGTTGCTGGGTCGATCGTGAACGGTCGGCTGTAGCAGTTCGGTCGAGGTTAGTGTGCAGATATGGAGGCGCTGGAGCCGGCTCACGGTGTGGAGGCTGGAAGGGGTATTGCTGCGTATTTGCTGGCGAATGTGTCCAGCCTGGCCGACGACATGCAGAGGTACATAGTCGAGCGGATACCGGAGGTCGCTGGGGATGCTGAGCTTCGCGGCCTGACCTTGGGATCGTGCTCGTCGAATCTCGAAGCGGTACTTTCGATGGTTCGCCATGGGATCGATGTAGCGGCGGCGGAGGCGCCGGTAACGGCGCTCGAACACGCGCGAGCAATGGCATCACGGGGGCACAGCGTCGATGTGATGCTGCGGTTCTATCGGTTGGGACATGAGTACTTCACCGAGAAGCTTTCCGAATCGCTCACTGAACGGATCGACGACCCCGCCATCGCGTTGCGGACGTTTGTCGATCTCGAGCGGTACGGGTTTCGATACATCGACCGCATCTCCACTCTTGTGGCTGACGAGTACGTCGCCGAGCTCGACCGACGCCAGAACCAGGCAAGGGCCGAGCGCGCCGATGTCGTGCGCGCCTTGCTCGCTGGGGAACGTGTCGACATCGCCCGGGCCGAACGTGTGCTCGGCCACCGGCTCACCGGTCGGCAGATCGCCTTCGTGTGCTGGGTCGACGACCGTGGCGTCGACCTCGAGGGATTCGCTCGGCAGGTTGGAAGGTTCCTTGGGGCGGGTCACTCGCTCGTCATGGCGGACGGTCCACTCGCGGTGTGGGGATGGGCATCGATCACGGGGGAGGTGAGGACTTCGCTCACGGGCATGGCGACGGAGTTTCCCGGCGAAAGTAAAAACGTTCACATCGCGGTGGGCTCGCCCTATCCGGGGGCTGCCGGCTTCCGTACCTCCCACCTGGAGGCTCTACGCACTCGCCGGGTCATCGAACTGTCCGGTCGCGTGGCGCCATCGATTACTCAGTTCAGCGATGTCGCGTTGGTGGATGCCATCTCGCGTGACCTGGATGCGGCGCGAGCCTTCGTCGCCGCTCAGCTCGGCGCTCTCGCACGCGACGACGCGAAAGAGCGCGGCGAGCGCGCCGCACTCCTGGCTGTGCTCGACGCGCAAGGGAGTCTGGTGATCGCGGCACGCACCTTGGGAATCCACCGGAACACGGTCCTGCAGAGGGTGCGTCGTGCCGAAGAGCGCAGGGGCCGGCCCGCAACTGTCAAGATCGCCGAACTGCACGCCGCCCTCCTCGTCTGCGACGTGCTGGGGGCCTCGGTTTTGCGGGAGTCATAGCCGTACTGACGGAAGCCCGAGTGCGTCGGGATGTGCTCGCAGCACACCGGAGAGGGCTGAGATGGCCTTGTTGACCAATACCAGCCGTTTGTACGTTGTGAGGCATCTCATCCCGAAGCGCGAAGGAGGAGTCAGATGTCGACTACGACTCGACACCCCCAACCCCCAGCAGCCGCCTCGCAGCACGCTTTGCCTGATCCGGGCGAGCAAGTTCCTACGCTGTCCTGGCCGATAGTCGGCATCTTCACATGTGCGCTTGCGCTCTTCGGCGCCTCGACCTGGGCCGCGCTCACCGACGCTTTGCCTGCGATCGCCACCATCGCCGCGAGCTCCGCGGCAATCTTCGTCCTGTTCACCGTGTTGCACGACGCCTCGCATTACTCGATCAGCTCCCATCGCTGGGTCAACGTCGCCTTCGGTCGCGTGGCAATGTTCTTCGTCTCGCCGCTGATCTCATTCAAGTCGTTCGCGTTCATCCATATCGAGCACCACCGCAATACCAATGACGGTGAGTTCGATCCCGATCACTTCGTCAGCGCGGCGCCCTGGTGGCAGCTGCCGATCCGTTTCCCGGCAATGGACCTGCCGTATATCGGTTTCTTGGTGCGTCACCTGCGCCGGCGCCCACGCGCCGAGGTCCTGGAAACGGCGGCGTTGATGACCTTTTCGGTGACGGTGATCGTGGCGGCGGCTTTCGCCGGACAGCTGTGGACGCTCGCGGTGATCTGCCTGATTCCCGGGCGGGTGGCGATGTTCGTGCTCGCGTGGTGGTTCGACTGGCTACCCCACCACGACCTGGAAGACACTCAGCGCGAGAACCGCTATCGCGCGACCCGAAACCGCGTCGGCTCGGAGTGGATCCTGACTCCCCTGCTCTTGTCGCAGAACTACCACCTGGTCCACCACTTGCATCCCTCCATTCCCTTCTACCGCTACGTCGCGGTCTGGCGACGCAATGAGGCCGCCTACCTCGAGCGCGACTCGGCAATAGGCACCGTCTTCGGGCAGCAGCTCGACGCCACGCAGTACCGCGAGTGGAAACGCCTCAACGGCAAACTAGCCGCACTGCTCCCGGTCCGAATGCCGCGTTCCTCCGCGGCACGCCATGCCAGCGCCCACCCGATCCCCGTCACAAGCGTCGAGCCCCTGACTCCGGACAGCGTCAAAGTCACTTTCGACGTTCCCGATCACCTGCGCGACCAGTTCCAATTCCAGGCGGGCCAACACCTGACCGTTCGACACCGCATCGGTGGGCGGGAGCTGCGGCGAAACTACTCGATCTGCACCTCGGCCACATCGGGAGAACTGGCGATCGGAGTACGGCACATCGCGGGCGGGATGTTCTCGACCTTCGCGGTCGAAACGCTGCGAGTCGGTGACGTCCTGGAGCTGATGACGCCCACGGGTAGCTTCGGCGCACCCCTTGATCCACTCGCTCGGCGCGACTATGTCGCGGTGGCGGCAGGGAGCGGCATCACGCCCATCCTGTCCATCATGCGCACCACGATGGAGATCGAGACCGAGAGTCGCTTCATCCTCTTCTACGGCAACAGAACCGCAGAGTCGACCATGTTCGCCTCCGAACTCGATGAGCTCGAATCTCGATATGCAGACCGGTTACGCATATTCCACATCCGCTCAGGCGAGGCGCACCACCCCGCCGCTGTTCGTGGCCGTATCGACCTGGCGATGGTTCAACAGTTGCTCGCCACCGACGTCACTTCGATCGACCGGTGGTACCTGTGCGGCCCGAACGATCTCGTCACGACAATGCGCGAGGACCTCGCATCCGAAGGAGTGCCGACCGAGCGGATACACCTCGAACTGTTCCGCGGCACGAACCGATCCACACACGTCGATGCCTTCCGCGAGTCCGAAGTGACCATCACTCTGTCCGGCGCGCATCACACCGTGGAACTCGCCGCGGGCGAGACCGTCCTCGAATCCGCGCTGAAAAACAATATCGATGCGCCGTATGCCTGTCTTGGCGGCGCGTGTGGCACGTGCAAAGCCAGAATCACAACAGGAGCGGTATCGATGGAGCAAAATTTTGCGCTTACCCCAGCCGAGGTCGACGCCGGCTTCGTACTGACCTGTCAATCTCATCCCACCACCCCAACGGTCGCAGTCGACTACGACAGCTGAGGGACCTCACTCATTCCGGTCAACGACGCACCCTGCACGACAAACACTTTCGTGCCAGCGTCGCGGGCACGGAACTACTTCTCGAACACGGCCTGATTCCGTCGCCGAAGGCGTGACGGAACTCCTCAGAGGTAACGAAGATGTCTATACCGACTACCGCAACAGCGGTCTCCAATTTGCCCGACATCCCCGATGCGATGGCACGGGTTCGCCGCGAGTTCGCCTCGGGCCGGACCCGAGACCGCACTTGGCGTGCGGAGCAGTTGCGGAACGTGATCCGGCTGCTTGATGAGCAGGAGGATCAGATCGTAGCCGCGCTGGCTAGTGATCTTGGACGCAGCCGGGCCGAAGCCTGGTTGGGCGATATATCGTCCACCAGGGGTGAGGCCGTGTTCGCCCTGAAACACCTGCGCCGGTGGATGCGTCGGCGGCGGCAGCCGCTGTCGCTGGTGCAGTATCCGGGTTCGGCCTGGGTGCAGTACGAGCCGCTCGGCGTCGTTCTGGTCATCGGCCCGTGGAATTACCCGGTGTACCTGACTCTTTCGCCGCTGGTGGCCGCGCTCGCCGCGGGGAACTGCGCGGTGCTCAAGCCGTCCGAGTTGGCGCCGGCCACCTCGGCCCTACTGGCTCGGCTGGTTCCGGAATACCTGGACTCCGAGGCGGTCGTCGTGGTCGAGGGCGACGCCCCGGTCACCCAGGAGCTGCTGGCGCAGGGTTTCGACCACGTACTGTTCACCGGCGGCGACCAAATCGGAAGGAAGATCATGGCCGCGGCCGCGGCGACGCTGACTCCGGTGACCTTGGAGCTCGGCGGTAAAAGCCCGGTAATCGTGACCGCCGACGCCGACCTCGCTATCGCGGCCCGCCGGATCGCCTGGGTCAAGTGCGTGAACTCGGGACAGACCTGCATCGCGCCGGACTACGTGCTGGCCGATCACCGTATCCGGGATCGGCTGGTGGACGAGATCGTAGCGGCGATCGAGCAATTCGAGGGGGAGGGGGGCGCAGTCGGCCGCCGGATCGTCAACGAGCGCCAATTCGCCCGACTGGCTACCTATCTCGCGCGGACGCGCGGCACGATCGCGCTGGGCGGGCGGGTCACCGAGGCGTCGTTGTCGATCGAGCCGACCGTGATCGTCGACCCGGATCCCGACGATGCGGTCATGCAGGAGGAGATCTTCGGACCTATCCTGCCGGTGCTGTCGTACGAAAGCCTCGACGATGCGATCTCGTTCGTGAACTCCCGGCCGAAACCGCTTGC
This sequence comes from Nocardia sp. NPDC050412, assembly GCF_044458825.1. Lineage (NCBI taxonomy): Bacteria > Bacillati > Actinomycetota > Actinomycetes > Mycobacteriales > Nocardiaceae > Nocardia > Nocardia sp. NPDC050412. The sequence continues at coordinate 786,371 of NZ_JBITIJ010000001.1, forward strand.
CGGGTACTACTTCACGAAATCGGCGGCGGTGGGCGAGCGCCTGGTGGACGAGATCCCGTCCGGCGGTGCGGTGATCAACCATGTTGCCATGCACTGCCTGGTGCCGCAGCTTCCGTTCGGAGGTGTCGGCGCCAGTGGCATGGGCGCCTACCACGGCCGCTGGGGGTTCGAAGCACTCAGTCACCGGAAATCGGTGTTGCGCAAGACCTTCCACCCGGATCTGCAGCTGATCTATCCCCCGTACAGCAAACGGGCGCTGCAAATCCTACGAAAGATCTTCTAGCTACTTGCCCCCGAAAATTCGCCCTGCGAAGGGATCTCTGAGATTCCGAAGACTCCCGCCGATGACCGGAACCCAAACCGACAATCCTCGTGCCGCTGTTCGGGCTGATCCTGTCCCCGCTCCTGATACCCACAGCGGTAGAAATCGCTGGGTGTGGGCGGGACAGGCTACAAGTGAAAGAACCGTGACCGCCTACCGTCGCGAGACCAGCGGTTCGAATCCCTCCGACTTCCGGATGACCTCGCCTCGCCTGAACGCGATCCTGAAAGGTAAAGTGCCCATGACTTTCGATTACGACGTCATAGTCGTCGGCTCGGGCTTCGGTGGCAGCGTGAGCGCGCTGCGCCTGACCGAGAAAGGTTACCGCGTCGGTGTTTTCGAGGCCGGCCGCCGGTTCGCCGACGACGAGTTCCCGCAAACCTCGTGGCGTATCCGGCGCTACCTATGGGCACCGGCGCTGGGATGCTACGGAATTCAGCGGATGACGCTACTCAAGGACACTTTTGTGCTGGCCGGAGCCGGGGTGGGCGGCGGCTCCCTGGTATACGCAAACACCCTGTACGAGCCGCCGGATACCTTCTTTGCCGACGGCCAGTGGGCGCGTATTACCGACTGGAAGGCCGAGCTGGCCGCGCATTACGACCAGGCGAAGCGCATGCTGGGTGTCACTGTCAATCCGGCGATCACGCCTGCGGACCGCGTCATCGCGGAGGTCGCGCAGGACATGGGAATCGCCGACACCTACCAGCGCACACCGGTGGGTGTGTTCTTCGGCGGGCCCGGGCGCCGGCCGGGCGAGGATGTTCCCGACCCGTTCTTCGGCGGCGCCGGGCCGGACCGGCGCGCCTGCACCCACTGCGGCGAATGTATGACCGGCTGCCGGCACAACGCCAAGAACACACTGGTGAAGAACTACCTCTATCTGGCCGAGCAGGCCGGCGCCACCGTGCATCCGCTGACGACAGTGACCGATGTCCGCCCACTGCCGGACGGCGGTTACCAGGTCACCACGGCCCGCACCGGCCGGTGGATGCGCAAGCGGCGGCAGCGATTCACCGCCGAGCAGGTCGTGTTCGCCGCCGCTGCGCTGGGCACGCAGCAGCTGCTGCACCGGCTGCGCGACCGGGGCTCGCTCCCCGACCTGTCCGCCCGGCTCGGGTATTTGACCCGGACCAATTCCGAGGAGCTGCTGGCGGTTCGCAGCCGAGACAAGTCCCGCGACTTCTCCAAGGGCATCGCGATCACCTCCTCCGTCCACCCGGATCCGGACACGCACGTGGAACCGTTGCGATACGGCAAGGGCAGCAACGTCATATCACTGTTGACCACCGTGATGGTCAGCGGCGACGGCCCGCGCGGACTGGACTGGCTGCGTGAACTCGGCCGGAGCCGCCGGGATCTGGTCCGGATCCACAATCCGCGTCGCTGGTCGGAACAGACGATCGGCCTGCTGGTGATGCAGTCGGCGGACAACTCGCTCACCTCCTACACCCGGCGCGGCCTGTTCGGCCGACGCATGACCACCAAACAGGGTGAGGGACAACCGAATCCGGCCTGGATCCCGGCCGGCCACGAGGTCGCGCGGCGGCTGGCCGAGAAGATCGACGGTGTCCCCGCGGCGGCCACCAGCAGCAGCGTCTTCAACATTCCGATGACCGGGCACTTCATCGGCGGCTGCGCTATCGGCGACAGCGCAGAGACCGGCGTCGTCGACCCCTACCACCGGCTGTTCGGTTATCCCGGCCTGCACGTCGTCGACGGATCGACCATCTCGGCGAATCTGGGCGTGAACCCCTCGCTCACCATTACCGCACTGGCTGAACGTGCGATGTCGTTATGGCCCAACCGCGGTCACGCCGATCCGCGCCCCGCACCGGGTGCGGCGTACCAGCGGGTCGCGCCGATCGCGCCCGCGCACCCGGTAGTGCCGCCGGCCGCGCCGGCCGCCCTCCGGCTGCCCATCGTCGGCATCACCAACGGAGACACCGATGGTCGGGCCGACTGGCCGGATGCAGCGTTCGGTGCCGCCACCACTAGCAATTCCGGTAGGAAGCTGCAGGGCCGACCAGGGCCGGTACTGGACGACAGCCCGGCCCGGCCATCGAACTGGACTGCATGTTCCGACAAGGAGATTCACCGGTGAGGACGTCGCTTCGATCCGCCGCTGCGATCACCGACCGGGCCGCTGAGACCGTCCGTGCCGTGCGGACAGAAATAGATCTTCGATGTTGAAAATCCGGCCCACCGAATTCGAGGAGGGCGACCTCGACGCCGGATCTGCAGCTGATCTATCCCCGTACGGCAAACGGGCGCTGCAGATCCTACGAAAGATCTTCTAGGAGGCCGCTGAATCAGCGGTTTTCTGGGTCATCGGTTCGGTGAGTTGTCCGGTGCGGCGACCCGGCCGCTGCGGTTCGCGGCGGGCGGATATGGACAGCGACTTCAGCGCGGTGTGATCGCGGGCCGGTTAATCGGTTTCAGATTTCTGAAAGGTTCAACGATGGTGGAATCCGGCGAGATCTCCTCGCCTGCCCGCTGGGACAGAACACGGTCCGCCGCGGAGGTCGTCCCACGTGCGGTGGGAGAGTTTTTCGGCACCACGCTGGATACCCTGCGGACGCTGCCCCGGCGGCCCTTCCAATTTCGGGAGTTCGTTCATCAGGCCTGGTTCATCGCCAGTGTATCGATTATGCCGACCTTGCTGATCGCGATCCCGTTCTGCGTCATGGTGATCTTTCAGATCAATGTGCTGCTCAACGAGATCGGAGCCATCGACCTGTCCGGCGCTGGCGCCGGAATCGCCGTGATTCGCGAGATCGGTCCGGTAGCAACCGTTTTGGTGGTGGCCGGTGCAGGCGCGACGGCGATCTGTGCGGACTTGGGCGCACGGACCATCCGCGAGGAGATCGACGCGATGCGGGTGCTGGGCATCGACCCGATACATCGGCTCGTCGTGCCTCGGGTGCTCGCCTCCACGGTCGTCGCGCTGTTCTTGAACGGACTGGTCACCGCAGTCGGCCTGGCCGGTGGCTACCTCTACGCGGTCTATCTCCAGGGCGCGACACCCGGCCAGTTCATTACCGCGATTCCGCTTTTGACCGGGATACCGGATCTGCTGGTCAGCGAGCTCAAAGCCGGGATATTCGGGCTGTTGGCCGCGCTGGTCGCATGCCATCTGGGTCTACATGCGAAGGGCGGCCCGAAAGGGGTCGGGGACGCCGTCAATCAGACCGTCGTTTTCAGCTTCGTCTTGTTATTCCTGGCCAACTCCATCATCACCACCCTGTGGCTGCAATGAACGGACCGATATGACCATCACCAGCCAACAGCCGTCCGCGGCCGAGCTGCTACGACGGAAGTCGTGGGGGCGCAGCGTAACCGCCGCCGCTGCGCGCCCCGGCGACGCCGTCGGCGGCCTCGGCCACCAACTGTCGTTTCACTTGCACGGAATCGGTTGGATTCCACGCACACTGCGCCGCTATCGCGGTGAGGTGGTCCGCTTGATCGCCGAGGTCAGTCTGGGATCCGGTGCGCTCGCGGTGATCGGCGGCACCGTTGTTGTCATCGGATTCCTCACCGCCGCCGCCGGTTACGAGGTCGGCCAGCAGGGAGCCACCTCGCTCGGGCGCGTCGGCGTCGAAGCGATGTCCGGATTCATTTCCGCATTCTTCAATACGCGTGAGGCCATTCCGGTGGTGGCCGGTGTCGCGTTGACCGCGACCGTGGGCGCTGGGTTCACCGCGCAGTTGGGTGCGATGCGGGTGAGCGAGGAGATCGACGCACTCGAGGTGATGTCGATTCCCTCGGTTCCGTATCTGGTGACGACCCGCATCCTGGCCGGGCTGCTCGCGATTATCCCGCTCTATGGCATCGCGCTGTTCATGGGCTACGCCTCGACCCAATTTGTCAGCATCGTGCTGTCCGGACAGTCACCGGGCACCTACGACCACTACTTCAATCTCTTCCTCGTGCCGACCGACGTGCTGTGGTCGCTGTTGAAAGTCATCGTGTTCTCGGTGGTCATCATGTCGGTGCACTGCTATCACGGCTATCACGCCGCGGGCGGCCCCGCGGGTGTCGGGGTGGCGGTGGGCCGGGCGGTGCGCACCTCGTTGATCGCGATCATGATCATCGACCTGATCATCGGAGTCGCCGTCTACGGCGGCGTCCACTCGACCGTTCGGGTGTCCGGATGACCCTGGAAGTCTCCCGGCGCCGCGCCCTGCTGCTCGGCATCAGCGCCATCGCCGCCTTCGTACTTGCCTGGACCGGCGCAATCGCCTCCTGCAGTGGCGAATTCGTCGCCAGCACTCGCGTCTACCTGCTCGCCGACCGGGCCGGGCTGCTGATGGGGCCCGGATCCGATGTGAAGGTGCGCGGCGTGGTCATCGGGCGGGTCAGCGCCGTCGAAGTCGACAACGATCGGGCGAAGCTGACCTTGGACCTGAATCCCGGCCAGGCGCGGCGGATTCCGGCGAACGTCGGCGCCGAGATCGCCCCGACCACCCTGTTCGGGCGCAAATTCGTCACCCTGGTCTGGCCGGATCAACCGGCGGCGACGACACTCGGTGCGGGCTCGACGATCGATGGGTCGAAGGTCAGCGTCGAAGTGAACGACGTGTTCGACACACTGCTCGCCCTACTGAAAACCGTTGAGCCGCAAAAGGTTAACGCGACACTGGCCGCGCTCGGCACCGCCCTGGACGGGCACGGCGCGCGGTTCGGCGACCTACTGGTGTCCACCGATCGCTACCTCGGGCAGTTCAACGAGGCGATACCGACATTGCGGCGCGACGTGCCACTGCTGGCCGACAATCTCGACACCTTGGCAGCGGTCACACCGGATGTCATGGCCACGCTGAAGAATCTGTCGACGACCAGCACCACCCTCGTCGAGAAGCAGGCGAGCCTGAGCGCCTTCCTGCTCTCGTTCACCCAATTCGGCAATACCGGAGCCGCATTCACGAGCGCTTCGTCCGCGCCGTTGATCGGTGCCGCCGACGCACTGGAACCGACCACCGGGGTGCTCGCGGAACAGTCTCCGTCGTTCACCTGCTTGCTGTCGGCTCTCGATCACGATCGCGGGTTCCTCGAGAACGCGCTCGGCGGTGGGCGGCCCGGTTTGAACATCCTGAGCAGCCTCTTGCTGGGTGACGCGCCCTACCGCTATGACAAGGATCTGCCCGTGAACGGTGCCAACGGCGCTCCCTCCTGTTATGGATACCCCTACACGAAGGAGAGCCCAGCTGCGGGCCATATCGACTTCGACACCGGCACAACGGTATACGGGCCGATTCGCGGTCCGGAGGATCTGCTGGGTAACCCGTTCGCCGCACTGATATATGGACTGACACGATGATCGCCCGCCACGCCGGACTCAAGCTGATTATCTTCCTGGTGATCACTACGGTCATCTCGGCCATGCTCGTCGTGGTCGTCGGCGAATTGCGTTTCGTGCCGACCCACACCTACCGTGCGCTGTTCACCTCGGCCTCGGGCATGAAATCCGGCGATGACGTCAAGCTCGCCGGAGTGCCGGTCGGCAAGGTGAAATCCGTCGAATTCGCTCACGATCGGCTCGTGCAGGTGGCCTTCACCGTCGACCGGGACATCGAAGTCCATATCAGTTCGCGTGCCGCGATCAGATACAAGAATCTGGTCGGCGATCGCTACCTGGAGTTGACCGTCGAACCCGACGGTTCAGGCGTGCGTTCCGAGCAGGATCCCATTCCCGTTACCCAGACTGCTCCGGCGCTCGACATCGACAGTCTCGTCAATGGTTTCAAGCCGCTCCTACAGGGATTGGACCCGGACCAGGCCAACAGGCTGTCGGGATCGTTGATCGCGGTGCTCAACGGCCAGGAGCAGAATATCGCCGCGTTCGTGGAGCAGATCGGCTCACTGGCCAATACGCTGGCCGATCGCGACCAGGTCATCGGATCGACGATCGACAATCTCGGCGCGGCGCTTGCGGTAATCGATCAGCGCGGCAAGCAATTCGACACACTGGTCGTCGACTTGCAACAGGTCGTCAGCGGTCTCAACGCGGATCGGGACACCATAACCGCAGGTCTGACCGGCATCGACTCGGGCACCGCCGAAATCGCCGGACTACTGCGCGACGACCGCCCCGCCATCGCCGGTGACGTCGCACAGCTGCAACAGCTGGCGGGCAACCTCGATGCCAATTCCGACTCGCTGTCGCTGTTGCTCGCGAAGCTGCCCATCACCTATCGCCTGGCGGGGCGGGCCAGCAGTTACGGCAGTTTCGTCAATTTCTTTCTCTGTGGTCTCACGATCCGGTACCCGGCGATCGGTGGCTCCGGCTACCAGGACTCGCCGACGTTCACCGTCCCGGCCGAAAGGTGCAAGTGACGCCGCAATGAAACCCTTCTCCGAACGTAACCCCGTACGAATGGGCTTGGTGGGCACTGGCATTGCCGTTGCCCTGCTCGTCGGCGCGTTCAATTACCAGCGCATCCCCGGGCTGCCGGGACATCAGACGATGGTGGCCGAGTTCGCCGATGCCGGCGGCCTGAACGCCGGTGACGCCGTGCAGATTTCGGGCATCAAGGTAGGTACGGTCGACCGCATCACGCTGGGCGGCGACCACGTCGATATCGCCCTGCGCGTGGACACCCATGATCAGCGTCTGGGTACTCGCACGACCGCCGCGATCAAGGTCGAAACGGCGCTCGGCCGCCGCTATGTCGAGTTGCGGCCGGACGGCGACGGCACCATCGGTGATCGAATTCCGTTGGACCACACAACCTCCGGCTACGACCTCACCGAATCGCTGAATCAGCTCACGTCGAAGTTGGCCGACACCGACAAGGCCCAGCTGGCCGATGCCGTGGACAGTGTCTCGAAGGTGCTCGCCGCGTTGCCCGCGAACCTGCGCCCCGCACTGGACGGGGTGTCGCGGCTATCGCAAACGATCGCGTCCCGCGACGGCGCATTGCGCGATCTCCTCGACCACACCGGCAGCGTGACCGGGATTCTCGCCCAACGCAATCAGAACCTCACGACTCTGGTCACCGATGGCGGTTCACTGTTCGCGGCACTCAACGACCGTGCCGCCACGATCCGCGCACTGCTGGTCGATGTTCGCGATGTCAGCACCGAACTGCATGGGCTGGCTCAGGACAACAAGCAGGCACTCGCGCCCATGCTGGCCAACCTCGATCGAGTCCTTGCGCTGCTGAACTCCAACTACGACAACATCAACTCCGCGATCTCCGGTTTGCGGCCGTACGTGACCCAAATGGGTGAGGTCGTCGGCAGCGGACCGTTCTTCGGTGTGCTCCTGCACAACATCACGCCCGCGAACCTCAATGGACAGCAGCCCGGCAGCCCGGGAGGAGGCCGATGATGACCACACTGCGCGCGGGCTGGTCCCGCATCCTCACGCCCGGACGGATTCTCGCCGCGCTGCTCGTCGCGGCGCTGATCAGTACCGGTGTCACCTTCGGGCTCACTCGGAACGCGACCGTCCGCGTCACCGCGTACTTCGGCAACTCGGCCGGTCTGTATACCGGAGACCGCGTCACGCTGCGCGGTGTGCCGATCGGCGCGGTCGACGACATCACGCCCGCGGGTGATCGCGTCCGTGTCACCCTGCATTTCGACTCGGCACACCCGGTGAGCGCCGACACCCACGCCGTGATCGTGGCCCCCACCCTGGTATCGGGCCGCTACATCCAGCTCATTCCGAAACGCGGTTCGGAGCCCGAACTTCAAGACGGCGCGGTGATTCCACTCGAACGCACCGCCGTCCCGGTACCGTTCGACGAGATCAAGAAGCAGGTCACCGACCTGGCCACCCAGCTCGGACCGGAATCCGGCGACCCGATCGGCCCGCTGGCCCGATTCACCGACGCCACCGCGAGCGCGCTACGAGGCAATGGCGCAACGCTGAACGACACACTGGTCAACCTGTCCAAGGCGATGCAAACGCTCGCCGATGGCGGCCCCGACCTGTTCGCTACCGTGCGGAACCTGCAAACCGTGATCTCGGCGCTCGCCGCGAACGACGGACAGGTCCGTACTTTCGTCGACCAGCTGGCCGGAGTGTCGAATCTGTTGAACGACAACCGGACTCAACTCAACGCGGCGCTGCACGCGGTTCAGGCGATGCTGCCCGAGATCCGTACCCTCGTCGCCGAGAATCGCGACGCACTGAAATCCGATGTCACCTCACTGACCCGGATCACCTCGCTGCTGATCGACCGTGAGGACGACCTCGCCCAGATCCTCCATGCCGCGCCGACCACCATCGACGACCTCTACAACATCTACGACCCGTCCTCGAAATCGGCCACCGCCAACGCCAATATCCCGGACTTCCCGGATCCGATGTCGCTGATCTGCGCGCTGCTCACCACAGTCGACGCCCCACCGGCCGAATGTTCGCGCGCCAGTGCGCAATTCGGTGATCTCTTCGGCGCCGCCGTACGCGCCGCCACGGGCGCGGGCTCATCACCCGTCCCCACCCCCGGCCCGTCCGCGCAGCCGGTCATCCCCGGACTGTCCGATCTCCTAGTCCCCGGAGCCCGCTGATGAAAGCTTCTGCACGACTGAGCGCCGGTGGAGTGCTGCTGATCGCGGCACTGCTGACCGCCGGCTGCCGTTTCGACGGCGCCAATTCGATCCCGTTGCCGGGCAATACGATTCATCACGGCTCATACACCATTCAAGTTCAACTGCGCGATACCCAGAACCTGATCGCCAATTCCTTCGTCAAGGCCGACGACGTCACCGTCGGCACCATCACCGCGATCACCGTCCGTGACTACCACGCCGAGATCACCCTCGAGATCGACAAGAGCGTTCGGCTACCCGCGAACACCACCGCCCGGCTGGCGCAGACCAGTGTGCTCGGCGCCCAATACCTCGAGCTGATCTCGCCGTCGCAGAGTAAGTCGGACCGGTTGCTGCGTGACGGCGACGTGATTCCGCTGGCGGCGACCTCGGAGTACCCGGCGACCGAGAACGTACTCGCGGCCCTGTCGCTGGTGCTCAATGGCAGTGGGCTGGAACAGATCCGGACCATCCTGGCCGAACTGAACCAGGCATTCGGCGGCCGGGAGGAGGCGATCAACCGATCCTTCGAACGGCTCGCGACCTTCGCCAACGGGCTGGACACTCAGCGCGACAATATCGTGCGCGCCATCGACAGCCTCGACGCGCTGGCGAAAGAGCTTGCCGCGCAGACGGACACACTCGGCACCGGCATCGAGCAGATCCAACCGGCGTTGGCCGTGCTCGACGAGCAGAAGGCACAGCTCACGACCATGCTCGACAGTACCGGGAAATTCGGCGCGCAAGCCGCGGCGGTGCTGCACGACAGCCGCGACAACCTCAGCGCCGACCTGCACAACTTGCAGCCCACACTGACCCAGCTCGCCGCTGCCGGTTCCGATCTCAGCGGGGCACTGCTGCTCGCCCTCAGCTTCCCGTTCCCGGTCACGGTGGCCGAGCGGGCCATCAAGGGCGACTACCTCAACCTGTTCCTCACCCTCGACCTCACCGTTGAAGGCATCCAGAACAAGGTCCTCGGCAGTATTCCGTTCAACCGCCTGGTCCCCATGTCCAATCGCGCCGTGAATCCGCTCATCGCACCGACCCTGCCGGCGTCTGCCGATGGGATGGCGCCGGCAGCCGACCCGAATGGGGGACCGCGATGAAGACCCGTCTCGTCAAGGGCCAGCTCATGGCTTTCACGCTGCTCGCCGTGGTGAGTCTGCTCTACGGCCTGGTCAACTACGTGGGCATCCAGCGGCTCACCGGACTCGGAACATACACGGTGACAGCGGATTTCGAGAACGGGAGCGGGGTGTACGAATCCGGTGCGGTCACCTATCGCGGGGTGGAGGTCGGCCGCGTCGCCGGAATAGATCTCGAGGGCGATCTCGTGCGTGTGCGCATGCAACTGCGCAACGACTACCGAATCCCGGCCTCGGCGGGAGCAGCCATCAAGAGCATGTCGGCGATCGGTGAACAGTATGTGGATCTGATTCCTTCCGACGACAAAGGCCCTTACCTCCGGGACGGCAGCGCCATCCCGCGGTCGAAGACCAGTGTGCCGATACCCACCGCGCGAGTGCTCGACCAAACACAGACGCTGCTGAAGAGCGTATCCACCGACTCGCTGCGAACCGCGATAGACGAAACCTTCCAGGCCGTCAACGGCACCGGCCCCGCCCTGGCGACACTGATCGACTCTTCCGCCGATCTGCTCGCCCTCGCGCAAGCCGATATCGATCCCACCCTCACCCTGCTGTCCGACGCCGAGCCGCTGCTGCGCACCGGAACCTCGGTCCGGACCGAAATCCATTCCGTGACTCGGGATTTGGCCGGGTTCACCGAGCAGTTGGCGCAGAGCGACGAGCAAGTGCGGGAGGTACTGGAGCAAGGCCCCGCCACCGCCGATACCATCTCCGGTACGCTCGCCGACCTCACGACGCCGCTCCCGGTGCTGCTGGCCGACCTGCAAACCTTGGGACAGGTGCTGCGGGTCGATATCGCGGGTGTTCGGCAGATCCTCGTCGTATATCCGGCACTGGCAACCGCGTTGAACTCCAGCTTCGTCGGCGGTGGGTTCCAGACGAACGGCGACACCATGGGCGCGCAGATCCCACTGGACGTCAAACTGGGAAACACCGAGAACTCGCCACCGTGCACGGAGGGCTACCAGGGCACCGTCCGCCGCGACCCCTCGGATACAGGTCCCGCCGAGGTGTCCGCCAACAACTATTGCCGCATTTCCCCCGATAACCCGAAGGTGGTCCGCGGCGCCCGAAACCTTCCATGCGCCAGCGATCCCACGGTCCGTACCGCCGAGGTGGCGAATTGCCCAGGCGGACTGCCCTCGACCTGGCCGGGGATGCTCGCCCATCCCGGTGATCCCGCACCGGGCGCGGCTCCGCAACTCTCCGATCCCGGCAAAGCCGCGCCGGCCGTTCCCGCCCCGATGCCACCCCCTTCCACCCCGGCGGCGATCACCACCCCGTATGCGGAATACGACGGGACTTTCCGTGGACCGGACGGGATCACCTATGTCCTTGGGCAATCGGCCCAATCGGTCACCCAAGCAAAGGAGTACCAGGGATGGCAATCACTGCTGATCAAGTAGACGTGGCCGAGGTCGCGTCCGACTCCGGAGTGGGGGAACCGCGGTCACGTCCGGGTCCGTCATGGCGGGTATGGGCTATCGCCGTTCTCGCCGCGGCCGTGGTGGCGTTGGGCGGTGTCAGCATGCAGCTGTGGCTCGATGTCCGGCACAACCAACAGGACGACAGCCGCGACCATGCCGTACTCGACACTGCCCGCCGCATTGCCGTCCAGTTGATCACGCTCGATCATGCCTCGGCAGAAAAGAATCTCGGGGCGATCGCCGCCGATTCGACCGGATCGTTCCGTGACCAATGGGACAAGATCTCCGGCAATTTCGTCACGGTGCTGCGCAACGGCAACGTCGAATCCACCGGGGAGGTCAAGGAAGCCGGGATCGTCGCGATCAATGACAGCCAGGCCACCGCGCTGACAGCGGTTACTTCCACGGTTAAGAACACCGAAGCCCCCGAGGGACAGCAGCGGGTCTACCGCATGAAGATGACTCTCGACCACACCGGCGGCCGATGGCTCGTCTCGAACGTGGAGTTCGTCGCATGACCGCCGGCGCCACCGACAACGCGGTCGATGTCGATGTAGAAGAACTCGACCTGGAAGAACTCGACAATGCCGAGTCCTCGGCACAGGCGGGCGGGTCGCGACAGCGCCTCCCACAACGCTGGTTCCGGCGCCTGTCGACGATGAACAAGCGGACGACGATCACCACCTTTGTCGTACTGGTGCTGCTGCTGGGCGCGGCGACCACCACGACGGTTGTCTTCGGACGCAGCGTTTCGCAGCACAAAGCGACAACGGCCGCCGCGCAGTCCGCTCAGGAATCGGCGCGATCGAAGATCTCCACCGTGCTGTCGTACAACTTCAATACGATCGACACCGAATTCCCTAGGGGCACAGACAATCTGACCGGCAAGTTCCGGAGTGATTTCGCCGAACTCAGTTCGAAGGTGATCATCCCCATCGCCCACCGAGATTCGATCATCACCACGGCGAAGGTTGTCGAATCGTCGATCGTCACTGCGGCCGCCGACAAAGTCACAGTGCTGCTATTTCTCAACCAAGAGACCTCGAGCACCAAATACCAAGGACCTCGCCTGGATGGCAGCCGAATTCGAGTCGGCATGACCAAGGTCGACGGCCAATGGCTGATCTCCGACATCACGCCCGTCTGATATCCGAAGAAGGAAATAGCTGATGAACCTTGCTGAAAATCTCGTGATCACCGCGCGCAACCACTCGGCTCAAATCGCGATTCGACTCGATGAAGTAGCCATCTCGTACACGCAACTGGAAGCGCTCAGTCAGCGGGTCTCCGGGATACTGGCCGAATACGATGTCGCGGTGGGGGATCGGGTCGCGATCATGCTCCCGAACGTCCCGCAGTTCGCCGCTCTCTACTACGGCATCCTGCGCTCCGGGGCAATCGTCGTGCCGATGAACCCATTGCTCAAAGAGCGTGAAGTCGCCTATTACTTGCGCGATTCCGGTGCCAAGTTCATTTTTGTCTGGCAGGGCTTCGACGCCGAAGCCTCCGCAGGTGCCGAGTGGACGGGCGCTAGCGTGATCACGGTTGATCCGATTGCGTTTCTCGATCGGGTGATGGCCACCGAGCCGCGCGACATCATGGTCGATCGCCAACCCGATGACACCGCGGTAATCCTGTACACCTCGGGCACCACCGGTCAGCCGAAGGGAGCGGAGCTGACTCACTCCAATCTCGCGGGCAATGTAGACGTGTGCGCCGAGACACTGATTCACGCGCGTTCCGAGGACGTGATTTTCGGTGGGCTACCGCTGTTCCACGTGTTCGGGCAGACATGTGGGTTGAACGTCGCTGTGCGGGTGGGCGCGACGCTGACACTGCTGCCGAGGTTCGACCCGGCCAAAGTTCTGGAAATTCTGGTCCGGGATGGGGTGACGATCTTCGGGGGAGTGCCGACGATGTACTCGGCGTTGCTGAACCAACCGGGCGCGGCCGAGGCCGATCTCGGCGCGCTGCGCGTCTGTGTCAGCGGCGGATCCGCACTGCCGGTTGAGGTTTTGCACGCATTCGAGAAGCAGTTCGGTTGTGTTCTGCTCGAAGGATACGGGCTGTCGGAGACTTCGCCCGCCGCTTGTTTCGCTCACCCCGACAGGACCCGTGTCCCCGGTTCCATCGGAACTCCGGTCCGAGGTGTCGAGTTGAAGGTGGTCGACAACGATGGCCGCGCCGTAGCAGACGGTGCCATCGGTGAGATCGTGATCCGTGGCGACAACATCATGAAGGGTTATTGGAACAAGCCCGAGGAGACAGCCGAGACCATCATCGACGGCTGGTTCCACACCGGCGATCTCGGTCGAGTAGACGAGAACGGCAACTACTTCATCGTCGACCGCAAGAAGGACATGATCATTCGCGGCGGCTACAACGTGTATCCACGTGAAATCGAAGAGGTGCTCTACGAGCACCCCGATATCGCCGAGGCGGCGGTGCTCGGTGTGGTCCATGGCGAACTCGGCGAGGAAGTCGGTGCGGCCGTCGCCCTCAAACCCGGTGCCACTGTTACCGCTGAAGAATTGCGCGACTTCGTCAAGGAGCGCGTTGCCGCATACAAATACCCGCGCCAGGTCCACATCGTAGACACACTTCCGAAGGGTCCGACCGGGAAAATCCTCAAGCGCGAAATCACCCTCTGAAAGGAAAGATATGCCGCCGGCCGTCGTCATCGCCTACCAGTCGGCCGAGCGCTGATCAGTTGATGCAAAACGGATCGCTGGACCTAGAGGCACTGACCGCAACTTGCGTGGCAGCGGTCGGCGAGGAGCTCAGCCACGGCCGTGGAACCTTGGTTCGCAAGCTCTACCAACGGCTTTCGCGCGAGATCATGGAATTGCGCGGCGATGCGGGTCTCGACAAACTGTTGATCGCGAGCATCGAGGGCAACGTCGAAACCGTGCTGCCTTTTCTTCAGTACGGTGCCGACATCGGCGCGGCGGAGGCCCCGCCCGCAGCCACCGAGTACGCCCGTCGTCTTGCCCAGCACGGCATTCCGGTTCGGGCGCTCGTCCGTGCGTACCGGCTTGCCCAGGACACGGCTCTGCAGCATGCCTTGGCAATCGTCGAGACCAAGGTCAGTGACCCGCAACTGGTTGCCGCCGTCGCCCGCCGGCTCGCCACGGCGAACTTCGCCTACATCGACAGCGTGACCGAACAGGTTCTCGAAGCCTATGAAGAGGAACGCGATCGGTGGCTGCAGGACCGCAACGCGACGCGCGAGGCGCTCATCCTCCAATTGCTCGACTCCGAGCCCGATGACCTCGCCGGCGTCGAAACCACACTCCGCTACCGCTTGTCACACCGCAGACACCTATCCCTGATTGTCTGGTCCCCACTCGCCGAGCAGGCAGGCACGTATGTCGCCAACCTCGCCCGATTCACCAACGACCTCGCCGACGAGCTCGGCTGCGCCCAGCGCCCTTTGTTCCTGCCACGTGATCAAGGAACCGGCTGGGCCTGGCTACCTCTCGCACACACCCCGACCCGTGGGAATCTGATGGAAGCGGTGCAAAAGCTCGCGGCGGGAATCTCAGTCGCGGCGGGAGAAGCAGGCATTGGTATCTCCGCATTCCGCCGGAGCCATCAGCAGGCGCGTCAGGCATACAAGGTCATGCTCGCCGCGGCGGACGACGCGCCCATGGTGGCAACCTTCTCCGAGATCGGCGCCATCGCTCCGCTCTGCGACGATCTCCCAGCCACAAAGGCGTGGGTTGCAGAGACGCTGGGCCGGCTCGCGCTCGATGACCCATCGCACGCCCGTCTTCGGGAAACGTTGCGCGCATTCCTCCTGAGCGGAAGCAGCTATACCGCCACGGCCCAGCAACTCGCCCTCCACCGCAATTCGGTGCTCTACCGGGTTCGCCGAGCCGAGGAGGAAATCTGCCGCCGTATCGAATTACACCGGCTGGACATCGAAATCGCACTGCGGGCCTGCCACTGGCTCGGCAGATCCGTCCTGACCGAACTTGCTTGACAGCCGAGAGGTGCAGGCGGGTGCATAAATCGCGGAGCAGAGTTCGTGCGCCCAACCGAGCTGTACGCCGACGCCGGACATGGCGCCATCCTCCAGAATCGCGAAGTGTTGGTCACCGTGGCCCTGAAATTCCTCGGGCAATAGGCCCTCCCAGTAGAGGACGCTGCCCGATCTGTGGCCGGGCAGCGTCCCGTCTCAACGGACTACTTCGCTTCCTGGAGTTCCGGCACGACGAGTCCGAGCATGGCCTCAATTTCATCCAACGCCTCGCCTGTGTAGACCGCGAGTCTTTGCATGTGCGGTAGCCGATCTCGGCAGCCGACGAACCCGACGTTGAACCGCCCGGCACTGGAGAGCACGGTGATGTTGAGCGCCTGTCCGTGCGCCAGCAACGAAATCGGATAGGTCTCCTGCACCCGTGCACCGCACAGATACAGCGGTTCCAGCGGACCTGGGACATTGGACATCACCAGATTGAAGGGGGGCCGGGAGCGGCCCGCAATTCCGATGATGTTCTGCAGGATGAAGGGGCCGTTCGTCAACACTCCGTAGTAATCGCCGACCACCTGCGGCAGATCATAGAACTTCTGCTTGGCGAGCGTGGTCGACCGGCTGACCAGTTTGATCCGGTCGATCGGGTCGGCAATATCGGTGAACAGTTTCGCAATGACCATAGCGACCGCGTTACCGCGACCGTCCCCCGCGCGACGAACCGAGACCGGCGTTCCGGCCACGAGGCTCTCCTGCGGCATCTCATGGAATTCGCTGAGATAACGACGCAGAGCGCCGGCGCAGATTCCGATGAACACATCGTTGACCGTTACCCCAAGGGCTGTCGCCACCCGCTTGACCCGCTCGAGCGGGTAGGACTGGGTGGCAAATCGTCGCTCTCGGCAGATGCGTCCGTTGAGGACCTCCATTGTCGGTGCGCAAAACGGCACCGCGACAGCCGGATCGCTGGGGCGGACAGCATCCTCGACGAGCCTGCCGACCGCGACTGCGAGTCCGCCAGCCAGATGGAACCACCCCCGAACGCGCGACGGCAGCCCTGTCGTCGCTCGGATCCGCTCAGTCTTCTCCTGTTCGGTCTGCCACACCGCGTGCAGCCGACTACTTTCCGGGTCGACATCGAACATCTTGGCAATGCGCCGAGTTCCGTTGACACCGTCCGTCACTGCGTGGTGGACCTTGACGTAGAGGGCGAACCGGCCCTCGGACAGGCCTTCGATGAGGTGGCATTCCCAGAGTGGTCTGCTGCGGTCCAGTGGCAGGGAATGCAATCGGGATACAAGCACACCGAGTTCGCGTTGGCCACCGGGGCTTGGCAGGGCCGAATGCTGGAAGTGGTAGTCGAGGTCGACCTCGTCGTCGGGTAGAACGTCCCATGCGGGACGGATCTTTCGCAGCGGTGAACGCGCGAGTCGGTAATTGAATGGTGCCGTGAACGTTGTGGCCTCCCGGAGCTGGGCAACCAAGTCGCGGATGAATTCAGGGCCCGCGTTCTCCGGTCGGGACAAAGTGACCAATATGCCTACGTGGGCGGAGATCTCGCGTGAGTCCAGGGTCAGGAAGGCCGCGTCCAGGACGCCGAGTGGCTTGCGTTTGGGCATCGCGCTCACCGATTCCGTTCGTGGACAGACGCTTCGGCGCGACGGACCGTCGCTATCAGGTGGGTGAGCACCGCGTCGAGCGACGACAGCAGGCTACGCACACGCGCTGCGGGCAGCACCCAGCCGGGAGCACCGACCCGGCTGGAGCGTGCGGCGATGCCATTGACGACCGCGTGCGCGGCTTGTCCGGCACTGATCGGATTGGTGACGAATGCGGGCAGGGCTACGCGAATATCGTCGATCGGGTCCTTTGCCGATACATCCCGGGCAAGGTTCGTGTCAACGAAGCCGAGATACGCGACACCCGCGGTGGTCTGATGGGGCGCGAGTTCGACCCGAAGTGCATGGACGAGTTGTTCTACACCTGCGTTGCTCGCGGCATACGACGCGTCGAGAAATCCGTTGATGAATGAATACACCGACGCGATGACCACGATGTGGCCACGTCGTTCGATGACATAGGGGAGTGTTGCGCCCACGGTGCGCCACTGGCCGAGCAGATCGATATCCGCCGTCCGCTCGAATTCCGCCGGGTCGACGGTCAAGATGGAATCCGAGGGCGGCGCGATCCCGGCGTCGGCGATCACGACATCGATGCCGCCGAATCGTTCAGCAGTTGCCTTGGCGGACTGATGCAAGGCCTCGAAATCACTCACGTCGGCCTCGAGCGCCGCAGCGCGGTCTCCGAGTTGTTCGGCCAACTCCTGGACGGGGGCGAGTCGGCGGCCGACGAGACTGACGGACGCACCCCGCGAGTAGCACTCCCGTGCGAATTCAGCACCCAGACCATGAGCTGCGCCCGTGATGAAGACGACGCGACCGTTGAGCGGAAGTCGTTCGCCGGGGCCAACGCCCCTTCTGGCGCGGTGTGCGAGTGCGCCTCCGATCGCGCGGGCCGCGCCGCGAAGGAGGTCAGAAGCGTTGAAGTCGGCCGTGCCGGATTCGGCGGCGTGCCGGGGCTGAGTTGAAGTCAAGTCGGTCACTCCGTGTGTCTTTCGGTACCGGCGGCATGACAGCCGCCGGGACAGGGGAGATCGCGCTTCTCGGCGTGTGCCGGAAACGTCCGTGGCTGCGCCTTCAGCGCCGGAGGTGCAGAAAGTGTCGAGTGGCTGGATCAGACCTGCGGCCGTGCAGAGAATCTCGCCGAGGCGATGGACACTGACCGGGGTGTCGTTGCAATCATCAGACGACAGATGTCCGTGCGGGTCGCGAAGTGCATGAAGACGCTCCTTGAACGAGGGATATCCGCGTTGATGCGGCTCACCCTAAAGGCGTCGAAATGTCTCGGACAACGTTGCGACAGAATGAAAGCCGGGCCGCGATTCGTGCGGCGAGCACAAGTCTCTGACTGGGGCTGCGGTTCCGGGTCTCGGTCGAATCTGGTTGCGAAGGTATGTCTTTACTCGAGCTCGTTGAGGCGGCTGCGGATGCTTCGTCGACGTGTCAGCCTCGAAGTGCGGGCACGAGCAGGGCGAGGGTGTTCCGGATGCCTTGTTCGAGTACCGCATCGGCGAGCTGTTCGTCGGCCAGAGCGTGGGAAAAGTCCGGTGTGCCAACCATTGTGGCAAAACCACCGAGGACTCGCATGCAAGATCAGGCTCAGAGAGCTGCTTTGAACTCCCAGGTGGTGGCCGCGAATGCCGTGAACAACTTGGGAAGGCCTGTGCCCTTGCCCAGCACGCGGGCGTCACCGGCCCAGCCAGCTTGCGCCGAGGTGAGCGTGCCCATGGTCAACGCGATGAAGGTCGCGGACGAACAGTGGAGCCTGATCGGCGACTCCGACTGTGATTCCCCGGACGCCACCGACAGCGCAGACTCGCGAACGCTCATCGTGGAGACCTCGGGAGTGTGTACAACGCACTCGAGGTTCAGGCCCGACAGCAGATTCGGGGAGACCGCTCCCGTCATGCAGAGCGCGACCATGTCGGGTCGGGCAGTTTCCAGCTCGATTCCCTCTGACATCAGACCGAGTCCCCACAGACCGAAGCCGATGACGGGCGCCCGCAGCCCCTCACCGAACTCTGTCAACATGTAGGCACCGCTGGCCGTCTTCGCCACGATGCCGACCCCCTGGAGCCGACGGAGCGACTCGTCAGGCGGTTCGTCCGGCGGCCTGCAGCTTCGCACCGAGTTCGTTGAAGCGCTTGGGTCCGAGGAGCAACTCCCGAATGCGACAGCACCTTTCGGCAAGGTTCCCGCCGACCGCGAGCCAGGAAGCTGACCTCGCTCCCCGCGGCGGCGAGTCGAGCGGCGCGGTATCCGCACGGCGTCGCCGTGATCGGCGGTGCAGGTCAAAGGGTGCGTCGTGCCGGGCAGGCCCGCAACGATCAAAGTCGGACTGCACGCCGCTCTACTTGTGTGCGACATGCTGGGCCCTCGGTGTTGCCCGATTCATCGCCTCACTGACAGTAGCCCAAGCGCACTGGATGTGCTCGCAGCACATCGCGCAGGGCTGGGAAGGCCTTGTTGACCGACACTGGCCGTTTGTAGGTTGGCATCTCATCCCGAAGCGCGACCGAGGAGTTCGACGTTGACCACTGAGCGGGTGGCCCGCCGGGCGAAAGTCAGCCGGGTCACGGGCTACCGCCGCTTCTGGGACCGCCACGCTCTGGTGACCGCGAAGATGGCGCGCGAAGGCCGCCGCATTAGCGCGCGTGTCACGGAGTCCATGGCCAGTGCCCAGCCCCCCACCGAGCAGATCGTCGAGGCGTTCGCCAGTGCGATCCGCATCGCACGAACCGTCCTCTCCCGCACTCTGCTGGAGTCTGGCGAGTTGATCGCCGCAGGTCTGGCCGACGACGCGGCACTGCTGCGGCTGGGCAGCACGCTGGTCGCCGACGGTGTGCAAGGCGAAGGCCGACTGCACCGCGCGCCACAGATCCCGACCGGGCCGCGAGAGCGTAGTACGCCTGTTCGCCGCATGCGTACTCCTCCCCGCGCTACGCCATCGACCTGAACACCGACGAATCGACCAGCGACTGCCTGCGCCGCGCCCTGGCTCCGATGATCACCGGCCTACCCGCCCGACCCACCGTGACCGCACGCGATGTGCGGACAATCCAGGACTCGACAGAAAGGACACACTGATGATGTCAGCATGCGACGAGTTGTTGCTCAATCC
The DNA here is from genome assembly GCF_044458825.1 of Nocardia sp. NPDC050412. Classification (NCBI taxonomy): domain Bacteria; kingdom Bacillati; phylum Actinomycetota; class Actinomycetes; order Mycobacteriales; family Nocardiaceae; genus Nocardia; species Nocardia sp. NPDC050412. The sequence goes on from NZ_JBITIJ010000001.1 coordinate 806,525, forward strand.
GGTGAAGTACGCCCCGGAGCATTTCGATCCAGAGACGCGGCGGCTGCTGCGCGCGACGATCGACTGGTTCGAACACCGCGGCAAGCAGCGGCTGACCCAGGATTATCACGACAAGGTCTTCTTTGCCGATTTTCTGGAGTTCGTCGACAAGGAGAGCCTGTTCGCGACGTTCCTGACCCCCGCGCGGGACGGCGCCGGCGATCCGGACAAGCGGTGGGACACCGCGCGGGTAGCGGCCCTCTCGGAGATCCTGGGCTTCTACGGTTTCAACTACTGGTATCCGTGGCAGGTCACCGTGCTCGGGTTGGGCCCGGTGTGGCAGAGCGGCAACGACGCGGCCCGCGCCCGGGCGGCGCGCGCCCTTGCCGATGGCGGTGTCGCCGCGTTCGGCCTCTCCGAGAAGGAACATGGCGCCGACATCTACTCCACAGACATGGTCTTGACCCCCGACGGTGCCGGGGGGTACCGCGCAAGCGGGTCGAAGTACTACATCGGCAACGGTAACTGCGCCAGCATCGTGTCGGTGTTCGGGCGCCTGGCCGGAATCGAGGGCCCCGATCAATACGTGTTCTTCTACGCCGACTCCGGGCACCCGAACTTCCACGTGGACAAGAACATCGTCTCGGCGCAGATGTTCGTCGCCGAGTTCACCCTGCACGACTACCCGGTCACCGCGCAGGACATCCTGCACACCGGCCAGGATGCGTTCAACGCGGCGCTGAACACCGTTAACATCGGCAAGTTCAACCTGTGCTTCGGCGGTATCGGCACGGCGACCCACGCGCTGTACGAGACGATCACCCACGCGCACAACCGGATTCTGTACGGGCACCCCGTCACCGACTTCCCGCACGTACGCCGCCAGTTCGTCGACGCCTACGCCCGACTCATCGGGATGCGGCTGTTCGCCGACCGCGCGGTGGACTACTTCCGCACCGCGAACCCCGACGATCGCCGGTACCTGCTGTTCAACCCGATCACGAAGATGAAGGTGACCAGCGAGGCGCAGAAGGTGGTCGCGCTGCTATCAGAGATCGTGGCCGCCAAGGGTTTCGAGAAGGACCAGTATCTGCTGCTCGCGAAGATAGACGTTGACGGGCTGCCCAAGCTCGAGGGAACCGTCGCGGTGAACCTGGCGCTGATCGCGAAGTTCATGCCCGCCTACCTGTTCGACCCACAGCCCTACCCGCCAGTGCCCACCCGGCTCGATGCCGCCGACGACGAGTTCCTGTTTCGCCAGGGACCCGCTCGCGGACTGGCGACGGTCCGGTTCCACGACTGGCGCGCGGTATACGCCGCATCGGCCGCTATCCCGAACGTGGCCCGCTTCACTGCACAGGCCGAACACCTGGTCACTTTGCTCAGCGAGGCCGCCCCGAATGCCGCCCAGCAGGGCGATCTCGACTTCGGGCTCGCCCTGACCGAACTGTTCACGCTGGTCGTGTACGGGCAGCTGATCCTGGAACAAGCCGAGATCGTCGGCGTCGACGCCGACCTGGTGGACCAGATTTTCGACGTACTGGTCCGCGACTTCAACGCTGCGGCAGTCGGATTGCACGACAAACCCTCCACAACCGAGGCCCAGCAGCAGCTCATTCTGGCAGCAATCGGCAGACCCGTCGTTGACGCGGAGCGGTTCGACCTCATCTGGCAGCGTGTCGCCGCGCTGTCCGGCGCCTACGAGATGAACCAAGGACCCCACCATGGCTGAGCCCGCGTCTCGCGGCGACGCGCACCCAGCCGAAGGTTATGGCAGACGTCCGAGGAATGACCGGAACCGTGCGAACCAATTGGTCCCGACCGGCGCCTTCACCGCATTCCCTAGCCGCTCGGCATACACACAACCCACCAGCCCGTAGGGGGTACGTATGCCTGCTCCGTCCACCGCCACGTTCATGCGGCTCGCCGACCTGATCGCCATCCCGGACGCAGTCACTTGTCCGACCCGGCCGGTGATCGAAGCGTTCACCGGAAAGCAATTGGCCACCGTGCCGGTCGGAACCACGCAGGACGCCAAGGACGCAATCACCCGCGCCCGGGTCGCACAGAAGAACTGGGCCGACCGTCCGGTTGTGGAGCGGTCCGCCATATTCCACCGCTACCGCGACCTGGTGCTGCAAAATCGCGGTGACCTGATGGACATGGCGCAGGCCGAGACCGGGAAGTCGCGCGCCGCCGCCCTGGAAGAGGTCCTCGACATTGCCTTGACTGCCCGGCACTATGCACGCGTCGCGCCAAAGCTGTTGCGGCCGAAGCGCGTAGCCGGAATGCTGCCCGGCCTGACCAAGACGGTGGTGCGGTACCAGCCCAAGGGCGTCGTCGGGGTGATCTCGCCGTGGAACTACCCGATGACGCTCGCGGTATCGGACGCCATCGCGGCACTTCTCGCCGGCAACGCCGTGGTCCTCAAACCCGACAGCCAGACCCCGTACTGCGCGCTGGCGTGCGTCGAGCTGCTCTACCAGGCAGGCCTCCCGCAGGATCTGTTCGCGGTGGTCCCTGGGCCCGGTTCGGTGGTGGGCACTGCACTGGTCGAGAACTCCGACTTTGTGATGTTCACCGGGTCCACCGCCACCGGTCGGCTGCTTGCCGAACAGGCCGGCGCTCGTCTCATCGGCTTCTCCGCCGAACTGGGTGGCAAGAACCCGATGATCGTGATGGCCGGGGCCGATCTGCGCGAGGTGACCGACGCCGCCGTGCGCGCCTGCTACTCCAACTCCGGCCAGCTGTGCGTCTCCATCGAACGTATCTACGTTGAACAGTCCATCGCGCCCGAGTTCACCCGGATCTTCGGGGAACGGGTCGCCGCGATGACGCTGGGTGCTGACTACGAATTCGGCATCGAGATGGGTAGCCTCATATCGGAGGAGCAGGTCAAAGCCGTGGCTCGTCACGTCGACGACGCCGTGGCCAAGGGTGCCACCGTGATCGCCGGCGGCAAGGTCCGCCCCGACCTCGGCCCGTTGTTCTACGAGCCGACCGTGCTCACCAACGTTCCCGCCGACGCCGAATGCTACCGCGACGAGACCTTCGGACCGCTCGTCTCGGTCTACCCGGTCGCAGGCGTCGACGAGGCCGTCGAGCGGGCCAACGACACCGAGTATGGCCTGAATGCCAGCGTGTGGGCGGCCACCAAGAACGAGGGTGAGGCGATCGCGGCCCGGATCCACGCCGGCACCGTCAATGTCGACGAAGGCTACGGCCCCACCTGGGGTAGCACCGGCGCGCCGATGGGCGGCATGGGAACCTCGGGCGTCGGGCGCCGCCACGGCCCTGAAGGCCTGACCAAATACACCGAACCGCAGACCATCGCCACGACCCGCGTCCTGAACCTCGGCGGCCCACGCGGCGTGCCGCAGAAGCTGTGGGCGAAGATCCTGCCGCCCTTCGTCAAAGCCCTGCAATGGATCCCAGGCCGCTGAGACCTCGGCGCCGATTACGGGTACCGAGAACCGATGACATCCAATGAACTGAGCGAGCCCCCCACCACCGCGCTGCGCACGGTCGCCCGACTGGCCCTCTCTGGTGTGCTCGTCCTCGCCGGACTGAGCCACCTCTTCGGGGCCCGTGAGGACTTCCAGGCACAAGTGCCCAGATCGATACCCCTAGACCCTGACGGCGTCCTCATGGCCTCCGCCGGGGTGGAGATCATGCCCGGTGCGGGCCTGGCGGTCCTGACCCGACCGGGTGCAAATCGGACGGATCATCGCCGCATTCTTCATCGCAGTTTTCCCGGGAAACATCGCCCAATACCGCAACAAGCCGGCATGCATTCGTCCTCAACACCGACCGTCGCCGGTTCATCCGCCTGCTGTTTCAGCTCGCCCTCATCGCCTGGGCACTCTGGTCCACCGTCATTCCGACCCCCAACAGGTGCACAAGTCCGTAGCCGGCTCGACGACATGTCTTCGCGCGGCGCGTTCGGCGTGGCTCATGCTCCAGAGCAGATCGGTGACGTCGGTCATGGTGGTCAGCTGAATTCGCAGGTGGGCGGCATCCACCAAAACAGTTGTTGGTGAGGACGTGTCACACAGCTCGACCGCCGGTAGCGGTCTCCGGATTTGCTGGCAGGTAGATCAGCGTGAGGATGGCTGCGGATGCGGGCAGCACTCCCGCTACCAAGCAGCCGGTAGCGACCCATCAACGAAACCATTGCAGGCGAGCTTGGCGATCTCGCGTGGGACGGCGCTAAAGAGCGGGCTGCGCTGCTGCTGTTCTCGATGCGCAAAGGAGTCTGACGACCGCAGCACGCACCTTGGGATCCACGAAAGCACGGTCCCGCAAAAGGGTGCGTCGTGCCGGAGAGTGCCGGGGTCGGCCCGCAACGATCAAAGTCGCCGAACTGCACGCCGCTTTACTTGTGTGCGACGTGCTGGGGGCCTCAGTGTTGCCCGATTCATCCCCTAGGAGCTTAAGCGCACTGGATGTGCTCGCAGCACACCGCGCAGGCCTGGGAGGTTCTTGTTGACCGACACCGGCCGTTTGTAGGTTGGCATCTCATCCCGAAGCGCCACCGAGGAGTCCGACGTTGACCACGACTCAACACTCCCGCCCCCCAGCAGCGGCCTCGCACGCCTTGCCTGATCCGGGCGAGCAGGTTGCCGCGTTTGTCAAACCGCTCTGCGTGAGCAATTCGCAGACTGACCGGATGTCGGAGCGGTGGCCGGTCGCATCATCCAGCCGGCGACGTCACGAGGTGCCGCCAGGGTGTTCACAGCTGCTGATGGTGTGACGTCGCGCCAGGTCTCTACCAGCCGCCGCACCGACCGATGGCTGCCGGTGTAGGCGCGTTCCCGCAGCTCCTCAAGTAGGCGTAGCGCATTCGTGACCCCTGGTCCCAGCGTTGCCGCAGGCAGGGTGTGCTGTCCGACTTCAAGAAGACAGCCATCTCACGCCTCGCGGCGCAGCACGACGAAATCACAAGGCTGCGAACCACTTTGGCAGACCGAGGCGACTTTCACCCCTTGCCGCTCCCGCCGGCAAGACACGTCACGCAACGATCAACCCGACAACAACCCCCGCCGAACCGATGATCACCTGATCGCGGCGAACGATAACGACAACAACGAAAATCGTTGCCCTCCAACAGAAAGAGCACCCGAGTGTTCGTTTACCGATTGACCGAACCGATCGACTCCTTCGGCGGACTCATCCCGATGGACGACTGGCTCGTCGGCGACCCCGGCCGGGCAGCCTGGGCGCTGCAAGCCGTTCTCGCTCTCGCCGACGCCGCTGACGCCCCTGGCTGGCAAGGCGACATGCGCCATCTGCCCATGGTCGGAGGCCTGCCTGCTCCGGCCCTGCGTGTCAAACAGGGCAACAACGGAGACTGCTTCGTAATCAGCGCCACCGACGACATCCATCGACTCGATGCGCGTGCACTCTCCGTCGAAGTGGCCAACCGGCCTATCGGAGCGTGGTCGCCCGACGACGACAGTCACGAGCCCCCGTTCTGACTGTCGTTTGGCACCGTTGTGCCACCACGTTGCCAGTCGTGGGACCACCGACAGCAGGTGATCCACTGAGAGAACATGTTCCAGATACGTTTATTCGGACCGATCATGGCTCCGGAAGCGGAGTGATGAACATTGGCATGGGGCGCGGTGCCGGTTTGATGTCCGGCCCGTTTGCCCAAGCATGCGCTCCCGAACCGGACAGGCCAGCTTTCCCGGCACGGTGTCGCGGCACTCACACTTGAACGTGTTCAACAAACAGCCTAGCCTCGTAGTTGAACACGTTCAAATAAGTAAGGAGCTGGGACAATGAACCTCGTCGTCGCCACATACGCGGCCTACGCGACCATCAGCTTGGTGCTCACGTTCTGGGTGGCACGCACCCTGCACAGCACCGGCGCACGGTTTCTGGTGGATGTCATGAATGGAGACAGCGATCTCGCCGAAGTCGTGAATCATCTGCTGGTCATCGGGTTCTGGCTCGTCAATGCGGGCTTCGTGGCGCTGGCGTTGCGCATCAGCGGCCCAGTCATCGATGCGCGCGCCGCAGTCGAGGAACTCGCCACGAAACTCGGCATGGTTCTGCTGGTGCTCGGCGGTATGCACTTCGCAAACCTGATCGCCCTGAACAAGATCCGCCGCAGCAGGCACCAGGAGAAGCAGGTCACCGTCCCTCCCGTTCCGGTCGCCGCAGCCACGCTAGCCTGAGCCGCATGACCCGCCCCGAGCCCGCGACCGCGCGCGGAGAGGAAACTCGCCAGCAGATCATCGACGCCGCCCTGCGTCTGTTCGAGCAGAACGGCTATACGAAGACCACCATGCGCGCGATCGCGGGCGAAGCCGGCGTCAGCGTCGGCAACGCCTACTACTATTTCACTTCCAAGGAACACCTGGTTCAGGGCTTCTACCAACAGATCCAGACCCTGCACGAACAGCGGGTCGAGCAGACTGCCCGCGGCGACTCTCTCGCCGCCCGGTGGCAGACGATGGAACTGGCCTTCGTCGACGTAGCCGCCCCCTACCACGAGTTCGGCGGTAAGTTCTTCGCCAGCGCCGCCGAGCCCACCAGTCCGCTCAGTCCGTTCAGCGACGAAAGCCGGCCTGCCCGAGAGGCATCCACCGCCATCATGCGCAACCTGGTCATCGGCAACGACGTCAAGGGTGACAAGCGGCTGATGGCCGAGCTGCCGAATCTGCTGTGGCTGGCCCACATGGGCATCGTCCTGTTCTGGGTCCACGATCGCAGCCCCGACCAGGAACGCACCCGACTGCTGGTCCGCCGGATCGCCCCACTCGTCGAACGCGTCGTGGCGCTGTCGAGACTCCGTCCACTTCGTCCCGTCCTGTACCCAGCCCTGGATCTCATCGAGGACCTCGACAACTAGACGTATATGCCGACGGAGGTAGCGGCCCAACGTGGAGGCGCGGTCAGCCCACGTCCAGACCTGGACGCACAACGTATCTCCATGCGCTGGTCGCGCTGTTCAGAGCGGCCACACGGAGGCTGACCGAATGCACTCTAGTAGCCGCATATCGGTCGTTCGGGAACGTTGCGTTCGCCGACCGGCAAAGCGATAACCTGTTTCGCTTGTGCGCTGCTGTTGGTGGTCCCACGAGAGGTTCGCGCTAGCACGAACCCCGCCAGCACATCGGTTTCGAACGCTGCCAGCTCCTCTGGGCTCGCCAGCTCCCGACGTTCACGCAGATCCTGCACCGCCGCCAGGCTCAACCTGACACCCTCACCTTCAGCTCGGACCGCAGAACCTCGGACCGGCCGAATCTACTTCAGAAATCCCGAGATCTGATCAAAATCCGAAAACCGGCTCAGGACACCCGAAACCCCCAGCTCCCATGCCAGACACTCGAGCCGAGACCACAGGAAACTCAGGGGTTATCTCTTAAGCCCTGGACAGTTTGCAGGCCAGCTGGCTGACCGCAAAGCTTGTCAGGGTCCTCCGAACCGGCCTGCCATCGATCATCCGCGAGGCTGTGCGCGACGACCACGGCGAATTTGGTTGTATTACAGACAAATTCGACAGGTGTGTGTCAACGCCGAGGGAAGGTTCGCTCGGTATTGACGGCGCGGTGCCAGCCTTTCACCGGCGGCGACACACCGACACCCACGATCCCAGCTAAAGTCTAGGCTCCTGGCATGAGCACGGCCCAAACCGAGAAAAGCCGACCGGGGAACCGACGATACCGGTCACTGCTTAGCAGACATCTTCTGCTCGTCTGCACCATCGTGGCCTGCCTTGGGATACTCGTCTCGGCGAGCGAGCCGGCCAGCACCAAGCTGAAGTCGTTGTCGCCGTCGCCGTTGTTGATCCTCGGGGGACATTCGTGGTGGTTGTGGTGTGGTGCATGGTCATCGTCTACCCGATCCTGGCAGTCCGATCCCGGCGGCTTCGGGTACCTGAGCTCGGCCCCCTGGCTGCTCCCGCACTGATAATCGCGCTCACGCCCATTTTATGGAGCGCAGACCTGCCAATGGCTGTGCGCTGGCACCTCTCGGCGCACGCCTTCGACGATGCGGCACAGCAGGTGAGTGCCGGTGTCGATCCACGGACGTTCGAAGGTGACCGCCTCGGCCTTTATCGCATTCGCGGTGTGGAACGCCTCGACGACGGCATCTACTTCAGGACTGGCCCTATGGCGGCCTATTGCTCGATGGGAAGTGGCTTTGCCAATCTTTCTGGCCACCGGCCCGCATCCCATCACCTCAGCGGCGAATGGTATTGGTTCTGTTTCAACAGTGCGTTCAACAGCGCGGGGGTTACAGTGCCCGACCACCCCATCGGAGAACTGCACTAGCCGGTGACGAAACCGCCAGCCTGAAGTGACGAAGGCCAACAGGCCTGAGAGGGTCCGCTGGTGTCGGGAATGCGGGGAAGAAGCCGCAGCCAGCGGCAGACTCACGTCGGAATGGCCGGTGGCTCCCCACGAATTCGACCACCATCTGGTCGCGAATTCCGGCACCGAAAACGACTGCACGCATGACAGTTCTGGTCGCGAAATTCGACACCACTCGCTCGCAGCGCCGCCGCCGGATTTCTGGCAGAAGCGCCCCTACCCCGGGCAAGTCGGGTTTCCGGGATTGGCGGTCACGAGGTGGGGCACGTCTGGGGGTCGGTGGCCAGGGTGCCCTTGACATGCAGGGACAGGTCCCACCAGTACGCCCGCGGCAAGTGTCAGGCCCTGCCCACCCGGCCGCAACATTTCCCCGGCATGGACGTAGCGCGCCGACGGCGCGAACCCGTAGTTGCGGCCCCAATCTCGCGCCAGAGTCCAGCGCGCCTCACCCGGTGCATCGCCGATCAACGTAGTGGCGAAGTCGAATGTGCCGGTGACCACGGCGAGCAGGAATGCGGCCAAACCGCCGTCGAACCGCCGCCACGACGGCTCCCGGATGTGACGGAAGACCACCACTACCGGCCAGTCGTTTGGATGTTCGCCCTCGATCAGCCAGCAGAGCATGTCGCCGTTGTAGTTGCTGCCCCATTGCAGCAGGCCGCCCGGTGCCGGATAGCCGGCAAAGGGTGCCTCCAAGGCTTCGTACACGCGGTAGCGGTTGTTTTCTTCGGCCACATCCGCCAACGTCTTCAGAGATCCGTCGCTCTGCTGATAGCCGGGGTAGTTAACGCCGAGTTCGTCGTTGATCGCCCCGTGGCCGTACAGATCGGTGAAGTCTCGATAGTCGCGCGGCAGCCCGACCCCCATCGCCTCCTCGATTCGTGCCCAGGGCGGGGCGATCACCGGACCCAGCGGCGAGGGAGGCATGACCGCACTCAGCTGCGCTACTACAGGGTGCACGAGATGCCTTCCTTCCAAGGCCCGACGCGGGGCTGGACGCAGATACCTGTTCAGTTCAGTTCTAAGCCGTGGCGGCGGCCCGGGCCGAGGTGGCGCGCAGTTGGCAACAGCGTAGGGAACTCGATCTCGGGGTGCCGTTAATGCCCACCACGTCTGAGAAGTTGTTGAGCTCTGACGGCCCGGCAGACCCGCCACGAAGGCGCTGGTGTCCCCACCTCGTCCGAGCGGTTGCGGTGATTCATCGACTTGTGGGGTGCTGGTGACGTTCGGTTTGCTCCGCGACAAACTCCAGGAACCGCCGGGCCGCGCGCCCACTCGGACCATGTGTGCGAGTCACCGCACCGTACTGCCGGAAGACAGCGTGGTCGCGAAACGGGATGGTAGGAGTCGTGGGCGGGTGCCCCGGCTGTGCGGCCGGGATGATGGCTACGCCCATTCCTGCCGCCACGAGTGCCCGGAGGGTGGACAGCTCGGTCACCTCGGTTTCGATTCTGGGGCTGAATCCCGCCTCGCGGCAGAGGCGGTCGGTCACCTGACGCAGGCCGTACCCGACTTTGAGCGCTACCATGGGCTCGTCCATCAGGTCGGCGACCGCGATATCGCCGCGACCCTCGAACGCGTGGCCCGGCGGGACGCCGAGGCCCAGTTCCTCGTGGCCCAGCGGCAGCCAATGCAGATCGTCCGCGGTGGGTTGGGGAGCGACGAAGCCGATATCGATTCGCCCATGGCGGACATCATCGACCACGGCGTCGGATGCACCGCCGCAGAGCTCGAAGGATGTGCGTGGCGCGAGGGCACGATAGCGATCCAGAAGCCGCGGTATCAACCATCCGCCGAATGAATGCAGGAACCCGAGTGAGACCACTCCGCGGTCCGGGTCCACGAGGGTGGCGATTCTCTCTTCTCCCTGGTTGATCTCATCGATAGCGCGGACCGCGTGCGCGCGAAAAATCTCGCCGTACTTATTGAGCCGCAGCCGATTCTGGCTACGGTCGAAGAGTTTCACGCCGAGTTTGCGTTCGAGCCGGGCCAAAGCCCGTGAGAGCGTCGGCTGACTGATGTTCAGTTGGTCGGCCGTAGTTGTCATATTTCCGGTTTCTGTCAAAGTGATGAACCATTCGAGCTCACGCAATTGCATGCCGGGGATGATACGTCGAAAAACGTTGCGGCCGAGAGTCGATTTTTTGGGTCGGTTGCTGCCCGAATGTGACTATGCGCCGGACGCATAGTGTGTGCGAAGTTCCTGGTCTTGTACTCCATCCGGCCGATTCCGCATTCTGAAATGGCTGGCCCGTGATGTCGATCACGACAGTTTCTCGCATGATCACCAGGAAAGAGGCACCATGACACAGTCGTCGTTGACCGCCGTCAGGTCCGACATCGGCGCTCCGGACGCGGAGTTGGTTGGCCGCGCAACCAATCTGGTCCCATTGATCCGCGAATACGCCGCGCAGGGCTCCGAGGCTCGCCGAATCGCCCCGGAGGTGGTCAAGGCGATGACCGAGGCCGGCCTGTTCCATCTGCTCGTGGATCGGCGACTCGGCGGGCACGGGGCCAGCATGCGGACGACCGTTGAGGCGGTCGCCGAGGTCGCACGAGGCGACGGTTCCACCGCGTGGATTGCCGCATTGCTCGCCTCCGCCACCGGATTCGCGTCGACCTTCTCCGAAAAGGCCCGGGAGGACATGTTCGGGTCGAATCCGCAGGCGACGTCGTGTGGCATTTTCTCACCGGGTAAGGCGGAGCCGGTCGAGGGCGGTTATCACATCAATGGCCGCTGGCCGTACGCATCCGGTTCCTTCGCGGCCGACTGGGCGACCGTGGGTATTCCCCTCGACGGTGGCAAGGAGGTGGGACTGGCGTTGATTCCCGCCGAGGCCTTCACCATCGAACCGACCTGGTTCGTCACCGGAATGCGGGGCTCGGGTAGCGATACCATTGTGGTGGAGGACCATTTCGTGCCGGAGCATCGGGTACAGCGCTTCCAAGAAATGGCCGAAGGCCGATACCTCACTCCGCACAAAGACGAGCACATGGCATCGATCGGCTTCACCGCTGTCGCCTCGGCCATTCTCGTAGCGGCACAGATCGGTATGGTTCGGCACGCGCTGGAAATCACCCGAGCCAAATTGCCGGAAAAGCCCGTGGCCTACACGAATTTCCCGCATGCGAAGCTGTCGGCCACCCATCAGATCGCCGTGGCTAAGGCAGCCACGAATTTGCACCTCGCGGAAATGACCTTGAATCGGATTTGCCTCGACATCGACCAGGCGGCCGCCGAACGCCGGCGACTCGACCTGGAAACCCGGGCGCGCATCCGGAATGACACCGGCGTGGTCGCCGAGCTGGCCACGCGAGCGATCGACGAGCTGATGAACGCCAATGGCTCGGGTTCGTTCGCCGAGGTCAATGTGCTGAGCCGAATTTGGCGGGACTCCTCGATCGCGGCCCGGCACGCCTACGTCAGCGCCGACATCGGCAGGGAAGCCTACGGTCGGGTGCTGCTGGGCAACGAAGAGCCCACGACGGTTCTGTAAGGACGGCCATGGATACCACAGTGAAAGCCGTCGACACCGAACCGGCCGCAGCTCCCATCGACTACCGGCGCGTTCTCGGCCATGTCCCGACGAGCGTGGCCGTGGTCACCGCGGCCACCAGGTCCGGGCCGGTCGGTATGACGATCGGCTCGTTCACCTCGGTCTCGCTGGATCCGCCGCTGATCGCCTTCTTCATCGACCGCTCCTCCAGGAGCTGGCCGCGCCTGTACGGTGCGAGTCGCTTCGGCGTCAATATCCTCGGGCACAACCAGAGCGAGGTGTGCCGGACGTTCTCGCGACCGAGTGACGACCGCTTCCACGACGTGGGCTGGAGTGAGTCCGTCAACGGCGTGCCATTGCTCGACGAGGCGATCGTCGCCCTGGAGTGCACGCGATTCAAGGTGGACCTGATCGGTGACCATTACCAAGTAGTCGGCCGGGTCGAGACGCTGGAACTGCGTGCCAGCGAACCACCGCTGATCTTCCTGCGCGGTGGGTTCGTCGACTTGAGCGACGGCTCGGACAAATCCCAGCGGAGCTAGCCGAATTATTCGGCATTACGCCGCATCTCAGATGAAGGACCCCGAGATGATCAATGTCAAAGTAGATTTCGGCCGTTGCGATGCCAACGGCACCTGCGCCGCACTGATGCCCGATGTCTTCGAGATCGGCGCGGACGGCTCGCTCGCACAATTGAAGACGCGGATCGAGGACGATCGGCAGGAGGAGTTCGACGAGGTCGTGCTGTGCTGCCCGATGGGAGCGATCTCTCGATGACGGAGACACTACTGCCCCGCTTCGATCCGTTCGCTCCGCAGGCCCAGGCCCAGGCACACGAGGGCGGAGCCTTGCCGGACGGCCCACTGGCGCTCGGTCCATCCGGTTACACAGTGCTGACCTACGATCTCGCGACCACGGTCCTGCGCAATACGCGCTTCAAGAACGCCGCGCTCGAACTAATGGAACAGTTCGGAATCACCGACGGACTGGCTCACGAATTCCGTGCCAATAGCGTCATCATGGCGGAGGGTGCGCGTCATTTCCGACTGCGCGCGCCGATGGCGCGGTTCATGGGTCCGCACACTGTGCAGGAAATCCGCGGAATTGTTCGCGAGATCGTCGAGAGCATTGTCGCAGATCTCGATACGAGCGCTCCCATCGATTTCCACACCGGGATCGACCAGCGCATTCCCGCGCGGATCTATTGCTATCTCGCCGGCGCACCCGCGGCGGACGAGCCCTTGGTTGCCAGCCTGTCGGAGCGGACGCTCTCACTGCTGCAACGGGACCGCTCCCTCACCCCCGTGATCGTGAACGCCTACGCCGAACTCTTCACCTATCTGCGTGCTCTCATCGCGCGAAAGCGAGAACAGGCCCTCGGCGAGGACATGCTGTCCTTCCTCATCGGCCAGCAGGAAGCGGGCAAGCTGTCGGAGGATGAACTGCTCAACGAGGCCGCCGCCATGCTCGAGGCGAGCTCGGTCAATACCTCGCATCAAACCGGCCTCGTCGTGTGGACACTGCTGCGTGATCGAGAGACCTGGCGGCGACTCGTCGAGGATCCCGAACTGATTCCTGCCGCCGTGGTCGAGGCCATCAGGTTGTATCCGCGGCCCGGAATCGTGAGCAAGGTGGCGACCGAAGATATCGAGCTGAACGGAACGATCATTCCGGAAGGCTCCGATGTGCATGTGGCGGTCTGGTCCGCGAACCGCGATCAGGCGCGCTTCGAACGTCCCACCGAATTCCGCCTCGACCGGGAATCCAATTCCCCGCTGACATTCAGTACCGGCAGTCACGGCTGCCTCGGTCAAAGCTTGGCCAGGGTCGAAATGGAAGAAGTGGTCAGGTATCTGGCCGACCGGCACCCCGATGCGCTGGTGGTCGACGACGGCACCGAAATCGGACAGAGTGGCGGCCGCTGGCTCGTCAAGGCGCTCACCGTGAACTTGAATCCGGTGTAAGGGGAATATGGTGATGAATGCCGAGTCTTTGACGGAGCGCCTGGCATCCAATTGGGCGAAAATTCAATTCGACGATATTCCGAGTGAAGTCGTCGCTGGTGTCAAGAAGAATATTCTGGACACCCTGGCCGTGGCGATGGCCGGTGCTCACACCGATGAGGCCCGGCGGGTGCGGACCGCGCTCACGGGCGTGCGCGCCGAGTCCGGAAGCCTGGTGTGGGGCACTCCCTTTCGGGTTTCGCCGGCTCATGCCGCGCTCGCGAACGGCACCGCGGCCCATGCGCGCGACTTCGACGACGGGGGTGGGCCGGGCCACGCCGGGTCGACGGTGCTGCCCGCGGCGCTGGCCGTGACGGAGGCGGCGGGCGGCGACGGGCGGACACTCATCGCGGCGACGATCGCCGGATACGACATCGGCTACCGAGCGTTGCAGGCGATCGGCGGTTTCGCCGCGCATACCGGCCGAGGCTGGCACTCGAGCGGCACCATGGGCAGTTTCGCCGCGGCCGCGGCCGCGGCGAAAACCCTTGGCCTGGATACGGAACGGTTCGCCGACGCGCTCGGAATCGCCGGCTCGTTCACCGGTGGTGTGTGGGCGTTCAAAGACGACGGCGCCATGACCAAACGCATCCATCCCGGCAAAGCGGGGGAGACCGGCGTGGACGCGGCGCTGCTCGCCCAGGCCGGAATTACGGGTCCCCGTAGGGTTTTCGAAGCCGAATGGGGTGGCCTGTATGCCACCTACAACAACGGACAGGGGTTCCCCGAGCAGGCGCTCGCCGACCTGGGCGTGGATTACAACGTGGCCACCGCGTACATCAAGCCCTACGCCTGCTGCCGGGGGTGTCACTCCACGATCGACACGGTTCTGGCGATGATTCGCACGCGCGACGTGAAACCTACTGATATACACCACATTTCGATCAAAGCCTCGGAGACCGCGGTGAACATGCTGTCGGTCGACCCGATAGAGACCGTCTTCGATGCCCAGTTCAGCCTCGCCTACGCGATGAGTGTCGCACTGTGCAACGGCAGTGTCGGACTGGACCAGTTCGAGCCGCCCCGCATGAACGACCCGCTGGTGGCGGAGACCTTCGCGAAGATCTCGATGCACGTCGACTCCGGCATCGAACTGGAGGACGGACCACGTCTGGACGTGGAGTTCACCAGTGGCGAAACGATCACCCTGTTCGCCGGAAACCCGACTACCGCCAAGGGCTCGGCGCTGAACCCGATGTCCCACGAGGAGGTCGTCGCGAAGGCAGAAGCACTGCTGGCGCCGATCGACCCCGAAATTCCCCGCCGACTCGTGCACGCGGTCGAGAACCTGGAAGACGCTACCGATCTTTCAGAACTGCTGAGTGCACTCCGAGCAGAAAGACGAGACAACTGCCTTGGTGACTGATCAGAAGTCAGAGACGATCGAGCGAACGGAAATGATCGCGGCCGAGCCGACCGAGTCGCTCGCCGCCATGCTCGACATCGAGATGCCTTGTGCCGCTGATGATCCGGTGCCGCCGCTGTGGCATTGGGCGTATCTGCTGGAGCGCGGTCCACAACGTGAGCTCGGTCCGGACGGTCATCCGGTCACCGGGATACCGGCCCCTCCCGGGCCCGACCGCCGACGGATGTTCGGGGGTGGACGCGTGACGACCTTCGGTCACTTGGTGATCGGCGAGCCCGCTACCAAAGTGACCTCGGTCAAGAGCTCGCTCGACAAGGACGGCCGAACCGGCCCGTTGACCTTGGTCACGGTCCTCCAGGAGATCTTCCAGGGCGGCGAGCTGGTGATTCGCGAGGAGCAGGACATCGTCTACCGCGCGCCCGGATCCGGCACGCTGCCGCCCGCGCCGGCTGCTCCCGCGCCGCCGAGCGGGCCGACGCTCGAGCTGGCCGTGGACGAGCGAACGCTGTTCCGGTTCTCCGCATTGACATACAACGCGCACCGGATTCACTACGACCTCGGGTGGACAGCGCAAGAGGGTTACGACGGGCTGCTCATCCACGGGCCCTTGCTCGCGCTCATGATGGGTGAGCATATGCGGCGCGAGGGAATCGACCTGCGCAGCAAGACATTCGGATACCGCTTCATCTCACCCATGACGAAACCGCAGACCTTCACCGTCGTACCCGGCCCCGAAGGGTTGATCCACGGGGCCGAGGCTCGCAGTGCCGCCGGCGCCGTCTGCGCTGTGAGCACGCTAGCGGAGCTCTGAGAGCATGACAGCGGTATCCGATGTGGTCATCGTGGGTGGTTCCATCGCCGGGTTGCGGGCGGCGGAAACTGTCGTCCGACTTGCGCCCGAGCTGAGCGTGACGGTCGTAAGCGATGAGGCTCACCTGCCCTACGAGCGCCCGCCCCTGTCCAAAGTTGCGTTGCGCGATCCGCTCGAACTGGACGACCTGGTCTATCGGTCGGTCGGCGAGCTCGGTCGGCACGGAGTCGACTTCATGCTCGAAACCCCGGCCCTGGGTCTCGATCTCGCCGCGCGACGGGTCCGCCTCGCCGAGGGCGAACTGGGGTATCTAGCGCTCGTCATCGCGACCGGCTGCGAGCCGGTGATACCGCCTGTGTTCGCCGGGCTTCCGGAGGTTTATCCGCTGCGTAGTTTCGAGGATGCCCGCGCCCTGCGTGCGGCGGTCGCCGATACCTCGAAGTCGGTGGCGATTGTGGGCGCCGGGTTCATCGGTGGTGAATTCGCGTCGACGCTCGTCAAGGAGGGTCGTGCGGTCTCGCTCGTCGATATGGCCCCGAAGCCCCTCGGCAGGTTCGGCGCTCCGGTAGCCGACACCTACGCGGCGTTGCATCGAGACGCCGGTGTCGAGCTGTTCCTCGGCAGGGCGGTCACCGATGTCGCCCACATCGCGGAGGGCCGGGAATTGGTTCTCGACGACGGCACCCGAGTTCGCGCGGACGTCATTCTCGTCGGGGCCGGGGTGCGTCCCTCCACACGATGGCTGGAGGGCTCGGGTCTGACCCTCGACAACGGGATTCTGTGCGATTCCCAGCTGCGGGTATCGGAGGGTGTTTTCGCCGCCGGCGATGCCGTTCGGTGGCCTAATCCGCGATTCGACGCGATCATGCGGGTCGAGCACTGGACCAATGCGGCGGAGCAAGGGCGTATCGCCGCCATGAACGCCGTGAACCATATTCGGGAACTCGATGGCGCGGTCTGCGCGAACGTGCCGTATTTCTGGTCGGACCAGCATGGCATTCGCATTCAATTCGCCGGATATCTGACGGGCGACGAGGAATTGCTGGAGAACCGCAATTCCGACGGCTCGCTCTTCCTGTACCGGCGCGGCCAGGCGGTGACCGGCGTGCTGGCCTTCGAGCGGCGGTCCGAGTTCGTCAAAATTCGTGCGGCACTGAGGCGAGAGAATCCCTCACTGCGCCAAGTCGTTCCCGATGCGCCGGATCACGAAGAAGTGCGCATCGGCTGAGTTTTCCCGGGCTCCGGCCGGTAACGGACGGGCATTCGGGATCGTCACCGTGGAGGATTAGTGCGAGAAGAACAGCAAGTGATAGTCGTAGGCGCAGGTCCCGTGGGACTCTTGAATGCGCTGGGTTTGGCGCAGCAAGGTGTCGTCGTCACTGTGCTCGAGCGAGCGTCGACTCTCTCGGACGCGCCGCGGGCGATCGTCTATCACTGGGCAGCGCTGGATGGCCTGGCCCGCTTGGATCTCCTCGACGACGCCGTAGGGGCCGGATTTCTGAAGCAGGACTACGCCTATCGAGTGCACAAGACCGGCGAAATCATCGAGTACGGATTGCAGGCGCTCGAGGGAAAGGTGGAACGTCCGTACAACCTGCACCTGGGGCAGGGTGCCCTGGCTCGCCTGATCCTGCACCGCCTGGAAACCTACGACAACGCGCGCGTGCTCTGGAACCACGAGGTCACCGCGATCACCCAGGATGACGACGGAGTCCGAGTCGGCGTCCGATCCGGGACCGGCGAAAGAGAACTTCGCGCGTCCTGGCTCATCGGCGCCGACGGCGCGAGCTCCAGGATTCGGAGCGAGCTGGATCTCGGCTTCGAGGGGATGACCTGGCCGGAGCGGTTCGTCGCCACGAATGTCCGCTTCGCCGAGGAACTTTCGGGCTGGGCGCAGTCGACATTCTATGTCGACGACGTCTTCGGCGCGATCATCGCCAGGATCGACGATTCCGGTGCGCACGGCATGTGGCGGTACACGTATATGGAAGACGACGCCCTGCCCGCCGAATCGGCGGCCGAGCGCCTGCCCGAGTTCCTCACCACCGTGTTCGGTGAAAAGACCGCTGCCGCAGCCGAACTCGAGGCCATCTCGCCCTACCGGATGCATCAGCGCAGCGCGAGGTCCTACCGCGCGGGCAGGGTACTGCTCGCCGGTGACGCGGCACATGCGACGAATCCCACCGGCGGGCTCGGGCTGACCATGGGCCTGTTCGACGCGTACCTGTTGAACGAAGCCCTGGGCGCGGTCGTCTCCGGCCGCGCCGACGACGGCATCCTCAACGTCTACTCCGACGAACGCCGCCACGCGTTCGTCGATGTCGCGAGTCCACGAGCCAGCGCCAACAAGCGGCTGCTGTTCCATTCCACCGATCCGGCCCAACTCGATCGTGACCTGGACGTGTTCCGGAAGATGTCCCGCGACCGAGAGTTTGCTGCGGAACGCCTCTACTTCACGAAAACCCTGGAAACACCCTCCCTGATCGCGCACTGAGTGTGGCTGGTTTCGTATCGAACGAAGGAATTCCTATGAACCCCCTCGACGGACTCACCGTCGTATCGCTCGAGCAGGCCGTGGCCGCCCCGTTCGCCACCCGCCAGCTGGCGGATCTCGGCGCGCGGGTGATCAAGGTCGAGCGTCCCGACGTCGGCGACTTCGCCCGCGGATACGACGAGACGGTGCGCGGAATGGCCAGCCATTTCGTCTGGCTCAACCGCTCGAAGGAATCGGTTTGCCTCGATCTGAAGTCCGAGCACGGCAAGGACAGCATCCAGACCCTGGTCCGCAACGCGGACGTGTTCGTCCAGAACCTCGCTCCCGGCGCCGCGGAACGACTCGGGCTCGGCAGCGACGAATTACGAAGAGTCAAGCCGGAACTCATTCATGTCTCCATCTCCGGTTACGGTCCCGGTGGACCGTACTCGGCGAAGAAGGCCTACGACCTGCTCGTGCAGTGCGAGGCGGGCCTGGTCTCCATCACCGGTACCCCGGACGAGCCGGCGAAGGTCGGGATATCCATCGCCGACATCGCCTCCGGAATGTTCGCCTACTCCGGCGTTCTCACGGCGCTGATCCAGCGTGATCGCACGGGTGAGGGCGCCACCATCGAGATCTCGATGCTCGAGGCGCTGTCGGAGTGGATGGGCTACCCGCTGAACTACGCGATGTATGGCGGCACGGCGCCGCAGCGGACGGGTGCGCGGCACGCGTCGATCGCGCCGTACGGCCCGTTCCGGTGCGGAGACGGAAATCAGGTGTTCCTCGGACTGCAGAACGAGCGCGAATGGGCGACGTTCTGCGCGGAGATCCTGGACGACCCCGCCATAGCGGCGGATCCCCGGTTCCTTCGAAACTCGTTGCGGGTGAGCCACAGTCGAGAGTTGCAAGAGGAGATCGAGCGCGCATTCTCGGCGTGGGGCGCCGAAACGGTCGCGAAGCGGCTCGAGGCGGCGGGCATCGCGAACGCGATCCTGCGGGACATGCACGACCTGGCGGAGCACCCGCAACTCGAGGCGAGGGGACGGTGGTTCGACTACGAGTCACCCGTCGGTTCGCTGCGGGCACTCGTTCCACCGGCGACATTTGTCGGAACGAAGCCGGTGATGGGCCCCGTGCCAGGGGTCGGTGAGCACACCGAAGCCGTACTCGCCGAGTTCGGAATCGCCTCAGCGGCAGCCGAATTACCGAACTGAGCACCGGCCACCGAACCGAGAAAGGCGGAGAACCCATGAATCGGGAGGAAACCATTCGGGTCGCCAGATCGTTTCTCTTCGTACCCGGTGATCGTCCGGAGCGTTTCGACAAGGCGATCCGGTCCGGGACCGACGTCGTCGTGCTCGATCTGGAGGACGCTGTTGCGGACGAGCACAAGGACAGCGCCCGAAGGGAGGTAGTCGACTGGCTGTCCCGCGGTGGACCGGCATGTGTGCGAGTGGCTTCCCCAGCGGGTCAACACTTTTGGGACGACGTGGCGGCACTGAAGGGCCTGCCCGGGCTGATCGCCGTGATGGTCCCCAAAGCCGAAAGCCCCGATGAACTGTCGGTCGTCGCCGAGCGGGTCGGGGTACCCGTGATCGCGTTGGTCGAGTCGGCGCTGGGGATGGTCCGAGCACAGTCTCTAGCCACCGCCCCTGGGGTTTCGCGAATTGCGTTCGGGCACTTGGACTATGCGCTCGACCTGGGGTGCGACACCGGCCGGACGGCCATGCTCCAGGCCCGGTCCGCGCTCGTGCTCGCATCGCGGGCCGCGCGGCTTCCAGGACCGATCGACGGTGTGACCGCCGCTCTGGACGATGCCGCGGCCCTGGACGAGGATCTCAGGTGTGCGAAGGAGCTCGGCATGACGGGAAAGCTGCTGGTGCATCCCCGTCAGGTGGTGGGCACCCACGCGGCGTTTCGGCCCGACGCGGCGGCAGTCCGCTGGGCTCGGCGGGTGGTCGAGTCCAAGGCCGAAGGCAAGGCGGTCCGAATTGAGGGGCAGATGGTCGACGCGCCTGTCGTCGCGTGGGCGCGGGCGATCTTGCGAGATGTGCGTTGAAGAGGCGACCGCGAAAGGAAAACCGCTGTGGATTTCAATGAGACCGCCGCGTTGGATGCCGTCGTTGCAAGCTTCGAGGGTACGTCCGACCCGAGACTGAAAGAGATATTGCAGGTGACGACGCGTCACCTCCATGCCCTGGTTCGTGAGTTGCGGCCGACGCAGACCGAGTGGCAGCAGGCCATCGACTTTCTCACGGCTGTCGGTCACACCTGCGATGACACCAGGCAGGAATTCGTTCTCCTCTCCGATGTGTTCGGCGTATCGATGTTGGTCGAGACGATCAATGGTGACGAGCACGGCACCGAGGGCACCGTTCTCGGTCCTTTTCACATGACCGAGTCGCCACGTCGCGAGCTCGGCGGGTCGATCGACTTGATGGGCGGTTCGACGCCCTGCTTGGTTACTGGGGCGGTAGTGGACGACGCCGGCCGGCCATTGGCGGGCGCCACCATCGACATCTGGCAATGCAGCGTGGACGGCTTCTACGACGTGCAAGAGCCCGAGAAGCAGCCGCCGGGCAACGGGCGCGGTCTGTTCACGACCGATGAGCAGGGGCGCTTCTGGTTCCGAACGGTAGTGCCCAGTCATTATCCGATTCCCACGGACGGCCCGGTGGGCGATCTGCTCGGTGCGTCCGGACGCCATCCGTTCCGTCCCGCGCACATTCACGTGATCGCCGAAGCGGCGGGGTACCGGCCGGTGACGACACACCTGTTCGTCGCGGACAGCGCGTATATCGACAGTGATGCGGTGTTCGCGGTGAAGAAGAGCCTCATTGTCGATTTCACCGAAATCGACGATCCCGCGGGGTTCGAGCACTACGGCATGACCGGACCTTTCCGCCATGCGCACTTCGATATTCGACTTGGCCGAGAGGGCGGACCGCAATGACAGGCACCTTCACGTATGACGCGCTGCCCATGCGGGTGGTATTCGGGTCCGGGAGCATCGAGCAGCTCGCGGCCGAAACGGACCGATGGGGGTTGCGGCGCGTGCTCGTCCTGTCGACCCCGCAGCAGCGCGACCTCGCCGACAGAGCCGCCAGCCTGATCGGGAAATCCGCTGTGGGAGTGTTCGATTCGGCACGGATGCACGTCCCGGTCGAGACGGTCGAGGCGGCGGAGTCGGTGGCGTCCGAACTCGCGATCGACGGCTGTGTCGCGGTCGGAGGCGGATCGACGATCGGTTTGGCCAAGGCGCTCGCGCTCGGCAGCGACCTCGGCATCGTGGCGGTACCCACGACCTACGCGGGCTCGGAGATGACCCCCATCTGGGGAATCACGAAGGGCGACAAGAAGACAACCGGCCGCGACCGCAAAGTCCTTCCGAGCAGCGTCATCTACGACCCCGATCTGACGATGACACTGCCCGTTCCGGTGTCCTGCACGAGCGGAATCAACGCGATGGCGCACGCGGTCGAGGCGCTCTACGCCCCCGACGGCTCGCCGGTGATCGCCGCCATGGCCGAACAGGGCATCCGCGACCTCGCCGACGCGCTACCGGCGTTATCGGCTGCCCCGAACGACGCGCGGGCACGGGCGACAGCATTGCAGGGCGCGTGGCTGTCCGGAGCCTGCCTCGGGGCGACGACCATGGGCCTGCACCACAAGCTGTGCCATGTCCTCGGCGGATTGCTGGATCTTCCGCACGCCGAAACCCATGCGGTAATGCTCCCGTACGTCACGGCATTCAACCTCCCGTCGGCTCGCACGGCCGCCGCTGCCCTCGCCCGCGCACTACGCACCGACAATGCGGTTACCGGCCTCCTGGCATTGACCGCCGACCTCGGAGCACCGCGAACTCTCCTCGAGCTGGGTGTGAACGAGAGTGACCTGACTCGCGTCGCTGACGAGGTCGTGAGTAACCCGTACTCGAACCCCCGATCGTTCACGCGGGAGGAATTGATCGAACTCCTCCACAATGCCTGGAAGGGCATCCACTGAGTTTTCGCCCTGGCCGCTTGCGGGCCCTTTACAGGTCCAGCACGAGCCGATCGGTGCGGGCGCGCGAAACGCACACCATCATGCAGTCTCCGACAGCCTGCTCTTCGGGGGACAGCACCACGTCGCGATGTTCCGGCTGTCCGTCCAGAACTGGTGTTTCACACGTGCCGCAGGTGCCGGTCCGGCACGAGGACGGTACCGGGATGCCGGCCATTTCGACGATGTCGAGCAGGCTTGCCTCGGCCGGCACGTGTAACTCCATACCCGACCTTTGCAGGACCACGTCGAATTCGCGGGCAGGCTCATCCACGACAGGTGCCTTGAATCGTTCCGTGTGCAGCGCTCCGGGCGGCCAGTGCAGGCCGGCTTCTTCGACCGCTTCGAGCAGTCGCTCCGGGCCGCAGCAGAAGATCGCGGTGTCGGTACGCGGCTCGTGGAGGAGGTCATCGAGATTCAACCGCTGGTCGCGGTCGCCCGACACTACCGAGACGCGTGGGTCGTCGGGAAGTGCGTCGACGTACGCCATCGCCGACCGTGAGCGTCCACAATAGACGAATCTCCAGTCGGCCCCACCCGCGCGGACCCGATTCAGCATCGGGAGCACCGGGGTGATACCGATTCCTCCGGCGATGAAGAGATAGCGTTCGGCGTCGACGAGCCGAAAGTGATTGCGGGGCACCGATACCTCAACAATATCGCCGGGTTCGGCGGAATCGTGAATGTATTGTGAACCACCGCGACCGCCCTCCTCGCGCAAAACGGCGATGCGGATGGACCCTCGATCTTCCGGATCTCCACACAGCGAATACTGACGCACGAGGCCGTTCGGGAGGTGAATATCCACATGTGCGCCGGGTTCCCATTCCGGTGCACGGCCGCTGTCGGGCTCGAAAACCAATTCGACGACACCCTGTGCCAGCGGACGTTTCTTCGCCAACCGAAATGGGAACGACTCCCCAGCTGCCGAGGGCGGTGTCGGCGCCACCATCCAGCTGGGCAATCCCACATTCATCGCAGTCAATTTCCCTCCACCACACCGGGCGTGAATCGAACGGGTAGCCGACCCATGTGCACATAGTCACCGCCGCTGAACTCGTACTCGGGCTCAGCGATCTCCACCGACAGGTCGGGCAGCCGCCGCAGTAGCTCTTCCAACGCGACGCGAAGTTCCATGCGCGCCAGTGCTGCGCCCGGGCAGGTGTGCACGCCGGAGCCGAAGGTCAAGTGACGGTTGCGACCTCGATCCAGACGGAATTCACAGGGATCGGCGAAGACCGCCGGATCCCGGTTGGCGGAGGCCCAGCCCAGATAGACATCACTGCCCTGGGGAATATCGATGCCGGCGAGCTGCGTATCCGCGGTCGCCCGGCGGAAGAAGCCGAAGAACGGGGGCCGCAGCCGGAGCGACTCCTCGACGGCGATCGGAATCAATCGCTTCGGATCCGCCGCGATTCGCGCGGAAATATCGTTGTCGCTGAATACATCATGGATGAGACTACTCATCGCCGAGGTGGTGGTGTGGTGTCCGGCACCCAGGAATCCGGTGAACAGCGCCACGTAGTCGTCGTCTTCCAGCGACCTGCCCTCCACCTCGATATTGGAGAGATATGTGAGGTAGTCGTCGCGTGGTGTGGTCTTCCTGTCGTGTACCTGGGCAAGGGCGATCTCGGCGAATTCGGTCTGGCGACGGCGGAATTCGGCGGGGTCGCCCTGCGCGCCGAACATAGCCGCCGCTCGATTTCGCACTTCCGCGACGAGTTCGTCCTCGATGCCGACGAGCCGGCAGATCGCTTCGGCGGGAATCGGCTCGGCCAACTCCTCGACCAGATCCGCCGTGCCACGCTCGATGAAGCCATCGATGCGCTTGTTGATATCGGCCCTGACCAAAGGCTCCAGCACACTGACGGTATGCGGTGTCACCGCCTGGTCGAAAAGCCTGCGCCACTCCTTGTGCTGCGGTTCATCCATTTCGAGTGCCGCAAACGAGTTGCGCGGCAATATCGGCCGTAGCACCTGCGGTTCGGACGAGAAGAGCTTGTGATCGCTGGTACCGCGTTTGACGACATCGTATTCCAGCAGAATGTGAAATCCGCCGTGTTCTTCGCTGTGCGCGACCGGGCACCGGCTGCGAGCCGCGTCGAAGAGTTCGAGGGAGCGCTTCGGGGTCGTGGTGTGCGAACTCAGTCGGCCGATTTCCTCGTCGAGCTGAGTCTCCGGAATGTCTTGCGAATCAATCATTGATTCCTCCATAGCGCGTGAATCAAGTCATAGGTCGGCCGCTGAATCAAGAATGTGAGGTATCCGCTTTTGTGTAAAGAACAGGAATTTCGGATAAGCGATGCGCGTAGCGCATCGGATTGCGGCCCGTACGGTGTGATCGTGCTGTTCGTCGGTACTACGCCGACACCGGCCAGGCGGCAGGTACCGCGGTCCGCAGCACATGTTTCGGATCGCCTTCGGACGGCGAGCGATTGGATCGGGCCGGCAACGGCGAGACACCGGCGACGAATTTCAGGAAGCGCCGTGCGGCCTGGCCGCTCGGACCATTCCGGCGGACGACCGCTCCATAACATCGGAAGGCGGTCGGGTCGCTGAGCGCGACGGTACCGATCGCGGCCGCGTGTCCCGAGTGGGCGGCAGGCACGACGGCGACGCCCATTCCGGCCGCGACCAGGGCGTGCAGTGTGGAGAGTTCGGTGACCTCGATTTCGATCCGGGGGCTGAACCCGGCCTCCCGGCACAGCCGGTCGGTGACCTGCCGCAGGCCGTACCCGGCCTTCAGCGCGATCATCGGCTCGTCCGCCACGTCGGCCATTGCGACGTGATCGCGGCCTTCGAACACATGGCCCGCGGGAACCCCCAGACACAGCGCCTCACGTCCGAGCGGTACCCACTCGAGATCGTCCGCGGTCGGCTCGGGAGCCACGAAGCCGATGTCGATTCGCCCCTGCCGCACGCTATCTACTACGGAATCGCAAGCGCCGCCGTGCAATTCGAAGGATGTGCTGGACGCGACCCCGCGGTACCGATTGAGCAGGTCTGGTATCAGCCAGCCGCCGAAGGAATGCGCGAACCCGAGCGACACCGAGCCTCGATCCGGATCGACCAAAGCGGCGATCCGCTGTTCCCCACGGTCGATCTCGTTCAGTGCTCGCAACGCGTGGGCTTGGAAGAGCTCGCCGTATTTGTTCAGTCGGAGCCGGTTCTGGTGTCGGTCGAAAAGCTGTACGCCTAGCTTGCGTTCGAGTCGGGCCAACGCTCGGGACAGGGTCGGCTGGCTGATGTTCAGCCGGACCGAGGCCTCCGTGATGTGCTCGGTGTCCGCCAGCGTTGTGAACCACTGGAGTTCGCGCAGTTGCATGGTCAACCTACCTCGGGAAGGGACGCCGTCACTGGCGGATACCTACCGGTTGTCCAGCGCTGGAGACCCGATCATCGTGGGACCATCTCTCGACCTGAGCCTCGGGATGGGAACTCCACCTTCCCCCCGGGAGCATGTCCGTGACATGCGGGCGAACACCTAAGCGCTACGCAATTGGGGATCTACGTAGCCTGTGACGTGGGACACCGTATCGGGGATGTGCGTCACGGCTTCTTGCCGAAGGCGGTGGCCGCCCACACACCGGCTTCGGTGCGGGAGCCGACGCTGAGCTTGGTCAGAATGTGCTCGACGTGAGCCTCCACCGTGCGCGGGGAGAGCACCAGCTTGCCGGCGATAGCGCGGTTGCTGAGACCCTCCGCCAGCAACGACGCCACCTCCCTTTCTCGGGGCGTCAGCAGCCCGGCCAAGGCCACCCCTTCCGCCTGATCCGCTGCGACGATGGCGGCCGACCCCAACGCCAGGCGCATCCGTTGCCCTCGGTCGAGTCGGCGCCCGATCTCGTGATGGCGGGTGAACAGGTCCTGCCCGAGACGTTCCTGGGTGGCGGATTTGATCTCTCGATAGCGCGAGCCCAGCAGGCCCGGGACCTCAGTATCGACAATGGACAGCAGTTCCGCGACGACACCCAACAGCTTTGCCGCCTTCTTGGGATCGCCGGTGTCCAGCGCGATTCCGGCCATCAGATTGAGGACGACCGCACTGCCGAAATCGTCGTGGTAGTCCCATCGCAGTGTGAGACTCTGTTCGGCGTACTCCTCGGCGACAGCGAGGTCTTGGCGCGTCCACGCGTCGAATCCCAGCATCCACAGCGAATAGGACCGGCCCCACGTATCGCCCAGCCGCTCGCTTCGCTCGACAGCTTCCCGGCCGGCTGCCGCGGCTCCCTGATGATCTCCGGACAAGCTCCTGATCAATCCGAGTAGGAACAGGGTCATCAGCAGACCCTCGACATCCGCGTGCTCGCGGTGCCTGGAGTAGGCCGCTTCGAGAGATGAGCGGCAGCCCTCGAAATCCCCGGCGACCATGGCGGTCAGGCCCGTCCACGTGGCGGCGCGCGCGGCCATGCGCGAATCGCCGAACCTCTGGGCTATCCCGTCGGCTTCGTCGAGAAAGTCTCGGGCAGTGTGCGTTTCGCCGTGCAGTGCCTCGAACCACCCCGCTGCCCACAGCGCGTTGCCGCGCTCGGCGCAGGCGGTCGTGTCGCCGGCGAGAGCTCGCTCCAACCAACGTCGACCTGCGCGGAGATGGCCGCTCATCCACGAGAAGCGGAGGTCCGCGGCGAGCTCCAGCGCGCCATGGGAGCCAGGGGCCGCCCGCAGGAGATCATCGAAAGCCAGCTCGAGGTTGGTGATATCGGACTCCCACCGCCGGACGATGTCGGGTTGGCCCGGGCCGAAGAAGTTCTCGGCGGCTCGGGCCGCCCAGGTTCGGTAGTACTCCGTGTGGGCACGGCGGGCGCGGCCGCAGTCTTCGCTGTCCCGAGCTTGCTCTCGAGCGAACTCGCGCAGCGTTTCCAGGAACCGGTAGCGCATATCACCCTGTGCCGTCTCGGTGAGGACGATCGACTTGGACACTAAGCCGTCGAGCGCGTCGAGAAGTTTGGTTCCTTCCAGTGGCGGGAGTCCGCACACCGCCTGGATCGCGGGGAGATCGGCGCTGCCGCTGAACACGGCCATTCTCTCCCAGAGCAGCTGTTCGGTCGGGGAGCACAGGTCATAGCTCCACCGCACCAGCGCGTCCAGGGACCGGTGGTGCGGTGCGGCGGTGGGATCGCCGGAGGTCAGCAGCGCGAATCGGTCGTCGATGTGGGCCAGCAGCTCCTGCACCGACAGCGACCGCAGCCGCACGGCGGCGAGTTCGATGGCCAGCGGCATTCCGTCCAGAGTGGCGCACAGCCTCGCGACCGCCGCCGTGGTGTGCGCGGTGATCTCGAATTGATCGTTGACGGCCCTCGCTCGGGCTTCCAGCATGGCCGCGGCCGGATATTCGCGTAGTTCGTCCGCGGTAACGTCGCGATGGCTCGGGGGGATCGCCAGCGGGCGGACGACGATCACACGTTCGCCCCTGATTCCCAATGGCTCTCTGCTGGTTGTCAAAACCCGTAGCTCGGCGGACGCGGCGAGGAGCGCGGACAGCAGTCGCCGGCATCCGGGCAGGACATGCTCGCAATTGTCCAGTATCAACAGCATCGAGCGTTCGGCTACGTGCCGGCAGAGCTGTTCTTCGGCATCCACGGTGGCCAGGGCGCTCAGCCCGAGCTGGGTCACCACGGCCTCGGCGACGGTGTCCGAACTGCGTTGCGCGCCGAGCTCGACGAACCAGGTGCCGTCCCGGAATGCCCGGTCGAGTGTGGCGGACAACGCCGCGGACAACGTGGTCTTGCCCACGCCACCGGGGCCAGTGAGTGTCACGAGGCGGGTAGCGGAAAACAATTCACGTGCGCTCGCCAGCTCGCGCTGGCGCCCGAACAATTCGGCTGGTGGTGGCGCCAGTGCGCGAGCACGAGATACTTGCTTGCTCATCCCGGCCATTGTGCTCCAGCGACAAACCGGTCGTCATGGATTTCTCCGGTCGGGCGAACCAGCGGGCCGCGGCATGTCAGTTCCAGGCCACCGGCAGCGCGGTGAGCCCGCGGAACACCCAGCCGAACCATGCCTCGTCACGACGCGAATCCACGTGCAGCCCAGGGAGTTCCGCGTACAGTATCGGTACCGCGATCTCCCCGATGCCGATGCGCGCGGCCCAGTGACCGGCGCACAGGTGCACACCTCCGCCGAAGGCCAGGTGCGGATGCCGCGGGCGGGTGATGTCGAACTCGTCGGCACTCTCGAAAACCGTGGTGTCGCGATTGGCTGCGGCGACGAGAATGCCAACCATCGTGCGCGCAGGCAACCGTACGTCCTCGAGCACGGTCTCGCGTGTCGTCTCCCGTGGGTAGTAGCCGATCGGTGACAACCACCGGACCGTCTCGTCGAACACGGCGGGCCACAAGGCCGGATCGGCCAGCACGTGGTCGCGCTGCTCGGGATGGCGGTCCAGCGCCCACACCGTGCTCGTGATCGCGTGCTGCGGTTCATTCATGCCGCCGGAGATGACGAGGTCGACATTGGCGGCGATCTGCGTCATCGGCATACCCGCATTGGCGAACGCGGAGATGATGCTGCGGTCCGGGTGCGCCCGGTAGTAGGGGACGAGCTCCTCGAGCCTGGCGTCGACCTCCGCGCGGGCATCGTCGCAGCGCCGCCAGGTTTCCGGTTCGTCGAAGATATTGCCGATTCCCTCGACGAAGGTGTTCGACCAGCGGCGCATCACCTCGACCTCGACGTCATGGAAACCGAGCAGGTCGATCAGGTTCTGCGCGGCGACCGGCGCGGCATAGTCGCGATTGAGGTCGGCACGGTCGGGACCCTGCTCGCGCATGAGGGCGAGATGAGTCCGGGCATTGCGTTCGAAGATGGGGGCCCAGTGCGCACGCATGATTCCCGGCCGCAAGGTCGGATTGACGGGTTGCCGTTCGCGCGCATGGTCGGGATCGTCCTTGTTCACCATCGGCTGCGAG
The DNA here is from genome assembly GCF_044458825.1 of Nocardia sp. NPDC050412. NCBI lineage: Bacteria > Bacillati > Actinomycetota > Actinomycetes > Mycobacteriales > Nocardiaceae > Nocardia > Nocardia sp. NPDC050412. The sequence continues at coordinate 835,930 of NZ_JBITIJ010000001.1, forward strand.
CCCACTGCCCTGGCCATCTGCGCGGTGGCTCCGGTGGTGACATTCGCGCTGAAGGTCTCTTGGTTCGCTTCGACGGCGCGGCACGCCTCGTGGGAGGTCACCAGGTACTGGTTCAGCGCGGGGACCCAAGCCACGGGCGATTCGTCGAGCAGACGCCGGTAGGTGGGGTAGGGGTCGGTCAGCATCGCGGCGGGATCGACCCAGTCGGCGGTGGGGACCGCGGAAGTCGACTTCGTTGTCATGAAGAGCTCCTCGAGGAAAGGGCGGATTCTCGATGGGGTGCCACGGAGGCCTGCGCGAAGGCCTTGAGACTGAACGCTGGATCGCTCAGCTGGCGGATAGCCGGTGAGCGGCCGGCCGCGAGCAAGCGGCGCGCCGCGACGTGGTCGGCGGGGCGATTGAGTGATTCGACCGCGGCGAGACGGCCTTGCCGATAGCAGCAGACCGAGAACCGGTCGGTGCTGGGATCGCCGATGACGATGTGTGCGTCGTCGGGCCGGCGCACCCCGGCGATCTGCAACTTCAGCCCACCCTGGTGGCTCCAGAACCAGGGCAGCTCGGTGTAGCCATCGGTGTCGCCGAGTATCGCCGAGGCCACGTGGCGGGCTTGATCGGTGGCGTTCTGGATTGACTCCACCCGCATTCGGACACCGGCGTAGACATTCGGATGGTTGGCGCAGTCCCCGACGGCGTAAATCGCGGAATCGGGGGTGCGCAGGTTCTCGTCGACCACGATCCCGTCAGACACGGGAAGGCCGGCGTCGGCCGCGAGTTCGTCCCGGGGCACGACTCCGATGCCGACCAGGACGATATCGGCGCGGTACCGCTCACCTGTGGTACCGACCGCGCCGACCACGTGATCGTCGGTGCCGATGAATCGCGCGACCGCCTCGCCGAGCCGGATATCGACGCCGGCCTCGCGGTGTGCGGCAGTGAGGTGGTTCGCCATTGCCGGGGACAACGCTCGTCGCATCGGGCGGTCCCCGGATTCGAGGACGGTGACCGCGAGCCCGTGTTCGCGGGCTGCCGCCGCGACCTCTAGGCCGATGAATCCGGCGCCGACGATCAGGATCGACCGGCTCCGGCTCAGTGCGGAGTGCAGTATCTCGGCTTCGGCGAGCGTACGCAGCGCGCGAATACCGGCTAGGTCCGCTCCGGGGACGGTGATCGTGCGATTGGCTGCCCCTGTGGCGAGAATAACTGTGTCGTAAGGTAATTCACCGCCATCAGAGAGCCGCACGGTCCGCGATAGGCGGTCCAGTTCGGTAGCGGTGACACCGGTGCGCACATCGATCCGGCGGTCGGCGAAGTATTTCGGCGTCCGCAACGGCATCGCCGTTGGTTCCTCCGAGGGAGAGAGGAATTCCTTCGACAGCGGTGGGCGATGGTAGGGGTGTCCAGGCTCGTCGCCTACAACCGTCAAAGGCCCGGCGTGGCCACGCGCTCGCAGCGCGTCGGCGACCTCGACTCCGGCGTGTCCGGCGCCGATGACGACCACACGCTGAACGGCAGGATCAGACCTGGGATTCCGGGACATCGACCTCCACCTCCTCGAGATCGGTGCCGATCAGCAGTTGGCACCCCAGACGGCTGCGCTGACCGTCACGCGGGCTGGCGGTGCACTGGAGCATCTCCTCCTCGTCCTCGCCGATGGGCGGCAGTCTGTCCACGTAGGGCTCGCGCACGAGGACATGGCAGGTCGCGCACATCGCCTGCCCGCCACACTCACCGACTATGCCGGTGACGCCGTTGTGTACGGCCGCGTGCATCACGCTGACGCCGGCATGGGTCTCGACGATGTCGGTATCGCCTCCGACGTGGTGAAAGATGATCTTGTGCAATGGAACTCTCCTGGTCGGCCGACAAGCTCGGTTTGCGGGAACGCGCGTGCTCGCTACGAGACCGCGCCGATCTCGTCGTAGCGCCGGGTCTTCACGCGCTCCATCACGGTGCGCAGCGATTCGGGCTCACGGCCGGTGATCAGCTTCACGTGGTGCGACAGCAACGCCTGGTATCCCTCGGCCACCGCGACTTCGGCGGAAACCAGTTCATCGCTGGCCCACATATGCCCGTCGGGGCTGGGCGGCATGCTCGGGTCATAGGTGCGGGGAATGCCGACGGAGTCGAAGAACGCCAGACGCTCGTCGGACGTCACTCGCTCGTACTTGATCGGAACGCCGAAGACCTCCGAGCCGAGTCGCGCGATATTCTCGAAATTGAACAACTCCGGTCCGGTGATTTCATACACGGCTCCCGCATGCCGCCCGGGTTCCACTAGGCATGCGGCAGCGCAGTTGGCCAGATCGCTTTTCGCCACCGGCGCCAGGTATCCATCCCCGGTGGCCTGGGCCATCACTCCGGCTTGCGCGGCGGGCGCGACCAGTATTTGGCTGACAATTTCGGAGTAGAGGGAACTGCGCAAAATTGTGTGCGCGATGCCGGAGTCGCGGAGGTCGATCTCGGTTTGACAGTGGTCCTTCGCCGACAGCGCCGGATTGGTGGGGTGCACGCCGCCCACTGAGGTGTACACAATGTGGCGGATGCCCGCCCGCTGTGCCGCGTTGATGGCATTGAGATGTTCGGGAACTCGCCGTCCGAGGTTGAGCCCACTGATCAAGAACAGGACGTCTCCGCCGCGGTAGGCGGCGTCCAGTAAATCAGGTTCCTGGTAGTCGCCGCGTCGGACGTGGATCCCTTCCGTCTCGCGCTGTGCGAGCTTGTCCGGGGTGCGGGTCACGAGCGTCAACTCGTGGCGTGGGTTCGCGTTCGAGAGCAGAGCGGTGACCCGCCGCCCCAGGTCGCCCGAGGCTCCGCTGATAACAATCCGACTCATTGAGTTTCTCCTGTCGATTTTTGGTCCGGGCTCGCGTAGTGAACGATCCGAGGCGGTGCGATGTAGTGGGCTGCAATCGCGTTCGCGATCACGTCCGATCGGGGGTGTGGCGGGGAAGGTCTCGGTGGGTCCTCGAGTCGCTCCCGGCCGACCTGAAGCAGGTACGTATCGAGGTGATCGACATTGCGGATCGGTTCGGCGAAAACGCATCCCGGCGACTGCAGCAGCAGGTGCCGGACTCTGGCGAAATCCGTTGTGAGCCGTGGCCCGTCGCCGGACCGGACACGGAGTTCGGTGTGCTCGTAGATCATGAGGTCACATCCAGGTCCGCGCGTTTGGGTGTTGCCGACCCACGATGCCGTGATCGAAATCACGCAGTGGGCGAAAGTCAGAATGCGGATTCGCCATGGGGTGTGTAAAGGTCAAGAAGTTCAGGTCGACGATGCGCTGACCGCATAAGAAGCGTGCTCGGTGCGTGAATTCCTTTATCCCGCCGCGCTTGCGCACTCGGCCTCGGCTGTCGTCATGAAATGGCAGATCATGCATGCGATGCATGGTCTGACTGAAATTCCTGGCCTTTACGTGTCATTGATGCGATACGCATGCTTGCTACGACGGAATTTGCCGCGCCACGCAAATTCACCACATCGCCTCTGATGACAAATCCAGGAGGACCACATGTCCCTCATTGCCGAGCGACACACCGACCTCGACCGCACGCGGTTCTTCATCGACGGGGAGTGGGCCGAGCCTCGGAGCAGCCGCACCTACCGCGTGGTCGAGGCGGCGACCGGGGAGGGGCTCGGTATCGCCGCGCTGGGTGGCGAGGACGATATCGACGCCGCGGTCCGGGCTGCTCGCACCGCTCTCGATCACGGGCCCTGGGGCCGCACGTCGGCGGCCGAGCGTGCGACGGCGATGCGGCGGTTCGCCGCTGCGCTGGAGCGACGCGCCGATCACACCTCCACCTTGGTGACGCGTGAGAACGGTATGCCCATTCAGTTCTCGCAGCAGGTGAACGGTGGCCTGCCGGCCGTGCTGCTGCGGATCTATGCGGAGGTGGTCGAGAAGCTTCCACTGGAGGAGGTGCGGCCGAGTCCGAAGGGGTCGACGATCCTGCGGCGGGAGCCGGTTGGTGTGGTGGGGGCGATTACGCCGTGGAATTTTCCGCAGGCGTTGGCGATGTTCAAGGTGGCGCCCGCGCTTGCCGCGGGGTGCACGGTGGTGTTGAAGCCGTCGCCGGAGACGGCGCTGGATGCGTATGTACTGGCGGAAGCGGGGCTCGAGGCCGGGCTGCCCGCGGGGGTGCTGAATATCGTTGCTGGTGACCGTGATTCGGGAGCGGCGCTCGTCTCCCATCCTCTGGTCGACAAGATCGCGTTCACGGGCTCCACCGCGGCCGGAAGGATCATCGGTGCCGAGTGCGGGCGGTTGCTCCGGCGCCACACCCTGGAACTGGGCGGGAAGTCCGCGGCGATCTTCCTCGACGATGGGGACATCGACACCTTGCTCGCGGGTCTTGGTGGCGCTTCGTTCCTCAACAACAGCCAGACGTGCACGTCGCAGTCGCGGATTCTCGTGGCCCGTTCGAGGTACGACGAGGTCATCGACGCGGTGGCCGGTTATGTGTCCGCCATGAATATCGGAAATCCGCTCGATCCGGCTGTGACCTTGGGGCCGATGGCGACCAGCGCACAGTTGGACCGGGTTCTGGGCTACATCGACATCGCGAAGAAATCGGATGCCCGGCTGGTCACAGGGGGTGGCCGTCCGACCGGTCTCGATCGGGGCTGGTTCGTCGAGCCGACCGTATTCGCCGATGTGGACAACAACGATTTACTCGCTCGTGAAGAGGTTTTCGGTCCTGTGATCGCACTGCTGCCGTTCGACACCGATGAGGAGGCGGTGCGGGTCGCCAACGACAGCGACTATGGGCTCGCGGGTTCGGTGTGGAGCGCGGACGAGGATCGCGCGCTCGAAATCGCCGGGCGGGTGCGCACCGGCACGATCGGCCTCAACTATTACGAGCTCGACCTGGGCGCGCCGTTCGGCGGCATGAAGTCCTCGGGCGTCGGCCGTGAGCTCGGGCCGGAGGGAATCGACGCGTACCTCGAATACAAGGCTGTATACGCATCGAAGAAATACCTGTCGGCCTGATCAGTGTGAATGCCGGAAAGGATATGAATATGAGTGATCCCGTTGCCGTGGTGCGTGCCTATTTCGACGCCGTCGCGGCCGGTGACCCGAGTGCCGTCGGAGCGCTTTTCGCGCCGGACGCGGAATTGCACAATGCGGCGGGCACGCTTCGGGGCGCGGAAGCGATTACGAGTATGTACGAGGGCGGTCTCCGGCCGGGCGCCATGAAGCCCAGCCCCGGACCCCTGGTGGTCGACGGCGAACGGGTCGCCGTCGAGATCGATCTGAACGCCGACGGGAAGCTTATGAAGCTCGGGGACTTCTTCACGGTTCGCGAGGGAAAAATTCATCGCCTCGCGATCTACAGCCTCAATCCGGTAAACCCGAAGTTCTTCGACGCTGCTGAAGAGAATTCGTGAGGAGAATAATGAAGATTGCAGTCTTTGGACCTGCTCGCAGGATCGGTGTCGTCCATGAAGGATCCATCGTCGATATCAACGGTGCGTACGCAAAGTATTTGGCCGAGTCGTCCGATACCGCGCGGCCACATGCCCGTGCCGCGGCGGAGGTCCCGGCTTCGCTGAACGACTTCATCGAGGAAGGCGACCGGGCTCTCGACGGCGCGAGAAACGCTCTGGAGCATCTGTTCTCCAAGGCGTACGACGATCGCGGGGTGGCGGGAGAGCGACTTCGCTACGAGACGGATGAAGTCATCCTGCACGCACCAGTGGAGGGCAGGTCGCGGATCTTCGCCGCGCTGGCCAACTTCGCCGACCACATGGACAGCGCCGCACAGAATTCCAGCTCCGAGGATCAGGCTGAGACGCTCCAGCGGCTCACGTCGGGCGGTCCGAAGTTCTTCCTGAAGGACTCGCGGGCGGTGTCCGCCGACGGGCAGCCCCTACGCTATCCGAGGCGAACCCAGCGGCTGGACTACGAGGCCGAAGTAGCGGCCGTGATCGGCAAACGTGGCCGTGACATCCCCGGCGGTGAATTCCGTTCATACATCTGGGGTTACACCTTGCACAACGACTGGTCCGTGCGCGACAACGTCTCCTTCGGCCCGGACTTCCTGTATTCGAAGAACTTCGACACCTCGGCGACCGTCGGGCCCTGGATCGTCGTGGACGAGGACATCGACCCGCAGCACATCCCGCTCGAATGCCGTGTCAACGGCGAGGTCAGACAGTACGGCAACACCAGCTCCATGGTGCACAGCTTCGCCGCATTGGGCGAATACCTGTCCGCCGACACGACTTTGTGGCCCGGCGATCTGATCAGTAGCGGTACTCCGAAGGGCACGGCCGTCGATTCCAGCAAGCAACTGCCCGATGGAACGCTCCCGGACACGCTCTTCGTGAAGCCGGGTGACGTTGTGGAGATCTCCTCCAGCCTCATCGGATCCATCCGCAACAAGATCGTCGCGCCCACCGAATGAAGGAAGTCATGGCAACAGGGCAATTCCCGGTCGGCGGGGTTCTCTACGATCGCCCGTTCAAGATCCGCCGACTCAATCATTTCGGCATCAGCGTGGATGACACCGGCCGCGCGCTCGCCTTCTATCGAGATGTGCTCGGATTCTCCGTCTCCGACAAGATCGATCTGAAGATCGTCGAGCCAGGGGAGTGGATGGACGGTGTTCCGGACACACACATCTATTTCCTGCGCCACAACAGCGACCATCACACCTTCGTGTTGATGCCGCGTCCGTGGATCGACCAGACCGCCTCCGCGCCGCGTTCCGATATCACCATCAACCAGATCACCTGGCAGGTCGGCAGTCTGCGGGAGGTCGTCGAAGCCCGGGTGTGGCTCGAGTCGACCGGAACCAAGATCAGCCGGTACGGCCGCGATCCCGGATCCAATTGGCACACCTACTTTCCCGAGCCCACCGGGCACATCAACGAACTCGAGTACGGCATCGAGCAGGTGGGCTGGGACGGGTTGAGCAAACCGGAAGCGATGTGGCCCTGGGGGATTGGGCACCCACCGCTGCCGACCAGTTCCGAGAGCACCGAAATGGCAGTGGCCGCGGTCAAGGGCATCGACTTGAACTCCGGTCACCGGTGGGTCGACGAATTGCCGAAAACTCATGATGTGGGAGGGGTGCTGCTGTCGCGGCCGTTCAAGGCCGTTCGGATCGGACCTGTCAGCATCTTCGTCGAGGACGTCGCTTCGAGCGAGCGCTACTACATCGAAACACTCGGCCTCGCGCCGAGCGAGGAGGTCACCGTCCTCGGACATCGCGTCGTCTTCTTGCGGGCGAACACCGAACATCACAGCATCGGCCTGTTCCCGCTGGAACTTCGTGCGGCCCTTGGGCTCAGCGAAAACACCACGCTGCTCTCCTTCGGTGTGCAGGTCGGCTCCTACGAGCAGTTGCGCGCGGCTCGGACCCACCTGCTCGAGCGCGGCGTCACGCTGCTGGACCTGCCGCCCGAGATCCACCCCGGTATCGATTACGTCATTCACGCCGTCGACCCCGAGGGACATGTGATGCAGCTGTACTACTACATGGAGCAGATCGGCTGGGACGGCAAGCCCCGGCCGGCGGACCAGCGCCGCCGGGTTGAGCCCGGTGTCTGGCCCGAGACCCTGCCCGCGTTGCCCGATACCTATTCGGGCGAAACCTTCTGGGGGCCACTGGGATGACCGACAGTATTGTGAACGAAAGAACCGCGGTCGTCACCGGGGGAGCCCAGGGTTTGGGCGCAGCCATCGCATCGCACCTCGCCCGGGACCGGTTCGCGGTCGCGCTTCTGGACATGCAGGAGGATGCCCTACAGCGCGCGAAGAAGAGTATCGAGACCCGGTTCCGTGACGCCCACGTTTTCGCCGCCGCCGTCGATCTGTCCCGGCCGGAGGACGTCGAGCGAGTGTTCCAGGAGATCGACTCCGAGTTCGGCAGGATCGATGTGCTGGTGAATACTGCGGGAGGCAGCGGAACCGTCGCGGTGCGCGAGATCGAGGACTTGCCGCCGGATGTCTGGAACACCGTCATCGGCAATAATCTGACGAGCGCGTTCCTGTGCGCTAAGTACGCCGTTCCAATCATGCGGCGCAAGGGCTTCGGCCGCATCGTCAACTTCTCCTCGGCCGTGGCGAATGGCCTCGCGGGTCCATCGGGGACGGTGGGTGCGCTCCTGCCGTACGCCGCCTCGAAGGCCGCCGTCAATGGCTTCACCAAGCAGCTCGCCAAAGACCTCGGCGGTAGCGGCATCACCGTGAACGCGATTTCCCCGGGGCTGATCCTGCCGGAGGAGGGCCGGGTCCGGGCGACGTTCGACGCGTTGCCCGCCGAGGCCCGAGCCGCTACCGAGGCGGCGATTCCGGTCGGGCGCACCGGCACGACGGACGAAATCGCCGCAGCTGTCGGGTATTTGGTTTCCGAGGATGCCGGGTTCACTTCGGGTTCCGTGCTGAGCGTCGACGGCGCCGCGTCCTGATTTCACCAGTTGCCGCCGCGAGGCGAGCGACGTCGCGAGAAGGGATTTAAGAATGCTCCCGTACCCGTTGGTCCTGCTGCCCGCGCTCGGCGCGGATTCCCGGTTGTGGGAACCGGTCGTCGAGCGGCTCGGGGATATTGTCGAGTCGACCGTGGTGGCGCATGCCGGAGACTCCGTCGAGTCGATCGCCGACAATGTGCTCGCGCAGGCACCGGATCGGTTCTATCTGGCGGGACTGTCCATGGGCGGCTATGTCGCCGTCGACATCGCGCTGCGGCGGACCGGTCGGCTCGCGGGGCTGGCGCTGGTCAACACCTCGGCACGCGCGGCCTCGCCCGAACGGCGGGCCAGCGGGGAGGACATGATCGAGTTGGCGGAGGCCGGTCGTTACGACATCGCGATCGAACGATTGGCGGGCGCTGTGGCGCCGCCGGGGCGAGACGATGTGGTCGCGCTCGCCGCCGCCATGGCTGGTGATCTCGGGGCCGCTGCGTTCCGCGACCAACAGCGCGCTGCTCTGGACCGGCACGACCGTCGGCCAGAGCTGTCGTGGATCGATACTCCGACGGTGGTGGTCTGCGGTACGGCCGATGGCGTGACGCCGCTCGAGCACAGTGTCGAACTCGCGGAGGCGATTCCTGACGCGGAGTTGATCACCATCGAAGGCTGCGGACATTTCTCGGCTGTCGAAGAGCCGGCGCGGATCGCGGAGATTCTCCGGACACGACTACTGCGGGTCGACGCACCCACCGCGCGGTAGCACCCGGAAGGTATTTCGCCATCCACTTCGCGAGGAATCACAGCACTTACTTGTTCTCCAAAGTATGGTCGCCAACCGCGGCACGATCGCCATTCGCGCCGCGTACGAATTCGGCATCGGCACGGTCGCCGTCTCCCGTACGAAGACCGCAACTCGGTGCATCGATTGATGGCTTTAGCCATGTCGCACGGTGACGCGCCAGTGAGTTTTCGGCAGCCGCAATCAGCCAGCGAGTCGGATTTCTCGGACATATCGGCGCGGCCGAAATCGTGGAACAAATGTCGTCGTTCATATGGCGGCGGCCTTCACCGGGCTTTCGTGTGGTACGGCCGCGAGCTGGGCGCTGGGCACACACGATGGCGAGCGCAATATCGATATAGCGTGCTGCCAGCTCCTGCGGTGCGAGCGGTCCAGCGGGCTGGTACCAGCGTGCGATGGACTGGCACATGCCCAGCAGTGCAGTGCCGTCTCTCTCCGTTGGATCGGCGGCGGTGAAGGTCCCCTCGCGCACACCCGTCCCGATGATTTCGGTCAGCAGGGTCCCGACCGCGCACCGCGGCCCCGGCCGCACGGCGCAGCCGGAGGGTGACCCGGGCCAGGTGCACGACCGGTCGGTTGTCGTTGTCGTTGTCGACCGCGGTGACGACCAGGCCCAGCAGCCGGGTCTCATCGTTGAGCGTGCTCGTGGCTCTTCTGTTGTGATCATCCTGCGTAGACAACAGGAATGATCACCGAGGGCCACGGGCTCCTCCTCCGCGCCCTATCAGGTGTGTCTGGCGGTCCGTAGACCCCGGTCAAGCTCGAAACCACCTGAAACTCTCAATCTAGTCACTGCCACGAAGGGCGGCCCAGATCCGCGGCGGAAGGACCTTGGCTGCTCTTGCGAGGTCGATGTCCGCGCCGCTGAGCCATCTCCGGGACAGTTCCGACACCGGGCCGATCAGCAGCATCTCGGTCAGCGAGTCCGTCAGGTCCATGATCGCCCCGGCCGCGATGTGGGGTGCCAGCCATTCCTCGATGCGGGCCATGCGCGGAAGTTTCGCCTCCGCGATCACGTCAGCGTAGGCAGGCAGGTAGGCGATGGGCGCCGACGAGTAGAGAAACCGGGCCTTGGCCGGCTGGTGCATGACGAACGACAGGTAGGCCGTCACGATCGCGGTCACTCCGATGCGGGCAGTTCTCGCGCGCTCCAGCGTGGCCACGACGCCGTCGAGCAGTTCCGTCAAGCACTGGGCGTGCAGGGCCGCGGCCAGGCCGTCGAAGCTGCCGAAGTGGTGGTACAGGCTGCCCAGGCTCACCCCGCTTTCGGCAAGTACCGCCTGCACCGTGAACTGACCCGCCTCATGGGTGGTCAGCGCGGCGTCCAGCAGGCGCTGCCTGGTCTGCTCGCCTCGGCGTTGCCTAACGGGCACCGGTCAGTTCCCATGCCTGGTCCCACACTCGGCGCACCAGCTCAGGCTCCTGCGGAAGCGGTTGTTCCTTGTCGATGTTGAAGTACCGGCCCGTGCCGGTCTGCGTCTGCTTCTCCGCGGCCAGGCGCACCACCGGTGCCGCGCCGGTCGCGGCCGCAGGCCACAGCCGTTTGAACAGGCGCAGGAGCGTGCCCTGCACGCCACCCCGATCACCCAGGTTGGTACGGATCACGCCGGGATGCACCGCGTCGATGGTCGTCCCGGCATCCTGCCAACGTCGCGCGAACATTGGCACCATCAGCAGGTTCGCCCGTTTCGTGTCGCAGTAGGTGCGCATCGGGTCGAAGTCCTTGCCCCACGGCGTCCGCTCCGGATCGATGCGGCCCCTCGCGTACAGGCCGGCACTGACCTGGACCACGCGCCGCAGTCGCGGTTCCAGCGCCAAGTTCAGCTGGAACGGCGCCAGGTGATTGACCGCGAACGATTCCTCGATGCCGTCTTCGTTGTGCCGCAATTGGGTCGGCCACACGGCCGCGTTGTGCACGAGCACGTCGATCGTGGGGCACCTCTCCGACAGAGCCACAGCCAGCGCGTTCACTGTTCGCCGCGAGGCGAGATCGCCTTGGACCACCTCGACATCCGGCGGCGCCGACGCCGCCGGGTCACGGGACACCGCAACGACACGATAATCCTTGGCCGCCAATGCTTCGCAGACCGCGTAGCCGATACCCCGATTGCCGCCCGTCACCACAGCCGTTTGCATGCAGCAGAGCCTAATTGGAGATGTTTTCTAGAGCAACTTTCTAGTTCAGGGTGGACTCGTCGCACATGGCGCTCGACCGGGCCCGCCAGTAGGACGGATGACCCTGAGGGTGTCGCTTCTACGCACGGCTCGAGACCGCGGTCGTGCGCTGGCCCACGGGCGGCCCGTCCTATCGGGCGTACGTCGCGCCCACTGGGGCAGGTCGAGGGCGTCATCGACGAGGTGCGGTATCGGCGCACCGCCGAGGTGCGATGCCGCCGCGGTCGGGCTGGGGATCGGGAACGGGAACTGCGTAACAAGCTCGACGCCAATGTGGAGAACCGTGACGGGGACAGGGTCCGTGCGATGGTCGCCGAGTTGGCAGACCTGGTGGCCACAGATCCAGGCGTTCATCCATACCGGGATCACCAACGCCGCCAGCGAGGGCATCAACCGGGTCGTCAAGCTCGACGCCTGCACGCATACGGCTTCCACAACCCGGTCAACCAACGGCTCCGCACTCGCTGTGCGACCACTCGACGAGGACGCGGATGCCTCAACCCCGCCCAACTTCGAAGAGCCCTCGATCGCCGCTCTGACGGGTTTCGTGCTCGGTGGCGTTGGTCGGTTCGGCGGTAGCGGCGGGTCGGGAGAACACGATGGCGACCGATTTGGGGCCGTACCCGGACGACGTTGTCGTCGAAAGGAATTCGATGCGCATTGCCGGGTGGGCGGCCTTACCGAGCGCTGTGAACCCCGATCGGCTACAGGACCGTAGCGCGCTGATGAACCCATCGTGGGCCATATGCCTGAACGACGACCGTACTGCCAGCATCGCCACGGCCACAGGCGCCATCAGCAATGACATGACGAGCAGACGCATCGGAGGCTGGCGTTCGAGGTCGATGACGAGGAACCGGTTGCCGACCCGGGTGGCTTCGGCGATGGCGCGCACTGCGGTGGCCGGCGGTAGGTGGTGAAACGCCTGGGCAAATACCACGTACCAGGTCTCGTGCGTTCTCCTCGACGAGTTCGACCGCGCGCCCAGGATCTCCGGCGGCCATGGCGTGATCGACTGCCTCGCTGAGCATTTGGTGGCGGCCGAGCCAGTCCGATGCGAGGTGATGCAGCTCGGCGACCCGCTCCGGATGACGCGCTCGAGGCGTTGGCGCAGGAACTCGGCGAACATATGGTGGTAGAGGTACCAACCGCCGTTCTCATCGATGCGGTGGAGGAAGAGATCCCGGCGTGCCATCTCCTCGAGCAACGCCTGGCCGCGCGGTTCGCCGGTCAGCGCTGAGGCCATGCGGCGGGTCAGGGGGCGCCGGTTGAATTCCAACGATATCCTCCAGCGCATATCGTCGAAGTGGCGATCGTCACGTAGTTGCGGTACCGATCTGTTCCATGTCGAGATGTCTGGTTTGTTGAGGGCCTCGGTAGTTTTGGCCTCTACTCACGTGACTCCGGTCTGTCGGAAGCGTAATGCCAGTCCGAAAGCGACCGCTAACTCTGTCGCCTGCCGTGGATCACCGCCAGAGCGTGCTTCTGAGCCAATGGATTCAACAATCCGTTCAATTGATCGAACAGTGCGCCGGCCGCCTCGCCGTTCCAGGCCGGAGGCAGGAGCGAGAGTGGGATTCCTGGATCGCGGTAGGGGAGTCGCCGCCACTGAGTGAGCATGGGAGCGTAGGTCTGGAATGCTTCCAGCGGGGTGACCTCTGCGTGCGTCGCCTGGTACAGCGCCGGTCGGTAGCTCTTCAGGAATTCCGCGTACAGCGTGGTGAGTTCGTCGAGGTCCCACCAGGTTCGGATCTTCGTGCGGAGGTCGCCGAAGCCGACATGGCGTCCGGTGAATATGTCCACGTAGGTGGACAGCTCGCGCCGCTCGAGGGTCGAGCGTGTCTCGCGATCCAGATTTCCCGGTGCCACCCATACTCCCGGAGCGGCGGTGCCGAAACCGAGGCGGGTGAGGCTCGATCGCAGCGCGTGCCGCTTGTCGCGCTCGGATTCCGGGACCGAGAACACGACCACGACCCAGCCGTCTTCTTCGGTAGCCCGGGAACGATGAAAGATCCGCACATCTCCCTCGGCCAGTACCTCCAGGGTGGCAGGAGCGAGACTGTACCCCGCCGCGCCGGCATGGCGCGCGCTGAGCAGTACCCCGCGTCGTTTCAGCCGGGAAATGGAGGAGCGCACGGCCTGTCCGTCAGCTCCGAGATCCGCCATGAGCGCGACTACCGACGCGACCGACAGCCAGTTGCCTTCCTCCCTCGCGCACAGGCCGAAGATCGTGATGATCTGCTGCGCAAGGCGCGCGTCGCGACCGCCGCCACCAGGTGCTGTTTCGAGCTCCGCCGTCATATGTGCACGATACGATACGTCGTGGCTGAACAGGTGGCAGCGACGACTCGCCCCTGGCCCGCAAGATCACCGGTGCACCCGGCATCGATCTCGAGACCGTGCCCGATCACCCGCCAGGATATCGATTCGACCCAGCACCCAATCGAACGCGCGGTCAGCTCGCCCGCTGCTGCTCCGGCACTGGATTCCGGCGATATCGAGGAGGGATGCGCAGACCGCCATCCAGCAGGTGCCGGCCAATCGACTCACCAAAGAGCAAGCGGCAGGCTCCGCACGCCTACCTGACGCGTTGCCCGAGGCATTATTGCGGCTCAGCCCCGCCGAACGGTCCAGGGCCTGAAGCCTTCCCCCTCGCAGTCTTCCCCCTCGCCTGGGAAGTGTCGTAGCTGTGCAGGTAGTGATGCGAGATATCGCCAGGGGAAGACTCATATCCGCGCCCGCGGTCAGGCGTCGCCGTGCACTGCCGCCAGCTCTCCCCGTGAGCGGATGCCCAGCTTTGCGTAGATATTGGTCAGGTGGTACTGCACGGTCTTGGCGGAGATGAAGAGTTCGGCCGCGACTTCCCGGTTGGGCAGGCCTCGGGCCACCAATTGGGCGACGGCCTTCTCCTGTGGGGTCAGTTGGCTGTCCATTCGGTCGGCACGGCGGATATTGACACCGCCCGCTTTCATTTCACGGTCGCAACGGGTTACGTAGGTGCGTGCGTCCAGGGCGGCGAAGAGATCGCGGGCGACCGAGAGTTCCGCATCGGCTTCTCGGCGCTTTCCTGCGCGACGCAGAATTTGGCCGTAGGTGAAGCTCACCCGGGCTCGGTCGTAGCGAAGGGGCAGCCCCTCGAGCTGGTCGAGGGCACCGTTGAAGGCGTGACGGGCGCGATCGAGTTCGCCTCGGATACCAAGGAGATAGCCTCGTGCTGCGCCCAATCGGGCTTGCGCCGCGCGGCGTCCGAGATCGGCGGCGCGGCGTTCGTGCCGGGTCAGGAAGTTGTCGGCGTCGTCGTATCTGCCGACCGCGACAAGCGCGTTCGAATACATATCGGCCCACGGCCACTGGCCTGGGTCGTCGACCTCTCCCGCTGCCCATGCCTGGGTCATCGGCCGCAGTGCGCGCAAGACACCCGCGGGGTCCACGCTGGCCTCTGCCCAGTGCGCGTGTGCGAGATAGGAAGCTACACGCATGATTTCGTAGTCTTGTGGGCCGGAATCTGCGCGCCGCAGGGCGGTTCGGGCTTCGGCCCAGTCGCCGCGCGAGCAATGTATGGCCGCGGTGGTCCAGTGCAGGAGCGGGTCCGGTAAGACGATTCCGGTGCGATCGACCAGTTGTACGGTCTCGTGGACGGTGCGCAGCGCGTCGTCCCAATCGCCGGTGAGGAACTGGACTCGGGCCAGCCAGGCACCGGCCCACAGCGATATTCGTGTCGATCCGCCGAGAAAGGTTGTCGGAACCGAACTTTCGAGATCGGACCGGGCATCGTCGAACTCGTCGGCAAGCAGATGGTGCCAGCCGCGCCCCATGACGATGCGCTGCGCCTGCGCGCCCGTCCGAACCCGTTCGGACAGTTCGGCATAGGACCGCCGCGCCTCCTCGGTGTGGCCGTATGCCAGGCCGAGTCCCCGGATCGCCGCCGCCTCGAGGGCTGCTGGGCTGCCCGCCGCGACCAACCCCGCCGTTCTGTCCGCCCACGCCACGAGTTCGCTCGGTCGACAGCGGCACAGCGCGTGCAGGACGTACCTCTGACAGATCGATGCCGCGGCGTCCGGGTCGCGTTCGGCGTTGACCAGCTCCCAGGCGCGGGCGAGCCGTATCTCCGCCTCCGCGGGACGCCCTCGGACAATCGCCAGGTACCCCAGAACGGCATTGCGAAGTGGAGTTTCGCGCAGACTCTCCACCTCGGGAATCAGCGCGGTGGCATCGAAGACATCGCCCGCGCCGACCAGCGCGTCGACGGCTCGGGTGAGGCGTGTTTCGCGGAGCAGCCGGTCGTCGGTGAGTCGGCCCGCGTCCCGCAACAGTGACGCGGCGGTTCCCCACGCGCCTTCGGACGCGGCCGAGGCCGCCAAGGCGTCGAGGCGGTCGGCGAGTCCGGAGTCCGGGATCGGCGCGGCGGCCACCAGTAGGCGAAGCCGCCGCACCGGATCCTCGGTCAAGTCGGCCGCGCGACGCCGCAGGGCCGCCGTCGCGGCCGGGCCCATATCGGCGAGGACGGCTGCCCTGACCATAGGATTCACCGGGCCGATCGCTGTCAGGCCATGGGATCCGAGCTCCACCAGGTCCGCGGAGACCGCTTCGTCGACCGCGTCGAGCAGGCCGTCGTCGACCACGGCAAGCGCCGCGACATCCCGCAAGGGCGTCTGGGGTCCGAGAACGGCCGTCGATTCGACGATTCGGCGGGTTGTCGACGAACAACGACCGAGCGATTCGCGGACCCGGGCGGCCATCGCGGCCGGGGCCGGGAGATCGGGATCGAAGTCCGACCACACCTTCGGCGGCACCTCGGACAGCAACTGGTCGATCTCGCGGGTGACCCCACCGGTATGGCGGCACAAGCGCTCCGCCATCGACGGATGCAGGGCGATGCCGCGCCGCGCGGCGAGACGAATCACCTCCGCCGCGGTGAGTGGCTTCAGTGGGACAACGCTCGCCGCAACCCGTTGCAGGAGATCGAAAGTGGAGGGTGGAACACTCGGGTCCCCGGCGACCGTCCCCGCGACGACGAGCACGCGTGCGTCGGCATGGTGTCGGATGACCGAGGACAGCGCCTGGAGGGTCGACGCATCGGCCCAGTGCGCGTCATCGATGATCGCCAGGGTGGTGTCCTTCGATGTGGCGGCCAGTTGTCGCGCGATGTCAGCGGCTACCTCGACCGGATCTCCTGCGGGCACCGATCCCGGGATCAGTTGCCGCAGCACCCCATAGGAGTAGTCCCGTTCCCACGACGCGGCGGTCGACCACAGCACCGGGCCCTCGTGTGTATCGGCCAGCGTCCGCAGCAGCACGGTCTTCCCGGTCCCGGACCGTCCGGTAACCAGCACGATGCCCGA
This sequence comes from Nocardia sp. NPDC050412, assembly GCF_044458825.1. Classification (NCBI taxonomy): domain Bacteria; kingdom Bacillati; phylum Actinomycetota; class Actinomycetes; order Mycobacteriales; family Nocardiaceae; genus Nocardia; species Nocardia sp. NPDC050412. The sequence goes on from NZ_JBITIJ010000001.1 coordinate 852,661, forward strand.
ACCCAAGGAGTCGACCTGGCGTACGCGATCCACCAGGGTCGCCAGGGCGACCTGGTACACCACCGACGGGCCCGTTCCAGTCACTCCGTCACCGTAATCCTCGCGCGCGGCTTCGGCGCGCATCCCGCGCACCGCCACGACCGACCGGACGGTACCGCGCCATGCGAGCGCGGTACGTCCGGGTGGGCCGAATCAGCCCAGGTCCCCACCGGCGACCGGGAGGACGGTACCGGTGATGTAGGACGCCTCGTCCGAGGCCAGGAAGGTAATCGCGGCGGCTTGCTCGTCGAGGGTGCCGTAGCGCTTCATCAGGCTGGAGTCGAGGGTCTGGTCGATATGCGCCTGGAACCAGGTCCGTTCCTGGTCCGTCTCCAGCGGCGACCCGCCCCGCGAAATCCGTCGCGGCGGCGCCTCGGTCCCGCCCGGGGCGGTCGCGACCACGCGAATACCGGTGTCGGCGTACTCGAGGGCGAGCGATGCGGTCAGCGCGTTGATGCCGCCCTTCGCCGCCGAATACGGGATGCGGTGCACGCCACGCGTGGCGGCGGAGGAGACATTGACGATGACGCCACTGCCACGGGCTGCCATGGCGGGCAGCGTCGCGCGGCACGAGAACAGTGTTGTCATGAGCGACCGGGTGATCTCGGCCTGAATCTGGGTCGCGGAGAATTCGGTGAACGGTTTGAACCAGATAGCGCCACCGACATTGTTGACGAGTGCGTCGACGCGGCCGTATCGCTCGACCGCGTGAGACACCATGTGCTGCGCGCCTTCCCACGTCTCGAGGTCGGCGATGACCGCGACCGCCTCCTGGCCGTCCCGGGTGAGGTCGTCGGCCACCTGGTGCACCATGTCCGATCGATCGACCAGGACCACCGTGCCGCCTTCGGCGCTGATCCTTCGCGCGGTGTGCTCACCGATGCCCTGCGCGGCGCCGGTCACCAGGACGACCTTGCCGTCGAATCGACCAGGACTGAGGAATCGCGGCCGTCGCACCCGCGGCATGCGGGAGTCCAAGGTCGGCCAGATCGGCTGTCCCGCGATCTCGCGGGCGGACCCGGTCGGCAGCAACGGCTCGCCGGAATCCATGTCACGCATGGCATTTCCCGCCGACCACATCATCTGACCCGCGATCGCACGGATGGCGGTCGAGTCCTCCGGCGAACGTACATCCGCGCCGAGCGACTCGTGGAGTCCGGCCTCGAAGATCCGTTGACCCGCGATCGCCCGACCGTCGCTCCCCACGGCGGTCGGCTCTGTCACCACGCTCGCGGGCTCGGTGACCGGGATTGGCTGTGGCACAACCGTCGCCGCAGCGGGTGCTACCTGAGCGACCGTGGCCGGTTCGGTTACCTCGGCCGGGCTCGCCGCGCCCGACAGGGCGAACTTCTCGAAATAGAATCCGGCCGGATCGATACCGCGAGCGGTGAAGTCCTTCCGCACCGATTCGACCATCGCGGGAGGACCACACAGATAGACCACGGCATCGCCGCCATACAGGTGCTCGTCCCGGATCAGACTGGTGACGTACCCCTTGTCCGGAGCCGTACTGGCCGGGTCGGCGACACAGTAGCCCCACGTGAATCCCGGTATTCGAGAACTCAATTCGGCGATGGTGTCCATTTCGACGAGATCGTCGTCGGTGGAGACGCCATAGATCAGATGCACGGGCCGGGTCGACCCGGAGGCTTCCATGGTGCGCAGGATCGCGAGGATCGGGGCGAGCCCAGTGCCCCCGGCGAGCAACAGCACCGGGCGCTCGCTCTCGCGCAGGAAGAAGCTGCCGTTGGGGCCGGTGAAGGTGAGTTCATCGGACAGCGCTGCCCGCTCGGTGAGGTATTCGCTCATCACGCCGCCGGGCGTGAGCTTGATCAGAAAGGTCAGGCTCTTGTCATCCGGAGCATTGCTGAACGAGTAGGACCGGCTCTCGTCCGTGCCGGGCACCGCGATATTCACGTACTGGCCCGGCAGGAACGCGAGCTTGTCGCGATCGGCGATCTCCACGGTCAGGGCGACGGTCGTCGGAGACAACCGGTCCAGTCCGGTGATGGATCCGGTGTAGGTCGCGGATTGAGTCTTGGCCACCGCCGACGTACTGCGAATCTGCAGTACCAGATCGGATTTCGGTTTCATACTGCACGGCAGCACATAACCGGCGGCGGCCTCGTCCGCGGTCAGCGCGTCATCGATATAGGTGCCACCGTCGTAGGCACCGGACTCGCAGAACGCCTTGCAGGTGCCGCAGGCGCCGTCGCGGCAGTCCAGGGGAATGTTGATGCGCGCCCGGTACGAGGCGTCGGCCACGGTCTGGTCCGCGGCGCAGGTGATGAAGCGGGTGACGCCGTCCTCGAAGGACAAGGCGATCCGGTGAGTCATAACAGGCTCTCTCGCGGGCTCTCAGAAGTGGTAGACGTCGACGACATGGTGGATGTAGTCGTTCTTGAGCACCACAGTCTTGCGGCGAATCAGCGGAGCGGCACCGGAGAAGTCGATCGTGTAGAACGAGGTCCCGTAGTACGGGTCGACGGTCTTGTACCGGAAATACATGGTGTGCCAATTGAATCGGACATCCACGAGATCGCCGCGCCGCTCGATCACCTCGACATTGGTGATGTTGTGACTGGTCCGTGGCTCCGGAATCGAGGTGGCCGACGAGCGTTCGGTGCGGATGCGGAAGACCCGGTCCTCGAGGCCGCCCTTGTTCGGGTAGTAGATGAGCGAGATATCGGTCTGTGGGTCCTCGGTCAGCAGATCGTCGTCACCCCAGGACGGCATCCAATAGACGACGTCGTCGGCATAACACTCCAACCACTTCTCGAATTCGCGGTCGTCGAGGTAGCGGGCCTCACGGTAGAGGAACTGCTCGATGTCGTTGTGCGTGAGGAGCTTCGAGCCGGTGGATTCGGTGATGGCGGTCATGGATGGTTCTCCTCAGACGTCGGCGCGGTCGGGGTCGGACGAGTCGGCCGATCGTGCCTGCTCGCGCTCGACGGCCTCGTGCATCCGGGTCAGCCAGTACCCGTGTTGCACCGGGAAGAGCCCTTCGTCCTCGTTCTTCACACCGGCGGAGATGACGCCGTGCATACCGAGTGATTCGGCGACCGGGTCGGGGCCGGTGAGCCAGTGTTCGGCGCCGCGGCTCATATCGTTCCAGGGCGCCGCACCTGCGCGGAAGGTGAGCTGGCAGGACCGGAATTCCTCCAGATCGTCCGGGGTGGCCATGCCGGAGGCGTTGAAGAAGTCCTCGTACTGTCGGATTCGCCAGGCGCGAGCTTCGGCGCTCTCACCCTTGGGCGCGATGCAGTAGATCGTGACCTCGGTCTTGTCCGGTGCGATCGGGCGCAGGTGGCGGATTTGGGTGCTGAACTGATCCATCACGTACACGTTGGGATACAGGAGCAGGTTGCGCGAGCCCTTCACCATGAAATCGCCGCGCGCTTCGCCGAATTGGGCCTTGAGCTCGTCGAGTCGCGGCCACAGCGGCCGGTCCTGCGGATTGCCCGCCCAGGTCCACAGGCACAAATGCCCGTGTGGGAAGGACCAGTAACCGCCGCCGGATTTGCCCCACTGGCCCGCGTCGAGCGTCTTGGTGTCGTTCTTGGACGCGCCGGTGTTGCGGCGCGAGGTGGTGGCCGCGTAGTTCCAGTGGGTCGCGGTCACGTGATAGCCGTCGGCGCCGTTCTCCGCCTGGACTTTCCAGTTCCCGTCGAAGGTATAGGTCGAAGACCCGCGCACCACCTCCAGGCCCTCCGGCGACTGGTCGATGAGCATGTCCATGACCGCGGTGGTGTCGCCGAGGTGCTCGGCGAGACTCACGACATCGGGGTTCAGGCTGCCGAACAGGAATCCTCGGTAGCTCTCGAAACGGGCGACCTTGGTCAGATTGTGCGAACCATTCTTGTTGAACGACTCCGGATATCCCGCGTCCTCGGGGTCCTTGACCTTGAGCAGCGTGCCGTCGTTGCGGAAAGTCCAGCCGTGGAACGGACAGGTCAGGGTCATTCGATTATCGGTCTTGCGGCGGCAGATCATCGCCCCGCGATGCGCGCAGGCATTGATCATGCAGTGCAGTTGTCCGTCCTTGTCCCGGGTGATCACCACCGGCTGCCGCCCGATGTAGGTGGTGAGGTAGTCGCCCGGACTCGGAATCTGGCTCTCATGGGCCAGATACACCCAGTTGCCCTCGAAGATGTACTTCATCTCGAGTTCGAAGATCTCCTCGTCGGTGAAGATCCGCCGGTTCGCACGGAAGATTCCGGCTTCCCGGTCATCGATAACCGCATCGGCGAGCACGCGGCTCAGATGATCGAACGTACTGGTCATGGGTCCTCCAACGGCCTCGACGACTGCCTCTGGCGGTGCCGTCGGGCCGGAAATCGGCCCCTACCGGCAGTGGCATGTTCTGTCGATCGTGACAGGGTGTGACGCCAGTCACCCTGGGTGAATGCCCAGTGTCGACCAAGGGTGCAATTAATTGATCGTGCATATCAATTGGCGGGAAAATAGTATTTGTTCCGACTCAATATTCATATCTACCGTGACTCAATACGCATCGGTCTGTCGCGGTGAAGCGAAAGGAGGCTCGCACATGGAACTACGTCACCTGCGTTACTTCGCGACCGTCGCCGACACCAAACATTTCGGACGGGCCGCTGAGCGCCTGCATATGGCCCAGCCCGCGCTGTCCCAAGCGATACGGCAACTGGAAGCCGAACTCGGCGCGGCGCTGTTCACCAGGACGACTCGACAGGTCGCGCTGACACCCGCCGGGGAGTTCCTGCTCGGCGAGGCTCGCCGGGTCCTCGACACCGTCGAGGACGGCGTGCGCGGTGTCCGCCGTATCGCCGATGGCCACTTGGGCATGATTCGCCTCGGCGTCACGGGCACGGCCGCGCTGTCCCACCTGCCGCGGATCGCGCGTCGGCTGCAACGCGAATTGCCCAGTGTCGCATTGGAAATCGAATCCGACCTGCTCACCACCGAGCAGTGCGAACGGTTGTGCGCCGGCAGTCTGGACCTGGGTGTGCTGCGGCCGCCGCTCTCGGGCGACGGGCTCGAACTGCGGGTGCTGGAGGTCGAACCATTGGTCCTGGCCCTGCCGGTCGATCACCGGCTGGCCGTCGAGCCGGTGATCGCCATGGCCGATCTGCGCGCGGAGAACTTCATTACCTACGCGGGGCGCGGTTCGGTCATCAACGCGGCGGTCATGCGCAGCTGCCGCGCCGCCGGATTCACCCCCGACGCGACCCGTGACGCACGCGGTTCGGCGGTCATGCTCGCCCTGGTGGCGGGCGGTCTCGGGGTCGCGGTCGTGCCGGCCTCGACTCGAGTGCTGTCGCTGCCCGGCGTCGTCTTCCGCGAACTGGCCGATGCCGAGACGGTCGAACTGGCCTTGGCTTGGCGACGGGACGCCGAATCGCCGGTACTCGTCTCGGTGCTGGATGCCCTGGCCGGTGACCTCACAACCGACGAACAAGCCGTGGAGGCCCATTCATGAAAATCACGCGGGTGGAGGCGATTCCGTTCGCCATCCCATATCGCAAACCGCTGAAGTTCGCCTCCGGCGAGGTCCATACCGCCGAGCACGTGCTGGTGCGCGTCCACACCGACGACGGGATCGTCGGTATCGCGGAGGCCCCGCCCCGCCCCTTCACCTACGGCGAAACCCAGGACGGGGTGATCGCCGTGGTCCGCAAGATTTTCGCACCGCAACTGATCGGCCTGAGTCTGCTCCAGCGCGAAGCCATCCACGCCCGCCTGTCCCGCACCGTCGGTAATCCGGTCGCCAAGTCCGCCGTCGACATGGCCGTATGGGATGCGCTCGGTCGTAGTCTCAACCTCCAGGTCACAGAGCTGCTGGGCGGTTTCACCGACCGTATGCGGGTATCGCACATGCTCGGCTTCGACGAGCCGGCCGCCATGGTGGCCGAAGCGGAGAAGATGCGCGACCGCCACGGCATCACCACCTTCAAGGTGAAGGTCGGTCGGCGGCCCGTCGATCTGGATATCGCGGTGGCGCGTGCGCTGCGCGAAGCCCTCGGCGACACCATCGAGCTGTACATCGACGGCAACCGCGGATGGACCGCCTCGGAGTCCGCGGTGGCCATGAAACGGATGGCGGACCTGAATCTGCTCTTCGCCGAGGAACTCTGCCCGGCCGATGACGTACTGGGACGCCGATGGCTGGTGTCGCAGCTCGATATCCCGTTCATCGCCGACGAGTCGGTGCCCACACCGGCGGATGTGACCCGCGAGGTGCTCAGTGGCTCCGCCACCGCGATCAGCATCAAGACCGCGCGTACCGGATTCACTGTCTCCCAACGCGTTCATCATCTCGCCGAAGGGCTCGGCCTCGAAATCGTGATGGGTAATCAGATCGACGGTCAGCTCGGTTCGATGTGCTCGGTCGCCTTCGGCGCCGCCTACCAGCTCACCGCACGCCGGGCCGGTGAACTGTCGAACTTCCTGGATATGAGCGACGACCTGCTCACCGAGCCGCTCGATATCCGCGGCGGTGAACTCACCATCCGCCCCGGCGCTGGACTCGGGGTCGACATCGACCCCGACAAGCTCGCCCGCTACCGGCAAGACCACTGAAACATTCAGCCCCCAACTGAATACGGCAAGGAATCAAAGGAGAATCCGATGAACGCCAGCACTACCGTCGCCGCGACAGCCGCCGACTCGGGAGCCCGCGCCACCGAGCGCTTCAAGAGCGATAAGACCATTGCCGCGACAGGCACCTCGCAGGAGCGGGTGGATCTGCTCGCCCGCGAGGTGCTCGATGCGGTGTACGGCACGATCCGCAAGCACAAGCTCACCTACGCCGAATACAACGCCGTCAAGGCGTGGCTGATCGGTGTCGGTCAGGACGGCGAATGGCCGCTGTTCCTCGACGTGTGGGTGGAGCATGTGGTCGAACAGGTCAACACCGAACACCGGCACGGCAGCAAGGGCACCATCGAAGGCCCCTACTATGTGCCCGGCGCACCCGAGATCGGCTCCAGCGGTTCGGTTCCCATGCGCGACAACGAATCCGGCACGCCGCTGGTGTGGACGGGCCAGGTCACCTCGACCGACGGCACCGCGCTGGCAGGGGCCACTATCGAACTCTGGCATGCCGATTCCGATGGGCTGTACTCGCAGTTCGCTCCTGGCCTGCCCGAGTGGAATCTGCGCGGAATCTTCACCACTGATTCCGAGGGCCGCTTCGATATCCACACCATGCGCCCCGCGCCGTACCAGATTCCGACCGACGGCGCGTGCGGCAAGCTGATCGCCGCCGCCGGTTGGCATGCGTGGCGGCCCGCGCACCTGCACGTGAAGGTGTCCGCCCCCGGCCACGAACTGCTCACTGCGCAGCTGTACTTCCCTGGCGACCAGCACAATGACGACGACATCGCCTCGGCGGTCAAGCCTGAACTCATGCTCGACCCGCGACCGGCAGCGGATGGCGGCCAGACCGTCGCCTACGGCTTCGTTCTCGATCCCGCCTGAGATTTCCAGCGCTCGAACACTTTTCGCTCGAGGAGACCCACCCATGCTCTTCCATGTACGGATGGACGTGCACCTTCCGCACGACCTTCCCGCCGACTCCCGCGCCGAGATCGTCGCCAGGGAAAAGGCGTACAGCCAGCAATTGCAGCGAGCCGGAAAATGGCCGCAGCTGTGGCGGATCGTGGGGGAGTACTCGAACTACTCGATCTTCGACGTCGACTCGACCGACGAACTGCACGAGATCCTCTCCGGGCTACCGCTGTTCGGGTACATGACCATTAAAGTCACGCCGCTGGCGACACACCCGTCCAAGATCTGACGGCAGACCAGAGACAGACTGTGTCGATTCTCGCGACCGAGTTCGCTCCCATCGGATTCTCCGATCGCGGAACCGGTCCCGCCCTGGTGTTCGTCCACGGATTCCTGTTCGAAAAGCGGATGTGGCAGCCCCAGATCGACTACTTCGTCCCACGCGGATACCGAGTGATCTGTGTCGATATGGTCGGCTTCGGCGACAGCGCCACCGCTGCCGACATTGTGCTGATGGCCGTCCATTCACGAGCCGTGGCCGCGGTATTGGACGCCTGCTCGGTCGACTCCGTGGTGCTGATCGGCAACTCGATGGGCGGCCAGGTCGCCCCGGATTTCGCCGACCGGCGTCCGAAACAGGTTGCGGCCGTGGTTCTCTCCGACACCTTCGTCGGCCTCGATCCGGACCAGGGCCGGGCCGCACGCCTGGCTCTGCCGGATCGCTTGGCGAACGAGGGCGTGCGCGACTATACGGAGGAATTTCTCCCGCTGGTGCTGAGCGAGCGGAGTGTGCGGGAACGACCGGCGGTCGCGGACCGCGCCCGCGCGATGATGGCCGATGCTGACCCGGCGGGAGCCGCCGCCGCACTGCGTGGTCGCGCGCTGCGGTCCGATTACACCGGCAATGCCCGCCGGGTGAGTGTCGCGGCGCTGGTCGTGGTCGGTGCGGAAGACTCGTTCGATCGCGGGGTGCTCGGCACCGAACTGGCCGAGAACCTTTCCCAGTCCCAGCTGAGGGTCATCGCCGAAGCCGGTCACACCCCGAGCATGGAGGGGCCCGACGCGTTCAACACCACATTGTCGGAATTTCTGTACTCGGTTCCCTTTGTGAACCGTCTGGCAGAACGCGGTATTGACGGCGGCCCAGATTTCGCAGTTGGCTGAGGATATCCGCAAGCGCGGGTCTGCCGGCCGATCGCGATTCGCGCATCGCCGAGACTCCGATCGGTTCCTCCGCGCTGCGACGTCGATTGGAACCCTGGGCGGGGCGTGGGCAGTGTGCCGGCTGCCGCGCGTTTCGGCCAGCGTCCGCGCGAAGTGGGCAGTCCAGCCCCCGGCGACGCCGTAGCGTTCCGGCAGCGCGTCAGCCGACAGCGGACCTGACCCGCGGCTGCCATACCCAGCGCCCTGCAGACCCTGACGACGTGATCCGCCCATTCCGAAGGCGGCAGTAGAAGGAGACCGGAAATATGGTCACGAAACCGACGGCGGACCTGCTGGTGCAGGCAAGTACGGTGCACACCATGGACCCGGCTTCCGCGCCGGTGACCGCCCTCGCCGTGCGCGACGGCATGATCGTCGCCGCGGCGGGGCCCGACGGTGTACACGACCTGCTTGCCACCTGGCGCGGTCCGAAGACCGTCGTCCTCGACGAGCCGGGGTTGGTTGTGCTTCCGGCGTTCGTCGATACACACAACCACCTGATGATTACGGCCTCTGACGTTCTCGGGGTTCCGGTATCCGAAGCCCGCGACATCTCCCAGCTCGTCGGTCTCGTCCGCGAGCGAGCCGAGCACACTCCGTCCGGGCAATGGGTCGTCTCCGGGGCGGCTTGGCATGAACTGCAGCTGGCCGAGCGTCGGCTGCCCACTGCCGCCGAGCTCGACGGCGCCACCACCGACCACCCGGTGCTCGTTCTGCGAGGCGGTCACAACGGAGTGCTCAACACGGCCGGCCTGCGCGCGGCGGGCATCGACCGAGACACCCCGGACGTGCCCGGCGGCTTCATCGTGCGCGACCCGGCCGGCCATCCGACCGGGTGGGTGCAGGGCGGAGCGCTCGTCGGCGTGCAGAAGCTATTGCCCCCGCTTCCCGAAGTAGAACTGGCGGCAGGCCTGGCCCAGACGGCGGCGCGGTACGCCGCCCATGGACTCGGTACCGTGCGCGACCCAGCGATAACACCGTCGGAATGGCGCACCTATGTCAAGGCGCAGGCCGTCGGGCAGTTGTCCGTCCGTAGCCACGCCATGATCTTCTCCCCACGGGAGGCCATCGAGGCCGCAGGATCGATCGACGCCTACCTGGACTTCCTCGAGGAGGAGGGGATCAAGCCGGGCGTCGGCGACGGGCTTCTGCGCATGTGGGGCTTGAAGTTCGTGCTCGACGGCGGTGTAGAGGCGGCCGCACTGGAGCAGCCCTACGCCGACCGGCCCGACTACTACGGCGAGCTCAAATGGAGTCGGGATGATCTCACCCACGCGCTGGCGACCTGCGTACAACGAGGCTGGCCGGTCGGCATCCACGTGATGGGAGACCGAGGCATCGCCCTGCTCCTCGACGCGATCCGCGAGGTCTCCGAACAGATCGGCCCCATTCCCGCGGGGACGCTCGTGATCGAACACGGTGGCCTCATCGCCGACCGTATCGGCGACGCCGTCGCGCTGGGCGTGCACATCACTGCCCAACAGGCGTTGCTGGACGGGCTCGGCCAAGCCCTGATCAGCGCGTGGGGTACGGAACGGACCGCCGCGCTGTTCCCCTGGCGCAAGCTCGTCGATTCCAGGGTCTGTGTCAGCGCTGGCACCGACCACCCCATCGGTCCGCTCAACCCCATGCGTGCGATCCACGGCATGACGACCCGGGAGACTCCGGCTGGATTGCTCGGCCCGGAACACGCCATCGGCCGCGCGGAAGCGGTGCGCCTCTACACCGTCGCCGGAGCTCGGCTGCTCGGTGCTCCCGCGACCGGAACGCTCGCGCCCGGTTCTCCGGCCGACCTGGCGATCTACTCCGCAGATCCGTTGACCTGCCCGGATGCCGAGCTGTTCGAGCTCACCCCTGCCGTCACGGTGGTGGCAGGCCGACTCGCGTACCGCAGAGAGTGACCGAACGCATAGCTCGACCACTTTGCCTGACGATCCGTTACCCACACTTTCCCGAGACAATGGAGTTCACTCATGCCATACCTGGAACACGCCGACGCGAGAATCTTCTTCACCGACGAGGGATCCGGGCCGGTCACCCTGATGCTGGTGCATGGGCTCGGAAGCGATTCGAATGACTGGAACTGGGTGGTACCGCTGCTTCGCGACCGGTACCGCGTCGTGACGTTCGACCTGCGTGGGCACGGCCACTCGAGCTCGTCCGGAGGTTCCACGCTCGCTGACTTCGCATACGACGCCCTCGCGATCGCCGACCGTATCGGCTGTGAGCGTTTCGTGCCGATGGGGCACTCGCTGGGCGGGGCGATCGCCGCCCACCTCGCCGTCGAGCATCCGGACCGCGTACAGGCCGTCATCGAAGTCGACGCGGCGTACGCGCTGCCATCGTTCGTGGTCGATCTGTGGGAGGCTGAACGCGCCCAGTGGCTCAACAAGAAAGCCAAGCTCCCGGACTTCTTCTTCACCTCACCGGTGATGCAGCCATTCCTGATGACCTGGCTGGCTCGACGCGTTGAGAGTATGGACCCTGTCTCCTTCTGGGCCGCCTATGACGGCCTCGCGAGGGGCCCGGAACGGATGTACCTCGCGTCGCCCGAGGCCGAGGCGTACCTCCGGCGCCGCGCCTGCCCGGTACTGTCGATTTCAGCCTTGCCGGGGCGCGCCGAATGGGAGACGCCACTGTTCAACCATCCAGCCTCGCGCGCGCTGGGATGGGAAGGCTCGTCGCACTACCTACACCTGGAGCGTTATCGCGAGATGGCGGCGGTGGTGTCGGGCTGGGTAGACGCATTGACGGTGCAGGGCGCGCTCCCGGCTGGCGCCGCGGAAACAGCCAGCGCACCATGAGCACCGCAGGAGCCCCATTGCTGTCCCATGAATGCTGAGGGCTGCAGCGCGACCGACTGACCAAAGGTACCGATCGGGAGGCTGCGCCGGGTGGCGCTCGCCCGGGGTGCGTGCCGGTTTGAAGCTGCGAGGTGTCTTCGGATCTTTACGTCTGAGTGTGGACACTTTGGACACTGGACCTCGAGGGCGTTGCGAGAGACGGAATCGGCGTAAGACGATAACTGGGTCAGCACTGTGCGGCGGAGCGGGCAGCAGGCTGGTCCCGGCAGGCGTCATAAGCTGCCTGGCTCCCCTCAGTTCTAGGCCCGATCCGAGCGCTGGAGACGGAGCGGAAGGTCTTGCGGCGGGCCCGAAGACCTCTGCTGGGCCGCCGCTGCCATGACGGCTCAGGTCCGCAGCGTTGTCGACGGCAGCTGACCGTAGCGACGCTGGTAGTCGCGGGCGAAACGGCCCAGGTTACAAAAGCCCCATTCGTAGGCGATCTGTGCCACGTTCGTTCCGCTGTGCGGGTCGGCCTGCGCTAGCGCCTCGTGCGCGCGTGCCATCCGGACGTCGCGGACGAACTCCATCGGCGTCATGTCCAGATGCCTTCGGAACCCCTCCTGAAGGGTGCGTGGACTCAGGGAGGCGGCCGCCGCCAGCACCGCCACCGACAGTTCGGCTTCGGGTTCCCGCTCGACGAGTTCCATCACTTTGCGTAGTCCCCGCGGCAGTACACTGCCGGGCAGACCTCCTTCGTCGGCGTCCACCACGGGATGGGTGCCCACGAGCGTCGCGGCCAGCATCCGGGTGAGCTGCGACGTCAGCAGCGGGGAGCGGGTGAACTGGCCCTGCTCGGTTGCCTCGTGCCGAAGCAAGGCGACGACGGCGAGCCAGCTGCGGGCGGCCGCCGGCGTCAACGGTCCTCCCAGTCCGAATCTGACGGTACCGCCGGACGCCAGTCCGGCCGACTCTCCGGCCTCGTCCACGAGATGACGGGGCAGCCTGACGGTCTGCAGTCGGCAGCCTGCCTCCGAGCTCAGGGAGAACGGGCGGTACGGGTCGATAGCCACGGAGTCGCCGACGGTCAGCGTCCGCTCCGTCCGCCCTGACCTGATCGTCAGAGCACCGCGCAGGGGCGAGGAGACCAGGACACAGTTCCCGAGCGGCGTTGGTTCGACCTCGACGTCGGCGCCGTAGGACAGTTGGTGAAGGGCGACCTCGCCGAGAAGGGCCTCCGTCTGCACCGCATGGAACTCCACCGGCCGGCGGATCACGGTGAGCTCGTGCGGGCAGTAGCTGGCCGCGACGCGGGTCTGCGCCTCAACGAGATCACGTGTATCGAGGAGCGTCCGCGCCCGAGTCGACATCTGCATCTTTCTCACCTGCGTCCTGTGGCTAGTTTCCGCGTATTGGGGCCGTAGCACAAGATCGTGCTGTTCTACGGTGGCGCGACAAGACAGCGAGACCGGTCCGTGGCATCCGCGGACCCCAAGGGGCTCGCGCATGAGGCGAGGAGCTTGCATGACCACCTTCGTCCTGGTTCACGGATCGTGGCACGACGGCGCACTGTGGAAACCGGTGATCGACAGACTCGAAGAGTTGGGCCACACTGCGTACGGCCCGACGATCGCGGGGCACGGAAAGGGCGTCGACAAGGCGGTGGAGCACGATGACTGCGTGGCCTCGATTGTCGATTTTATCAACGGCGAGGGCCTCACTGACATCGTCCTGCTCGGCCATTCCTTCGGCGGCACCGTGATCGCCAGGGTCGCGGAGGAGATCCCTGAGCTGATCAGCAGACTGATCTTCTGGAACGCGTTCGTGCCCCAGCCGGGCAACTCCCTGCTCGACGAGGTTCCCCCGCATTACCGCGCCCTGTTCACGAAGTTGGCGGCTGAGTCCGACGACAACACCGTGACAATGCCGTTCCCGATCTGGCGGGAGGCGTTCATCCAGGACGTCGATCTCGAGACCGCCAGGAGTACGTACGCGCAATTGTCGTCGGAGCCGTTCCAGCCGTTCGTGGACAAGCTCGATCTGACCCGGTTCTACGGTCTCGAGACGCCGAGGTCCTTCCTGAACGGCACCGAGGACATCGCCCTCCCTCCCGGGGAGTGGGCCTGGCACCCACGCATGTCCAGCCGCCTCGGGACGTACCGGCTCGTTCAGATTCCCGGCAGCCACGAGGTGATGCTCAGCAACCCGACCCTTCTCGCCGAGAAGATCGTCGAGGCCGGACGGCCCTGATCCACGGCCTACCGCGCGCGGGCTGTACGCCTGATGCAGTCCTGACAGGTACAGGCGGGTACAGCGAGCGGAACTCATCTATTGACTATATTCGACGATCGTCAATAGCGCGTCATAAAGGCTGCCTGCCCTGAAGTCCCAGGAAGAACTCTAACGAACGTCGCGCCCTCCGCGGGGCATCAAGAACGCTGGCATCGTTGTCCACGACGCGATGGAAACCAGTTTCCACTAGCGGGCTGTTTCCAGTGTTCCGACTCCGCGAAGGTCGGCGACCGGACCGGAGTCTTGTGTGGATCGGGTTGCCGAGATGACTATGGTCCGAGGGTCGGTCGTAAATATTGACACATATTGACGACGGTAACTAACGCGGTATATAACGGGTTTGTCCCGTGTGCGCACCAAACACCGGAACGGATGGAGCCGATCTATGAAACCCGACCCCTCCAAGCACCAGCCGCGCGATTGGACGGATCGTCGATGACGCGAACAATGTCGACATCAGCCATCTTCACGGCGGCGATCACCCTATCGTCGGCCGAGCCCGAGTACTTCGACCTCGCCTTCACCGCTACCACGCAGCCCTGTCCGTGGCCCAAGGCGTACGGCGGTGATCTGGTGGCCCCGGCCGCCGCGGCGGCCATGCGATCGGTGACGGATGGCAAGACGCTGCACTCGATGCACAGCTACTTTCTGCGCCCGGTCGACATCGGCGCGAGCGTCCGCTACGAGGTGGAGGTGTTGCGCGACGGCCGCGGTTACAGCACTCGGCAGGTGCGCGGTTATCAGAACGGCAAGCCGGTCTATGTGTGCCTGACCAACTTTGCCGCTGGCGAGCCGAGCGAGACATTCGCGGCGGATCTGACCATCGCCGTTCCCGATCCCGAGGATCTGCCGAGCGCGGCGGACTACCTCACCGACCGCAGCGGTGGGGCGATGACCGCTGAATCGAAGGCCTACTGGTCCGGTGGTCGCAGCTTCGACATACGTCATGTACCTGGTCCGGTGTACCTGGCAGTCGAGGGGGAGCGTATCCCGCACCAGGCGGTGTGGGTGAAGCCGTTCGACCCATTGCGGCCAGTCGACGGGTTGACGGACGCGCAGCGGGATCTGGCCGCGCTGGCCTACGTCTGCGACTACACGATCCTCGAGCCGATTCTGCGAGTACTCGACCTCTCATGGGCCAAGCCGTCGCTGGTTACTGCCAGTCTGGACCACGCGATGTGGTTCCACCGTGCAGGGGAGGTCGGAGACTGGCTGCTGTACGTCCAGGAGGCGGTAGCCGTGGAAAACGGACGCGGTCTGGCCACGGGACGGTTCTTCACCCGCGATCGTCGTCACCTGGCCACGGTGGCCCAGGAAGGGATGATCCGAGACTTCTGACCGGTGGTCATGGTCGGCGACCTGGGTAGCGGTGGCTGTCGTGGGACGGTCACCATCACCCGGGATCGTCGGCGTTGGCATGCACCGACAGCGCGAGTGGCAACTCAACGAATGCGTCGCGACCAGCGAGCGTCATACGGTCAGCTTCTCGATGCGGGGCGCAGCCGGTTCATGACGGTGTCGCGACCGCAGTGCAATCCGACATTGCCCGGAACGATTCTCTTCCGACCACATAGTGAGGGTGCGCAACTCGTTCGCGCGGCGGCAGACGCAAGATTGGGCCGAACCGACATGCCACGACGCGTGCTGTCAGGTCGGGACAAGTATGAGCAAGGCTCTCGGTGTAGTGCTCGTCGAGCAACACCCTGCCCACAGACCGTGTGGGCACGGTGTGAGCGCGGTCGAGGCGAGCTCGTGTCCAATGCCGATGTGGTCGAGTCCCCGCATCTTCCGGTGGCACACCGACCCGCCCACGCACCAGCGGGCGCAATACGTCCAGAACAGTTGGGTGGTGCGTACTTCGAGCGACGAGCCCGATCAGCGTCCCCGCGCGGCGATGCCACAGCGATGCGATGCGCAGCGCGGTCAGCGCGGAACCGGGACGCGTCAGCGCCGCAGGCCCGTAGGTGCCTGAAGATCGCCATGAGTAGCCGATCGGTGAGGGTGTCGGTGGCGCACCCGCGGGTTTTCGCTGGAGGCGGGGGACCGGCGGGTGCCCGAGAGTCCTAGGCGCGTCGGTAGCCGACGAGGATCGAGTCGTCCACGTCGGGCAGATTGACGACGATATTGTCCGGGGTCCGGGTGGTCAGCCAGATCAACTCCTCGGTGGTGCTCATATTCACTTCGACGTGCGGCATGAAAGGCGGCACGAAAACGAAGTCCCCGGCCTTCATGTCGATGTATTCCTGGTAGTTCTCGCCGAAGTAGATTCGGGCGATGCCGGTGAGGACGTAGCCACCGGTCTCTGCCTCGCCGTGGTGGTGGGGGAGCGAGCGATAGCCGGGCGCGTTGGTCACCTTGCCGTACCAGATCTTGGTGGCGGGGGTGTGCTGCGGGCCGACGCCGGACACGCGCACGCAGCCGCCCGACTGAGCGGTCTCGGTGTCTTCTTCGCCGGCCTTGGTCACTACCGGTACGGCAGTGGTATCGAGGATTTCGCTGGACATCTTCTGTTTCCTTTCTGGCCCGCTGAACGGGATGGGTGGGTTACCGGACGATGTGGTTGCGCAGCAGGCCGATTCCCTCGATCTCCGTTTCGACGATGTCGCCCGGGCGGAGGAAGCGGGGCGGTTCGGCCGCTGTGCCGACGCCGCCGGGAGTTCCGGTCAGGACCAGGTCGCCGGGGCGCAGCGCGGTGAACTCGGAGATGTAGGACAGCAGCGCCGCCGGATCGAACAGCAGATCGTCGGTGGAACCGATCTGCTCCTGCACGCCGTTGACGCGGCAGACGATCCGCAGTCCGGTGCTCGGATCCACTTCGTCGGGTGTGACCAGCTCGGGACCCAGCGGTGTGGTGGCGTCGAAGGTCTTGCCCTGTAGCCACTGCGACGTCCGGCGCTGCCAGGCGCGCACGGAGAAGTCATTGGCGACGGTGTAACCGGCGATGCCCGCCTGGGCTGTTTCGCGGTCCGCATGCCGCAGCGTGGCTCCGACGACGACCGCCAGTTCGGCCTCCCAATCGAGGCCCACCGCCTCGGCGGGGCCGGGCAGCGCGATCTCGGCGTCCCATGTGGTGAGGGTGTCGGCGAACTTGGCGAACAATGTCGGGAACGCGGGTTCCGGGCGGTCCATCTCGGCTATGTGAGCGCGATAGTTGTGGCCGCAGCACAGGATTTTGCGAGGCGCGGTGACAACCGGTGCCGACCGCTCGAAGGCGGCAGGTTCGAGCCGATCGGAGTAGACCCGGTCGCGCCAGTCCGAGGTGGTGAGCAGAGCTCCTACGTCGGCACTGTCGGTCCGATGCCACCGGCCGTCGACGCCGACTTCGGCACGGCTCTCGCTATCGGCTGTGAGAACTGTTCGCAATCGCATCGCAGGGCGCTCCCGAGGGTTATCGGATCTCCGGGTAGTGGGACCGGAGAAGAGTTACACAGTATCTATCGCTTAATCTTGACGATAGTAATGATTGGACCATACTGTGGTGGGAGCCGCGGTGTCCAGAAATTCGGCTCGCGGACCCTGCGAGTCCCGTCCGAGAGGAAGTGCTATGCCTGTTCAGCGAGTAAATCCCGCCGAGTTGGCGAAACCGTCCGGGTTCGCTCACGCGACGCGCTATGGCGAGGTGGTTCATCTCGCCGGGCAGACGGCGCTTACGGCCGAAGGCAAGATCGTGGAGGGCGGGATCGTTGCCCAGTTCCGGCAGTCGTTCACGAACGTGCTCACGGCGCTGGAGGCCGCCGGAGGTCGACCGGAGGATCTGCTCAGTGTCACGATCTACCTGCTGGATATCCCCGACTACCAGGCCAATGGCAAAGAGATCGGCCGGATTTGGCGGGAATTGGCGGGTGTCGAGTATCCGGCGATGGCCGGTATCGGCGTCACTTCGCTGTGGCAGCCGGAGGCGCTGATCGAGATCCAGGCTGTGGCCGCCGTGGGTGCTGGGAATGCGTGAATGACGGTCCCCGGCGAGGTGCGGTGCGGCCGCACTGCCGTATTTCTGTCAACTAGATTGCGATCGTCAATAGTAAACAATAAGGGCCGTAATATCCGATAGGCGGCCTCCCGGAAGGGTCGAACCCGATGCTCACACCTTCAGCGCATACCGACACGTTCTGTCGGGACAATCTTCCGCCCGAGGCGGACTGGCCCGAGTTCGTCGTCGACCTGCCCGAGCTGAGCTACCCCGATCGGCTGAACTGCGCGAGCGCTCTGCTCGATACCGCGGTCACCCGCCTCGGGCGCGATCGCATGTGCCTGGCCACCGGTGACGAGACCTGGACCTATGGTGATCTCCTCGACCGGGCGAATCAGATCGCGCATGTGCTGACCACCGATTTCGGCCTGATTCCCGGCAACCGGGTTCTGCTGCGCTCGCCCAGCACCCCTTGGCTGGTGGCGTGCTGGTTCGGAGTCGTCAAAGCGGGCGGGGTCGTAGTGACGACGATGCCGCTGTTGCGGGCGGCAGAACTGTCGAAACTGATCGAGCTGACCCGCCCTGCGGTCGCGCTGTGCGACAGCCGGTTGCTCGACGAACTGTCCGCCGCGGATCCATCACTGATGGTTGTCCCTGTCGGCGGTGCGGCCGCGGGCGACCTGACCGTTCGGACGAGCACGAAATCTGTTGTGTATCAGGATGTCGAGACCGCCGCCGACGATGTCGTACTGCTCGCGCCTACTTCTGGAACGACCGGTGTGCCGAAGGTGACGATGCACTTCCACCGGGATGTGCTCGCCATCACCGACACCTTTTCCGCGCAGGTTGTCGCACCGCGGCCGGACGATGTATTCACCGGTACACCCCCGCTGGCCTTTACCTTCGGTCTCGGTGCGTTGGTGATCTTTCCGCTGCGAGTCGGGGCATCGGTCGTGCTGCTCGAGAAGTTCGATCCGGACGCGCTCGTCGATGCTGTGGAGAAGTTCTCGGTCACGGTGCTCTTCACCGCGCCGACCGCTTACCGGGCGCTGCTCGCACGCGCGGACTTGGACCGGCTGGCGTCCCTGCGACGCTGTGTCTCGGCCGGTGAGCACCTACCCGAGTTCGTTTTCACCAGGTTCCTGGAGCGAACCGGCATCAAGCTTGTGGACGGCATCGGAGCAACCGAGTTGTTGCACGTCTTCGTCTCCGCGGCCGACGACGATATCCGGCCTGGCGCGACCGGTCGCGCCGTGCCCGGCTTCCGGGTCGAGCTCCAGGACGACGATGGCCGACCCGTCCCGGACGGTACGCCGGGCCGGCTGGCGGTCAAAGGCCCGACCGGATGCCGGTACCTCGCCGATCCGCGCCAGCACACGTATGTCCGCAACGGGTGGAATCTGACCGGCGATACCTGTACCCGCGATGCGGACGGCTACTTCTGGTACCACGCCCGCAATGACGACATGATCGTCTCCGCTGGCTACAACATCGGCCCCGCGGAGGTCGAGGGCGCCCTCGATCGGCATCCGGACGTCGTCGAGTGCGGCGTGATCGGCATCCCGGACGACGCCCGCGGCACGATCGTGCACGCCGCCGTGGTCCTGCGCGCCGGTGTTGCCGGCGATGCGGGGAAGGTCCAGGAATTGCAGGACTTCGTCAAACACACTGTGGCGCCGTACAAATACCCACGCAGTGTCGAGTTCGTCGACAGTCTGCCGCGCAACCCCAGTGGGAAATTACAGCGGTCCAAGATCGCGGAACGCTGGGGCGCAGCCGAATGACCGCGGTCATCGTCGAACGGCTCGTCGACTGGCAGGATACCGACGCCGCCGGGCACTACCACCACAGCACCGTCATCCGCTGGGTGGAGGCGGCCGAAGCCGCGTTACTGGAAGCGCGGGGCCTGCGCTGGTTGTTCGGCACTATCCCGCGGGTTCGCTATGAAGTGGACTATCTCGACAGGCTGTGGTTCGGCGACACCGCGTCGATCGAATTGACCGTCGGCAAGATCGGGCGCTCTTCGGTCCGGTACGACTTCGTGATCCGACGGATCGCCGCTGAGCACGGGCTGGATGACGCCGTTGCCCGGACCGTCGCGGCGCGCGGTGCGCTGACCGCGGTGTACGCGCCGGACTCCCAGGGCGGCGCCCGTCCCTGGCCCACCGACACCGCCGCCGCATTGGGCGGGGAATCCGCGTCGGAAACTGCTGGCGCCGACACGAAAACAATTGCGTTGCAACCGACCCCGATCCTGGAAGTGTGAGGCACTCATGCGTATCGCTGTGATTGGCGGTGGACCTGCGGGTCTGTATTTCTCCGCCTTGATGAAACAATTGGACCCGGCCCATGAGGTCACGGTCTGGGAGCGCAATGCTCCCGATGACACCTTCGGTTTCGGAGTGGTGTTCTCGGACGAGACTCTCGGCGGCATCGAGCACGCCGATGAGGTGGTCTACAACCGGATGAGCGAGCGGTTTGCCCGCTGGAGCGACATCGATATCAGCTACCGCGGTGAGGTTCGGACCTCGGGCGGCCAGGGTTTCGCCGCCATGAGCCGCAAACAGCTGTTGCAGATTCTGCAGGAACGGTGCCTCGAGCTGGGAGTGACCGTTCATTTCCGCCAGCCCGCACCGGACGTCGGCGAGCTCGCGGCCACGTATGACCTCGTGCTGGCCTCGGACGGTATCAACTCCGCCGTGCGCGATCGCTATGCGGACGTTTTCGAGCCCTCGCTGGATCATCGGCACAACAAGTACATCTGGTTGGCGACGGATCGGGTTTTCGAGGCGTTCGAGTTCTTTGTCAAGCACACGCCGCACGGAGTGATGCAGGTGCACGGCTACCCCTACGGCGCGGCCGGGAGCACCTTCATCGTCGAGATGCACGAATCTGTGTGGCAGCGGGCCGGATTCCAGGAATTCGCCGCCGGTGATTTCGCTCCCGGCGAGAACGATGAGCAGTCGATAGCTGTGCTGCGGGAGATCTTCGCCGAGGAACTCGACGGGCACGCCCTGCTGGGCAACAATTCGCGCTGGATCACCTTCCGAACTGTTCGTAACAAGCGCTGGCGTAACGGCAATATCGTCCTCATGGGTGACGCGGCGCACACCGCGCACTTCTCCATCGGGTCCGGCACCAAGCTGGCGATGGAGGATGCGCTGGCCCTGGCCGCGTGTCTGCACGAGAACGTTTCGGTGGCAGTGGGACTGGAAGCCTATGAGGCGGAGCGGCGTCCGGTGGTCGAGTCGCTGCAGCGTGCCGCGCAGGCCAGTCTGGAGTGGTTCGAATCGATCGGGCAGTACACCGATCAACACCCTGACCAGTTCGCGTTCAACCTGCTCACGCGCAGCCGCCGCATCACCTACGACA
This sequence comes from Nocardia sp. NPDC050412, assembly GCF_044458825.1. Lineage (NCBI taxonomy): Bacteria > Bacillati > Actinomycetota > Actinomycetes > Mycobacteriales > Nocardiaceae > Nocardia > Nocardia sp. NPDC050412. The sequence goes on from NZ_JBITIJ010000001.1 coordinate 873,748, forward strand.
ACCTGCGAATGCGCGATGACGATTTCGTCGAAGCGATCGACGGCTGGTACTTGTCGGCCCAGACCGACACCGCCAACGAGGTACCCCGCCCTCCGATGTTCTATCCCTTGAAGCTCAAGGATGTCGACATACCCAACCGCATCCTGGTCTCGCCGATGGATATGTACTCCGCGGTCGACGGCGTTCCCAGCGACTTCCATCTGGTTCATCTGGGCAGCAAGGCGCTCGGCGGCGCGGGGCTGGTCATGACGGAAATGGTGTGTGTGTCGCCCGAGGGGCGTATCACGCCGGGATGCGGCGGTCTTTACACTGCGGAGCAGGAGAAAGCCTGGGCTCGCATCGTGGACTTCGTCCACGCCGATACCCGCGCGAAGATCGGTGTCCAACTCGGGCACTCCGGTCGCAAGGGCGCGACGAAGGTCATGTGGGAGGGAATCGACGATCCCCTCGACACCGGCGGCTGGGAAACGGTCGGTCCGTCGGCGATACCGTACGGGCCGGACAGCCGCACCCCGCGCGAGCTCACCCGCACCGAGATGGACGAGATCACCGCGCAATTCGTCGAGTCTGCACAGGCCGCGGCTCGGGCCGGGTTCGATGTGCTGGAGTTGCACTGTGCGCACGGGTACCTGTTGTCGTCGTTCCTGTCGCCGCTGGCCAATCACCGCATCGATGAGTTCGGCGGTTCACTGGAGAACCGGCTGCGGTTCCCGCTGCGGATCTTCGACGCGATTCGGCAGGTGTGGCCGGCCGACCGGCCGCTATCGGTGCGCATCTCGGCTACGGACTGGGCCGAGGGCGGCAATACTCTCGACGACGCCGTCGCGATCGCGCGCGCCTTCGCTGAACACGGTGTCGACCTGCTGCACGTGTCCTCGGGCCAAGTGGTCAAGCACGAGGAGCCCGCTTATGGCCGCAGTTACCAGACGCCGTTCGCCGACCGCATCCGTCAGGAAGTCGGCGTGCCACAGGGTGTTGCGGTGATCGCGGTCGGAGCGATCTCCTCCTATGACGACGTCAATTCAGTGTTGCTCGCGGGCCGCGCCGACTTGGTCGCCATCGGTCGCGCACATCTGTGGGATCCGCAGTGGACGCTGCACGCGGCGGCCGAACAGGGCTACCGCGGTGATGCCGCGCAATGGCCGGCGCCATTCCGGGCAGGCAATCGGAGGCCGCCCACCGGCCGCACCGATGGCCCGCCGCCCCGTCTGCAGCTCATCCGCGAAGCGCAACAGGCAGCGCAAGGCGGGCGTCGCTGGCGACCGGCGCCACCGGTGGCGGTGCACTGACGACGTACGGCGATATGTCGAGAACCGTTGTGGGCAAATACTTCTGAAATCCGGGAAGCCGACTGCCCGCAACGGTTCGGTCCATGCGAGTCGGCGTTGATCGGGCCCCGAAGATAGACCGCGAGCTACGCGCAGTGTCGAAGCCGGATGTCGAAGTCGGCGCTTCGGAGAACGGGCGCCGCCGGATCGGCTTCCCAGGGGGAAGTTCATGGGCCGGCACGCTGGATCGATAAGTCCACCGCAGGCAAGGCACTCGCGCGCGGTGGGTTCGGGAGGGCCACGTGGTGCGTTCCGGTGAGGGGGTGTCCATCCACCGGCCTCAGGCCGTCCCGGAGTTCGTCCTGATAGGCGTCCATCTCGGCGGTGAGGTGGTCGAGGAGGGACGGGCTGGTGAAGAAGCCGTCCTCGTGGCCGTCGATCTTCAGTCCGCGACGACGGTGGCGCACTGGGCGGGCGCCTGGGCGACGGCGTTTACGAACATATCGTCGCGGCCGTCCGCGAACGAGACCCGCAAGCTGCCCGTGACGCGATGCGCGAACATCTCGACCACGTGCGTCGCGTCCTGCTCGGCAACAACCTATGACTATCGACAGGAACTGGAGGCTCGGTGTTGACCCCGACGAGATGAGTGATTCCAGGCGGTGGGTCCGACCGCTGGTCAGTGGTCGAAGGCGGTCAGTGACCGGTGGATCGGTGCGTTGGTGGTGCCGTTGTGCCAGGTCGCGGCGGTGAGCGCAACCAGGCGTTGCCGGATGCGGACGCAGACACCGGCGACGGTGCGACCGCCGTGGCGTTCGAGGTCGAGCTGGACCTCGAGGGTCTGGTTGATCGACGCGACTACCTGCCGCAACGGTCATCTCGCCCGGCCTACATGCCGGGCTCCACCCGGGGCGACCGGCGTTACTCTTGAGGTGCATCATCGAGAGGTAATAGTGGCGCCTGTCGGCCGTGGCCTGGACGGGATGAATCGGTGTAGTCGATGAGCGACGTCGATCCATTCCCGACGCAACGCGACGTGTCCGGTTCGGTCGTAGCGGAGCTCGCGACGGCCGGGTTCGATCACGCCGAGGAGGTCGGCCGTGGCGGTTTCGGCGCTGTCTACCGCTGCACGCAGGGCTCGCTGGACCGTATCGTGGCGGTCAAGGTGCTGACCGCCGATCTCGACGAGGACAATCAGGCGCGCTTCTTTCGCGAACAGCGCGCAGCGGGAAGGCTGACCGGGCACCCTAACGTCGTCAACGTCCTGCAGGTCGGCACAACCTGTAGCGGTCGTCCCTTCATCGTTATGCCGTACTACCCTCACGGCTCTCTCGACGCGCGGATCCGCCGCAACGGACCGCTCACGCTGCAGGAAGCGCTGCGGCTCGGGGTGAAGATGGCCGGCGCATTGGAAACCGCGCATCGATTCGGAGTGCTACATCGTGACGTCAAGCCGGCAAATATCCTCTTCAACGACTACGGCGAGCCAGCGCTGACGGACTTCGGAATCGCCCATATCGAGGGCGGGTTCGTCACCGCTACCGGGATCTTGACCGGTACACCGGCGTTCACTGCTCCAGAAGTGGTGGCTGGCGAGCCACCGAGTCCCGCCACGGATGTCTACGGCCTGGGTGCGACGTTGTTCGCTGCGGTCACCGGTCACGCCGCGTTCGAACGACGCAGCGGCGAGCAGTTGGTGGCCCAGTTCCTCAGGATTACCGCCGAGCCCGTCCCGGCCCCGCGTGATCACGGCATTTCCGAGGATGCCAGCACCATCATCGAGAGTGCCATGTCCAGTGACCCGGCGGGGCGCCCCTCTGCGGCGGGACTGGGAGAACAACTCCAGGCATCACAACTCCGCCATGGTTTCCCTGTCGATGAGATGGCCCTGTACACGACATCCGAAGCAGAGCAAGCAGCCGGACTCGCGAAGTCCATCGCCCCAAAGCACGCGTCGCACGCGCGTCGGCCGTCGGAGACGCCTTCGGATACAGGCCGGACCGGTAGGCTCCCGCTGGAGTTGACCAGCTTCGTCGACCGTCGCACGGAGCTCACCCAGGCGAAGCACTTGTTGTCGACCTCGCGGTTGGTGACGTTGACCGGGATCGGCGGGGTTGGCAAGACGCGGCTGGCGATCCGGGTCGCCACCGATATGCAACGCGATTTCCCCGACGGCGTCACCTTTGTGGAGTTGGGCGAGCTGCATGACGAGTCGCTGTTGGAAGGTGTCGTGGCGGCCGCCCTGGGGTTGCAAGACCGGTCGGCAAGGCCGCTGCACGAGGCGCTAGTCGACTTCCTCACCCCTCGGAAATTGTTGCTTGTGCTGGATAATTGCGAGCAGATGGTGGCAGCGATGGCGAAGCTCGCCGAATCCCTGCTTCTCGCGTGTGCTGGTCTGCGGATTCTCGCGACAAGTCGCGAGCCGATCGGCCTGGGCGGGGAAGCGGTACTGCCTATTCCCCCGCTCGCTGTCCCCGATCCCGATCGGCTGCCAGGGCGCCTACCCCGTAGCGACGCGATGACACTGTTCTCCGAACGGGCTGCCGCAGCTGTCGCGGGGTTCGAGCTCACCGAGGACAACAAGGTCACCATCGCCCGAATCTGTCAGCGGCTGGATGGGTTGCCGTTGCCGATCGAGTTGGCGACGGCCCGGTTGCGGGCGATGTCGCCGGAACAGATTCTGCAGCGGTTGACCGATCGGTTCGCATTGCTGACCCGCGGCAGCAGGAGCGCCCCGTCGCGGCAGCAGACGTTGCGTATGTGTATCGACTGGAGCTACGACCTGTGCACCTCGGCCGAACAACGCGTGTGGGCTCGGCTGTCGGTGTTCGCTGGCAGCTTCGAACTCGAGGCCGCGCAATATGTCGGGGGTGATGGCCTTGCGGCAGAGGATTTCCTGGACACGGTGGCATTCCTCGTCGACAAGTCGATTCTGACACGGCAGGAGTCGGGTGCCGCGGTACGGTTCGGGATGCTCGAGACCGTCCGCGACTACGGCCTCGAGAAGGCTGAGGAGACCGGCGAGTACCGTGAACTTCGCCGCTGCCATCGAGACTGGTATGAACAGTTCGCGCTGGATGCGGAAGCCGACTGGCTCAGTTCCCGGGAGCTCGAGTGGATAACCAGGTTCGGCCGGGAGCTACCGAATCTGCGGCAGGCGATGGAATTCAGCCTCTCCGACAGTCCCGAAGCCGGAATTCGGATCGCGACTGCTCTCTTCCCCTTCTGGCACTCTCACGGTTCGCTCACTGAGGGGCGGCGCTGGTTGGACCGTTTTCTGGCATGCCAGACGGGGCCGGCTACCGTCGACCGGGCCGCGGCGCTGTGCCTGGGCGTCTATCTGGCCGGAATACAGGGCGACGTCGATGCGATGGCCGCTCCCATGCGCGAGGGGCGAGCACTCACCGAGCAGACGATCGACCTTTTAACCCGCGCACACGTCGATCTCGCCGCCGGACTTCTCTCGCTGTTCCGTGGGAATCCTGCCGACGCACGCTCGCATCTCGAGAAAGCCGTCCAGGGGTACGCCCAGGTGCATGCCGAACGAGGTGTCCCCTTATTCCAGCTCATGGCCTTGGGGGTCTTGGGGTTCACGTACGCGCTGCTCGAGAACACGGAGAAGTCAATCGAATGCTACGAGCGCGCGCTCGCGATTACCGAGGAGCGCGGAGAATCAAGCTTTCGGTCGTACACGCTGTGGGCGCGGGCCATTGTGGTGTGGCGGCAAGGTGATCACATCCGAGCAACTCGACAACTCGGGCAGGCACTGAATGCAGGGCGCAGAGTCCGAGACCGCCTGAACGCGACCCAGTGCCTGCAGGCCTTGGCATGGATCGCCGCCGACAGAAACGATGCTCAGCGAGCGGTCGTGTTGACAGCGGCCGCAGAGCAGCTCGGCCAATCGGTGGGGAGTCCACCTGTGCTCTTCCCGAACCTGCGCGTCTACCAGGACGAATGCGAACGCAAAACCCGACGATTGATGAGTGAGCAGAGCTTCGCGGCGGCTCGCCGACAGGGCGCCGCACTCAGTTTCGACGACGCCATCGCCTACGCGCTCGGTGAACGCGTCTCGACAACGCCGACGTCCACCACTGGTGGCAAACTGACCAAACGCGAGGGTGAGGTCGCCGAACTGGTCGCCGAAGGGCTGACCAATCGGGAGATCGCCGCTCGCCTAGTGATCTCGCCGCGCACCGCAGAACGCCATGTCGAGCACCTTCTCACGAAGCTGGGATTCACCTCACGGACACAGATCGCGGCATGGATCGCTGAATCGCGAAACAATCTTTCCGGCACACGAGCGGACGACCCCGACTTTTGATCAGTCACAGATAGTCGGCCGGGTTCGAATTGAATCCCCCCGGCGAGTCCGGGGACTTTGATGTGCCCCGGGTTTGCCGGAGTCGGTCTGCTTGAATTCTGGTCACGACATCGTCGAAGGAGACTTGTTCGTGGCGAAGCGCTATCCCGAGGAGTTCCGTCGCAAGGTGCTCGATCTGGTCGCTGCCGGTCGTCCGGTAGCGCAGGTCGCCGCTGATCTCGATATCAGTGATCAGACGATCTATACCTGGCGCAAACAGGAGTTGATCGACACCGGCCAGGTGCCGGGCCTGACGCGGGGCGAGCAGTCCGAGCTGAGCGCGGCCAAGAAGCGGATTCGAGAGCTAGAGAACGAGGTTGCGATCCTGAGAAGGGCTCGTGAGCTGCTGTCGGAGCCGAACGACCCAAAGGCGATACGCGGCGATAGCCACGATGGCGTCGGAAGGTTTGCCGGTACAGGCCGCGTGCCGGCTGCTGGATGTGTCGGAGTCCGGGTTCTATGAGTGGCGCTCGCGCCCGCCATCGAACCGGGACTTGCGCCACGCCTGGCTGACCGACCAGATCCGCGCCGTGCGCACCGCGTCGCGCGGCGTCTACGCCGCGATGCGTGTTCACGCCGAGCTCACCCTCGGCCTCGGACTGACCGTTGGTCACGGCCAAATCGAGATGCTGATGGCCCGCGCCGGGCTCAAGGGCTTGCCCGGCAACCGGCGCCCGAGACCGCGTCACGAGACCCCGACCGCGGGCGATTGGTCACGGCCAAACGTCCGATGAGTTGACGACGGATCTGAGCATCGGTTGCTGGCCGGAATGGTCTGGCCTTCAAAGGGGATAGCGAATGCGTTCAGGAGTGACTTCGACGCCAGCCGAAAATGAGTGGAATCTGCAGCGGTGTGAAACCCACGATGGTGTGATTACAGACTTCTCTGAACTTGGCAACTTGAGCGGTAGTCCCGCGAGTGATCGCCCGCCAACGGTGACCGCTGATAAGGGAGCCAATCGGTAGCAGTGGAACGGCAGGTTCCGTCGTCCGGTGTCCTCGGCGGTGCGTATGCGGTCCTCGCAGCGGGCGCGGCGGCGGTGGCGCAGTTCCAGGTCGGGGAGTTGACCACTGGTGGTGTTGGTGACGAACGCGGTCAACCTGAGTCCGTCCCGGTCGGTGAACCGCAGTTGAGCACCGGGATGGGGGCGTTCTTTCCTGACCATCAGGCGCGCGGTGCCAAACCCGGCCGCCACCGCCACTGCCGCCGCGGCACAGTCGGCGGCGTCGTCCTGTCTGCAAGCTGGGATACCGCGACTATGGCTGGCGTGCCACCGTAGTCGGCTTCGTCTCCGAGAGCCCCGACGTCATCCACACTGTGTTCTTTGATGAAGGCATGAAGATGTTCCACGTACGGGTGGCAAGCCGCAATCGCCGCGGCCGTCTAGAGCTCCTTGAGTGCCGCCGCAGTCTCGGAGAGGATGTCATCGGAGAAGTCGACGTCGCTGACAGCTCGCGCCATGGCTATGGCGCCGACCAGCGCGCTGAGTACTAAGCAGGCGCGACGTCGATCGGCAGCGGCGTCCGAACTCGGCGTCAACCCGGCGAAAAGCTCGAGATACTGCTCGACTTGCTGACCGTAAGCCAGGCGGGTTCGATCATCCGCGCGCGAAATATCTTGAGCCAACCCGGCCACCGCGCATCCGGCCTCGGGATGGGCGCGGTGGGCATGACTTAGGTAGTCGTCGACGATCGCCTCGAACGCCTGTCTGCCGCCTTCCTCGGCCGTGCCCATAGTCCGTGCGCTTCCCTGGACCAAGGCGCGCTCCACCGCGGCACCGACCAATTCCTCTCGGGACTTGAAATGTCGGTAGAAGCCACCATGGGTCAGGCCGGCTTCCTGCATCACCTCTGCTACCCCGACGCCGTTGATGCCACTACGGCGCATTCGGGTCGCAGCGATGTTGACGATGCGGTCGTGGCTTGCCGCCTTGTCGGCCTGCGAACTACCCACGAATAGACCTCCGAGCCTGATCCGACATCAGTCTGATACCGGCGAACTTAACTTTTACCCTGTGCAGCCGAACGTACGCCATGGCTGTGGCCGTCCTCAGGTGAGCCGCTCTGGGTGTCAATTGGAGTCACCGCCAAGATCGCCGAGGTGATGGCCGAAGCGTGCTTCGAAGTCGGGACCCACTTCGCCTGCTCGATGGCGGATTCGGGCCCCCCTCTGCTGCACAGTGGGCCAGGAGAATGCGTCGAGGAATGCGTCTTGTGTCTGCACCAGATCCTCAGCGGAGGGCAGTGTGTTGCGGTTGATCAACCGCTTGGCCTCAGCGAGCGCAGGCTTGTCGAACGACGCGATGCGCCTGGCAAGGTTGTCGACGTAGGCGTCGAGCTCGTCGTCGGGGAACGCGCGGTTCACCCAGCCGTAGTTCTCCGCGGTTGCTGCGTCGAAGTCGTCACTGCCGAGGACGATTTCGAGTGCCCTGGCCCGTCCGACGAGCAGAGGCAGGCGCTCGATGCCGCCACCTCCCGGGAAGACGCCCGCCCCGACTTCGATCTGCGCGAAGATCGCTCGCTCCAGACTGGCGAAACGCATGTCACATGCCAGGGCGATCTCAGACCCCCCGCCGCGTGTGCGACCGCGGATGGACGCGATGGTTACGACCGGGGAGGTGGCCAGCCGTGTCGTGGTGTCGATGAACGTCGGCAGACCAGTCGGCCCGGGCGCCAAGGGGAACTCGACGAACCGGGAGACGTCGTAGTGATTGATGAAGAAGTCGGGGTCAGCGCTGTCGAACACAACGACCCGCAGCGTGTCGTCGGACTCGATGAGACCGACGACACGCTGTAGCTCGAGGAGGGTGTCTGTATCCGACAAGTTGATCGGCGGATTGCTGAACGTCACCCTCCAATATCCCGGCGCTGCCTCGGTGATCGTGAACTGGGTCAATGATTCGGCCATCGGAAGGATTCCTTCATTCTCGGGCGCTGCGCACCCGAAGCGGAGTGCAGCGCATGTGGCGACCTGCAATCAGGATTATGCACATCATCTTGATTGTCAATGGACGCCCTGCGGCGCCGCTCGCCCGCCGGGCGTGCGAGTTGGGTAGCGGATCCGGGATCGCCCATCAGTGCGGATAGTGGGAAGGCTCGCCACTCCGGCGCATCGGCTTCTGTGTTCGTAGGTCCGGTCCACCCGTTCGGGCCGCCGTCCGCATCAGTAGCGAAATCGGTCGAATCGGCTCGGGCTGATCACGTCGCCGGCATGGGCGGCATGAGGTCCGCCGTCGTCGTCGTTGGGCTGTTCGAGCCTTCGGGATTCACATTGCCTTCGCAAGGGCTTGCGACGCGGTTGCCCGAGGGGTCGTTCCTCAGGCGATGTGTGCCGGAAGTGTTCGGTGTCGCAGCCCATTTGGCGATTGACAATCAGGATGATGCGCATCATCCTGATTCTGACGACGAATCGAGGCCACGTTCAACAGCTGGACAAGCGAGTTGGACAGCGGAGCCACTGATTGCAACAACTGAGGAGTCCAACATGACCACTGCCACACAATCACTCGGCATCGACGCGGAACGTCTATCGCTTCTTCCGGCGGCCATCAAGTCCGACATCGACGCCGAGAAATACGACGGGGCAGTGGTCCTGGTCGCCCGGCGTGGTGAGGTCATTCTCCACGAGGCGATCGGATATGCCGACCGGGCAGCCGGGCGCCCAATGCAACTCGACTCGGTCTTCGTCACGCTGTCGATGTTCAAGACGATGACCAACGCCGCTGTGCTCCAATTCATCGATCGCGGTCAGATTTCCTTCACTACGCAGGTCCGCGAGGTCATTCCCGAATACGCGGCAAATGGCAAGGGCAACACCACCATTGCCGATCTGCTGTTGCACAAGGCAGGGCTGCCCCTGGGCGCGCCTCTTCCGCCGGAAGTATTGGGCGACATCCAGGCGACCACTGCCGCTGTGTGCAAGATGGTTCCACAGTCCGTTCCCGGGACGACCATCAGCTATTCGGCGGTGGTCGGACACAGTGTCCTCGCTGAGATCGTGCGCCGATTGGACGGCGGCAGCCGTACGTTCGGTCGAATCTTGCACGACGACTTGCTCGAACCACTCGGCATGTCCGACACCTCACTCGGTGCCGGGCTGCGGGCAGACCTCGCCGATCGAGCGGTTCCCGTGATCGTCCGTGACCGCGGGGCCGCCCTGTTCGATCCAGCAATGCTGGAGGGTGTCGCTGTCGCGTCGGCGATCGAGGGGGTCGAGATTCCGGCAGGTGGCGCGTTTACCACCGCGACGGACTGGCTCCGATTCGCCGAGGCCTTGCGTCGCGGCGGTGAACTCGACGGTGTCCGCGTGCTGAGTCCGGCAATCCTGCGGCTGGCCACCACCGTGGCGACAGGTGATCTCCCGAACAGTCTGTGGGATTACACCCGCCAACAGCGCGGATGGCCCGAATTTCCGGCGAACCTGGGACTGGGCTTCTACGTTCGAGGATCCGCAGCCTTCGTCCATGCGTTCGGGCTTCTCTCTTCGCCAGGAACGTTCGGTGGAGTAGGTTCGGGCTCCACGTGCTTTTGGGTCGATCCGGCCCGTGACATCTCCTACGTCTTTCTCTCCGCAGGCCTGATGGAAGACTCGCGCAGCTCTGAACGGCACCAGCGCTATGCCGACCTCGTCCAGTCGGCCGTCCTGGACTAGACACACTACGGCGAGACTGCGATTTCTTGACGCAGACCTGAAGTGCAAACGATTTCGGCCGCTGTAGTTGTGGCGATGTACTACAGCCGCCGCAACCGGTTCCCTCTACACAGTCGTCGATGCACAGATGTCACCCGCTGACGAGAGAAGAAAAGACGATGATCAACGCACTCACGATGGACGAGCACCCCTTATTGCTGACCACTTTGGTCGAACGGGCGCAGTTGTTTACCGACGCTGACGTGGCTATGCGCCGACCAGACGGTCGTATCGTAAGGTCCAATCTCGGCGAATGTGCCCGTCGCGCAAAACGTCTTGCGACTTCTCTCGCCGACCTCGGAGTCGCCCCGGGGGACCTGGTGGCCACGCTGCTATGGAATCAAACCGAACATCTCGAGTTGTACTTCGCCGTGCCGGCGATGGGCGCGATCCTGCATACACTCAATCCAAGACTGCACCCAGACGAACTAGCGTTCATCGCTGACGACGCCGGCGACTCGGTACTTGTCGTCGATGAATCGCTATGGGATGTCGCTTCAAGCATCATCGAAACCCACTCCTTCAACCATGTCATCGTTGTCACGTCGGGCGAGCCGGTTCCTGACGGAACGATTGCCTACGAATCCTGCATCGCGACAGCAGAACCAATGGTTTGGCCAGCGCTCGACGAGCGTAGCGCGGCGGTGATGTGCTACACCTCGGGCACAACAGGACGCCCCAAAGGCGTCGTCTACTCGCACCGCGCCCTCGTCCTTCACTCGATGGCCGCAGCACTGCCGGACGTCGTGGGGATCTCGATGCAAGACACCGTTCTTCCGGTTGTTCCGATGTTCCACGCAAACGCCTGGGGCTTGCCGTATGCAGCTGCACTCGTTGGTGCGTCGATCATCTTTCCCGGACCTCTGCTTGATCCCGCGAACATTCTTGACTTGCTGGCGAGCGAGCACGTGACCGTGACGGCTGGCGTTCCCACGGTGTGGATGGACATGCTGGCCGCCCTCGACGCGGATCCGCATCGGTGGGATCTGTCACGACTGAACCGGCTGATCGTGGGGGGAGCTGCTGTTCCACGCTCGATGTTCGAGGGTTACGACAAGCACGGCTTGGAAGTGATTCAAGCTTGGGGAATGACCGAGCTGGCGCCGCTGGGAGCGATCTCCCGGCTACCGCGCGAACTCGAGGCCGATGACGATCCTGACGCTGGGTACTCGCATCGAACCAGGCAGGGCACGGCGCTTCCGCTGATCGAGATACGCGCGGTCGACGATACTGGCTCTCCGATCGATTGGGACGACACAGCGGTCGGTGAACTCGAAGTACGCGGACCATGGGTTGCTGCGGCCTATCACAACGGCAGGGGCGCTGACGGCTTCACCGCTGATGGATGGTTCCGCACAGGCGATGTCGTACGCATCGATAGACGAGGGTGTATCCGCATCTGCGACCGCGTGAAGGACTTGGTGAAATCCGGAGGCGAATGGATCTCCTCAGTCGACCTGGAAAATCACCTGATGGATCACCCAGCCGTCGCGGAGGCGGCAGTAATCGCGGTCCCTGACCCCCGGTGGGGCGAGCGTCCACTCGCGGTCGTAGTGCCCCGAAGCGGGCACACCGTCGCATCCGACGAACTCAGAGAACACCTCTCGACCCAGTTCGCGAAATGGCAAGTGCCGGATCGATTCGAGTTCCTCTCCGAGATCCCCCGCACGGCTACTGGCAAGTTTCGCAAAACCGCTCTGCGTGAGCAATTCGCAGACTGACCGGATGTCGGAGTCAATGGCCACTTGTAGGTGGCTCTGGCGCACTTTCGGTGGCGGCGTGCTACTCGACCAAGAGAACACGGCGACGTAGGAGGTCGAAGTTGGCTCTGCCGAACATTTGCCGTTTCAGCATTTTAAAAGTTACGTGGAATCTGGCTCGGGATGATCATGTCTCCCTGGGGTGACCACGGACTTTGGAGGCAGGTTGAGTGGCGCGGTGGCGCTGGTGGAGAAGTGGCCGGTGCTCGGACGGCACGAGCAGGCGGCGGTGTGGCTGGGGATCTGGGTTGATCTCGGGCGGGCGCCGCGGACGATCGATGCCTATGGGCGCGGGCTGGCGGAGTATCTGCTGCTGTGCGAGAGGGAACAGATCGATCCGGTGACCGCGAGCCGCGCTCACGTCGCGGTGTTCGTGCGGGAGTTGACTTCTCGTCCGCACCGGCGTGGTGCGAACGTGGTGTCGATCGACTCCGGGGCCGGGCTGGCGAACGCGACGATTCAGCAGCGGCTGGTGCCGGTCCGGTTGTTTTACGACTATTTGATGGAAGAGGGCCTGCGGCAATCGAATCCGGTAGGCCGGGGCCGATACACGCCGGGTCGGCGGGCCGGTGGCATGCAGCGTGGGCTGGTGCCGCGGCTGACGAAGCTGCCGTGGATTCCGGACGAGCAGCAGTGGCTGTGTGTGCTGAACGTGGCGCGGCACGATTCGATCCGTAATCGGCTGATGCTGGCACTGGCCTACGATGCTGCACTGCGCCGGGAGGAGCTGTGCTCGCTGCGGACCGACGACGTCGATCCGGCTCATCGGATGCTGCGGGTGCGGGCGGAGACGACGAAGAACCGCCTCGAGCGGGTGGTGCCGTATTCGGCATCGACCGGGGTGTTGTTGTCGCAGTATCTGGTTCATCGGTCGGGGATCAGCCGGGCGCGCGGACCGCTGTTCTTGTCGGAGTCCCGGCGCAACCGGGGTGAGCCGCTGAGTTTGTGGATGTGGTCGAAAGTGGTGCGGCGCATCGCAATCGATGCCGGTGTCGCGCAGTTCTCGACGCACACCACCCGGCATCTGTGCTTGACGGATCTGGCACGGATGGGGTGGGAAGTGCATGCGATCGCCGCATTCGCCGGCCACCGGCACACCGACTCCACGCTGCGGTATATCCACCTGTCGGGCCGCGATCTGGCCGACAAGCTCACGCGTGGCATGGACCAGATCCACGCCTGGCGCGTTGCCGCTCTGGCCGGCACCGACCTCGTGGTGGCGCCGTGACCACCGCACCCGCCACCGGCCGCCCTGGCGACGATCCGCGCTGGCGGCCGCCGATCGACCCCGGCCGCTACGACACCGCACCGACACTGCGGGCCGCGGAAAAGGATGCGATCACCGAGCTCGGTGTCGACAACCTGCGCCGCCTGGCCCGCTACGACCCTGGCGCCCGAGGCTGGAAACAGATCCGCCGCTTGCTGCGGCCTCTGGACGACGCCAACGCCGCGATCCATGCTCCGCAGACACCCCACCGACAGCGCGCGATGCTGGACACGACGGCGGTCGTATTGCTGCGCTGCGCTCAGACGGGTAGGTCCTTCTGGTCGTGGACAGACCAGGAGTGGGCCGGACTGATCGGCGGTGATATCCACGAGTTCCGAATCGCGGTCCCGGATTGGGCCGGTGATGAGGTGCGCCCGTACTTGGCCACGCACGCATTCCTGCTGGGCGGGTTCGGTGAGTTCTATCGCCTGGGCGGATTCAGACGTCTTACGTTGGCCTGGAACGTTTTCGGGCGTGATCTGGTCGACGGTGAGATCGGCCGGATCCGGTCGGTGTTGGCCGGGTGGGGCTACCAGCTGGGCCGCGCCGAGGACACGCTGCTGCCGACAGTCGCCTGTCAGGTTCTGCTACTCAACCGAAGCCCTCACCTCGAGGATCTGAATACAGAGCTGTTCGAGTGGATTCGACGCGAACGGCTGCTGCCCGCCGCACGCGGCAACACCCTGCACGCAATGCAGCGCGCGGTCGCCGCTCTGGGATTCTGCGGTCCGCCGCAGCAGCTGACCGGCCGGCACTCGGCACGCGCGACCGGCGGAGCACCCGAATGGGCGGCCATGGTCGACCGGTGGTTCGACATCTCGACGCTGACGCCGCGCGTTCGCGGCAGCGTCCGCTCGATCCTGCTGCGCGTCGGGCGCTGGCTCGAGGCCGAGCATCCCGAAGCGGCCGATCCCGCCAACTGGACCCGCCAAACCTGCGCGACCTGGATCGCCGCGCTGGACCGCATGAAGGTCGGCGACTACGTTCAACGCACCGTGGGGCTCAACGATCGCCTCGGCAAGCCGCTGGAGGCTCCCACGAAGGCGGGACAGATCGCCGCGGTCCGGCGATTCTTCCGGGACTGCCAGGAATGGGAGTGGCTGCCAAGGCATTTCGATCCCAACCGCACACTGGCCACCCCACGCAGCATCGCCGCCCTGCTCGGTCCAGATCCTCGCGTCATCGCCGACGATGTCTGGGCGAAACTGATGTGGGCAGGGTTGAACCTGACTGCTGATGACCTGCCGCAATCCCAGGCCGGGAACTTCTATCCGATGGAACTGGTTCGCGCAGTCACACTGACCTGGCTGTTCTCCGGGCAACGCAGCGACGAGATCGCGCGGCTGCGCGTCGGCTGCATCCGATGGCAACACGACGGGGCACCAATTCCCGGTGACTCCCAACAGATTCTGGCCCGCGACGCGGTCTGCCTGCTCGACGTCCCTACCCACAAGACCGGCACCGCGTTCACCAAACCGGTCGACCCGATCCTCGGCCAGGCCATCGACACCTGGCAGACGATCCGGCCCGACCAGCCGGCATTCGTCGACCGCCGCACCGGACAACACGTCGATCTGCTCTTCGCTGTCCGTGCGCGCCGGATGTCGTCGGCCTACATCAACAACACCGTGATCCCGATGCTTTGCCGCAAAGCCGGAGTCCCCGCCGCCGACGTCCGCGGCAACATCACAAGCCACCGGGCCCGCTCGACCATCGCGAGCCAGCTCTACAACGCCAAAGAACCGATGACCTTGTTCGAGCTGCAGGCGTGGCTCGGTCACCGCTCACCGCAGTCGACCCAGTTCTACGCCAAGATCAGCCCGAACACCCTCACCAAGGCATACGGCGACGCCGGATACTTCACCCGCAACATGCGCACCATCGAAGTCCTCGTCGACCGCGACGCCGTGACCAACGGCGCCGCAGCCGCCGGCGAGCCCTGGCAGCACTACGACCTCGGCCACGGCTACTGCACCTACAGCTTCTTCGAACAATGCCCGCACCGCATGGCCTGCGCCCGCTGCGACTTCTACACCCCGAAGGAATCCAGCAAAAGTCAACTGCTGCAAGCAAAATCGAACCTGCAACGCATGCTCGTCAGCATCCCGCTCACCGACGATGAACAAGCCGCGGTCCACGACGGCCAGACCGCGCTCGACCGGCTGCTGCAACGCCTTGCCGATGTCCCCACGCCATCGGACCAAACACCCCGGGCCGGCACCGCGATCGGCATCCAGCTGCCGATCGTTGGCGTCCGCCACGGACAACGGTCACCGGCTTGACTTTTCAGATTCCACAGAATTGCGCGGTTCACGTTGCCTTCGACAGCACCGCTACTCCATTCCAGCGTGAGGCCGTTACGGACAGCGGGACTATCTCGCTAACGGTGTTTCCGGCGGTTTCTCTCAGTAGGTTTGGGCGTCGGGCCAGCGGTCGGCGAAGGTGATCGCGAATGCGTTGACC
>NZ_JBITIJ010000002.1:0-97663 GCF_044458825.1 Nocardia sp. NPDC050412
GATGCCGGGAAACTGGCCCGTCCGGTTCGGGAACGCGGCATGAGGAAACGGACCCGATGAAATACCGGGCACCGCGCCTCATGCCGACGTTCATCACTCGAGTCGACTGAAGCTAGCTTGGGAGCTCGGCATTGCGGGCTCCGCAGCCCTATGAGCAACGGCCCTGATCGTGAGCAAGTGGATTCGGCTCTGGTTCATTCGCCACGATCCAGCGACCGGTTGCCGGGACCGCGCACAGGACGAGAATCAGCAGGCTCGCGATGATCGGAATGAACAAGAAGTCGAAACCTCTGTTGAAAAGCTGTGCAACGCTCACGATCAGTGTCACCCCTGACGCGAGGATCAACAGGAAACGACCCGTTTTCATGTACGCCAGCAGAAGGAATCCGCCGACGAACCACGCCAGCCCGATGACGAGGGCGACGATCCCCATGACGATCAGTTCTGTGTACCCGCCGATCTCGACTGACGATTCGCTGGCTCGATCGAGTGACGATTCGCGGGCTTGATCTTCGATTGAGACGACCATGTAGAGGATCCACATGATTCCGGCGATTCCGGTGAGTAGACCGAGGGTCAGCGCGGTGATGGCTGCGGTGACGGCGGTCGCGCCGTGTGAGGCCGGCGTCGGTAACTCCGGTTGATCGTGCGGATCTTCCACACCCGTTCCCCTCGTCGTTTCACGCGAACCTACCTCGCCGTGCCGGGAGCTGGCGATGCAGTGTTTCAGGTGTCTTGACCAGCATCACGACATGGCCGTTCGTGTCGGTCGAACCGGCGGCGTTCTCGGGATGGCGAACGACGCTGCAGCGCGATTGCGCAGTGTCGGCGGCGGCCCACAACGGAACCCGTTCATCAGCGGGAACCAACCCTGTGGTTTGCCGCCAGGGCGAGCCGAGGCCCAGAGACGGCCTCGGCGAGTTGATCTTCCGCTGCCTGCGTTCGCCACTTCGACCCGCGCGGGTCGCGGCTGCTGGCGCTTACACGGTAAACGTGCAGTCGGTCCTCGCGGCCCTCCGAACAGAGGTCGAGGCAGCGGGCTCGGCCTCAGCTTGCTGCCGCCAGCACCCGCCATACCTTTCTGGAACGCGAGCGGGCCTGCGGAGCCGCGTATTCGATTCGCTGGCGCGCGTCGTGGGCACTGATCCGCAGCAGATCAGTCAATAGTTCCATGGTGTCCCGATAGCCGGTGTCTGCGGCGAGGCCACGACGCTCGGCTTCGGCGACGGCACCCCCGGCCTCGCTCAAAGCGATGGCGCGAGCGGTGCGGTGCAGCAGAACGACTCCGAGGCGCCGTTCGAGCTGCTGGATGGCTCGCGATAGTGGTGGTTGCGCCATCGCGAGCAGTTGTGCCGCCCGCCCGAAGTGCAACTCCTCGGCGACGGCGACGAAGTATCGCATCTCCCGCGTCTCCATCAGCTCATCGTATCCGGCGCTGACCACGATAAATACCCGTGCGGTATCGCCGCCCACCCGACCGGTCTTGGACGCTGTCCCCGGAGCCACAGCATGATCGGCGCTGTGAGTGAACAGACGATCGCGCTGGTGACCGGCGCGAACAAAGGAATCGGATACGAGATCGCCGCGGGCTTGGGCGCCCTTGGCTGGCGAATCGGTGTGGGCGCGCGGGATCAGCAACGCCGCGACACCGCGGTGGAGAAGCTGCGCGCGGCGGGGACCGATGCGTTCGGTGTGCCGCTGGACGTGACCGACGATACGAGTGTGACCGAGGCGGCCGGTTTTATCGCCGACCACGCCGGAGGTCTGGACGTCCTGGTCAATAACGCGGCAATCGTCGGCGATCATCCACAGACACCCACCACGGTAGATCCCGCGACCCTGCGGACCGTCGTGGAAACCAATGTGATCGGTGTCATTCGCGTTACCAACGCGATGTTGCCGATGCTGCGCGACTCCACATCTCCGCGCATCGTCAACATGTCCAGTAGCGTCGGTTCTCTCACCCTGCAAACCACGCCCGGTCTGCCCAGTACCGAGATCGGTTCTTTTGCCATCACCGCATACATGGCATCGAAGACGTTTCTCAACGCCGTCACGATCCAATACGTCAAAGAGCTGAGCGACACCAATATCTTGATCAACAGCGGTTGCCCGGGTTTCACCGCCACCGACCTCAACGGTTTTCGCGGCGTCCGTACACCGCAACAAGGTGCGACCATCGCGATTCGCCTCGCGACCCTGCCCGACAACGGCCCGACCGGCGGATTCTTCGACGACGCCGGAACAGTGCCCTGGTGACGGGCACACCGGCGGCCACCATTCCCGTTCTCGAAGTCAGCCGCGCGTCGCGCGTCGGAGGAGAAGCACGACAATGACAAAGGCAGTCAGATACGACGAGTTCGGCGGAATCGAGGTCTTGCGGGTCGACGAGATCGACCGCCCTGTGCCCGGGGACGAGCAGGTCCTCGTGCGGGTCAAAGCGGCAGGCATCAACCCCGGTGAGGCCGCCATCCGAACCGGCGCGATGGCTGACATCTTTCCCTCGACCTTTCCGTCCGGGCAGGGCAGCGATCTCGCCGGGGTTGTCGCGGAAGTCGGCGCCGGAGTCGACCGATTCTCGGTCGGCGACGAGGTGATCGGGTTCTCCGAGAAGCGAGCCGCCCAGGCCGAGTTGGTCCTGGTCGACGTCGACAACCTCACACCCAAACCGCGCAACGTCTCATGGGAGGTGGCGGGCGGCCTGTTCGTCGCCGGCGTGACGGCATGGGGGGCAGTACATTCCGTGCAACTCGACAAAGCGGAGACCGTTGTCGTCTCCGCCGCAGCCGGAGGAGTCGGCTCGCTCGCTGTTCAGCTCGCGCGACGTGCCGGAGCCACGGTCATCGGCCTGGCGAGCCAGTACAACCACGAGTGGCTGCAAAGCCACGGTGTGATCCCGGTCGTATACGGTGACCGCGTCATCGACCGGATCAAGGCAGCCGCACCGGGCGCCATCGATGCCTTCATCGACACCCACGGCGGCGGGTACGTCGAACTGGCCCTGGCGCTCGGCGTCGCGGTCGAACGGATCGACACCATCGCCGATTTCGCAGCAGCCGCGAAGTACGGAGTCAAAACCGAACCCGCAACCAACGCCCCGCCGGGTGCCGAGGTCCTCGCCGAATTGGCCGCCCTGATCGCCGACGGGCAACTCGAAGTCCCGATCGCGAACGTCTACCCGTTGGCACAGGTCCGCCAGGCATACACCGAACTCGAACGCCGACACACCCACGGCAAAATCGTGCTCGAGCCGTAACCTGCAGCAACACAATGCAACCCGCTCCCAGGTGCACTGCTGAACCGCAGGATGAATCCCGTCGGGACTGTCCGGTCGGCCACCCTGGGGACCGCGACAACCGGACGACACATCCGATATTCGGCTACTTACCGCGCACTTGCCAACAGCGTGTTATTCGCGTCGGTCAGCCTAGGCCGGAACCGGGCGGTTCCGGTCGGTAGCTAGTAGAACGGCGACGACGCCGAGCATTGTGCCGGTGACCCAGCGTTGTGCCCGCATCCACAGGGGGCGGCCGGTCAGGAAAGCTGCGATTGTGGCGGCTCCCAGCACGATCAAGCCGTTGACCGTCAGTGCGATACCGATCTGCACTGCGCCCAGCAGCAGGCTCTGCAACCAGACTCGCCCCTGTTCTGGGGTCACGAACTGCGGGATCAACGCCATGTAGATGATCGCGATCTTGGGATTGAGCAGGTTGGTGACCAGCCCCATGCTGAAGAGCCTGCGCGTGGAGTCGGCGGGCAGATCGGAGGGCGCGAACACAGAGATGCCGCCGCGCAACGTCTTCCACGCCAAGTACGCCAGATACGCTGCGCCGGCCAGCTTCATGCTCAGATACAACCCCGGCACCACCGCGAAGATCGCGGTAATCCCGACGGTGGCGGCCACGAGATACACGATGAATCCGACGGCCACACCCGATAGCGATACCAGACCCGCTCGCCGTCCCTGCGATATGGTGCGCGACACCAGATACATCATGTTCGGGCCCGGCGTCAGCACCATTCCCAACTCGGTCGCGGCCACTCCCAACACCGCCGTGGTTTCGATCATGCTCTCATCCTGGGGTGCAGTTGGCTATTTGTCGCGAGCCAGTTCCGACGCACTGGAACGGTAAACGTTGCTGTCGCGGACCCCGCCGTTGAAACATCGCGGAATCGGCAGATGCGGACGTTCACGACCACACGCCCAGCGGCTATGAGCGGATATCTGGATGACCTGCGACACGCCAGTTGGTTGGGCTGAATCGTTCGAGGTCGACGCCGGCTCGGGTGATGACTACAACTCGAACCAGATCCGGCCCGCTACACTGACATTCGGACGCGCGAAGACACGGCCGGTTATGGGTTAGTCCCGGCGGCGCTGAGCGTTGAACACCGCATCCAGTAGAGGTGTGACCTGAGCGTCCCTTCCTTACACGTGTGTACGAAGGGACCAGTCATGTCGAAGTTCACTATCATCATTGTCGGCGCTGGGTTGGGCGGGTTGGCCTTGGCGCAGGCGCTGCGCCGCCACGGCGTCGCCGTCTCCGTTTATGAACGCGACCTGGCACTGGACTCACGTCGCCAGGGCTACCGGCTGCACTTGGACAGCGTCGCGTGGGACGCGTTGCACCAACTGTTGCCACCGGTGTTGGTCGACCTGCTCACCGCTACCACCGGCACCCCGAGGCCGCGGTTCACGCTCCTCGATCGCGATCTGAACGAATTGTTCGGTCAGGAATCGGCGGAACCGGCCTTCGCGGTCGATCGCCTGACGCTGCGCGCGATACTCCTGACCGGGATCGAGGACTCGGTCGTGTTCGGGACGCCGGTCACCGGCTACCACACCGCAGGTGACGGTCGGATCGCTGTGCACCTTTCCGATGGAAGCACAGTCCACGGCGACGTGCTCGTCGGCGCTGACGGCATCAATTCCGTTGTCCGCCAGCAGTATCTGCCGAATGCCCGGATCGTCGAGACCGGGGTCTGGCAGATCTACGGTGCGATCCCACTCACCGATGACACCCGAAAGCTGTTCGACGACCGCATGTTCGGGGTCTTCACAATGATCACCGGCGCCGATGGTTCCTTCGTCGGTGTCGCGCCGGTCGAATTTCCCGAGAACCCCGCCGCGGCGGCAGCTCGGCTGACTCCTGGATCGATGTTGGCGTCGGTGTCCGATTACATGACCTGCTCATTCGGGGCCCGCAGCGATTGGTTCGGTCCGGCGGAACAGTCGCTGCGGCATGTGGACGGCGACCAGCTGCACGACATCATCGCCACTGCGGTGCTGACCTGGCATCCCCGGGTTCAGGAAATCATCGCCCACTGTGACCCGATGACCCTGTTCGCCTTGCCGCTACGCAGCAGCGTGCCGATCCCGGCATGGAACACCACGCGCGTCACCCTCCTCGGGGATGCGATCCACGCCATGAGTCCCGCCTCGGGGTCGGGGGCCTGCACTGCGCTGCGCGATGCCGCCGGTCTGGCCTCCGCACTCACCCACGCCGTCGACGGCGATCTGCACGCCGCCCTGCGCGACTACGAACAACACATGGTCGACTACGGATTCACTGCAGTGCGGGCCGGTGCGGCCAACGGGGAACGATTCCTCGACCAGAAACCCCTGCCGCTGCAATAACTGCCCGCCAGCCGAGAACTACTCCCGAACATCCCACCAAGACGAGCTCACCCACACGAAACAGGTCCGGTCATCGGCATAGATGTTCGGCCGCGGTCGCCAGGATCAGACCGCGCGGCAAATCTGGAACATGTTCCCGCGGCGGATCACCTGCTTTCGGTGGTCCCATGACTGGCAACACGGTCGTCGCATAGAGGGGGCAAATGACGGATGGATGCTTTGACGGCTGGGGCTATCGTCGTTAGTTTCGTGTTCGTGGCTGGTGCTCCGAGACTTCCCGGGTTGACGTTGGCAGATGCGGATCGGCTGGTGCAAACCGCATCGGCGGTCGGTGCGGAGCGGGGGTTCCCGCCGCTGACTGTCGCGGTTGTCGACCTGGCCGCAGAGGTGATCGTCCTGCGGCGCAGCGATGGCGCTATGCCTATGACCAGTCGAATCGCTGTGGCCAAGGCGCGAACCGCGCTGTACACACTGCGCGCTTCCGGCACGATCGACCTGCCAGGGGAGATCGTCGATAGCATCCAGCATCTTTATGGCGGTGACTTCGTCCCGTGGGCCGGTGGTGTACTGGTCACCGACGGTGATTTGATCCTCGGTGCCGCGGGCGCATCCGGTGCCCATGCCGTCGAAGACGAAGCGGCGGTACAGACGGCAGTGCGGCGGTGGCAGGAGAACCGTTCGGCCGGGTAGCTCCGCGCGATTCCAATGCGCTGTTCGCCGCCGAGCGGCCCATTGATGTAGATCTGTTCCGGAGCGATGAGGAGATAGGCCATGAACGTCAATGTGGGCCGGGTCCGATGAGCGGTGAGCCGCTGGTGCTATTGCACGGTGTAGCGATGTCGGCGCGGGTGTGGGATCCGTTGATTCCGCCGCTGTCTGCCCAGTTCGAGCTGCTGGCGCCGACCGCGCTGGGGCATCGGGGTGGGGCGGCGGTGTCGCGGCGTCCGGCGCGGATCACCGACTTTGTCGACGAGGTCGAACGACTGCTCGATGAAAAAGGTTGGGCGACAGCACATCTGGCCGGAAACTCGCTCGGCGGGTGGACGGCCATCGAGTTGGCGCGCCGGGGTCGTGCTCGTACGGTCTGTGCGCTCTCACCGGCCGGATTCTGGGATGCGGGCGGCAACGGACACGCCGATTCCTCCGCGACCATCGCGCGCAATGTCACCTTCGCACGCCTGACCCGGCCGCTCGCGCCGCTGACACTGCGGTCATCGCTGGTGCGGCGGTTGGCGTTGCGGGTGATCGCCGAACACGGTGACCGCCTCGAATCATCGGCTGCCCATGGGATTGTCGCGGATCTTCTCGGCTGCACGGTCACCGATGATCTGCTCGGTACCAAGGATGCGATCGCGGATTTCGAGCGACTACCTTGCCCGATCACGGTGGCTTGGTCGCAGGCCGACCGGATCTTTCCGGTAGCGGTCAATGGCGAGATCGCCAAGCAGCGCCTACCGGATGCCACGTTCGAGGTGCTGCCCGGTGTCGGGCATGTCCCGATGATCGACGACCCTGAGTTGGTCCTGCGCACCATCCTGACCGGCACCGGTGCTTCGCCAGGTCAGGCCGGGGTTTCCGGCACGAACTGAGCATCCGCTGCACCTCGCCGGGCGCTTTCGCCGCACGGCGGTAGTGACGAGTGCCGGAAAATTCGATCTCGTGAGCTCGAATCTCTCACCGGAAGTTCATGATCGTTCCCCCCGGTGGCAGATGGTCGCTTGTCCAGACATACTCGACGCTTGACATGACAACGTCGGTGAAAGGTGTCCGGGCATGACCATCGGCCCGCTGACTGCACTGGTACTGCTCGCCGCCGGCCTGCTCTTCGTGACGGCGCTCGGCCTCGGAGTGTGGAAATGGTTGGCGATGGTCGGCGCACCCGATGGCCGGGCGCACCCGTACGTCGATATCGCGCACCGCTCGGCCCTGCTCTATTCGTTCGCGACCGCGATGATCGCGATCTTCGTGGAACTATCCGACTGGCCCGCCGCCGTCAACGCGACCGCGGCCACTGTGCTGATCCTGATGTTCGTCATCACCATCGCCAACTACATCAACCACGGTATCCGCCGCGACACCGACAACCAGATGCACAATCCGCCGCCGGCCATGCGCTGGGTACTGGTCGCACTGATCCTCGGCGAAATCGGCGGATTCTGTGTCCTGCTAACAGGATTCGCCGCCGCGCAATTCTTCTAGTCACGCGACCCCGATCGCAGGAAATCGTCGCGGGGTTCGACACACGCTAGGCCATCAGCTTCGCCGCCAGCGACTACCTTTGCCCCAGCGGAACTCTCGGGCGTGTTCTGCATGGACACCACGGTGAGCGCGCCCGCCGCTCGCCGCACCCGATCCTCGTTGTCATCATCGAGCACCACCTTCGCCAGCGCGCCCGCGATGAATCGCGTCCGCCAGGCACCTCTGGTGTCAAGTGGTGCTCGGCGCGTCGAATACTTGTGCCGCAACCAATTTTGCGGCACAAGGCCAACTACTACGTGGTGGTCTGCCGCCTCGGCAGCTTCCAGCCCGGTCGCGGGAAGTGGCAGGTGTAGCCGTCCGGATAGCGCAGCAGGTAGTCCTGGTGCTCGGGCTCGGCCTCCCAGAACTCGCCGGCCGGGGTCACCTCGGTGACCACCTTGCCGGGCCACAGGCCCGAATCCTCGACATCGACGATGGTCTCGAGCGCGACGCTCTTCTGCTCGTCATCGAGATAGAAGATCGCCGAACGGTAGCTGGCACCGATGTCGTTGCCTTGGCGGTCCTTCGTCGTCGGGTCGTGGATCTGGAAGAAGAACTCCAGCAGCGCCCGGTAGTCGGTCTGCGCCGGGTCGTAGATGATCTCGACGGCCTCGGCATGGCCCGGGTGATTGCGATAGGTGGGGTGGTCGTTCTGCCCGCCGGAGTAGCCGACTCGCGTCGAAATCACTCCCGGCTGCTTACGGATCAAATCCTGCATGCCCCAGAAGCAGCCGCCGGCCAGAATCGCCTTTCGCGTGTCGCTCATGACTCCGCCTCGCTGGTGCTCGGCTCCGTCACGACCGACAGGTCGGCTGTGCTGATTGTTCGCTCGCTCATGCGTCCTCCTTAGTGAACAAACTCTTGTACCGACCGTAACCTTCCGCCTCGAGGTCATCGAGGCGGATGAACCGCAGGGCCGCCGAGTTGATGCAATACCGCAGGCCTCCCGCCGCGCGCGGTCCGTCGGTGAACACATGCCCCAGATGGCTGTCACCGTGCGCCGAACGCACCTCGGTGCGGATCATCAGATGACTGAAATCCCGCTTTTCGAGCACGTTCTCGCCCTCGATCGGCTTGGTGAAACTCGGCCATCCCGAACCGCTGTCGAACTTGTCGACCGAGGCGAACAACGGTTCACCGGACACCACGTCCACATAGATACCTGGCTCGTGATTGTCCCAGTATTCGCCCGTGAACGCCCGCTCGGTCCCGTTCTCCTGGGTGACGTGGTACTGCTCGGGCGACAGCGCGTCCACCGCGGCGGGGTTCCGGTTGTATTCCTTTGCCACCTGACCTCCTCATATCGGCCCCACGTACAACCCGCGGTCCGATCCGGAAAGTCCCCGCCGACCAGCGCGTCACACTTCCGTCATTATTGCGTGGCCAGAACTCGTGCAACGTGGGTGCGAAGTCGAAAATTCACCGGTTCGTGCGGAAGGCATCGCGGAGCCAAGGCGCCCGGCGGTGGTGCGGGCGGAACCGGTCGGCCCAGCGCGGGTTCGATTCGTCGCGGCGGTAGGCAGCGAGCTGGCCCGCCATCGCAAAATGTAGGTGGGTGGCCTTGCCGATCACCTCGCCATCGGTGGCCAGGGCCTCCGGCCTGGGCAATTGCACATAGAGTTCGGGTAGGCGGCGCTCGCCGTAGACCTTGCTGTGGCCGATCGCGGCCAGCAGCAGCGCCACCAACGCGCGGGTGCGCGACCAGCGCAGGTCGGCGCGCAGCCAGCGGACATCCAGTAGTCCGGCGTCGAGCCGGTCGCGGAAGGCGGGTACGGCGCCGTGCGGGTGGTAGGGGCCGTTGCCGATGAACAGGAACCACACTCGCTGCCAGCGATCGTCGAGATAGATCTCGATCGGTTCGGACCGGTGCAGGGTGACCAACAGCGCGGCAGCGAAGGCGGGCCATTTGCCCCAGCGCGCCTGCCACTTCTCGCGCAGCCGCACCAGGTCAGGATAGGCGCCGATGCTGGCGGTATTGATCAAATGCCTGGTGTGCGAACCGGTTTCGTCACCGTACTCGACGCGCGCGATATCGACCGCGACCGCCTCACCCGCACCGGTGGCATCGATCACTTCGATCAGGTCGTAGACGCCGAGATCACGGGCGAAATGGTTGAGCGTGCCGGTGGGGATGACGGCTAGTGGCAACTCGTGCCGCAGCGCCACCGCGGCCGCGGCCGCCACGGTGCCGTCGCCACCGGCGATGCCCAACGCCAGCACCCGCCCGGCGCGTTCGGCGAGCGCCCGTTCGAGTTGTTCGGCGGCATCCAGGTCGGGTTCGGTGCGCAGAACGGTGGCGGCGGGCAGGGCCGCGATGATATCGGCGGTGGGATCGTAGTTCGGATCGCCGGAAACCGGATTCACCAACACCAAAAGCCCCTCGCCCGCCTCTAGTGCGGGCGCCTCACGGACCAGCCTGGCTTGTGCCTCGTCCGATTCACGCACGGGCCACCAGCGTCGGGTGGCCAATGCGATACCGGAACCCACGGCCGCTCCGACGAGCACATCCGAGCTCCAGTGCACGCCGGTGTGCACCCGCGAGTACGCGACGGTGGCTGCCAGCGGGGCGACAACGAGTGCGGTGCGCGGACTTTCGAGCGCGACCGCGGTGGCGAATGCCGCCGCGCAGGCGCTGTGCCCGGAGGGGAAGGAGGAGGATTTCGGGGCGGGCGTCAGCCGCCGGTATGCGGGCAATAGTTCGGCGGCCGGTCGGCGTCGCGCAATGAGCGTCTTGAGGCCGAGGTTGACGGCCAGGCTCGCGCCCCCCACCGACACGACTCCGCGCAGCGCGGCCCGCCGCGGTGTGCCTTGGCGGGTGGCGAGCAGCGCGGCGCTGGCCAGCCACAGCGCACTGAAATTGGCACTCTTGGTGAGCCGAAGCAGGCCGCTGTCGACCATCGAGGCCGGCAACTCGGCGACCGCGCTGCCGACCGCCCGATCGAATCGTCCGACCCTGTAGAACTTTCGGCGTACCCAGCTACTCACCCGCTCGACCTTACCGATCGCTGCGGACAACCTGGTGCGGCTCGTGGCCCAGGGCAGTGCGAAGCAGGTCATAGGTCAATAGGGTTGACCTATGACGAGCAACCCGTTCTTCGAGCCAAGTGCGCTGCCGTATGAGCTTCCTCCGTTCGCCGAGATCGGTACGGAGCACTATTTGCCTGCGTTCGAGCGAGGGATGGCGGAGCAATTGGCAGAGGTTGCCGCCATCAGCTCGAGCGGGGAGGAGCCGAGTTTCGCGAATACCATTGCGGCCTTGGAGCGTTCGGGGGCCGTGCTGATCCGGGTCTCGAATGTGTTCTTCAATATCACGGGGTCCGATTCCAGCGAGACCACCGATGCGATCGAGGCCGAGGTATCGCCGAAGCTGGCAGCGCATCGGGACGCGATCTATTTGGATACCCAACTCTTTGCACGGGTCGAGGCGCTCTATGGGCGCGGGGCGGAATTGGGCTTGGATCCCGAGGAAGCGCGGCTGTTGGAGCAATATCACATTCGGTTCGTGCGGGCGGGGGCTCGATTGGATACGGCGGGGCAAGCGCGGTTGCGTGAGTTGAATGCGGAACTCGCTGCGGCGGCTACGGAATTCGGTCAGAACATTTTGGCGCAGACCAATGGTGCGACGGTGGTCGTCGAGTCGGCAGCGGAATTGGCGGGGCTGGGGCCGGCCGCCGTGACCGCGGCCGCGGAGAACGCTCGGGCGATGGGGCGCGAGGGCGCGTGGGCGCTTCGGCTGCAGAATGTTTCGAATCAACCCGTGCTGGCGGAACTTGCCGACCGGGATCTGCGGCAGCGCGTGATGGCGGCTTCACTGGGCCGCGGGTTGGGTGACAACGGTGCGCTCGCCGTGCGGATCGCCGCATTGCGAGCGGAACGGGCCGCGCTGCTCGGCTATTCGGATCATGCGGCCTATACAGTCGAGGATCAGACCGCCAAAACCCCTGCGGCAGTGGAGGAGATGCTAGAGCGATTGGTTGCACCAGCGGTGGCCAATGCGCAGCGGGAGGCGGCCGAGTTGGCGCAAGCCATGGGTGGGCAGGAGCTGCGCTCCTGGGATTGGCAGTTCTGGTCGGAAAAGGTTCGGGCCGAACGGTTTTCGGTGGACGCGGAGGCGTTGCGTCCCTATTTCGAGCTCGAGCGGGTGTTGCGCGACGGGGTGTTCTTCGCTGCAGAGCAGGTGTACGGGATCACCTTCCAGGAGCGCAAGGATCTGGTCGGATACCACCCGGAGGTGCGAATCTTCGAGGTATTCGACGCCGACGGCAGTGCGCTCGGACTGTTCCTCGGTGACTTCTTCGCGCGACCGTCGAAGCGCGGCGGGGCGTGGATGAACGCATTGGTCAGCCAGTCACGGCTTTTGGGGAAGCGGCCGGTGGTGGTCAACAACCTCAATATCGTGAAGCCGCCCGCGGGCGAACCTGCCCTGCTCACCTGGGACAACGTGCGCACCCTCTTCCACGAGTTCGGGCACGCGCTGCACGGACTGTTCTCGGATGTGACGTATCCGTTCTTCTCAGGCACCAAAGTACCGCGGGATTTCGTCGAATTCCCATCCCAGGTGAACGAGATGTGGATGTCGCGACCGCACGTACTCGCCAACTACGCCAGGCATATCGAGACCGGTGAGCCGATGCCCACCGAACTGGTCGAGCGGATGGCCGAGGCCGCGCGTTTCGGTACCGGCTTCAAGACCGTCGAATACCTCGGCGCGACACTGCTGGACTGGGCGTGGCACCGCGTACCCGCACCCGAGGCGCTGGCCGACACCGATGCCGAGGCGTTCGAAGAGGAAGCTTTGCGCAAGGCCGGTCTGGCCATCGACGCGATTCCGCCGCGCTACCGAACCGGCTACTTCGCCCACATCTTCTCCGGCGGTTACGCGGCGGGCTACTACTCCTACATCTGGAGCGAGGTGCTGGACGCGGACACCGTCGAATGGTTCGACGAGGGCGACGGGTCCATCCGCGAGAAGGGCGAGACCTTCCGTCGCGAACTGCTTTCCCGCGGTGGCTCGGTCGACCCGCTCGCGGCCTTCGAATCCTTCCGCGGCCGCGCCCCCGAAATCGAACCGCTGCTGGTCCGGCGGGGTCTGTTGAACTGATCCCGGACACTGGAACCGGCTGTGGCGCAGCCGGTTCCAGCGCGGGATCGCTACCCGAACAAGCCGCCGAGCACGCCGCCGCTTTGTCCGGCCTCCTGACCGCCACCGGTGCCGCCGATGAAACCGCCCGGTGGCAGTTCCGAGGGCTGCACGATGACGAAGCCGCGCCCGGTGAACGACAGCGTCAGGCCCTCTCCGGTGCTGCGGCCGATGAGTCGGCCGAGGCCGAAGGAGTCGTTCCGTTTGATGCCGGTGGACAGGCTCGACGACCAGGCCACCGCGGCCTGCGGATCGGCGTAGGTCGGTTGGTCGACATTGAGGACGACGGGCGAGCCGTGCGTGGTGATGGCGATGCGACCGCGCCCGCTGAACACGCAGTTGAAGAAACCCGCGTTACTGGCGAAACCGGCTGCACCCTGGACCCTTTGGATGTTGTAGGACAGCGATGTATCGAAGGCGAGCACATTCGAGCCGTTGATGGTGAGGCCATCGGTGCCGTCGAGGTCGACGGTGTGCACATCGGCGGCGGAATCGGCGAGGAACAGGTCGCCGCGACCGGACACCTGCATCAGGGGCACCCCCTCGCCGGTCAGCCGCTGCTGGATCGCACGGCCTATTCCGCCCGAACCGAGCGCCTTGAACTGCAGGTCGCCCTGGTAGGCGACCATCGAGCCGGCCCGCGCCATGGTCTCGCCATTGACGGCGACCTTGATCATCTTGCCGCCCTGCTTCTGGATGCCGATGCCGTTGACCTCGGCGTGGCTCGGATTGAACAGTTCGCTCTGCATCGGCAGCGCTCCTTGCTGGGGTGCAATCGGTGGTGGCGGCGGCACGGCGCCGGACGGGGGATAGGCCGGCGGAACCGGAGCCTGATAGTGCGGTTGGGCTGGATATTGCGGCGCCGCCGGGGGCACCGGAGCGTGGTACTGCGGCTGGGCTGGGTATTGCGGCGGTACCGGAGCGGGCGGCACCGGGGCCTGCGGCTGGTACTGCGGCTGAGCCGGAGCGGCTGTCGACGCTGTTTCGGGTTCGTCGTCGATATTCACACCGAATGCCGTCGCGATTCCGGCCAGACCGTTGTCATAACCCTGCCCGACCGCGCGCACCTTCCACGCACCGCCGCGCCGGTAGATCTCCACGCACACAACGGCCGTCTCGGTGCTGAGCCCGGTCATCGGGAAGGTCAGCGTTGCGGCATCGGATCCGATCGTCGCGGTCAGCGAACTCGCGCCCGCGAAGGTCGGCGGCCCACTGCCGTCGAGGCTGGCCGTGACCACGACCTTGTCGACATCGGCGGGCAGCGCGGAGGTCTGCACATCGACCATATCGCCGGTACCGCGGCCGTGCCGATAGGTGACACCGGGTCCGGCCGGTTGATTGAAGAAGACGAAGTCGGCATCGGAGCGGACCCTGCCGTCGGCGCCGAGCAGCAGCGCCGATACATCGACCGGCGCTGCGCAGGTGACGGTCACGATCATCCGGTCGCCGGGCGCGGGGCGATTCTCCCCGCGTGCGAGTGCGGTCACGGCGGACCGCCCCGGTCGATATGTCCGAGTGGCATGCGATTCACGGGATCAAGTGTGTCGCGAGTCCCGTCCGATTGCCACCACCCGCGATAGATCCGGCCACGGCGGCCTGCGCAGCACCGCGAGCGTGGCGATGACCGCGGCCAGCAGACCGATCAATTCACCCATCAGCGCGATCCGCGTCGCATCGACGGCGGGTGTCCAGCTGACCTCGCCTTCATGGACCACGTACGCACCAACCGGACGCGCGCTGTGCAGCAGGCCGCCGGTCCTGGCGACGGTGATGATCGTGGTGCCGTCGGATGTTTCGTACGGTTGCCCGTAGATAAGCGAATCATCCACTGTGCGTAGTGAATTCAATTGGCTTCGAAGCATTGATTCCTCCCCTCGATGCGGAACCGGCGGTGGCGCGGCCCTCTTGGAGTATCGGCGGCACCACCAAATGTGGCAAGGCTGCCCTGCGGCGGGGTGTGGTACGAAGTTGCGGGATTTGGCGGTGAGAGGCGAGTGGGTTGTCGGCGAGGCTTTTGCGGTGGTCGGTGCTGGTTGTGGTCGGTGCGGCGCTGATCACCGTGCCGGGGGCACAGGTCGATCCGGAATACCGGTTCTATCACCAGAGACTGCACTGGCACGCTTGCGGTCTCGAGGATCTGGACAAGGCCGGGGCCGAATGCGCGGATGTGCTGGTGCCGCTCGATTATTTGCGACCCTCCGATCGCACGCTGAAGATCGCGATATCGCGAGTTCGGGCCAGCGGTCCGGATCAGCGTCATGGTGTTCTGCTGGCCAATCCGGGTGGGCCGGGTGCATCGGGACTGGACACCGTGGATCTGCTCGGCGACGTGCTCACCCCGCAGGTGCGGGCCCGTTTCGATTTGATCGGTATGGATCCGCGTGGTGTCGGCGACTCCGGGCGCACGCCGCGCTGCGGATGGCCGGTCGGCGAAATGATCCATTCGGCGGGTGTGGATGCGCAAGGCTTCGCGCGTGAAACCGCACTGGCGGCGGATATGGCAGCGGGCTGTCTGGCCGATGATCCGGTGAAGGTGCGCCAGCTCACCACCCGCAATACCGCTCGCGATATGGATGTCATTCGAGTGGCGCTGGGCGAACCGAAGCTCAGCTATTACGGCGTCTCCTACGGCACATATCTCGGTGCGGTATTCACCCAGATGTTCCCGGACCGCAGCGACAGGATGGTGTTCGACAGCGCGATCGATCCGGATCGATATTGGACCGGCCTCGTTCAGGATTGGGGTGCCTCGGACGAGCAGGCGATCGATGAATGGTCGAATTGGGCTGCGGGACAGGATGATAAGTATCACTTCGGTTCGTCCCCGACCGACGTGCGGGCATGGTTGACAGAGCTGATCGTCGCAGTGGCACGGCAACCGATCGTGATCGAAGACTTCCCGATCAACGATCACTGGCTTCCCTTTCTCCTACACAACCTGGTGACCGACTTCCGGCGCAACCAAGTGCTGGCCGAAACGCTACGAGAGATCGCCGATGCGGCGGGCGGCCCACCCGTGGCCGCGCGGGCGCCACGCTTGCAAATCGTCTTGCAGGCCTTGCGATCCGAGGAGAACTCCGTCCTCGCCCAGATCGCCTGCGGCGATGCCGCGGCACCGACGGATTCGGCATGGTATGCGGGCAATATCGAAGCCAGCCGTGCCACCCAGCCCATATTCGGTCCGCTGGCCAACAACATCCAGCCGTGCGCATTCTGGCCCAGACCCGTCGAACCCGCCACCACCGTCCGGAATTCGGTTCCGGTGCTCATCCTGCAGGCGACCGGTGATGCCCGAACCCCGTACACCCACGGCATCCGACTACATCAGCACCTGTCCGCATCCCGTTTGGTCACACTGCAGGACATCCGCATCCACATGACCTTCCGGCCGGATCTGAGCGCCTGCGTCAACAACGCGATCAATACCTACTACGCCGATGGCACCCTGCCCGCCGCCGACATCACCTGCCACGCGGACCAGTAGGTCAACCGGGAACCACTGCCCATGAGTGATACCGCGACGCCGCATTCCACAGGAAGAAACTGTTCGTCCCCGCCGCGGCCGCGGCATCGATCTGCGCTTTGACCTCGGCATCCCCGTAGTTCACTCCAAGGCTGAAATCCTGCAGCCACGGAATGACTTTCGCGCCGGTGCCTTTGGTCTGTTCGAAGAAGTCGGCCAGCGACCGGAAAATAATGTCGTACGGCTGGGCATTGGGGTTGGTGACGCCATACTCACCCGCATTCCAGTGCGACGGGTACAGCATCGGAGCGACATAGTCGACGTACCGGGCGATCTGTCGTATGTCTTGTGCGATCTCATCCGGCCGCGTCGCAGCGATGCCGAACACCGCGGCACTGAGATTCGCGCCTTTGTCGCGCACCGGATCCCGGCTCTCGTGCAGGAACTCGGCGATGGAATCACTCGGCGTAACGGTCAGCCCCGGAAACTGCATCTGCGACAGCGCACCATCGGGCCGTCGGACATAGTCGTACATGATTCCGTCGAAGCCGAGTTCGGCCGCCTCGGTGGCGAGATCGATGTTGTACTTGCGGATTTCGGGATTGGCGAAATTGGTGAATGCGATCGCACCGTACTTGCTGGCGTACGGCTGACCGGAGGGATTCTGGATGACCCAGTCCGAATGTCCTTCGCGCCAGGCCCATCCGGCCATAGTCGGATCGCGGAAGGCCACGATCCGCCCGACCACCCGCAGATTCATATCGTGCAGTTGTCGCAGTGCGGCGCGCACGTCGTAGATATCGGCGGCCGCGCCCGCCTGCCGTGCCAGCGGCACTTGCGAGTCGTAGCCGATAACCCCGTCCTCATCCTTGATATCGAGTTGAACGGTGTCGATGCGTCCCTCGCGGGCCATATCCAGAATGGGATCGCGTAAGCCCTCGTATGCCCACCCGTACGCCGTGATGTGCACGGCCTTGACCCGGGGCATATCGACCGAGGTCGTAATCGCCTGCGTCGCCCTATTTCCCGCCGCGTCGACCGCGGTCACCTCCTCGCCGACCGGTGTGCGCGGCAGCGTGATCTCGAAGGTGCCGTCCGCGGCGGGGGTGACCGACTGTGTGCCGACGGAGACGTGTACCGCACCGGATTCCTTGCCGCGCAACGTGATCTGCTGACGATACGATCCGGGCCCGCCCGGCTGGGTCACCTCGAGTTTCGGCGCCTCGGTATCGACGGTAAAGGTCGCGGTAACGCCCGGACCGGCGCTGAATAGGCCGACGATTCCCCCGCGTGGGATCTCGGCGGTGAACTTGTGCTTGCCATCGGCGAGCTGACCGGGCCGGTACACCACCGAATCGCCCTCGACCGTGCCGGTCACCGTCTTGCCGTCGAGTTCGAGCCGCATATCGTTCGGGTTGTGGCCTTCGGCGTCGACGCGCAATGCCAGACCGGTCAGCGTGCTTGCCCCGACGACTCCATCCGGTAATCCGGCCAGCGCCAACCCCGCGGGTTCGGACCGATTGGCGCCGATGATCACGGATGCGATGAGGATTGATAAAGCTGCGATAACCGCCATTGCCGCCAGCCGCCACCGCCCGGTGATCCGGACCGATTTGTTCAACGCGCACACCAACTTTCATTTGTAGCTATTGCCTAACTATCTACCTCGGACAGCGCTGCCGGGCGTGGTTATACCGATTCGCAACCGAGATTCCTTGGCGCCGCGTACCGTTCGATCGGTGGTGCGGTGCTCGGCTATCGGAACTCGGGTTGTCCTGTCGGCCTTGATATTCGCGACAGGCACCGCGTGCGGTGCGGCGGCGGATCCGGTCCCGGCGGCCATCGAAAAGGTTCCGGTGGCCACATCGACGCCTGACCCGATTGCAGTGCGAGCCAACGAACTCGGACTCGTCCCCATCCTGATGTACCACCAGGTAACACCGAGTCCGGTGGGCGAATACGACCAGACTCCGGAGAAGTTCCGCGCCGAACTCGAGCGGTTGTACCGCGAGAACTACCGACCGGTGACCGCTGGCGATTACATCTGCGGCCATATCGACATCCCCGCAGGCACCCACCCGGTGGTGCTTACCTTCGACGACTCCACCATCACCCAACTTCGGTTCACCGAGGACGCTGAGGTGTTCCCGGATACCGCGATCGGGATACTCGAGGAGTTCGGAGCGCGCAATCCGGACTTCCGGCCCACCGCGACGTTCTATGTCAATAACGAGCCGTTCGCCGGTGACAGGCGCGCACTGCCCTGGCTGGCCGCGCACGGATACGAAATCGGCGCGCACACCGCGAGCCACGCCAACCTCGGTCGCCTGGATAGCATCGGCGTACAGCGTGAGCTGGTCGAGAACCTGCGCGCGATCGTGACCGCGGCGCCTGGTAATCGTGTGCGCACGATGGCCTTACCGCTCGGCATCTTTCCGGCCGATCGTGTACTCGCCACCGCAGGAAGCTGGGACGGTACGAACTACGCGTTCGAGGCCGTGTTGCTGGTCGGCGCCGAGCCCGCACCCTCCCCA
This sequence comes from Nocardia sp. NPDC050412, assembly GCF_044458825.1. Taxonomy (NCBI): domain Bacteria; kingdom Bacillati; phylum Actinomycetota; class Actinomycetes; order Mycobacteriales; family Nocardiaceae; genus Nocardia; species Nocardia sp. NPDC050412. The sequence goes on from NZ_JBITIJ010000002.1 coordinate 19,014, forward strand.
TTCGGACAGGTCGATCCCGCTGGTGTGCCGCGCATCCGGTCGGGGAAGCGTGAGGTCGACTTCGCCTCCGCCTACTGGCTCGACCGCCTCGATCGACATCCCGACCAGCGCTACACCTCCGACGGCAATCCGAACAAGATCTCGGCCCCCAAACTGCTTGCCGACGAACTGAATCCGCGCTGGCGTGGCCAGTTCAACCCCTATTGACAAGCAAAGATCCAAGTATGCCAAGAGTTTGCGGCGCCGGACCCGGGAGACAGTGGTCAACTCACGGCCGCTGAGGTGTTGGATGTCGGGATGATCCGACCAGGCCGTTTCGCCCTGAGCGGCCGTATGTATATTAGCGAGCGCAACTAGTTACGGGTGATCGGCGTGTGGGGGCAGATCGCTTGTGGCGCAGTGTGCCAACTGCTCGACCGGCTCGACTCAGGTTTCGAGACACTTCCACCACGGATAGCCGATCAGAACTAGGGCTCAAATTATGACGAATTCGACGACCCAGGCCCCGGCAACGTCGCCGGACCTGGATGCCGGTGAGGGTGCGTCACTGTCACACCGGCAGATCCTCACCATCCTGTCCGGACTGCTGCTCGGCATGTTCCTCGCCGCGCTGGATCAGAACATCGTGAGCGTCGCGATCGTGCGGATCGCCAACAGCCTGGACGGATTCGACGAACAAGCCTGGGCGACCACGGCGTATCTGATCACCGCGACGATCACCACGCCGCTGTACGGCAAGCTCGCCGATATCTACGGCCGAAAGCCGTTCTACCTCACCGCGATCGGACTGTTCGTCATCGGTTCGGTGGCCTGCACCTTCGCCACCTCGATGTACGAACTCGCCGGATTCCGCGCCTTTCAGGGCCTTGGTGCGGGCGGGTTGATGTCGTTGGCGTTCACCATCATCGGCGATATCGTGCCGGCCCGGGAGCGGGTGCGCTACCAGGGCTATTTCATGATGGTCTTCGGTACGGCGACCGTGCTCGGCCCGGTGCTCGGCGGCTTCTTCTCGAATTATGATCAGCTCTGGGGTCTCGAGGGTTGGCGCTGGGTCTTCCTGGTCAATGTGCCGATCGGCGTGCTCGCGCTCGGCGTGGTCGCCAAGGTGCTCAATGCGCCGCATCAGCGCCAGGATCACCGCATCGACTGGTTCGGCGCGGTCGCATTGACGACCTGTGTGGTGCCGCTGCTGATCGTCGCCGAACAGGGCCGGGACTGGGGCTGGAGTTCGCAGCGCGCGCTCATCTGCTATGGGATCGGTGCGGGCGGACTGCTGCTGTTCCTGCTCGTCGAGTTCCTGATGAAGGATGCGGCGCTGATTCCGCTACGACTGTTCAAGAATTCGACCTTCAGCGTGACCATCGCGGGTGGGTTCATTGTCGGTATCGCGATGTTCGGCGCGATCGTCATGGTGCCGCAGTACTTCCAAGTGGTGCGCGGATATTCGCCGACCAAATCGGGTCTGCTGATGCTGCCGCTGGTACTGGGGATCATGTTCGGTTCGCAGCTGGCCGGGCTGACCACCAAATTGACCGGCCGTTACAAGATCCTGCCGGTGATCGGGACATTCATAATCGCCGTCGGCGCGGCGCTCTACGGGCAGGTGCATTACGACAGTCCGCTATGGCAGCCGCTGGTCTACGGCGGCGTCATCGGATTCGGGCTCGGTTGCTGCATGCAGACCCTGATCATCGCGGCACAGAATGCCGGTCCGCGTTCTGATATGGGTGTTTCGACCGCATCGGCGACCTTCTTCCGGCAGATGGGCGGCACGCTCGGTGTCGCGGTGTTCCTCACCATCCTGTTCAACCTCTTGCCGCACCGGATCATCGACGCCTTCGGTGGTGCGCTGCCCGCCGGATTCGACGCCGCTCAGTTGAGCACCATGCAGAGCAATACCAGCGGAATCGCGGCGCTGCCGGATGAGCTCAGGGTGCCGATCCTGATCGGGTTCACCGATGCGATGCACGGCGTCTTCTATGTCGCAGCGGGAGTTGCGCTGCTGGCGTGCTTGGTGCTGATGTTCATGAAAGAGATTCCGCTGCAGGACAATCCGGCTCCCGTCGTGGAGTCGGTGACCCTGGAATCCAGCTGGGAGGAGGCGCAGGTCTGGGAGGGTGCCGCGAAGGTGCTCTCCGAACCCGAACCGGTGCTGGCGGGCGCGGTCAGCCGAGTCTCGGTGAATCACGACGGCAATGGTGTGTATGTGGCCGCCGTTGTGCCGCAGTCGCATTCGGGCCTCGACTACGAAGGCACGTCGATCGGCGGGCGGATCGGACGCGAGGATGGCAGACCGGTGCCCGGCACGGTGCTGACCCTGATCGACCAACGGGGACACCAGGTTTCGCGCGCGACCGGGGATGCCGACGGCGGCTACCGCATCGAGGCACCGGCCGCGGGCAATTATGTCTTGATCGCGTCGGCGACCGGACACCGGCCGGAGGCGGTCAGCGTGGCCATCGGACAGCGACCACAGCTGCTCGACCTGACCCTCACCGGCTCCGGCGAATTGTCCGGAGTGGTCCGCTCGGCCGGTCGCGGCACCCCGCTACCGGGTGCCACCGTCACACTCACCGATATCCACGGCGAGGTCGTCGGTGCCGCCATTACCGCTGGTGACGGCGCGTACATCTGCCACGGCGTCGTCTCCGGCACCTACACCCTGGTGGCCGTCGCCGAACATATGCGCCCCAGCGCCACCACCCTCACCATCCCCGACAGCGGCCTCCTGCATCACGACATCGATATGGCATCGATGGCCGTGCTGGCCGGATCCGCCTGGGCCGACGGCGACCGGGCCGTTTCGGACATCCAGATCACCGTCCTCGACGCAGCCGGCGACCTCACCGCCACCGCCCGCACCGATGCCAACGGCCGCTACCTGGTAACCGACCTCCCGGAAGGCCACTACACGGTGATAGCCCGCGGCTACCCACCCGTCACCACCCGAGTAACAGTCTCCGGCGGCGAAGTAAACCACGACGTCCGGCTCGGCTACGAACCCGCCGAAGCCTCCGACCCCCGATGACGCTGGAACGGTCTATTCGACGTGCGGTAGCACCTCCGCGGCAATGCGCTCCATTTGAGCGCCCTCGTCGAACAACGGGTTGATCAGGATCGTTTCGGCTCCGGCGTCGGCCACTGCGCGCAGGCCCTGGATGCAGTCCTTGGGTGTGCCGTGTACGGCGACGGGCAGCAGGGTTGCGCCGAATTCGCCGTAGAAGTCGATCAGAGCGGTGCCCATGCGCTGTTCGGCCCGCGCCGGATCATCGTCGACCGCTATGTAGACGCGTTTGGCGATGCGGAAATCCGATGGGTCGCCGGAGTTTTCGGCCAAGGTCCCGCGCACGTACCGGACCTGCTGGGCGAATTCGGCCGTCCTACTCGAACCAGCACCGAAGAATCCGTTGCCGTGCCGCACCGCCCGCCGCAATGCCGCGGGTGTGCTGCCACCGAACCACAGTGGCGGATGAGGCTTCTGGAACGGCTTCGGCTCCATGGTGGCGCCGGTCAGCTGCCAGAACTCGCCCTCGATATCGATTCGCGGCTGCGTCCACAGCGCCTTCATGACGCGCAGGCCCTCATTGAAACGGGTCACCAGATTGTCGGCGGGGTCGACATCGAAGGCGGAGAACATCCGGTTGCGTCCGCCGATCCCGACGCCGATCTCCAGTCGGCCACGCGTGAGCTGATCGAGCGTGCTGATGCGTTTGGCGAGGTGCACCGGATTGTGCAGCGGCGTGACGAACACCGCGCATCCGAAGCGCAGCCGCTCATTGCATGCGGCCGCGTAGGTCAACAACTCGATCGGACTCAGATTGGGCGCGGAACCGAGCAGCTGTTCGGTCGTCCAGGCGCTCTCGAAGCCGAGCGCTTCGGCTCGATCCAGGTAGGCCCGCAGATTTTCCGGTTGGAACGATCCGTCGGGAATGAGCTGCGGAACCGAAATGGCGTATCGCATCGTCGGACCTTATCTCGCGGGGTCGATCCAGTCGTTCCGGTGATCTCGAGCCATACCTGAACATGCTGGTAACTCGACTGTAACCGCCCGCCGAGCGGCAGCGCTGCCCGCACGGTTAGATTATCCGAAAGCCGTTATCCCAGAAAGGAAAACAACCCCGTGGGGCCGTTCTGCAGAGCCGTCTTCCTGGACGCCGATCACAAGCTGATCGGGTATCTGGAACCCAAGGTCCGATTCCTGAAACGCGCCTGGATCGGCGACGACTTCGTCCAGGGTGTGGAGCGCCTCCTGACGGTGCCGACACGCGTGGTGTGGGCCGGACCGCAGGTGGGTGAGCAGGCCAGCCTCTACGCCAAGGCCGCCTCCGTCGCCCCTCTGGTCGCGCCCCAGCACGGCTTCATCGGCCGCTACATCCTCAATCACGACAAACGCACCTATGTGGACAAGGCGACGGTCCGGCACGGCGACGACCGCCACCGCATCCACCCGCTGCCGATGCTCACCGCCGAAGGCGCGGATTGCGCCGACGGCCACGTCGCATTGGTCGGCACCTGGTCCGGAGATCGCATCTCGATGAGCGCCACCGTGCCCGCCGGCTTCGAACTACTGAAGTACGACATCGTGCCGAACTAACCCATGCGTATCAGAGTCGCGGATCGAAGACCAGCCGAAATCCGGTGAGCCCGTGCTCATCACCGGTGGCCCAGAACTCCCGTCCCGGCAATTCGTTCTGTGGCAGCCCGGCTTGTTCGGCGATATCGGCCGCCGGTATCCACATTGGCGAATGTGCCGGATGCCATGGTGTCTGCACCTGCGCCCGATCGCCGAACAACAGGATCACCCGCACCCGCACTGGTTCCGGATCCATAGTTACATGATGCGCGCTCGCAACGGCTTTGCCGAAGTCGCGTGCATCAATCGAAACGTACTTCCCACCGTTTGATGCCATTGAGCCATCCGGAGCGCAGATACTCCGGTTCGGCGACCTGACTCAATTCGGGCATGGTGTCGGCAATGGCATTGAACATCAGATCGATCTCGAGTCGGGCCAGGTTCGCGCCGAGGCAGTAGTGCGTGCCCGCGCCGCCGAAGCCGACGTGTGGATTGGGGTCGCGCAGGATATCGAAGGTGAACGGATTCTCGAAGGCGTCCTCGTCGAAATTGGCCGAGCTGTAGAACAATCCGACGCGCTGGCCCTTGCGGATCAACTGTCCGCCGAGCTCGACATCGCGCATCGCCGTCCGCTGAAATACCGATACGGGGGTGGCCCAGCGCACGATCTCATCCGGCGCGGTGCGCGGGCGCTGCTGCTTGTAGAGCTCCCACTGGTCCGGATTGTCGACGAAGGCCTTCATGCCGTGGGTGATCGAATTGCGGGTGGTCTCATTGCCCGCCACCGACAGCAGGATCACGAAGAACGCGAACTCGTCCGAACCCAGATGCTCACCGTCGATATCGGCATTGACCAGCTGCGTCACGATATCGTCGGCCGGGCAGCCGCGCCGCTGCTCGGCCATGGTCCAGGCGTAGCCGCTCAATTCCAGCTGTGCGGTCTGCGCATCGCTGGCGTACTCCGGATCGTCGGCGCCGATCATCTGATTGGACCAGTGGAACAGCTTCTTGCGATCCTGCTGCGGCACCCCGAGTAGTTCGGCAATGGCCTGCAGCGGCAATTCACAGGCGACCTGCTCCACGAAATCACCGCTACCCGACTTCTTGGCCTCGTGCACAATTCGGGCCGCGCGCTCGGTGAGCGCCGCCCGCAGACCCTCCACCGCGCGCGGTGTGAAGCCCTTGGACACGATGCGACGATTCTTCGTGTGGGCCGGCGGATCCATATTGAGCAGAATCAGCCGCTGCATATCGATCTGTTCGCGGGTGATGGTGGACTGAAACCGGATGATCGCGCTGTTCGCGGAGGAGGAGAAGATCTCTGGATGTTTCGAGATCTCCCTGATGTCTTCGAGCTTCGTGACCGCCCAATAGCCGCCGTCATCGAAGCCGCTGGACCGGTCGGACTGGGCACACCACCAGACCGGTGCGGTTCGGCGCAGCTCCGCGAATTCTTCGGTGGGTCTGCGTTTCGCCCACAGGTCCGGGTCGGTGAAATCGAATCCGGCGGGAATCGACGGCGTGGCCATGGCCACCTCCCAGAGATGGAACACGTTCTACAACCGATTGAAGCACAATGTGCCGCTCGGAGATGGTGAAATGCCTATGCGTCGGCGGGTTCGGTGTCAGTGCTCGAGCTTGCGTAAGAGCCGGTGCAGCGTGTGCAGGTCGTCGGGGGGCAGGGCGGCGACAGCGGCCGGTGCGGGGTCGGGGGTTGCCATCGCCTGTGCGAGTACGGCACGGCCGGCGGTGGTGATGGAGACCTGTTTGCGGCGGCGGTTGGTTGGATCGATCTCGCGCACGACGAGGCCGAGTTCATCGAGGTTATTGACCGCGACCGTGGTCGCGGGTGCGTCCATGCCGGTGGCCTGCGCGATCTGGTTGAGTGTGAGCGGGCCGGGGCGCAGGCGGCGTAGAATACGAATTCGACTGAACGGCAAGCCCGTTCGCTCGGCGACCGCCCGCTTCCACGAGTCACGGGTATCCATCACCAGGTGGGTGAGCTGGGCCCACACATCGTCGGCGGTGGGTACGTCATCCGGCATGTGCGGGGACCTTCTCTTCCAGTATCGGGGCGACGCGATCGCGGGACCGCGCGGCCCAGCGGGTGTTCGCGACTATGCCGAGTATGGCGATCCCGGCCGTGAAAACCGCAATCAGCCACCACAGACCGGCGCCGGTCAGCGCGCCGCACAGTGCGACACCCATGCTCACGCCGACCTGTCTGCTTGTCGAGGCGACCGCGGACGCGGCGCCCGCGCGATCCAGCGGCATCCCGCTGACCGCCGCAGTGGTGATCGGCGCATTGACCATGCCGAATCCGATTCCGAAGATCGCGAAGATGATGACAAGTTGCCAGATCGGAGTTGTCGCATCGAGTCGGGTGAGCAGCGCGGCGGCGATGGTCATCGCGATGCCCGCCGCGAGCAGTGAAGGCCTGGTGCCATAGCGACCGACCAGACGCCCCGACAGCGGCGAGAAGATGAGTGTCGCGACCGCCATGGCCAGATACAGCGCCCCGGTGTGCACCGCCGAATAACCGCGCAACTCTTGCAGATACAGCGAGCAGGTGAACAGGAATGCGCCGAGCGCGACGAAGGCGAAGATCGCGGTCACCGTCGCCGAGGCGAACGGCACACTGCGGAAGAAGCGCAGATCGATGAATGGATCCGAGCGCCGCGATTCCTGCCACAGGAAGGCTGCGAGGGCAAGTGCCGACACCGCGAATGCGATCGGCAACCGCTCGATCAACCCGAAGACCGCCGTGAACAGGAACGCGATGGCCAGCAACTGCCCGATCGGGTCGAGTCCGCGCACTATGGCCGACTTCGATTCCGGCACATACAAAGTCGTCAGGACCAGCGCGAGTACACAGATCGGCAGATTGATCCAGAACACCGACTGCCACCCCAGCGCATCGATCAGCACACCGCCGACCATCGGACCCAGCGCCATCGAAATGCCGACCACCGCACCCCAAATGCCCACCGCGCGAGCACGTTCCACTTTTCCGGTGAAAACCTGCGTAATGATCGACATCGCAACCGGATTCAGCATCGACCCACCGATCGCCTGCAAAAACCGTGCCCCGATCAGGGTTTCGATGTTGGGTGCGAGGCTGCATGCCAGCGAGCCGAGTGCGAACACCGTCAATCCGATCCGAAACACCCGCCGCCGCCCGAACCGGTCCGCCGTCGCGCCCGCGAGCATCAGCAGACTCGCCATCGTGAGCGTGTAGATATCAACGATCCACTGCAGCCGAGCCAGCGGCGCACCCAGATCCGCCCGAATCGCGGGCACCGCTACATTCACGATCGTCGAATCCATCGACACGATCAACAGACTCAGGCAACACGTCGCCAACACCACCAACTTCTGCCGTGGCGTCAACTCTTCAACAGTTGTATTCACACAATGATTGTGTAATTACAACTGTTCCGAGTGCAAGGGGTTCCAGGGTGTGAGCCGCGCAACATGCCCGCTTATGCGCGGGACTGACGTTCAGTTGCCAGTGTGGGTCGGGATGCCGAGAACGGCGAGGAAGGCGGTCGCCGCGGGCGTGCTGCCGACGCGGCTCCAGATGACGTACTCGACACGGGCCGGTGCGTCGGTGACCTCAATGGTGACAACGCCGGTGAGCTGCGGCGCGTAGGCGGCGGGAAGCATGGCCACGGCGAGGCCCGGTCCGACGAGTCGGGCGATGTAGTCGGCGCTGGTGACTTCGAAGGCGACGTCACGGTCGAGACCGGCGGCTGCGAAGGCCTGGTCGGATTGGATGCGCCCGGCTGTCCCGGCTGGGAGGTCCACGAAAACCTCGGATGCAAGTCTGTGCAGGTTGACCAGCGTTTCGCTAGCGAGGGGATGATCCGGCGCGACTACGGCGACGAGTCGGTCTCGCGCGAGTTCGTGAACGGCGACGCCCTGGGGTCGTGCCGTGGTCGGCAGGCCGAGGAAGGCCACGTCGATGGCGCCGTCGGTGACCTGGTCGACGAGGTCGTCGCTAGCGCCGACCCGCAGGTCGATGCGCACCTGGGGATACTTCCGACGGAAGTCGCGCAGCGCGCCCGGAATATCGACCGCGGCGACGGTCGGTATCAGGCCGACGGAGAGCCGTCCGCGTATCTCACCGACTGCCGCGGCGACCTCGGCGGCCGCGCGCTCGGCGGCGTCCAGACACTGACGGGCGGCGGGGAGGAAAGCCGCGCCCGCCGGAGTCAGTCGGACTCGGCGACTGGTTCGCTCGAAGAGTCGTGCGCCGAGTTCTCGTTCCAGACGCGCGATCTGGTGACTGAGAGCGGACTGGACGACCAGGCATCGCTCGGCGGCCCGGGTGAAGTTGCTGGTCTCGGCGACCGCGATGACGTAGCGCATCTGCTGGAGCTCCATAGATCAATCTTGAATCGAGATTGATCCGTTGACAAACATGTGTTGGACTCATAGATTGCGGCGAGTGAGACTGCACGTGTGAAAAGTTCAGTAGCACAGGGGGTTTCCGGTGCTTCGAAGGGAAACCTGCCTCGCGCCGCCCTGACGGCGCTCGCGCCTTTGGCGTGGGGCACGACCTATGTCGTCACCACCGAACTTCTCCCGCAAGGACATCCACTGTTCGCGGGACTCTTGCGTGCGCTGCCCGCCGGCCTCATCGCATTCGCGGTCACCCGGACGGTGCCGCGCGGTGCCTGGTGGAGGAAGGCAGCGGTGCTCGGAGTGCTGAATATCGGGCTGTTCTTCCCGCTGCTGTTCGTCGCGGCCGAACGCCTGCCCGGCGGCGTCGCCGCGACGTTGGCGGCAGCTCAGCCGCTCATCGTGGCGATTCTGGCTGTGACTGTTTTGCACGAGAGCCCGTCGGCTTGGCGGATCGGCTGGGGTGCGATGGGGGTCGGCGGCGTCGGCCTGGTGGTGATCGGGCCGAATGCGGCCCTCGATGTCCTGGGGATTGCGGCGGGTCTCGGCTGCGCGGCCACGATGGCGCTGGGCGTGACCCTCACGAAACGGTGGGGACGCCCTGCCGAAGTAAGTCCCACCGCCTTCGCCGGTTGGCAACTCACCGCAGGCGGCCTGTTCCTGGTGCCCGTCACCCTCCTCTTCGAGGGTGCACCTCCCGCGATCGACCCGCCTGCCGTCCTCGGCTACCTCTGGCTGGGACTGATCGGGGGCCTGATCGCCTACATCCTGTGGTTGCGCGGCATCACCGCATTGCCCGTCAACTCGGTCTCGATTCTCTCCCTGTTCTCGCCACTGGTCGCCGCCGTACTCGGTGCGGTCCTGCTGGGCCAGACACTCGGCCCGATCCAGCTCATCGGGTTCGGGCTCTCCCTCGCCGCCATAGTCGCGGGACAACTTCCCGTTCCCACCCGCGCCGTACTGGAAAGGACATATCGATGAAGATCGCCGTTGTCGGAGCCGCAGGCATGGTCGGTTCGCGCGTCGTCAACGAAGCCGCAAGCCGAGGTCACGACCTCATCGCGGTATTTCGGAAAGAGTGGCCGACCACGCTGCCCGCCGGGGTGACCGCCGTCGCGCATGACGCCGACCAGATGAGCAGACTGTTCAGTGGCACCGACGCGATCGTGGTGGCTACTCGTCCGGCTCCGGGGCAGGAAAACACCGTCGCCGCGACCACGAAGCCGCTGCTCGACGCGGCCGTGGCAGTCGATGCGCGCATCCTCGTTGTCGGGGGCGCCGCACCGCTGCAAATCCCGGGACATCCCGATCGGCTCGTCATCGACAGCCCGGAGTACGTTCCGCCCGCAATCCGTCCCATCGCCGCCGCCAGCCTCGCGCAACTGGAAGCCTGCCGAACACACCCGGCCAACTGGATCTATCTCAGTCCACCCGCCCTCCTCGAACCCGGACATCGCACCGGAAAGTACCGACGTGGCACCACCACCCTCGTGACCGATGCCGAAGGCGTAGCCCGAATCTCGGTCGAAGACCTCGCTGTGGCAATCCTCGACGAACTCGAAACCCCATGCGATACCCAACATTTCACCGTCGGGTACTGAGGCGAATCCGCGGCATCTTCGCCGCGCTCGCCTGCCTCGGTGTCGCCGTGCCGCTACCCGCGGATCAGGCGGCGGCAGACGGCGCGTTCCACACCACGATCGTCCTGCCCGCCGGATTTCGACCAGAAGGTATCGCGATCGGGGCACTGCCGGTCGCCTACCTCGGTTCGCAGGTAGACGGCTCGATATACCGCGTCAGCCTGATGACCGGACAGGGCGCCATCCTGAGCCCCGGGCACGGTTCACCGTCGCTCGGGCTCCGGCTCGACCACCGCGGTCGGCTGTTCGTCGCCGGTGGCACCGCTGGCGATGCGCGTGTCGTAGATAACCGGACGGGCGTGGTGTCGGCGAGCTACCGATTCGGCACGCCGCCGGACACGTTCGTCAACGATGTGGTGCTCACCTCGACCGGCGCGTGGTTCACCGACTCGCGCGCCCCGGCGCTGTACCACCTACCGGTCGGCCGCGACGGTGCGTTACCACCGCCCGAGGCGGTGGTGCGCCTCCCACTGAGCGGCGACATCGATTATGTGCCGGGAGCCTTCAACGCCAACGGAATCGTTCGCACCCCCGACGGCACGGGGCTGATCATTGTTCAGTCGGTGACCGGCCAACTGTTCCGCGTCGACCCCTCGACGGGGGTGACACGCCAGATCGACCTGGGCGCCGAGACCGTACCCGACGGGGACGGACTGCTTTTGTGCGGGAGCAGGCTCTTGGTTGTCCAGAACCGGCGCAACGCGATCGCCGTGATCACGCTCAACGCGGCGGGCACGACCGGTTCGATAGAGCAGCGCGTGACCGATCCGCGCTTCGACACACCGACAACCATCGCTGCGTTCGGCAATCGCTTGTATCTGCCGAACGCTCGCTTCACCACACCGCAGTCTCCGACTACGCCCTACAGCGCCGTCGCGGTCGCCCGGCCGCTGTAGAGCCTGCGCTCGATCCGAACGTGCCGCGATCCGGTCCGACGAAATCTACGACCGGTATCGGCGAACGGCTCGAAGCCGGCCGCCGATACCTGATCCGCAGGCCGGTTATTTGCCGTCCGGGCCGAGATGCCGGGCGAAGAAGCGTCCCGCGCTATCGACCTCGAACCTGGGTACTGCGGCGTGTCCACCTGCGTTGGCGTGCAAGGTCTTTTCTTTCGAGGCGAAGGCGTCGAAAAGCGCTAGACCGGATTGGCGGTCGATGTGCTCGTCGTCCCACTGGAGCAGGAATTCGATCGGGATGGTGATCTGGGCTGCGGCCTCGGTCAAGTATTCGTGCCCGAGGCAACCGAAGACAGCGGCGGTGATCCTTGGTTCGACGGCGGTCAATGGCACGCCGATGCCGGTGCCCTGCATGATGCCCCAGAAGCCGATCGGCGCTTCGGTGCCGATTTCCGGCAGTTTCTGGAGGGCGTCGATTGTTGCCTGCCATTCCGGTACAGCACGCTCCGCCAGGGCGAGGTGGAGCTGCACCACGATCGCGGCGATTGGCTCGCCCGCCGCCTGAGCCTGCCGCAGGGCGGTTACGTGCTGCTCGTCGGTCGCTGTGCGGGGCCGGTCGCCGTGTCCGGGTGCGTCGAGGGCGGCGACATGGAAGCCGCAGCTGGTTACGTAGTGGCGGGCGCGGCCCAGGATGCCCGGTGCTCGCTTGTGTTGGCCGCCGCCGTGCGCCATCAGGATCAGCGGTGCGTGGTCGGGGCCGGACGCGGGGGAGAAGAGTAAGCCGGGGACCTCACCCAGCGTGAAGTCGCGTTCGATGACACCGTTCGACGATGTCTGCGAGGTGAAATGCATAGGGTTTGTTGCCTTTCGGGATTGCCTCAGAGGCACTCCCGGCGACAGCTACCTCAATCGCCCTACCGTGAACCGAAGGGGAGTACCCACATGGATACAGCGTTCATGGGTCTCACCTCCTCGCGCGATGTCACGGTCTCCGGCACGCTATCAGCCCGGAGGCCGTCGCGCCCAACCATTTCCTATAAGGATGACCCATTTCGTATAAGGATGACTCAGCGCAGCTCGTCGATCGCACCGATGCTGACGATTCCCATTACGCTGCTTACCAATTCGGCGTCGATGCCGACCAGCTTGCTCGCCGCCCTCACTACGCGGCGAGGGCGAGGCGCGCGCCCGCGACCTTGCCGGTGCCGCTGGCGCGCGCCATCAGGCGGGTGATGGCCTCGGCGACCTCGGTGGGCTGCTCGAGGATCACCGAGTGACCGGCGCCGTCGACCAGGACGAAATCCGAGTACTCGACGGCGGCGGCCATCGCGATGGAATGCGACGGCGGCGTCATCAGGTCGGCATTACCGCACAGCACCAATGTCGGGATCTTCGACAAGACCGCGAGGGCATCGGTCTGGTCGAAGGCCATGAAGGCGCTCAGGAAGCTCGCCATCGTTACGATCGGCGTCTCGTTGTGCATCGCGCTGGCGAGGGTGAGGACCCGCGTACTCACCTTGCGATCGCCGAATTCGGCGGTACGGATGATCGGGGCGAAGACCTTGCAGGCCATGAGTTTCGCGTGATGCATGAGGCCCGGAGCACGTCGGACGGCCGCCTGGAATGCGGAAACGGCCGGGTTGCGCAGCAGACGGCCGAAACCGGCGTCGGCGAGTCCGCTCGCGGCGGTCGCTATGAGGGCGACGCCGGTAATGCGCGTGCCGATCTCGAGCGGGTTCTGGCTGGCGTAGGTGAGCACCGTCATGCCGCCCATCGAATGGCCGACGAGGACGACCGGCCCGGTGGGGGCGACCGCGTCGAGGACGTCGCGCAGGTCATTGCCGAGTTGCTCGAGGTGGTAGGTCCGCCGGGACGCGGCGGCGGAATCGCCGTGGCCGCGGTGGTCGTAGCAGACGATCCGCGCACCCGGGTACTGGCGCAGCAGCGCGTGGCGGACGTAGGTCCACGACGCGGTGCGCAGGCAGTGTCCGTGTAGCAGGACGACGGTGAGCTCGGCATCTTGCGGGCCGTACTCGCGAACCGCGAGTTCCACGCCGTCCTCGGTCGAGACCGTGGCACGACGTTCCGCCGAGGTGGCGATGGTGCTGGTGATCGACATGGAGTGCTCCGGTTCGGTTGCGGTGACTTGATTAACTGTCCGCCGCATCGGCCGCCGATATCAGGTCCCCGAGTGCTGAGCTCGTTCCCCCAAGGTGGACCGGATCACCACCAAGGTGTTACCGGTCGGTGCGCCACCGCGCTGTCGCCCGTCCGATCTCGGTTGCCGGAGGTTCGTGGTAGAGCCATTCCCGGGCGATCCGGTGCCAATTGTTCGTCGTCCCCAATTGGCCCAATACGGCGAGGGTGAACAGGTCTGCTCGCCGCGAGAAGACATGCTCCGGCGGGAGCCACTGCTGTCGCATACCGCGGAACTCCGCGGCCCTGGGGTCGACCGCGAGAATCACTGCGCCGGTGGCGAGTTCGGGTGTGACCGTGATTTCCTCATCGGTCAGATGCCAGCCCGCGGCCGCCCACACATACTCCAGGCATTCGGCTGCCGTGACATCCGATTCCGGGTCGATAATGCCGCGGTCCACCCACGCCTCATAAAGGTCCTGAGCCCGATTTTCACCGGCGGCCTGCAGACACGCACGCTCGAGTTCGACATGCACCGGATCCATATTGTTGTATAGTCCGAAATCCACGAAGCCGACGCGACCGTCCGCGGCGAGCATGATATTGCCGGGATGTGGATCTCCGCAGAATTCGAAATCCGAAAACAGCGAACCGACATAGAAGCGATAGATCAGCTCGCCGATCCCATCGCGTTCGGTCGCAGGCAGGTCCCGGATCTGCTGGAACGACTTCCCGTCGACGAACTCCGTCACCAAAACGTGGTGCCCGCAGAGCTCTTCGACACTGTCCGGAACCGTGATGAACGGATGGTCCCGGTAGCGTGCGGCGACTCGATGCTGGGTCCGTGCTTCGCGCACGTAGTCGAGTTCACTGCCGATATTGCGGGCGATTTCGTCCAGCACATCGCTGTCCGCCGCGCTCGGTAGAATGGATTTCCAGAGTCTGCTGATCATAGCCAGATTGCGCATATCCGCCTCGACGGCCTCGTCCACGCCCGGGTATTTGACCTTTACCGCGACTGTGCGTCCATCGTGCAACTTCGCGCGATAAACCTGGCCGATCGAAGCCGCGGCGATCGCCGTCTCGTCGAATTCGGCGAATGCCCGCGCCAATGGTCCGAGATCGTCCTCGAGCACCTGCCGCATTGCCGGAAACGGGAATGCGGGCGCTTGATCGCGTAGCTCGGCGAGCTTATCGCGAAACATCTCACGGTGCGATTCCGGCAGCAGATCGACATCCAATACCGACAGCATCTGTCCGAACTTCATCGCTGCGCCCTTCATGGCGCCGAGCACGGTGACGAGTTGCTGTGCGGTGCGCAGTGTGGACCGTTCGGCGAGCAACTGCCGGGCCTGTTCGGTTCGACCGATCATCGACAGGCGGGTGCCGACTTCCCGGATGGCCTGTCCCGCAACCAATCGGCCCACCCGGCCGCCCCGCGCGAGACGACTCTTCGGCACCCGACCGGCCACTATCGCACCTCCATCGGCAACGCTTGTACAGCTGGACTCACCACATTCCACCCCATTGCGGCGTCATCGGATCAGGAATTCGTGGCATGAAATTGGCGCGGCCATTAAACTGAGCCACGCTCATCTTCTCAGGACAGTTCGGCAGGAGCGTGCGATGCCATCGAAAACCGTTGGGCAGCGCCGTCGTCCGACACAGGAACGCGCCAAGGCGACCCGAGAACACGTACTCGACACCGCCGCAGAGCTTTTCGGGGAGCGCGGTATCGCCAACACCTCGACGAACCGGATCGCGGCCGAGGCCGGGGTGAGCATCGGCACTGTCTATCGGTACTTCGCCGACCGCTCGGTCATCGTCGAAGAGCTGCTGCGGCGCCTGCTCGAAAACGTCGAAAGGCGCTTTACCGAGCGGATATTCGGGCTGTCGGACAAGCCGATCCTGGAGATGATCACGGGCATCCTGGAAGTCATCACCGACGAACTGGTGGTCAACGCCCGGCTGGTGCGGGCGCTGGTGGCCGGGGTCCAGTTCTACAGCAGCGGTATCCCCGAATTCGAGCCGCGGCTGCGGCTGCTGGTCAAGCTGCTGGTGATCCAGCTGCTCGGCCCCGGTGACGATCACGAGTACGACGTGATGACATTCGTGCTGATCAACACCGGTTTTGCCGCAGTGCTCCGTGCGTCGGCGCTGGAGGTCGACAGCCAGGAACGCAAAGAGGCGATCGAGATGACCGCGCGGATGATGACGGCCATGGCCGAGGCCGAGATCAAGGCCAAGGCGGCCTGACGTCGCCCTCGGCGGCTGTAAAAGTGAGTACCTCCCCAACTATTGGTGCGTGAGCGCTCCTCGGCGTCGATCGAGAATCAGCATTTTGCCTGATAGTCAACGGTATCTGCGGCCGTTGCAGATTGTTCAAAGAGGAGTAGAAGGTGAGCTACCGCTCGGCTTAACGTTTCCTGATACAGCAGACAGCCGGTAACAGCAAAGTTCTCGGCGCGGCAGTTGTTCACCCTGGTCGTAGCGACCGCGTGACTACGGTGACAAGGAGGTCATACGTGACGACCGAGAGTCTCGTCCGGCCCGAACGCAACGGGCTGGATCGGCCGATTTCGCCATCCGCACGCGATATCGACAGGTTGACCCGCGAGGTGATGGCACATCTCGCGGAGTCGGACGAACAGTGCGGCGCACTGCCGGGACAAACGCTGGTTCGCGATGTGAAGGCCGTGGTCCGGATCTGCCTCGGATGGTTGATCCACTGCGTTAACGGACATGTGCTGCCGACGAGCACCGACCGGCTGGCGATTGCGGCCGCCGGATGTACCCGGGAGGGGATCCCGGTCGATACCGTTCTGCATGCCGTTCACGAGGGCTTCAAAGTGGGGATGGATCTGATCTTCGCTCGTACGGGTCCGGCGGATGTCGTCGGCGTTGTCACGGGCACCGCCAGGGTGCTGGAGCTTTCGAAACTGATTACCGCCACCGTCAGCAAGGCCTACGTTCTCGAGCACAAAGCCGTCGCCGCCGCGCATCAGACCGCCGCGCAAAGCCTGACCTCGGCATTGCTCGCCGGTCATCTCGATTCCGCGGCGGCGCGGGAGAGCGGATTACCGATCGCCGAGGAGTACTCGGTGCTCGCCGTCGCGATTCCGGCGCATCCCGATGAGCGTCATCCGCGGCTCGACGGGCAGGTCGTCGCACGCCGTAAGCTCCGCCGCCTGCAGGCCGCACTCGCGACCATCTTCGGAGGCCATGCATTGTCACTGTTATCCGTAGACGGTGGAACGATTCTGCTCCCGTCGACCGTGCGGACCGATCCCGATCTCGACGACCTGGTGCAACGGATGTCCTCGGCCACGCAGGTGCCGCTCACCGTCGCCGTTGTCACCACCCGACCGGACGAGGTGCCCGCCGCCGCGCGTCATGCCCACGAACTCCTCGACACCGTGCAACAACTCGAATTGGCGCCCGGCGTATACAGATTCACCGAACTGGCACTGCAGTACCAACTGACTCGACCCGGAATAGGTCGCGATGCTCTCGCCACCCGACTCACCCCACTGAACGAATATCCGGACCTATTGGAAACCCTGCAGATCTATATCGACACCGGCCTGAGCCGAACGCGCGCGGCTCGCCAACTATGCGTCCATCCGAACACCGTCGACTACCGACTCCGCCGAATAGCCCATCTCACCGGCTGCGACCCAGCCGAACCCAGCGGACTCTGGTACCTGCGCTCTGCCATCGTCGCCCGCAAGGGCCACCCCGCACACCGTCCGACACGATCAACGGCCTGTTAGCCTTCGGCCTATGAAGTGGGGCGGGGAGACGACGATGAGGCTCGACGAGCATTGGGACCAGATCCGGGAAATCGTGGCTCGGGGGCGACGCTCTACCGGACACTTCGCAATCGCGTCGGTCGATACCGAGGGCATGCCGAATGTCACACCGGTGGGGACCGTTTTCCTTCGTGCGGACTGCACCGGCTTCTACTTCGACCAGTACACCAGTGCACTGGCGGCCAACCTCGAGGCGAATCCGCGAGTGTGTCTGATGGCGGTCGACAGTGGATCGTTCTTCTGGTTCCGCTCGCTGCTGCTCGGACGATTCAGTGCTGCACCTGGAGTGCGGTTGTACGGCACGGTCGGCCCCAGACGGCCTGCGACCGCCGCCGAACTCGATCAGGTTCGGCGGCGGGTTCGTCCGATGCGGTTGCTGCGTGGTGGCAGGCTGCTGTGGTCCGATTTCAGTCACGTTCGTGATATCGCTTTCACGGACTTCCGGCTGGTGCGGTACCCGGTGATGATGTCGCGTCTGTGACAAGAAGATTCCGCAGAGCGAGGTCCTACGCCCGACGATCGGATCCACGTCGGGACAGCAGCGACTGCAGCACGACGAGCACGCCGCAGATGAGCACGAGCACGCCGATCACCCTCAGTCCGGCGTCCGCGCCCGAAACGAACGCTGCGACAACATCATTGGTGTGCCCGGATGCGAGAGCTCGCGCTACGGTGTGCGGATCGTGGTCGGCGCGGATGTCCGGCGGTAGTGCGGCGACGAATCGTGCGGTGAGCACCGTGCCGATGACCGCGACGCCGAGTGCGCTGCCGAACTCGCGGGTGGTGGCCTGCAATCCGGCTGCGACCCCGGCCTGCTCCGGCGGCAGCGACCCGGCGATCGCGCCGGACAATGTCGGAAGTGCGAGCGCCACTCCGACTCCCATCACTACGAGCCACGCGGCATATGCGATATACGGTGTCTGCGCATCGCTCGTGGACAGGCCGAGCAGTCCGCCTCCGACGAATACGAATGCGAGCGCGGCGGTGGCGTCGAGCCCGATTCGCGGTGAGAGTCGTCCGACATGTTTCGCGCCGAGGATGATCGGGACGGTGAGCGGAATGATCCCGAGGCCGGTCCGCAGCACGCCGAATCCCTTGCCGTACTGCAGGAATGATGCGTTGATGTAGAACAGCGCGAACATGCCGAAGAACACAGCCGTCATGCCGAGGCAGGCGCTGCGCAGGGCCGGGAGACGGAACAACCGCGGATCCAGCAGCGGATGTTCGACTTTCAGCTCGACTATCGTCCATACGGCGAACAGTGCTGCGGCACAGGCGAATCCGGAGAGGACGAGCGCACTGTACCAGCCCGACTCCGGACCTTGGACGATGCCGAGTAGCAGCGCGACCGACGCGCCGACGAGCAATACGGCCCCGAGCGGGTCGAGACGGCGGTCATGGCGCGGCGACACGGGCGCGATCCATCCCACAAGCACAGCGAGCAGCAGCGCGATCGGCACGGCGGCGGCGAACAACCAACGCCACGAGCCGCCCGAAAGGATCACCCCGCCACCGACATTGCCGACAACTCCACCGATGCCGGTCATCGACGCCCAGACCGCGATTGTCGCGCTGTTGCGCTCGGCGGGAACAGCGTGCAGCAGGACGGCAAGTGTGTTGGGCAGGACGGCAGCAGCACCGATACCCGTGACCGCACGCCCGGCGAGCAGCAGTGCCACATTCGGTGCCGCCGCCGAGATGAGCGCGCCCACCGCGAACAGCCCCAGTCCGCTGAGCAGAATCCCCTTGCGCCCGAAGCGATCTCCCGCCGCTCCGCCGGGTATCACCAGACAGGCGAAAACGATCACATAGGTGTCGACGATCCAGACCAGCGCGGACGCGGAGGGGTGCAGTGCGCTGGCGGCGAGCATCGGGACGGCGAGATTGATCGCGGCGACCATACCGACGACGAGCACGACGCAGGCGCAGACGACCGCGAGCAGTCCGCGCTGCGAGGCCGGACGCGATGGCAGGGCCGTAGCCTGATCCAGGACATTGAATTGCATGGCCACGACGGTATGGACGTGGGTGGTCTGTGTGCCACGCAACTTTCATAACTAATTATTGCGTATGATGCAACTGTGGTAGAGCAGCTCGATCTGAATCTCCTGCGCGTATTCGACGCCCTGCTCCAGGACGGCAGCGTCACGGGGGCGTCCGAGCGCCTACATCTGTCCATCCCGGCGACCAGCCGGGCCTTGGGACGGTTACGGCGGGCGATGGGCGATCCGATCCTGGTGCGTGCTGGTCGTGGGATGGCTCCGACACCGTTCGCGCTGCGCACCGCGCCACGGGTGCGGTCCCTGCTCGACGAAGCATCAGCACTGATCAGCGCCGATCGCCAGATCACGGTCGCAGAATTGCAGCGCACCTTCACAATTCGCATCAACGACGGTGTGGCCGCGACCCTGGCGGCAGTGGCGGTCGATGCCACCGCGGCAGTCGCCCCCGGCGTGACATTGCGCTTCGTCGCCGAGGGCAGCGAGAGCATCGAGGCGCTGCGTGATGGCTCGGTCGATCTGGATATCGGCGCGGGCGACATCGTCGCTCCCGACCTTCGGTCAGCTGTGCTGTATCGCGAACGAATAGTGGGCATCGTCCGTGCCGACAGCCCACTGGGCCGCCGCCCGACATTGCGGCAACTGTGCCGCCATCCCCACGTCTCGGCCTCCCGGCGCGGTCACGCTCGCGGGCCGCTCGACGATGCACTCGACGCTGCGGGCTTGCAACGCCACGTCGCTGCCGTCGTGCCCACTTCCGCTGTTGCCGCGCTCCTGGTCGCGTCCGGTCGGTATGTCGGGCTCGTCCCACAGCGTCTCGCCGAACAGTACGGCCAATCCCTCGGCCTTCGCGCGTTTCCGATCCCGGCACCCCTCCGGGAGGTCGAAGTGCGACTGCTCTGGCACGCACGCCTCGACGCCGATCCGGCGCAGCGCTGGCTGCGCGACACGATCCGCGACGCGCTCCGTCCGCCGGCCGAAGCTTTGGCTCCCATCGATTGATCAGTTTCGAAGAAGCCCCGTGCGGGACCGGCTCCATAGCATTGGAAACGTCCCCAAAGCGAGACGATCACGGAGGAAAAGACAATGAAGCAAGCGCAGAAGCCCACCAAGGCGACCACCGCGAAGAGCCGGGCCTCGGTCGGATTCTCCGAAGAAGAGCGGGCCGCGATGAAGGAGCACGCCCAGGAGTTGAAGACCGCCGCGCGCCGCGGCTCGCGGGCGGCCAAAGCGGACGGGGAAGCCGACGTGATCGCCAAGATCGCCGAGATGGCGGAACCGGATCGCACCATGGCCGAACGGATCCATGCCATTGTCAAGGCCAACGCACCAGCTCTTACACCGAAACTCTGGTACGGTATGCCCGCATATGCCATGGGCGGCAAGGTCGTCTGTTTCTTCCAAACCGCCGAGAAATTCAAGTCGCGGTACGCGACGTTCGGCTTCAACGACATCGCGAACCTCGATGAAGGCACCATGTGGCCGACCGCCTTCGCGCTGACGAAGTTGACGGCCGAGGATGAGGAACGGCTCGGCGCGCTCATTGAGAAGGCGGTCAGCTGAGGCGAGAGCGATAGTCAGTCACGCAAACTATGATGATCTTTCCGATCGGTAGGAGGTGTGCGGGTGGGTGCAGCACGGTCTGGGAATCATTGGGGTTGGTTGCGCAAGATCGGCGCTGTGCTGGCAGCCGCCGTTCTGCTGTCATCGATCGGTGCGGCGCAAGCCGGCGCCACACCGAAACTGCGCACCCCCGCGGGTGGTTACGAGGACCTGTTCGTGCCGTCGAGCATGGGACCGATCAAGGTCCAGGTGCAGTGGGCGGCCCGAGGCGGGAGCGCGGCCGTCTACGTGCTCGACGGTCTGCGCGCGCCCGCCGATCACAGTCAGTGGGTCAGCGATACCGACGCGCTACGCCAATTCGCAGGCGACAACGTCACTTTGGTGTTCCCGGTTGGCGGTCGCTCGAGCTTCTACACCGACTGGTACCGACCCAGCAGTACCAATGGTCAGCAGACGACGTACAAATGGGAAACATTCCTCACCCGGGAGTTGCCCGCATACCTGGCGGGGTACGGCGTTTCGCGAACCAACAACGCGATCGTCGGTGCCTCTATGGGCGGCAATGCCGCACTGATAATGGCGGGCCAGCATCGCGACCAATTCAAGTTCGCCGGATCATTTTCCGGCTTCGTGCACCCGACTTTTCCGCTCTGGAACGAAGCGATGCGCGCCGCCATGTGGGACGAGGGCAACTTCAATGTGGACGATATGTGGGGTCTGGCCGGTGACCCCGCCTGGAGCCGTAACGATGCCACCGTCCAGGCGGAATCGCTGCGCGGGCTGCCGGTCTACATCTGGACCGGCAATGGCCAGCCCGGTCCGCTCGACCTGCCGTACGGAATCGGCAACACGATGAACGGGATGGCTCTCGAAGCGATGACGTTGACCTCCGCCCAGATGCTGCGTGATCGAATGGCCGAGCTCGGCATTGCCGCGCGATTCGACGTCGTCAACGGCACGCACACCTGGCCCTATTGGCAGCAAGCGCTCGCGTCGGCGCGTCCGATGATTCTCGATGCCCTCGGCGCGCACTGAACTCAGGATTGGAAGATCGCCGATGTCACGGCCACATCGGCGTAGCTGTAATACCAGCCGTTCCACGTATCGGCGACAATCACCTGGATCGCATGGCCACGCGCCGGACCGTCGGTGATCAACCACAGGCCATTGCCGTACCCGGTCGCCGGGCTGATGCTGCCATCCGACCATGAGAACTGGGCCGAACTGGGCGTACCGGGCGCGTTCCACGGAATGGTCACGTCGAACTGTCCGGAATCGATACCCGGGAGCAACGAGCTGACGCATCCCCGCAGCGTGGCTGTACGCCGGATGTTCTGCCCCGCGCTACCGGTGCCGGGCACCAACCGGCCGGTCATCGAACTGCCCTGCCGACAACCACCGCTGCCGGCGCTCGGCGGGTCGGCCTGTACCTGCGGCCCACCCAGCACCGGCAGGGCGCACAGCACGGCCGCTACCAGCACGCTTCGACGAACAGACACCGCAGCACCTCCCTACGACGGGACAGTAATTCACGCGGCCGGTCGAGCTGGACGCCGATGAACATGCAACGCGAACCACTGCTGACTCGATCGGCAGTTTAGCCGTCACCAGGCCCCTGAACCTGATGGGTCACCCTGGCGGGATGGCGTGGCGTCCAGGACATCCGCGACGATGCCGACCACAAGTAGCCGCGCCGTAGCCGGCGGCAGCTCCATCAAGTCGTCTCCTGCAAGCCTCAGTGGACCAGGGCGGCGCGGTTTCGTGCGTACGCGATGACATCTTCCGCGTATGGGGACGCATCTCGTTCCGCGAAATGCATTCGGAGCCGGTCGAATGCGTCCTCCAGTTGTGGTCCCGGTCCCCGATCAGCGAGCAGGACAACGATCGCCTCCCAGGTGCCGGTGTGCGGTTCAGGGTGGGCGAGCAGCTCGTCGAGGTATCGATCCGGCTCCACCAGCCGTAATGCGTGGCGCGCGTAAGCGTGTACGCGCCGGGGGAGTTCGGTGCGGATGGTATCGATATCGGTTTGCAGCACATGACCGGGTTGTTCCGGGTCGAGCCCTATCGACCACGATGCGGTCAGTTCGTCGGGCAGGGTGTGGGTATTGATCAGGTCGGGGCCGGTGGCCTCTTCCAGTGGTGTGGGCGGCAGGCCCAGCTGTGCGTTGCGCCAATTGCGGTATTCCCACCAGGCGGTTGGGGTGGCACTCAGCTCCAAGCCGAATCCGAGCACCTGCTGTCCACTGGTCCACGTGCGGGAAACTCGGGTGCGGCCGACGGCGGCGACACCGCCTGGCTCGACCCGTATCCACCTGGGGTCAGAGCCATGAAAACCATACGGTTGCAACAGTTTTCCTGTTTCACGCAACAGGCGGCGCAGCGCCGACTCAGGTCTGACCATGCTCGCAGATTAACGGCGTGCTCCGACAGATCGCCGCCCACGGGGCAATGCCGACTTCCACATCGCCACCTCCTGGCCGGATGCCGATCACCGACTGGTCTTAGATTGATGTGACGCACGTCACGTTGTATCCATGTCATATTTCGGCGGTCCGCGGTGTCTTGTGGGCATGACTGAACACGACACGCTCCACAAGGTCGTCGTCATCGGCGGCGGTTACGCCGGGACACTCGCGGCCAACCATCTGCGGATGCGCACCGATGTCGACATCACGCTGGTAAATCCCCGCCCGAAGTTCGTCGATCGGGTTCGGCTGCACCAGTTCGCGGCCGGCACCGGCGACGCGACGATCGACTACGCCACGTTGCTCGGAACGGGCATCGAGTTGGTTGTCGACAGCGCCACGGGCATCGACACCGCTGCCCGCACAGTGCGACTGGCGTCGGGGCGCATGCTGGACTACGACTATGTCATCTACGCAGTCGGCAGCACCGCTGCGATACCGTCGGTGTCCGGCGCGGCCGAATTCGCTTTCCCCATCGCCGAATTCGAGTCCGCGCAGCGGCTGCGCGCCAAGCTGGACGAGTTGCCCCTCGATGCCGCCGTCACCGTGGTCGGCGGTGGACCGACCGGCATCGAGACGGCCGCCGAACTGGCCGCACAAGGACGCACGGTCACGCTGGCGTGTGGCGCAACGCTGATGCCGTCACTGAGTGCGCCGGGTCGCCGATATGTCGCCAAGTGGTTGTCGCGGCACGGCGTCGCCGTGCTCGAGGGCGATGTGGTGACCGAGGTCCGGCCGGATGCGGTCGTCTTCGCCGATGGTGGGGTGCGTCCGAGCGCACTCACCATCTGGACCACGGGATTCGGCGTGCCACAGTTGGCGGCCGCGAGCGGGCTGCGGACCGACGCGCTCGGCCGCCTGCTCACCGACGAAACGCTGACCAGCATCGACGACGACCGGATCATGGCGACCGGCGATGCCGCCGCACCGTCGGGCCAGCCGCTGCGGATGAGCTGCCAGGGCGCTGGGCCGCTCGGGGCGCAGGCCGCCGATACGGTATTGAGTCACATCGCGGGGACCGAACCCGCGGCAATCGACCTGGCCCTCACGGGGGCGTGCGTCAGCCTCGGTCGTCGCGTCGGCATCCGACAACTCGCCCGCAAAGACGACACCGCGGTGAACCTCTACATCGGCGGCCGCATGGGTGCGCGGATCAAGGAGATGACCTGCAAGGTCGCGGTGTGGAAGATCCGCCGTGAGGCCCGCAAGCCGGGTTCCCTGATCTGGCCCAAGGGCGGCCCGCGTCCCGAGCAGCCGACCTCCGCTGCGCCGGCGGTCACGTCCTCGTGACGACCGACGAGCACGCCGAGCGGTTCACCGTGCTGCGGCCGCTGCTGTTCACGATCGCCTACGAAATCCTCGGCTCGGCAACCGAATCCGATGACGTGCTGCAGGACAGTTATCTGCGGTGGGCCGAGGTGGACCTCGTGACGGTGCGCGACACCAAGTCGTATCTGGCGCAGTTGGTGACCCGTCAGGCCCTCAACGCCGTGCGGGCCGGCGCACGCCGTCGCGAGGACTACATCGGCCCGTGGCTGCCCGAGCCGCTGCTGCTCGATGAGCACGACGCGTCGGCCGACGTGGTGCTCGCCGAATCGGTGTCGATGGCGATGCTCGTGCTACTGGAAACACTCACTCCCGACGAGCGTGCCGTGTTCGTGCTGCGCGAGGTATTCGGCTTCGACTACGACGACATCGCAGCAGCGGTGGGCAAATCCGTGATGACG
The DNA here is from genome assembly GCF_044458825.1 of Nocardia sp. NPDC050412. Taxonomy (NCBI): domain Bacteria; kingdom Bacillati; phylum Actinomycetota; class Actinomycetes; order Mycobacteriales; family Nocardiaceae; genus Nocardia; species Nocardia sp. NPDC050412. Next base: position 44,230 of record NZ_JBITIJ010000002.1, read on the forward strand.
GTGCGCCAGGTCGCCCATCGCGCCCGGTCACACGTGCAGGCTCGGCGTAAACGCTTCGTGCCAGTCGACGCGGCGAAAATCGCAGAGATCACCGAGCAGTTCATGACAGCGGCGTCCACCGGTGACACGCAGGGGCTGCTCTCATTACTCGCTCCGGACGCCACCTGGACCGCCGACAGTGGCGGTAAGGCCGTCGCGACGCGGCGGCCGGTCGTGGGCGCGCAGAAGGTAGCCCGATGCCTCGTGGAACTGTTCCACAAGGCGAGCAGGACGCCGAACCTGGGCATCGAAATGCTCAACTGCAACCACACGCCCGCGATGGCCGTCTACCGCGACGACTACCTGGAAGGTGTCTTCCTGATGGAGATCGTCGACGGCAAGATCACCAACTTCTACGCCATCCGTAACCCGGACAAACTCGTTACGGTGGCGGTTCCGCGTCGGATCAGCCGATAGAGGTTCGAAAGCGGTTGACGGTAACAATTTTCGATACCGGCCGTCGCCGTCGAGCCCACACTATTCGGCGGGCGCGGATACCGAGTGACATTGGCTGCCAACTGATCTGCTGGTTCCGCTGACACGATCGGCGGGATTATGGTGTGTTCGAGCCGGTTTGGTGGTGCTCGGGTTTCCGTGTGTCGAAGGCTTGGGCGACGGCGAGGCTGTCTTCGTAGACGTGGTGGCGGGTGATGAGGCCGTTTTCGATGGTGAGGTGTAGCGCGAAACGGGAGCGGTAGGCGCGGCCGGTGGGTCGGGCAGTTTGGCGTATTTCACCGAGTACCACTGCATCTGGGCCGTCGACCAGAATGCGTTCGATCACGGTGCCGGCCTCTTCGGGCACGTGGTGGTGAGCGAGTTGGCGGTAATGCGCGGCCGCGTCGGCGCGGGTGGCGCGGTGGCGGATCCATGGGGTGGCGGGTCGGTCGTGCTCATTGTCCGGCCAATTGAGTTTCCAGTCGCTGACCGGGGCGTAGAGCGCGGCGGTGGCGTCCGGATCGCCCGCACCGATCCGGCGCAGCAATTCCTCGACGACGGTGCGGGTGTTGATCGTCCCGAGTTCGTTCATGGCTGCCACCATGCCCGCGCCGCTGCGCCGCGTCGATTACCTCCGACGTAATACCGTTCACCTGGCGTGCAGGCGTGACCGTCGGCGTGTGCATCGAGGCTCTTGCGAGCCCAAACGCGTTGCGGACCAAACGATCAGCGGCCGCTAAGTTGTCGTATTCGGCTTACCGCCGTCGGTGGGCTCGGTCGTCGGAGCGTTGACGAGGTCCGCGACCCGCGGGCTCGGCGGGGGTATTCCGGTCGGCGCGTGAGCGGTCGCGGGCGTCCTTCCACAGGCTGTAGATCGCCACCACCGGCTTTGCCAGCGTCCACTCACCGAACCGATAATCCGCGCCCCGCACCAGACGCGCCCCCAGCTCCGGGCGCTGCTGGGCAAGGTATTGTCGCGCCTTCTCGGCATGGAGGGGAATCGATACGATTTTGATCCGGTCGATGTCCTCCAGGTACGGGATCGCGAAACCGATGTTCTCCCATGTGGTCCGGCTCTGATCTTCCAAGACGAGCTCGCCGCGGTACCCGCAGGTCTCGGTGGCGTATCGAGCCATCAGTGCAGCCTCGGTTCGCGGACCCGCGCACGCCCCTCCACAGAGCACGAGACGAGTGCTGACCGCGGGGTCGATGGATCGCAGACCGGCCCGCACCCGCCACCGGTTCATGAGGTTCGCGCGTGTGCCCGCATTGCGATAGCCCAGGACAACGATGGCCTCGGAAGTGCCCGGGGCCGATCCCACGAGCCTGTGGGAAGCGCGCCAGTTCTCCCACTCGCCCCAGAGCAGCAAGAGCACGAGACCGGTCGTCGAAAGCCAAGTCCGTTTCCGCATGAGATTCAGCCAAGCACAAGCCTTTCGAAAGGCCGGTTCGCGACATGGCTTTTCACCGATATCTCGGCTGCATCCCCGAGGCGCGGTTCAGCGGCACATCTCGACCGCGTCGGCCTTGTTGTCCGCGCTGGATGGCAGGGTGCCGCGAGCGTTGTTCGGAACGGATGCGAGCAACTGCCAGTTTTCGCCCGTCCAGTTGTACACCGCGACGGTTACGCCGGTGCGGTTCCAGTACGAGGTCAGACGGTCGCCGACACCGCCATTGCCGATGTCGTGCAGAAAACAGTCCGCGCCATACTGAAAGAGCATCTCGCCCGTGCCATTCGCACCGTCCCAGCCGCAGAACTTTCCGCCCGGGCAGTCGTAGCTCGGTGTCGCCGATGCCGGAGCGGCCGAGATCATCGCGCCACCCGCGACTGTGCCGAGTGTCAGAGCGGCCGCGGCGAGCGGGACCAGACGGCGAACGGCGTTGGCGCGGTAGGTGATTTTCATGGTGGTGTCCTTCGTGAGAATCGGTGTCGGCCTTCTGACGGCTTGACACCAACTCTGTGCGGACTCACCAACGACCGACCAACGACGGACTAATCGGGCAGATCAGCGGGCTCACCACCAACTCGGACCGAGCCGATATTCCTGCTGTACACGGATTCAGACGTACCGGCGCGATTGCGTATCAACCGTTGGCTCACAGCGACGTCGCAGGATGTCCTGAGGTACTTCTACAATCCCGGCGTGACGCTTACCCTTGCCGACCTGGTCGGCTACATCGATCGCGATCTCGACACCGATCTGGCGCGGTGGTTTCCCGCCGCCGCACCCGTCCAGGTTCCCGAGCAGACCCGGCCGGTGGCACCGTTTCTCGCGCGCCTGGCTCCCGCGGACTCTGCGGCGCTGGCCGCGTTCGACCGCCGTGTGCGCTCAGGCATGCTGCCGCAGTTCTTGGACATCTTCGATTGGTCCTACGGATTCGATTTCGCCGGAAACGACTGCGGCATCGTTGATTCGGACTACACGACCGAGTTGACCGACGACGATGTGTACTCGATCGGTGCGGACGGCGGCGGCAATCTGTATGTCGTACTCACCAATGGTCAAGTGGCCGTGTGGTTCCACGAGGAAGAAGTGCTCGAAGGCGGCACCCGCTTCGACAATCTCGACGTCTTCCTCTGGTCGTTTGTGCGCTACCGCGCGGTACGCGCCGGGAAGCTCGCGCTCGCGGACGTTGAGCCGGACTTCCTGGCGCTCGGCCAGGACGGCGCGCTCGAGCCGCACCTCGGTCTGCTGGGTCTCATGAAGTAGGACGCCCTCAGGAGCACACGGCCAGGTCGTCGGTGAGGGATACCGAAGTGAGGATCAACCGCTGGGGCCGGGAAACCGGGATACGCACTTCGCAAGACGCAGGGAGGGGAACTCCCTTCCATATTCAACGTATAGCGCACCCGGGGGCTTGCGGCAAGACCCCCGTCGTACCGCAGAATCACTGACCGAAGCCAGAACCTGCGGAAATGGGGTTACGAAATGCGCGTATTGCTGTCGACGTATGGGTGATCCCCGAGACCCGGGGACGAGCGACCGCCGTGGCCGACCGACACGATCCGCACCGACGGGGCGAAGTGGCCGCGACGCTGCTGCTCGACGCGCTCAGTCGAGAAACCGTGTCCGTGTGAACCCATAGAGCCAGGAAAGCAAGGGGCATATGACGACTCAGTGGTACGAAACCGAATTGCGGTCCGAGCGAAGCTATGTGGCCGAGCTCTACACGCGGCTCGACGCCGAACGCGCGCGAGTGAAGGGCAAGTACACCGCCGCACTGCGCGGAACCGGCGGGACACCCATGGAACGAGATTTCGAGGTGCGCGCGCTGGCCAAGGAGGCCAAGCGGCTGGATGTGGCCGACAACGGTCTGTGTTTCGGCCGGTTGGACACAGTTTCGGGCGAACATTCCTACATCGGCCGGATCGGCATTTTCGACGACGAGAACGAGTACGAGCCGCTGTTGCTCGATTGGCGGGCACCGGCGTCGCGCGCGTTCTATGTCGCGACCGCCGCGACACCGGAGAACATGCGCCGCCGCCGACAGTTCCACACGCGCGGGCGTCGAGTGGTCGATTTCACCGATGAAGTGCTCGGCCGCCCGAGTGATGGCGAGCGCGGCGACGCGGCCTTGCTCGCGGCAGTGAATGCGCCGCGAGGTTCGGGCATGCGCGACATCGTGGCGACGATCCAGGCCGAACAGGACCAGATCATCCGCCTCGATCACCCCGGGGTGCTGGTGATCGAGGGTGGCCCGGGCACCGGCAAAACCGTGGTCGCGCTGCACCGCGTCGCGTACTTGCTCTACACCCAGCGGGAGCGGATGGAACGCCACGGTGTGCTCGTCGTCGGACCGAATCCGGCATTTCTCAACCACATCGGCCGCGTTCTGCCGTCGCTGGGCGAGACGAACGTCGTGTTCATGACCACTGGCGATCTGATGCCAGGGTTTCGCGTCACCGCCGAAGACACGCCGGATGCCGCGCGGCTCAAAGGCTCGCTGAAGATCCTGGACGTGCTCGCGGCGGCGATCGCCGATCGGCAGCGGGTGCCGGAGCATTCGGTGCAGATCGAACTGAAAGACGTCACGGTGCGGATCGACACCGAGACCGCGGAGTGGGCAAGGGAGGAGGCACGCGCGAGCGGGCTGCCGCACAACGAGGCCCGCGCGGTATTCAGCGAGATCGTCACGTATGTGCTCACCGAACGGGCGATAGCCCGGATCGGCCGCGGCTGGTTGACCCGGAAGGACCGCGAAGCATGGGAGAACCTACGGACGGACCTGGTCGCCGAGCTCGCCGACACCGACCAGTTCACCGCCGCGCTAGACGAACTCTGGCCGATACTGACGCCGGAAATAATACTGGCACAGCTGTATTCGTCTCCTGAACGGTTGCGTGCCGCCGGTGCCGACCGGGCGCTGTGGCGCGCCGATGGCGAGACCTGGACGGTGTCGGACGTTCCGCTGCTCGACGAACTGGTCGACCTGCTCGGCCGCGACAAGGCGGCCGATGAGGCTGCCGCGCGAGCCGCTGAGCGGGAACGCAAGGCCGAGGCCGAGTACGCCGCTGGCGTGTTCGACACTCTCATCACGCGCGAAGACCTTAACGACGACATCGGCCTGCTCGCCCAGGACATGCTCTACGCCGAGGACCTTGCCGAGCGCTTCCTCGAGCGCGACACCCGCGAACTCGTCGAACGCGCTGCCGCGGACCGGGATTGGACTTATCGACACGTCGTGGTCGACGAAGCCCAAGAACTGTCCGAAATGGACTGGCGGGTGTTGATGCGGCGCTGCCCGGGCCGATCCTTCACAGTGGTAGGCGATCTCGCGCAGCGTCGGTCGGTGGCCGGTGCGATCTCGTGGGACACGATCTTCGAGTCGTACGTGCCCGGCCGCTGGGTCTACCGGTCGCTATCGGTGAACTACCGCACACCGGCGGAGATCATGACCGTCGCCGCCGCATTGCTCGCCGAGTTCGCACCCGGGGTGCAGGCGCCGGAGTCGGTCCGCGCGTGCGGTGTACAGCCCTGGTCCAGGCAGGTTACCGAGGATGAATTGCCCACTGCCGTCGCGGAATTCGTACGCGACGAAGCCGATCGCGAAGGCACCAGCATCGTGATCGGCCCGGCGGGTGTGCCGGGCACGGTGCCCGCGTCGGAGACGAAGGGGCTGGAATTCGACGCGGTCCTGGTCGTGGAGCCGGAGCGGATCCTCGCCGAGGGCCCGCGCGGCGCTGCCGAACTCTACGTCGCCCTGACCCGTGCCACCCAACGCCTCGGCGTGCTGCACCAGGGTCCATTGCCGCAGGCGCTCACTGGACTAGGCGCACCCGCTCCGGCCGGTGATCGAAGTTGGACGTAGCCATTTCGCGTGCGATCCCGGACCCGAGACCGGGGCCCGCGGTCGACGGTTGTGACAGCGGACCGATGTGCGCTCGTCGGCATACGTGGACGACGAATGATGCTGGCTGCCAACCGATCTGCGGATAGGCGAGCCAGACCACCGGCATTCACAGGTGTTGTCGATCACTGTCCGAAGGAGTAACGAAGATCATCAGGATCGGAGTGCCCGCACTGTACTCGACATAATGCACGGAAACGTCGCCGACTATGCACTCCATATCGACACCCTAGCCGGCTGGAAACGACAGCAGCGCGCGGAATCGACCCGCGGGTGGGCTGCCGATTGCAAGAATCGGGCCCATGTCTTCTGGTGTGGTTTCGACGTTGGTGACGGGTCTGATGCCCTTGCTGGGCGCTGGTCTCGGTGCATCGGCAACGCTTCTGGTGCAACGGAATTCGGCGCGCGAGGCGAAGTTCAAGTTTCGCGCTGAAAGTCGCCTCGCGCATCGGGAAGAACTGAAGTCCGCCATACTCGACTACTTCGAGACGGCGCAGCGACTACAGGGAGAGCTCGATGTCCGAGAGCGAGGCGGCGCTCCGGACGACATGAAGCGCATGATCGAGAGCGTCTGGCTAGCAGAGAAGCGGGTCGAGCTCATCTGCTCAGATGCCTTGCGGGACCGTATGGTCGCCCATGCTCGGGGGCTGCACGACGCTGTGCGCGACCCTGTGGCCCACCCTGATTGGTGGGCACATTGTCGGCCACTTCAATCCGACTTGATATCGCAAGCAAAAGCAGAGCTCGCGCGCAATCACGATTGGTGACCCGACTCGAGACCAACTCGTACTATTCCGCGAGGTTCATTCTGCTGGGCAGAGGGCTACGGGCAGCCCGCCATCGGGCACGTGGCTACGTCGAATGATGCTTGCTGCATGGAATCCGGGAGCACCGACCGGCGTTTGCGGACGGTGCGTCACGGCGTCGCTACGGAGACCTCGGCCGAGGGTTCGTCCGCGGCTGAGCTCGGGCGCGCGGCCTCATTGCGGGGCCGGGTGGAGCCGACGACGACCGTGATCACCAGGATGAATGCGAGTAGTGCGCAGCCGGTCCGGGTGAAATGGAACAGTTCCCAACGCCGCAGGATGTCGGCATAGTCGCTGGGCGGGGTCCCCACGGCCCACTGCTTGATCTGCTGGTTGATCGGTACGTTCCCGAAGCGGGTCACCAGGAAGGAGAGGAATGTCAGCGCCGAGGCGCCCGCCGCGACCCACCGCGGCCACGACTTCGACAGCACCGCCAAGACCAGCGTGCTCAGCACGGCGAGCCCCATCAGCGACTGCATCACTGGCCCGTTGACCCGCATCAGCGCGGTATGAAAGGTGAACCGAACATCAAGGGGCACTTCGCGAAACGCGTACAGCACATTCACCGCGCCATACCCGAATGCCCCGGCGAGCAGGCCTGGGAACAGCAGTGCCCCGGCCCGAACGGATTTCGACAACATTGGAGCTCCCATCTCATATCGCAACATCGAGTTGCGATATCGTCAGCATGCCCGCTGTACGCCGATATCGCAACAAGGAGTTGCAATGACTGCACCCCTCGGACGTGGACCGAAGGTTCGCTCCGCCGTGCTCGCCGCGACCGTCGAGGAGCTGAGCGAGCACGGGTACGCCGCGTTCACCGTCGAGAACGTCGCCCTGCGTGCCGGTGTGCACAAGACCACCGTCTACCGGCGGTGGGCCGATCGGGATGCCCTGATCGCCGATGCGCTGGCCGAGAGCGTCGAAGCGGAAATCCCTATCCCCGAGACGGGCTCGATAGAGGACGACCTTCGCGCGTTGGCCCGCGGTCTGGTCGCGTGGATCGGCAGCCCGTCCGGCCGGGCGGTCCTCGCTGTCATGCTCTCCAATGCAGCGCCACCCGACCGGACGCGCCATGCCTTCCGCGACCGCATCCGCAAGGCGCTGCCCGTCGCGACGCGTGCGGTCGAACGCGGCGAACTCCCCGCTGGCACAAACCCCGTCGAACTGATCAAAACGCTTGTGGCGCCGATATATTTCCGTGTGCTGATTACCCGTGAGCCGGTGAACGACAGCACCGCCGACGCGGCCGCCGCAGTCGCGCTGACCGCGGCGCGCGCCGGTCTGTTCGGCTGAGCCCGGTCGAAGAAATCGGTTGTCGGAATGGTGGCGGCCGAGCAGGATGCCGCGCATGGTTGCGTCGCGTTCCGCTGTGCTGCGCTGGCAGTTCGAACTGGTCTGGTCGCTGTTCGAGTTTCATCTCGAGCGACTGGAACCGGACGACTTCCTCTGGGAGCCAGCAAATTTGACATGGAGGATGTGCCAGGACGAGACCGGTATGTGGGTGCCGGACTGGGCGGACTCCGAGCCTGATCCGATCCCCGTTCCCACCATCGGTTGGATCAGCTGGCACATCGGATGGTGGTGGAGCGTGACGATCGACCACATGCGCGGACACACCCCTCCGGACCGTACCGAGATCATCTGGCCTGGACCCGGACCCGCGAGCATTGACTGGCTGCACAACCTGCGCCAGGACTGGCTGCAGGTCCTCGACCGATCCGATCTAGACGCGCCAACCGCATTTCCATGGCAGAACGACCCCGACAAATCCGTGGCTCACACCATCGCATGGGTGAACGCCGAACTGATGAAGAATGCCACCGAGATCGGACAGTTGCGACTACTGCGGGCGGCTAGCGGTCACCGCCCGTAATGGCTGATGCGGATCCTTGGAATCTTCTCCGGGCGTGTCGGGCGTCAGTAGTACGGCGCGTAGCCTTCGACGCGGACGAGGACATATACGAGGCACCACTGGACGCACTCATCCACGCGCACATGCGATCCCATCCGTTGCTACGACATTACGCAGACACTCGGGACCTGACACCGCTGAGCATGGACGAGGTCGCCGACGACCGCTGGTGGAAAGGAGAGGGGTATCGCGCCGGTAAGGACGCCATCGGTATCGACCGCCAACTCGCTTTGCCGCTGTCCGCGCGGCCGGGCCGAATCCGAAGTGTCATCATGAGCCGCAGCGGTGTGGGATTCAGCGATCGCGACCTCGAATACGCCGTGCTCGCCAGATCACTGCTCGACACCGTCGAAGCCAACGAGACAGTTGTCATCGGCCGCACGCCACCGGGGGACCCCGCCGAACACAAAATCACCCCACGCGAGCTGGCAGTCCTGACCCTGCTGTGCGAAGGGCTGACCGCTCGTGCCATCGGCACCAGACTCGCGATCACCCAAGCGACCGTGTCCAAGCACACCGAGAACATCTACCGCAAGCTCGGCGTGCGCGACCGCGTCTCGGCATTGCGCAAAGCGCACAGTCTCGGCCTCGTCCCACCCCGCCGGTTCGCGGAATCCGAGTAGCTCTAAGGAACACCCTGGGCGCTGTCGAAGTTCAGGCGCACCTGCGGGGCGAATATCTCGGCGTCCATCGAATAGCTGTGCAGGAGTAGCACGGTGGGCCCGGAACCGCCATGGCGAAGCCGGCCGGTTTACCACTAACTACCTATCGCCCTGGGCCCTGCCGCACATGCCACACAAACTGCACTCGTACCAGCGCTTTCGCCGGTCGGGATCGCCGACAGGATTAGGTATCGGCGATGCATCGGTAGGCAATCGGGCCGACAGCGGTGGAACGCGCCCGGCCGCGCCCACGCGGGTCGTCCATCAGATCGAGGCAATCCGTAATCGGGCCGCGTCCGCGGAAAACCCCTTCGGGCCCGGCCATTTGGACCAGCACGGCTCCGAGCAGCAGCAGTACTGCGCCAGCCAATGCGTCCGGCCCAGTGACTGGTAGACGCGGCTGGGGCGGCAGCGATGCGCCACGGCCTGGACCCCTGCTCGGGTGGCGCGCACCGTAAGCAGCGGCAACCCAGCCGTCCGCAGGGCTACGTGAGCGGATGACCCGGGCAGACGAGTCCAGCGGGGTCTGCCCTCCTGCACTGATCGGCCAGCCATTCCTTTACCGGTACGGGTGTGCTCCCGGTGCTGGTGTATTCGGTAGCTCCGGTGGATCGCGAGAGCACGGTACCGTCAACGATGTTGTTCACCGACGCCTTCGCCACCATGTCACCGCCCAGAGAGTGTGCACTGTGCCAAGGACAAGGAGGACGACGATGCTGTCCAGGTTGGTCGTCATCGGGTGTTCGGGGCCGAGTCGGGTCACGGCGCGGGAGATGAGTGTCACGTCGGCGGGTATGGTGAACGCCGCCATCGAGGCCAGGCAGAGCGTCGTGCCGAATACCAGGAAAGCGCTGTAGACGCGCGCTGCGCGACGTTCGTGTTCAGGCAGGTAATGGCTCGGGTCCTGCAGAGCCTGCCCGCGCCCGGTAATGGCGCCCCACAGCCGATTCCCGCTGTAGCGCGCATACGCCTTGCCGTCGCCGAACAGGTCGCGGCAGCCAGTAAGGTCTTGCAGGATGAAATAGACGTCTGTACGCATGAACACCAAGAACTGGAACGGCAGCGCCAGCAACGCCAGCACCATAACCGCGGCCAGGATCTTATGCGTTGTTGTGGTCTCGACGGTCACCGTCAGCAGCAAGACCGCTGTCGCGGCGACCGAGAGATTCACCGCCATGCCAGCCGAATAGGCTGTCAGTCGATGCCGGCGCGAGGCGATTTCGATCCCGCTGATATCGGTCTCGGCCACCAGAAGTTGAAGCCGCGTGCCCAGCTGGATCCGAGCGTGGACGCCCGTGGCCCGTGCGGTGACAAAGTGCGCAAGCTCATGGACGAAGACCAACGACCACCCGCCGACGAAGCCGACTGCCAGCACGAGACTGCCCCGCGGGCTCCAGAGCAGGTCCTGGAAGCTTGGCAGCAGGTCGGGCCGCACGGCGAGTGCCAGCACTGCCGCCAGCATCAAGCTGCCGAACAACACCGGCAGAACCGGGCTGAGCGCGAATCGGACGTGTTCGGGGCGCACTCGGGGAAAGGACGCCGGCTGCGGCATCTCGGATGGCACGGGGTGGTGGTCGATCTCGGCCACGAAGCCCAGCGCGATCAGTTCTCGGACGAAAGACAGGACATCGAACTCGCAGCCCTCTTCGTCGGCCAGACGTACCTCCGCCTGCTCGACGGTGAGCCCCGCACCGAGCAGGTCGATCGCGACCGCGCCCGCCCTCGGAAGCGCCACGAACTGGCGGGTCTCGAACCGGCCCACGATCCATTCCCCATGATCCGGGCGGATCGCCAAGTCGTACAGGCGGATCTGGCTCGCCGGCAGGATGTCGGCCACGGGCCGTTCGGTCACCGAGTATCCCCGCAGGAAGGGCAGTCCGGTCGGCGTGGGTATCGCTTCAGGGCCGATAGACCCGGTACAGCGAGGTTCACGCCGTACTGAAAGCCTGGCTCGACCGGCGGCGCGCCGGTCAGCACGGCGAGTGCGAAGTGGGTGAGCAGGTTGCCCGTGATAGCGGCGGACACGACGTTGGCGGGCTGCCAGGGCAGTCGCGGCCCGAGGCTGTCCAAAGGCACGTCCGGGGGGAGGCGCATATCGGCCTGCTCGATTTCCTGATCGTGCAGACACTCCCAGCATGGGCCCTTACCGGGGACATAGGCGCCGGCCGAGGTGATGGGGCCGTGATAGCCGCCGGTCACCCAAGGAATGCCCGCAGCCAGGCAGGCACGGTTCGCCCATCTGCGGATCGCGCGCGGCTGGTCGGCGCAGAGGGCGACGAGGTCGTATCCGGGCCGGAGCAGGTCGGCAATGTCGGCCGGTCCGTCGACCTGCCGCCGTTCGCCCGTGACCTCCACATCGGAGTTGAGGGCGCGCAGATGCGCCATCGCGGCGTCGACCTTGGACTTCCCGATGTCATCCTCGCGGTAGAGGACCTGCCGGTTGAGATTGGACAGTTCAACGGTGTCGGAGTCGACGCAGTGCAGATATCCGACGCCTGAGGCGACGAGCCCTTGCGCGACAGCTCCGCCGGTGCCGCCGACGCCGATCAGGAGAACCCGGGATCGGCTCAATTCGATCTGGATGTCCCAGGGGCTCGAGCGGGGTGTCTGGTCGAGCCAGTGGAACAACGCCATGCCGCGCGAGTAGCGTTCCAGCTCACGCTCGGACAGCTGAGCCGGAACGGGTACGCCGGCGTCCTCGACGAATCCGGCGTCGAGGAGTTGCTGCATAGCATCGGCTACGTCAGCATCCGGCACATCCCCATGGCTGGACTTCACCACGGCCAGCACCCCCTGGGGTGACCGGGTTCCGTCCAGCGCCCCGACCAGGACCCAGACCCAACCGTCCGGATCTTCGATCTCCGCACCGACGCCATGGACCGTCGCGCCGATCCTGACATTGCCGTCCACGGTGACATACGGGACATGCTCCGGTTTGACCCGCGGACGCACCATGCCCGAGGCGCGTATTGTGCCGTCCATCAAGGGGACTCCCGATATCGGGCTCGCTCGCCGAGGTGCGGCATCGCCCGCTGGCCAACCAGGCAGGGTGCACCTCCACGCGACTCTCCGGATGGAAGGCGCACCCTGCGGTGACGCCTACGCGCCCGACGCCGAGGTACTGCCGGTCGTTTCCTTCTTGTCCAAGCGCCGGATCTTGATCACGACGCGATCCTGGATGGTCGGCTGAGCGGGTGCCTTGTTTTTGGACTTTTTCATGAACTCAATTCCTCGCCATCAAATAAGTGCACAATATCGATGTCCACTATTCATGTGCACATCGATCAGGTGCACATCGTTTACGTGTACAACGTTGAGGTACGTAGCGCCGTACTGTCAAGCCCTGCTTGTGCGGTCGGTCTGGAATCTGGTGAGCCACTGCGAGTCTCGGCCTAGCACGACAGTTGTATTTTGTTGTGCTGCAAGAGAGTTGATTTGGGGTAGTTTGTCTCGGGTGCTGGATGATGTTGTGGCCGAGGATCTTTCGGCTTGGCGAGCCGGTTTCGATGGGGTGTTCGCACGGGTAGCGGGGGTGTTCTATCGGGCAGAGCCGCGGCGGTGGGCGCGGCTATCCGACGGGGTTGCTGGCGCCGGCGGAGCGCAAGAATTCCTGGCAGCTGGCCGACGCCGCCAGCGTGGTGGAGCCGGACGGTTTGCAGCATTTCCTGAACCGGTCACGCTGGAGTGCTGTGCCCCCAAGGGGGCACGGTCGTGACCTCTTAGTTGGGCGTGCGACTGGTGAAATCGAAGGAGCCGCTGTCGATGCCCCAGGAGATGATTCGTTCGGGATGGATCCGAATGATCGAGCGTTCCTGGGGAGGGAACGGCGGCTCCTGGTCGTCGAGCGCCTCGGCCGTGCCGCGCACTTCGATGCCGCGAATAACGTACGGGTCCAACGAGACCTGCTGGTCGACGACGAACGAGACCCGACTGCCTGCCTCGACGTTGCGGTACTTACGGCTGTTGCGCATGCGCATACCGCCGATGTCGATGGTGCCGTCGGCGTTCACCCGATAGCTGGTCGGGTTGTTCTGCACGACGCCGTCGGGCGATACCGTGGCCAGCCGCCCGATCCCGGCCTCCGCGAGGAACTGCTGCTCATTCGTAGTGAAAGTCACCGATGAAGCGTAGTTGGAAGCCTCGGCAGCGCCCTCACCTCTTCCCAGAAGTGGTTCATGTCGGGCATTCCCGGTCAGATCGCGGATCAGGACGTCGAATGTGGGTGCGTCTGGCCAACTCGGTTTGGTGATCCCGACGCGGGTCCAACCCCAGCTTCGATACGCTCGGTAGGCGCGGTCGTTCTCCGGTTCGACCAAGAGGGTTGCGCGTTGCTCGGGTCGGTTGTTCAGCAGCTCGTCGTGCAGGGCTCGGGCCAGGCCTTGCCCGGTGTGGTTCGTGCACACCATGATTTCGGATAGTGCGAAGGTGCGGGTGCCGTCTTCGGTGGTGAAGGCGTCGCGGTCGGTGATGGTGCTGTCTGGCCGAAAGTTCTTCCACCATGCCGCATTTGGGCCGAGCGTCCATCCCCATGTTTGTCCGGCTGGTTTCCCGTCCCGGTATGCGATGACCATAGCGAATGCGTGGGCGCGGGTGGGTGAGGTGTAAGTGTCGAAGCGATGCATGAACTGCTCCGGCGAGTCGAACGGGTCGCCGGATGCGATCGCATCCACGTAGGACCGGCTATAGATGTCGGCCACGGTTGCGCGGAGCTCGCGGGCCTGTGCGGCATCGAGGTGCTGGAATACGACTGCGTCGGGCCATTTCATGCGTTGATCGCTGTCTGCGTGAGAGCGTCGAATCGCTGACCGAACTCCGCGCCAATGGACAAAGTGGCTGTTGCGCGCCGGACGGGTACGAGGACCTTGACGGTGCGCGGTGACGAAACCGCATTGCCCAGATGCTGTATCACAGGCATCGCTTCAGCCAGGGCACCCGGGAAGTCCCCGGTCGCAGCCCGCGCCGACGCCAGCCATGCCCGCGCGTTTACTGAATTCCGAACGGACGCTTGGTCACTAACGGCAGCCTCCAGCAAGTCCACCGCCTTTGCGAGGTTGCCAACCCGTCCATATCCGCGCGCTTCGTGGCCGCGTACCTCGGCATGGCCGACGAACCGCAGCCAAGCCGGACATTCTTCGATGGGCTCGTGCTCCACAGCCTGGTCTACCTCACGCCACGCGGTTGCGATGGCACGACCGAACGCGTTGCGATCCCCGAGCAGACCCACAGCCTGCGCCTGCCGGATTGCGATCAAGGCGTGGATCCGTCCAGGAGGTCTGCCCCGCATAAGATCTCGCGCTCGATCGACCAGCTTCAACGCATGGTGTGGGCTTGCCTGTCCCATTTGGGTGAGCGCGATCGATTGATTCGCGGCATATAAGCATGTGTGCGCGGTCAGATCGGGATCATCTGCCTGACTGGCCAGCGCCATCGCATCGGAGAAGCAGCGCCGTGCGAGCGGGTGCATGTCCGCATCGAATGCCAGCCACCCGGTCATTACGGCGAGTTCGCCAGTCGCACTAGCGAATGCGTCGCCCGCCGCCGAATCGAACCCGCATGTTTCCAACTGGTGCTTGGCGCGGGCGAGTCCCTCCACGGCGCAGCTCACCAGCGGTGCCCCACCAGCTCGCTGATCCTCACAGACCAGTTGGTCCACGCGGTCGAGCAGACGCCGCGCATCGGACATGCCGATTCGCTCCCTGTTGAGATCCCACGAGTCCAGGACCATAGCGGCACCGGTTGCCGCAGCTAACTTGCTGAACTCCCGCCGTTTCACGTCACCATCGACTTCCCACGCATAGACACCGAGCGAGCCGCCAGGCCGATCAGACAAGGCGTCGGCCTCATACACGCCAGGATGCACCGAAACTGCCGAACGCGCTTCGGTGACGGCCGCCCAAAATCGTGCGGCCTGGTCGTCGTTCAGTCGCACGAGTTCGCTGTCGAGGTCCTGTGCGGACTTGCCGCGCACTGGACGGTTGTCGAGCGAACGCTCCCATTTCCGCACGGTCACCGGCTGGTAGCCGAGTTGCTCCGCGAACGCTTCCTGCGTGAGTCGCAGAGCGGCAATGCGAAGAGCCTTGACTTCAACACCCGTCCAATTGGTAACGATCATGGCCACCCCTGTTCGCGTCCACAACGCTCGGTATCGAAAGCGTATTACTTGTGTGCGGTTTCGTGGCTGGGATCGAAGTGGCCGGTCGGCGACGCTTTAGGGGCACCCGGGTGTCGGGTGCCTGATCTACAGCTACGGGGAGGGATCACGGTGAATTCGAAACTGCCGCACCGATATCCGTTTGTCGGGCCGCCTGCTGCGTACAGCGGCGCTACGGCCGATGTCGTCGAGCGTTTTGCGGATGCCATCCGCGAGTGGGCTGGGCACAAGGAGCGCCGAGGTACCGAGTCCACGCCAGCCGCACACCGTGAGGGCGCATGATGCGACGAGATCGGTTGCGTACCACGCAGACTCAGGATGGTTGCAAGGTTGCGGTGTGGCGGTTGGTCGAATGTTCGGCTCGGGTCTTGCGTGTCGAGTTCACTTCCGAGTCGTTCGCCGCGTATTGCTTGCCGTCGCGCGCGCCGCTGACGGGGGTGCAACACGGAACGGTCGTGTTCGATCCGTATACCGATTTGGCGGCCGCGCGGGATTTGCTGCCCAAGCACGGTGATCTGTGGGACGCGCTTCGAGACGACTACTGGGCGGCGCTCATGAACTGCAAGGACCTGCCGAATCCATTGGAGGCGTAGGCAGATGTCCGAGAGTTCTCGCGATGAGATCGCTGCGTCGGTGCGCGCGTTGCTGGCTGCTTTTCACGAAGAAACGCATTTCAAGCTCGACCTTGCGCCAGCCGACAGTTTGCCGATCTACGAGCGCGCAGCCGATGGCTGGCTGTGTCGAGTCGGTGAGGACGGCTGGCTCCTGGATGCCGACAAGAGCGACACGATCGGGGACGAGTCGACCAGCGTTCGCAACGCAGAAGCCTGATCGAGCGTTCAACCGTCGTCCGTGCCGCGCCGTGCTGCGTTCGCGATAAACTGGTCTTTTCAACACACGTGACACGGCAGTTGGACACCAGGGAGACCCCAGCCCTGCTCGCTGAACGATGCACGTCAGATCAGACGCTCACAGCTTCCGGTCCTTGATCCAGAACATGCCACGGCCTGATTCCGCAGGCGCGCGCACCTCGCGTGGTTCGATCCGGTCGAGCCGGTATCCGAGTCGGCGGGGTACTGCCGCGCTGCGAATATTGGCTTCGTCACAGTGGATTTCGATATGGCCGATACCAGGTAGGGATGACGCGATTCGCGTCAGTGCGGCGGCGGAGCGCGTGATCACTCCGCGGCCGGTATGCGCGATATGGCACCAGTACCCGATTTCCAGCGTGTGCGGCCCGACGCGGTCGTGGATTCCGATCGCACCGAGTAAGGTCCCCTCGGCGTCGAAGATGCCGTAGTTGCAGCTTCCGTGGGGGCTTGGCCAGCTAGTCGCCATCGTGTCGCCGAAGGCACGATGCTGCTCGAGTGTCATGGGTTCAGCGAGCCAGTCCATCCATGGATGGAGGTGGTCGAAGGAGACGGCGACCGCCTCGAAGCGCAGCATCAGATCCTCGGGCTGCCAACGGCGCAGCAGCAGGTCACCCAGGTCGATCTGCTGAGGCGGCGCAATTCCGGACGCAAGCGCGGCTGGTTGCTCGGTGCCCATCCTGGGATGTTGGCAGCTGATCCGATCTGAGGCAACGCAATAACGGGTTGGTCGGGATTCCCCGGATCGGTAATGCACGCCAGGAGCCTGTTGCGCCGCGACTTACCTGGCGAACCGCAACTCGCCACCTTTCCGCGGAATGGTCAGGCGCCTAGTTCTTCGGCGAGGAACCGACCTGTTTGACGTAGCGGTGAGCAGGAACCGATACGGGCCCATCGGGCCCAGGGGCCTGGTGGCTGAACAGTCCCTCATCGACCCACCCGTTGCGCGTGTAGAAAGCGCGGGCTCGGGTGTTGCCCGGAACTACCGCCAGCCAGGCGCGGGAATGACCGCCAGCACGTATGCGCGCCTCGGCGGCGCCGAGCAAGGAGGCGGCGATTCCGGTTCCGCGGTGGTGGCGGGATAGATAGACCTGGTCGACTTCGTCGTCGAGGGTCATGACGAAACCGGCTACCTGGTCGGCGATGATCGCGACAACGGTGTCGTCGATTCGCTCGGCGGCGCGTACGCCGAACGATTCCTGGGGCCGGACGGCGATGAGTTCGTCGGGGACATTGCCGAGGTGGGCATCGCGCCAGCCTTCGTACCAGATGGCCGCGATGGATTCGGCGTCCTCGGGCCGGGCGAGGCGCAGGTGCGGGGGATCGGTCATCAACGCAATGTAGCCCGGCGAGGGTTGACATGAACCCTGGTTGAGGTTGAAGGCTGGGGGTATGAATCGACCGGCTGAATTCTGGAATGCTGCCTATGACAACGGGTCCGCGCCGTGGGTGATCGGGGAGCCGCAGCCCGCGGTGCTCGAACTGATCGAGCGGGGGTGGATTCGGGGTGCGGTGCTCGATGTTGGGTGTGGTGCCGGTGAGCACACCATTCGGTTGACCGAGCTCGGTTATGACGTGCTCGGACTGGATCTGGCACCGAGTGCGATCGCTTATGCCAGAGAAAATGCACGCGAGCGGGGGGTTGCCGCGCGCTTCGAGGTGGCCGATGCGCTGGGTCTCGGGGATGAGCCCCGCTATGACACCATCCTCGACAGTGCGCTCTTCCATGTTTTCGCTCACGACAACGGCGATCCGACCGATTATCTGCGCAGCCTGCACCGGGTCCTGAAGCCCGGCGGGTATCTCCACATCCTCGCGCTCTCCGACGCCGAACCCGGCTTCGGCCCGCGCATCAGCCGCTCCGCGATCACCGACGCGTTCGGTGCGGGCTGGGAGTTGGAGGAACTGGAGGTCGCACGCTATCGGGGACGCGTCAGCGAGGCGGTCGTCGAGGCGGAGGAACTCGGTCTCACGCCGGGCAGCATTGTCGACGAGGCCGCCTGGCTCGCCCGCGTGCGCCATTCCTAGCGCTGTGCAAACACCGACCCTGGTGGACTGTGCATCGGGTCGCGGCACTGCCTGCCGTGATCCGATCGCCAATGGAAAGGGTCATTTGTCATGACATACACCCGTACCGGATTCGTGCGAACAGCTGTTGCGCTCGGCGGTCTGCTGGCGGCGGGGGCGCTACTGGTTCCCGGAACCGCTTCGGCGCAACCGGGCATCGGCGGCGGACTGATCGAGACGACATGCAGCTTCGCGCAGGTGGATGCGGCCATTCATGCCGAGGCGCCCAAGCTCGCCGAACGCCTGGACAGCCATCCCGATCGCAAGGCGAAGCTGCAGGAATTCCTCGGCCTGCCGGTCGAGCAGCGCAAGCAGCGCGCCCAGCAGTGGCTCGATAACCACCCGAACGCGCGGACCAAGATCGAGGAGAAGCGCAACTCGCCCGAGGGCCAGCAGAAGATCGACAAGCTGCGGCAGATCGCGAACACCTGCCACAACTACTGAGTTGAACGCGGGCGGCGCTATCCGGCGTCGCCCGTTCGGTTCTCGATGGTGACCGTGACAGTGAGTCCGCCTTCGGCCCGCGCGGTCGCCCGGACTTCGCCGCCGTGCGCGTGCGCGACCGATCGCACGATCGACAGCCCCAGCCCCGCGCCCCGGCTGTTCGGTGCATGCGCCGTTTCGGGTTCCCGTTCGCCGGAGGCGAGTCTGCGGAACGGTTCGAAGAGTCCGTCGACTTCGAAGGCAGGCACTACCGGGCCGGTATTCTCCACGACGAGTTGCGCATTGCTGCCTGTGCTAACCGAACTGATTGAAACCCAACCGTTTTCGGCGATGTTATAGCGAATCGCATTGTCCACCAAGTTCTGTGCCAGACGTTCCAGTAGTACCGGATCGCCCGAGACCCGAGCCGACGCTATATCGGTGCGGATCTCGATACCGGCCCGGTCGGCGGCATCGCCCGCGACAGCGACCACCCGACGGACCACCTCGGCCAGATCGACCCGACTGCGCTCGATGAGGCGCTGCTCACTGCTCGCGAGCACCAACAATCCGTCGATGAGTCGCTCGTGCCGGCTATTGACCTCCAAAAGCGTTGCTCCGAGCCGACGCGTCGATTCGGGTGCCTCGGGATCGTCCAGCGCCACCTCGATCAACGTGCGATTGATGGTCAACGGTGTGCGCAGTTCATGTGAGGCATTGGCGACGAAGCGGCGCTGACCGTCGAAGGCGCGATCCAATCGCTCCAGCATGGCGTCGAAAGTGTCTGCGAGATCCTTGATTTCGTCATCGGGTCCGGTCAGCGCGATCCGCTCGTGCAGGCTGCGATCGGCCACCCGTCGCGCGGTCGCGGTTATCTGCTGTAGCGGATGCAGGGCTCGCCCGGCCAGCAGCCAACCCAGTCCGCCCGCGACGATCCCGATCGCACCGAGGGAGACCAGCGACCAAACGAGCATCGACTCCAAGGTGTCGCGGCGCTCCTTGGCGGCCTGCGCGGTCAGTGCCGCGTACAACTCCTCGGTGACGATCGGCCGGTTCCGCTTGGCCAGGTACTCGCGCACGAGGATCTGGGCACCCATGCCGTGTCGCCGATCCAGCGACCGATCGAGATAGAAATACATCAGCGCAACCAGAATCGCCCCCGCGATGAAGAACGCGCCCGCGTACAGCAGGGTGAGCCGGAGCCGAATGGTGCGGCCCCTCATCGGATGCGATACCCAACGCCCGCCTCGGTCTCGATCACCGGCGGACCGCCCAGCTTCCGCCGCACCATCATGATCGTGTATCGCACCACCCCCGTGAACGGATCGATGTTCTCGTCCCATGCCTTCTCCAATAACTGCTCGGCCGACACCACCCCGCCATCGGCACGCAATAGTTCGTCCAGTACCGCGAACTCCTTGCGCGACAACGAAACCGGCTGCCCGTCGCGGGTGACGGTCAGCCGATGCGGGTCGAGCCGAATCCCGGCCCGCTCCAGCACCAATGGTGTCGCGGGCCGCGCGCGCCGCCCCAGCGCCTGAATTCGTGCCACCAATTCGGAGAATGCGAACGGTTTGGTCAGATAGTCGTCGGCACCGAGTCCGAGCCCCGCGACCCGCTCGGCCACCGCGGCGGCAGCCGTCAGCATCAGGATCCTGGCATCGCTGCCCGCCTCGGTGAGCGAGGTGCAGACGGTATCCCCGGATACATTCGGTAGATCGCGATCCAACACGATCACGTCATAGTCGTTCACCGCGACTCGTTCGAGCGCATCCGCGCCGTCGTGCACCACATCGACCGCCATCGCACGCCGCCGCAGCCCGTGGGCTATCGCATCGGCCAGCAACCGTTCGTCCTCGACCACCAGTACCCGCATTCGACCATCGTGCCTGTTGTCGCTGTTAGGGCGCTGTTAGTGCGACAGAACCCGCGTCGAGTTGGCGATTTCGGCGCATCCGGCGATGCGGAGTGATTCAATCTGCTCGGTGTGCGCTCTGTAGTAGCTGATAGCAGTGAAAGGAGTTCAGATGACAATGTCGGTCGCCGACCGCATATTCTTTCGCGTCAACCGATTCCACAGGGAACGGGTCGCGATCGCATGGGGCGGACGGCATATTCTGCACGGTCGTGAACCGAGGCCGGGTGACGTCGTGCTGACCAGCAACGACTATCTCGCGCTCGCCCACGAGCCGCATATCGTCGGCGCGATGTGCGCGGCATTGCAGTATGCGAGCGGGGGAGCGCCGCCGTCGGGCGTCTTCCTACACGGTTCCGACCATCCGCAGATCGCGCTGGAAAAGACACTTGCCGAACATATGCGGGCGGCGGGCGGAGTTCTGTGTCAGTCGGGCTGGGATGCGAATGCCGGATTGATGCAGTCGATCGCCGATGCGCATACGCCGGTCTATGTCGATCACATTGCGCACATGTCGCTCTGGCATGGCGCGAAAACCGCTGGTGCGCCGGTATATTCGTTCCGACACAATTTTCCGGGCCATCTGCGCGACGAGATCCGCAAAAACGGACCCGGCATCATCGCGGTGGATTCGATCTATGGCACCAACGGGAGCCGCTGTCCGCTCACCCAGATCTGTGATGTCGCCGACGAAACCGGCAGCGTGCTGGTGGTCGATGAATCGCATTCGCTCGGCACCGACGGGCCCTACGGTGCGGGCATGGTGGTCGCGCTCGGCCTCGCCGACCGGGTGCCGTTCCGGATCGCCAGCCTCGCAACGGCTTTCGCGGGCCGTGCGGGATTCGTCGCCGCGAACAATATCGATTTCGTCGACTACTTCAAGATGGAATCCGATCCCGCCGTCTTCTCCGCGACACTGTTGCCGCACGATATCGCCGGTCTGGCCGCGACGCTCGAGGTGATTCGCATCGACGATTGGCGGCGGGTCCGGCTGCGCGAGATATCCGCTGTCGTGCGGCGCGCGCTGTTGGCGTTGGAATTCGATCTGGAGGGTTCGGCCAGCCATATCGTCGCGCTGCAGACCGGTTCGGATGAGCGCACCATCGCGATCCGCGACTTCCTGGAGGCTCGCGGCGTTTTCGGTTCGATCCTGTGCTGGCCCGCCACCGCGCCCGAACACGCGCGCATCCGCTTCTCGCTGCACGCGGGGCTCACCGATATGCAGGTGGAGCGACTGATCCAGGTGTGCGCCGAGGTGCGCAACAACTTCGGCGCGATGGCTCCGGTGCGTCACGAAAGGCCGATGCCCGTACCGCCTGCACCGCAACTCGTGCCGACTCGGTGAGCTATCAGGCGGCCGTCGCACGCGGAAGGATCACCGTGAAGGTCGCGCCGTTGCCCGGCTCGCTGTCCACGCTCACCCGGCCACCGTGCGCCGCCACCAGAGCCTGCACGATCGATAGCCCCAAACCTGTTCCGCCACTGGCCCGGGTGCGCGAGTCGTCGGTGCGATAGAACCGTTCGAAGACTCGGGCGGCGGCATCCGGCGGCAAACCGGGGCCGGTGTCGATGACGTCGATGCGCACATCATCGGCGGATGGGGTGAGCCGCACGGTGATCGCGGCGGTGGCCGGAGTGTGGGCCAGCGCATTGCCGAGCAGATTGGCCAGCACCTGACGCAATCGCGCCTCGTCGCCGGTCACGTCCATGGTGCCGACGCCCGAACGGACCTCCAGGGTGATCGGGCGTTGCGGTTGCTGCCGTGCCGCCATGGCCTGCGCATTGTGCACCCCATCGCCAGCGAGTGTCAGCAGATCGACTTGACTGCGGTCGAGTGGGCGTCTCGCGTCCAAGCGCGCGAGCATGAGCAGGTCCTCGACCAGCAGGCCCATGCGTTCGGCCTCGGCCTCGATGCGGCCGACCACCATGGACGCATCCGTGCTCGCGCCTTGGCGGTAGAGCTCGGCGAAACCGCGAATGGTGGTGAGCGGGGTGCGCAATTCGTGGCTGGCGTCGGCGATGAACTGGCGCATCCGGCGTTCGGAGCGTCGGGCGTCTTCTTCGGAGGCCTCGGTGGCGGCGACGCCGTGCTGAATCTGTGCGAGCATCGCGTTCAATGACCGCGCCAACCGGTCGACCTCGGTATCGACACCACGTACCGGAACGCGCCGGTGTAGGTCGCCGCCCGCGATCGCCGCCGCGGTCTTCTCGACGTTGCGCAGCGGCCGCAGGCTGCGTCGCACGACGAAATATCCGACCACACCCAGCGCGATCAGCGCGGCCGCTCCGGTGCCGAGTTCGAAGTAGATCAATCGCGATACCGTCTCCTGGTTATCGGTGAGCGGCAGCGCGATGGTCGTCGAGCCGTACTGGTTGCTGGTGGTCAGGGCACGCCACCGCACCTCGGAGCCGTCGGTCGAGCCGACGGTCGTGGGGACCGATGCCGATCGCCCATTGGTATCCGGCGTGGTGCCGATGCTGGCGACGGTGACCGAGGTGCCCGGATAGATCTGTCCCTCGGGGCCTTTGTGCAACTCGTAGAAGCGGCGTGGTTGATCGGTGAACAGTCGCGGTGTCGGCGCCTGCGGCAGGTCGGCCGGAACCCATACCGTCGCACCGTCATTCGTGAGGACCTGCTTCATCTCGCGTGGCTGGGCCCACGAGCGTGCGGCATCGTAGAGCTGCTCGTCGGTGCGCGCGGTCAGTGACCGGCTCAAAGCGGAGGTCACCGCGAAACCTGTGGAAACCAGCACCATGGCCGCCAGAAAGACCAGGGCGACAACAAGTCCCACCCGCAGCGGGATGGCCGAGACCCGCCGCGCGAGTGATCGGCGCAGTCTCATATCCGACTCGGCTGCGGTGCGCGCAGCACATAGCCGACGCTGCGCAGGGTGTGGATGAGCTTCGGTTCGGTCGTATCGACCTTGCGCCGAAGATACGACACATACGACTCGACCACCCCCGCATCACCGCCGAAGTCATAGCGCCACACGTGATCCAGGATCTTCGCCTTGCTGAGCACCTTGCCCGAATTCACCATGAAATACCGCAGCAGCGTGAACTCGGTGGGTGACAATGCCACCGGTACACCCGCTTTCCAGACTTCGTGACTGTCTTCGTCGAGTTCGATATCGCCCACCGTGATGCGGGAAGACGGGTCCACGACGGCATCCTGGCCCGACCGCCGCAGGATCGCACGCAACCGGGCGATCACCTCTTCGAGGCTGAACGGTTTGGTGACGTAATTGTCGGCGCCGAGGGTCAGCCCGGTGAGTTTGTCGTCGACATCGTCGCGAGCGGACAGGAACAGCACGGGCGCATCGACCCCGTCCGCGCGCAGCCGCCGCAACAGCCCGAAACCGTCCATGCCCGGCATCATCACGTCCACGATCAGCGCGGCCGGCCGGAACCGGCGTGCCTTGTCGAGCCCGTCCGTCCCGCTGATCGCGGTGACCACCTCGAACCCCTGGAATCGCAGACTGACCGCAAGGAGCTCGACAATCATCGGCTCATCGTCGACGACGAGAATGCGCGCCTCCGGCTCTGCTCTGCTCATTCCATAAGCGTGACGGGCCGAGCAAGGCCGCAGCTCGAGACAAGCTGGGTGTTGGCTGTGAGCGTGGCGCAGCTGGGCCTACTGTTCCGCTCATATCTCTGTTTGCTAAACTATGAAATCAATGTATTGCTGTCGATACTCGCATCGGACCGGAGGATGGTTCACCAAGTGCCGGGATTGAGCAGGCCGCTCTATCAGATGAAGGCCGACTTCTTCAAAACACTCGGACATCCAGTGCGGATCCGGGTGTTGGAGTTGCTCAGTGAGCGCGAGCATGCGGTGTCGGAGATGCTGCCCGAGGTCGGGGTCGAGGCGGCGAACCTGTCGCAGCAGTTGTCCGTCCTACGCCGCGCCGGGTTGGTGACGGCGCGGCGTGAGGGCCTTTCCGTGACGTACGCGCTGACATCGCCGCGGGTCAAAGAACTGCTGGTCGCGGCTCGTGCCATTCTGACCGGGGTGGTCGCCGGTCAGGCCGAATTACTGGAGAACCCGACTGAGAGCGCGCCGACCGGCGTACACACCTGATCCGAAGTCAGCGCGAACTCGATGGCTAACCCGTGACCGCTGATTGCATATTTTCTAAACTAGATACCTAGATAGTTTCCGAGGAGAGTCACGTGACCGATCGCTCCGCGTCCACCACCCTGGCCCCGCAGGCCCCGACTCGGCATCCGGGCATCATCGCCTGGGTGCAGGAGATCGCCGAGCTGACCGCGCCGGATCGCATCATGTGGTGCGACGGTTCGCGGCAGGAATGGGACCGCCTGACCGCGGAGCTGGTCGACAAGGGCACCTTCGTGCGCCTCGATCGCAAGCCGAATTCGTTCTGGTGCGCGTCGGATCCCGAGGACGTCGCGCGGGTGGAAGACCGCACCTTCATCTGCTCGCAGGAGCAGTCGGATGCGGGCCCGACGAACAATTGGGTGGACCCTGTCGACATGCGCACGGTGATGACCGAACACTACCGCGGCGCGATGTCCGGCCGGACCATGTATGTAATCGCCTACTGCATGGGTCCTTTGGCTGCGGAGGAACCGAAATACGGTGTGCAGATCACGGATTCGGCGTATGTCGCGGCCTCGATGCAGATCATGACCCGCTCCGGCGAGCCGGTGTGGAAATCCCTCTCCGAAGACGCCGAATTCGTCAGATGCCTGCACTCCGTCGGTGCACCGCTGACGCCGGGCCAGCCGGATGTGCCATGGCCGTGCGATAAGACGAAGTACATTGCGCACTTCCCGGAATCGCGCACCGTCTGGAGCTACGGCTCGGGCTACGGCGGCAATGCGCTGCTGGGCAAGAAGTGCTTCGCGCTGCGGATCGCCTCGGTGCTCGGTCGCGATGAGGGGTGGCTCGCTGAGCATATGCTGATCCTGAAACTCACCTCGCCACAAGACAAGACGCACTACATCGCGGCAGCGTTCCCGTCCTCGTGCGGTAAGACCAATCTCGCGATGCTCGAACCGGCGCTG
Source organism: Nocardia sp. NPDC050412 (assembly GCF_044458825.1). Classification (NCBI taxonomy): domain Bacteria; kingdom Bacillati; phylum Actinomycetota; class Actinomycetes; order Mycobacteriales; family Nocardiaceae; genus Nocardia; species Nocardia sp. NPDC050412. Next base: position 69,889 of record NZ_JBITIJ010000002.1, read on the forward strand.
CCCGGCTGGAAGGCCGAAACCGTCGGCGACGATATCGCCTGGATGCGGTTCGGTGCGGACGGTCGCCTGTACGCGGTGAACCCGGAGGCCGGATTCTTCGGCGTCGCACCGGGAACCGGTGTCAAGACCAACCCCAATGCGATCGCCACCATCGATGGTGGCAACTCGATCTTCACCAATACCGCGCTGACCGACGACCGTGACGTGTGGTGGGAGGGCGCGACCGACCAGCCGCCCGCGCACCTCACCGACTGGCGTGGCAAGAGCTGGACACCCGAGTCGGGTACCCCTGCGGCACATCCGAATTCGCGTTATTGCACCCCGATCGAGCAGTGTCCGTCGGTGGCCCCGGAGTGGAACGACCCTACGGGCGTGCCGATTTCGGCGATCTTCTTCGGCGGGCGCCGCGCCAACACGGTGCCGCTGATCGCCGAATCCTTCGACTGGGCCCACGGTGTATTCGTCGCGTCGACGTTGTCGTCGGAGACCACCGCGGCGGCGACGGGCAAGGTCGGTGTGGTCCGACGTGATCCGATGGCGATGCTGCCGTTCCTCGGCTACCACGTCGGGGACTATTTCGCGCACTGGCTGGCGCTCGGCGCTGGCGCGGATGCCACGAAACTGCCGAAGATCTTCCAGGTCAACTGGTTCCGGCGAACCGCCGACGGCAAATTCCTGTGGCCGGGATTCGGTGATAACGCACGGGTGTTGAAGTGGGCGCTGGAACGCATCGAAGGTAGCATCGAGGCGCAATGGACTCCGATCGGTCATGTGCCGACCGCCGACTCGCTCGACCTCACCGGCCTCGACGAGGACTACCGGGGGCTGATCGGTTCGGCGTTGGCGGTCGATACCGAGGAATGGGTGGCCGAGACACGGTTGATCGATGAGTGGTACGCCACCATCGGAGGCAACCGCCTTCCCGAGGTATTACGCGAGCAACTGGCCGCGCTGAAGCTACGCCTACTCGGCAACCGCTGACCGTGCGGGCGCTGCTGCCGACCTGGTCGGAATGGCGACCCGCGTTCCGCGCGCCCGGCGCGGACCTGTTGGCGGGGTTGATCGTGGCGTTGGTGGCTTTGCCGCTGGCACTGGGCTTCGGCATCAGCTCCGGGCTCGGTGCGGCGGCCGGTCTGGCCACGGCCATCGTCGCCGGCGCACTGGCCGCGGTATTCGGCGGTTCGCGCTTCCAAGTGTCGGGACCGACCGGCGCGATGACCGTCGTGCTGGTTCCGATCGTGCATCAGCACGGGGCGAGCGGGGTACTGACCGTGGGGCTGATGGCGGGCCTCGTCCTGGTTGTGCTCGCAGTGGCCGGTGTGGGACGCGCGGTCCGGTATATGCCTGCTCCCGTGCTCGAGGGGTTCACGGCGGGTATCGCGGTTGTTATTGCCCTGCAACAGTTTCCGGCTGCCCTGAGGATTACGCACGCCGAGGGCGACAAGGTGTGGCAGTCGGCCCTCGACGCGGTCTGTCGTTTCATCGAGGACCCGAGTGTGGTGACCCCGGTGACCGCGCTGGTGGTGGCCGCGGTCGTGCTGACCGGCGGTCGCTATCTGCCGAAACTGCCGTTCGCGCTGGTCGCGGTGGCCGCGGCCACCGTGACTGCCGAGCTGTTCGATTTGGATCTCGCGCGGATCGGGACCATTCCGCCCGGATTGCCCGCGCCGTCGGTCGGATTCGTGCACTTCGATCAGCTCGGGTCGTTGCTCGCGCCCGCGTTGGCGGTGGCCGCGCTGGCCGCACTGGAGTCGCTGTTGTCGGCGACTGCGGCCGACTCCATGTGCGTCGGTACCAGGCACAACCCGGATCGCGAACTGTTCGGGCAGGGTCTGGCGAATATCGCGGCGCCACTGTTCGGTGGTGTGCCCGCGACCGGTGCCATTGCCCGCACCGCCGTTAATGTCCGCTCTGGCGGCCGTACTCGGCTGGCCGCGCTGACGCACGCGGCATTGCTCGCCGCGATCATCTACCTTGCCGCGCCACTGGTCGCCGATATCCCGCTGGCCGCGCTTGCCGGTGTGCTGCTGGCGACCACGGTGCGGATGGTGGAGACGGCCTCGCTGCTGGCGATAGCCCGTGCGTCGCGCGGTGACGCGATCATCATGGCGCTCACCTTCGGGGTCACTGTGGCACTCGACCTGGTCACGGCCGTCGCGGTTGGTGTCGCGTTCGCGATCGTGCTCGCCTTGCGTTCGGTTGCGCGCGAGGCGCGGCTCGAGCAGGTGCCGCTCGATGAAAACGACTACTTCGCCGAGGAACACGAGTTGCTGCGCGAGCACATTGTCGCCTATCGCATCGACGGTCCGCTGTTCTTCGCGGCCGCGCATCGCTTTTTGTTGGAGCTGGCCGAGGTCGCCGATGTCAAGGTGGTGATCCTGCGCATGTCGAAGGTGACGGCGCTGGATACGACGGGTGCGTTGGTGCTCAAAGACGCCATCGCCAAACTCGAGCACCGCCATATCAAGGTGCTGCTTTCCGGCCTGCGTGCCGACCACCGGCGGCGACTGACCGCCATCGGTGCGCTCCCTGCCGATAGCGAGCACAGCCTCTTCGCCAACACTCGCGAGGCGATTGATCATGCCCGCCGCTACATGCCGGTTGCCAAAGACTTCAGTGCCGGGCAGTCTGGGGCGAATACCCGCACCCACAGGTGATTACGGGGCAGCGCGGTCCTCGGCAATGTTCGGATGGAAAATGCGTTCGGCCGCGTTGCGCAGGGTGGTGCTGCTGTCCGGATCCTCGACATGCAGCGCGAAGACCAACTCGCCGGTATTCGCGAGCAGCCAGCCCTGCCCGCCAGCGGTGGTGACATATCCGCCGCCGCCGATCAGGGCGCGGAGCTGGTCGACCACCGCGGCGGGCAGCGGGCTCGACTCGGCGGAAGTTGCGGGGCGGCCGATTTCGATCATGGGTGGGGTGATGTGTCCATTGGCGATGGCGGCGGTGAAGATCGCCATACCGTAGGGGCTGGCCTGGATCTCGCTCGCCCGGCCGCCGCGTCGGACCTCTTCGGTGCCCGGAGTCGGGATTCGCGAACTCACCTTGTCCAGACCCGTCAGCTCGAAGTCGACGCCGAGTCCGAGCATGCGGGCGGCCTGGCCGATCTCGTCGAGGGATACGTTCTGTGGCGGTTTGTGCGCGATGGTGGCCGCGGCCGTACGCAGTAGTTCAGTCGTGCCGCCGATCGGGGCGAGCCCGGCGAAGGCCACCGGTTCGTTCGTGCTGGCCGCATTGTTCTCGGCCGCGGCGACAATGGCTCCGGTCGCGGGGCGGATCGCGACGACGGCCGCCGGATTCCCCAGATAATTGACCGCATCCTGGGCGGCGCGTTGCCAGTACGGATCCAGGGTGGCGGGCACATCCGGCGCCGGTGTGCCCTGCTGTCCCGCGATATTGGCGACCGGAAGTCCGTCGGGGCCGGATAGCTGAACCGCCCAGCCCGCAGTTCTGTCCCGATTCTGCTGCCACACCGTGCGCAGCGCGTCGAGCATGGGGGATTGGATGCGGCGGTCGGCGGAGATCAGCCGTGGCTGCGGCTGCACCACCACCCCGGGAATCGGCGTGATGTCCGGTTCGAGAACCGCGAAGTCGTCCTGCCGCAGATTCACAGCGACGACCGGTTGACCTTTGGCAGCGGCGAGTTGCGCGCGCAAGGACTCTCCGGTGATAAGCGGGGCGACCGGTGCGATGGCCTTCGCCAGCGCGTCGGTGGTGGCGATCAGATCGGTGATGCGCGCGGGATCGAGCCGGACCACAGCGATGATCTGCTCGCTCATCAACGTTTGTCCGAGACTGTCCTTCACCACGGGCGGCGGCGTTGGGTAGGCCTTTACCAGGTGGACCTTGCGGGTGTTGTCCAGTTGCGGCATAGCGATCGTGGGTTCCCAGGAGATGCGCCAGCCGGTCGCCAACTTTCGTACCGTGCCCTGCGCGTCATATGTCCAGCTTCGATCGGGTCCGAATGTCCACGCGCCCTGCAGGGCGAAGATGCCCTCCCCGGTATCCAATGCGATGAATTGCGACAGACGGAAGTCCGGAGCACCGGGGCCGAGCCCTTCGAATATCTGTCGCAGCGATGCGGCGGCATTGACTGGTTGGGAGGTCAATTTCGCGGCGTTATCCGCATCCCGCTTGTTCAGCAGCGCGGTGAACTCTTCGACCGCGACCCTCGCGTCATCGGGATACTCCTCGAACGAACAGGCACAGCCGCTCAGTGCCACTGCGAGAATCAGTGCGCCGAGTGCGGCCGACCAACGTGCGCGACTCATGTGCGGCCCGACGCCATGACCCGGGGAAATGCTCATCGGGATCCTCGATTCTCGAGTTCAACCGCGATTGATGGTCGTCAGCATCCGCAGGCGCAGCGCAATGGACTTCGAGGCTAGCCCGCGCATTCGGCAGTCATCCATTCGATAAATCGGATAGCCGCCGAATTGCGATGGACTCGAGATGTGGCCTTATGTTGGCTCCCCGCAACAAAGTTCGAGCCGACCGGGGGACCTCGGCCGATGGTCGAGGTCCCCGTCCGATCACGCCTGCGGCGGTGGGCTGAAGACGCCGAAGTCGTTTCCGGAGGTGTCGCGGATGTGCGCGAAGACGAGACCGTCCTTGCCGGTGACCGGTGGGACCGACACCTTTCCGCCCAGCTTTTCGGCGGCTGTGACCGTGGCCGCCACATCCTGTACGAGTACGAAGAAGGTCGCGTGATTGGCCGAGGCGTCGGGGGTGTGCGAGATCCCGCCGCTGGGTGCCTCGCTCGCGGGGTAGCTGACCAAGTCGTAGCCGTCGGCATTCGGGTCCGCGGCGAAGCTCCAGCCGAACAGTTCGCCGTAGAACTTCTCGACCTCTTGCGGTTTATCGCTGCCGACCTGGAACCAGGCCACCGTATTGAAAGGGGGAGTGCTCACCGTGTCTTCTCCTCGCGATCGGGTATCTGTGCCTTGCCCGATCACGATCACCTGGCGCGGCGACAACCCCCTGTCGGTGTTTACCGCTGATTTCGTATCACAGCGCGACGGTGCGCAGTTCGAGGTCTTTCGGTATATCGGTTGGGGTGAGCGGGCGCGGCGACATCGGTGTATCGGTTATGGTCACCGCGCGGATGCGATCCAGCCGGAAGCACCGCGACTCCGCACGCAACCGGCACCACGCGATGAGATACCAGCCGTGCGATCCATTGAGGAATGCCGTCGGCTCGACCTCCCGCTCGCTGACCGCGCCGAAGCGGTCCGAATAGCTGATGCGCAGCACCCGTCCCGTCTCGATCGACTGGCCGATGACCGACGGAATCGCTGGGACGGGTTGCGCATCAACCGGGTCCAGTAGTCGAACGCGCGCCGCGAGGTCGCGGGCGGCGGCCGCATTGCGCTCCGACATCACTCCCAGAATCTTGCGCAATGCGCTGCGCCCGGCTTGATCGAAGGGTGTCGCCTCGCGGCGTGCCAAGGCCACGGCGAGTGCGACCGCCTCGGCCGCCGTGAAGTTGAGCGGCGGCAGCGACATGCTCTTCTCCAACGCGTACCCACCGCGCCTGCCGACATCCGCGTAGATCGGAATGCTCGCCTGCTGTAATGCCGCGATATCGCGTTCGATCGTCCGAACGCTCACTTCATAACGCTGCGCCAACTCTCGCGCGGTCCGCATCCGCGGCGCCACCGCGCGCAACTCCTCGACGATCGCATACAGCCGATCCGTACGGTTCACGCCGCCACGCTAGCGTCGACCACCGACAGCCACCGCGAACCGAATTGCCCTGGCGGAATTCGGGTATCGGCTGAGGGTGTCGCATAGCCAGTGAACGCCTCGCACGGTGGCCTGTGCGCGGGGGATCACTGGGTATGCGACCGCTCGTGTCAGCGGCCGGGGGAGACCAGCCTCGGTTCGTGTAGGTCGAAGTATTCGACTTCGCCCATGAGTTGGCTTTCCTCCTCGAACAGGGCGCGTAGATCGTCTGGAATCTCCAGCTTTTCGTGGGCGCGGGCCTCGGCTTCGGAGGTGAAGTAGACGGCCTCGACGTAACCGTCGCTGCCATATGTCGCCAAGGTGCCGCCGAGAATTTCGGGGCGCAGTTCGTGGATGCGCTCGGTGCCTTCGGCGAGCAGTTCGCGCATGCGCCGTGGATTGCGGGTGTGGCCCTCCATGACCTGGACGAACCCGGCCTGATCCGAGCCACCGCCCAGCCACTGTGTCACCTCGGGGCAATCCATGAACTGCACCGGTCCGTCGAAGCACTGCTCGGTCTCGGCCCACCACTTGCCCTGCTCCGGACGCTGGTTGTTGCGCCGCGCCGCTTCTTCGGATTCGAACCTCGCCAATGCGATGAACGTCCCGTCATTGCACAACCCGCTCGTCGTCCCGAGATAGCCGACGGCTCCCGGCTGCAAATCCTCGATCCACCGATCCATACACCGACGCAGCCGATCGGCGTCGGCAACCTTTCCTTGAATAACTTGGATGAACATCGAGTCCTCCTAGTGCGGAGGGGATCACTCCGCTCTATAGCGAGGCTGACGCGTCGTGGTCCACCGAGGATGCTCGGACCGCTCGGCCCGCGAACGCGGCCACCGCACAGCTAATGGTTCGCCGTGGTGCAGCCATACGCAAGACCGGTGCGAATCAGCGTGCTCAGGCGCAGTTGGTCAGGAAGGTTTCGACCAACTGATTGACGACCTCCGGGATCTCGGCGGCGGCAAGGTGCGCGGCATCCTCGATAACCGCCAGCTCCGCGCCGGGAATCGACCGAGCCATGGTTTCGAGTTCGGGCACCGGAAAGGTGCGATCTTCGCGGCCGCCGACGACCAGCGTGCGGCAGGTGATCGCGGCGAAGCGGTCGCGTTGATCCGGTCGCTCGATCACTACGGATCGGACGGCGTGCGCAACCGATTTCGGGTCATTGCGGCGGGCGGTTTCCAGGACCCGGCGCACGACATCGGGACGCGTGGCTTCGGTGGTCGGTCCAAGGAAGGCGCGCACTACCGAACGGGTGATCGGCGGGCGGATGCCACGCAGGATTCGGATGAGGACCAGCAGCGCCGCGTACTGCAGTCGCTGGCCGGTCGGGGCCGGTGAGGCCGTGCCGTTCATCAAGATGGCGGATCGGACGCGGTCGGGAAATTCGGCGGCGAAGGTGCCGCCGATCATCGCGCCCCAGGAGTTTCCGATGAAGTGTGTCCGTGGCAGTTCGAGGTGGTCGAGGATGTCGACCACACAGCCCGCGCAGTCGTCGAAGGTGAAGCCGCGGGTGAGTGGAGTGGATTTTCCGTGGCCGGGTGGGTCCACCGCAATGGTCTGGTAGTTCTCGGCGAAGTGGGCGACCTGAGCGTCCCAGAGAGCGGCGTCCATCAGCAGGCTCGGCCACATCATGAGCGGATCGCCGTGCCCGGTTGTGACGACGTGCAGGGTGCCGAGCCGAGTCGGGATGTATAGATCAGTGCTGTCCATGGGTTCCTTCAGCGGAGGGCGAGGGCGAGAAAGAAGTCGACGCGGTCTTCGAGGCGGGACAGATCGCGGCCCGTGAGTTCTTCGATGCGTTGGATACGGTAGCGCAAGGTATTCACGTGAACATGAAGTAGCTCAGCGCATTTGGTCCACGAGCCGGAGACCTGGAGGAAGGTTTCCAAGGTGTGCACGAGATCGGCGCGGTTTTCCTGGTCGTAGCTGCTCAACGGGTCGAGCAGGCGCAGGCGGAACATACGCCGGACTTCGTCGGGAACGCTGGCCAGCAGGAGCATATGGGTGGCCAGTTCGTCGTGGCCGACGACGCTGGTGGGGGCGGGGCGGTCGGCGGCCAGGCGGCGGGCGTAGCGGGCTTCTTCGACAGCACCGCGCAGGCCTTCGCCGTCGACGATGCCGCTGACCCCGATCGATAGGTGAGCGCCGTGTAGTCCGGGCTCCAAAGCGGTTACCGCGCGGTGGATTTCGCTGATTGCCGTGCCGTCCGCGGGAATCAGAGCGATGGCTTCGCCATCAACTACACCTGCGGCAGGCCTTTTGCCGTAGAGGATTTCGCGCAGTAGAACGCGTAATTCCCCGGGGCGCAAGGCATCTGCGCCAGCTGCGACCGCGATATAGGTTTCCGCCGGACCGAGACCGGTCAGTTCCAGGCGGGAAATGATCTCGGCGGGTTTGGCATCGGAGACGATCAGTTCGATGAGTTCTTGGGCGAGCCGGCCCTCGGCGCTCTGGCGATCGTCGAGTCGGGCGCGCTCGAGCGACACCACGGCGGCGAGTTCGCCGGTCAGGGCGCGACGTTCCTCCGGCCAGTCCTTGAAGTCGCCTTCGAAGACCAGCAACCAGTCGGCGGCGCGGGAGGTGCTGTGCTCGTCGACGGCGAACAGCGAGTAGCGCGCCTTGTTCTGGACCAGCACGTGGGGGAGGCGGCGGGCATTCAGGAAGGCGGCCGTGGCCTCGACCGGCGGGGGTGCGGCGGGTCCGGCCACCACTCGTCCGGTGGACGCGACGACCCAGCAGCGCATGCCGAGATCGCGTTCGATCAGCTCCAGCACCGAGCCAAGTCCGGTACCCGAGACGAGCTGGCGGTGGCGGTCGAGGATGGCGGTCAGATCGGCGGCGCGTCCGGTGGACAGATTGCGGGTCAATGTCTCGGTGACCTGGGCGAATGCGATGTCCTCCCGGACACGGAACAGCGGTATCCGATGCCGCTGACAGGCCTCGACGACATCGGGCGGCGCGCCACCGTAACGGGCGTCGCCGGCGGCGAGTCCGGCGACGCCGGCCTGGGCCAGCGCCCGCACGAAGGTTTCGCTGTCCGCTGGGGCAAGCCGCCACTGCAGCCCGGTCAGTACCAGTTCGCCGCCGGAGAGGTAACGACTCGGATCGAGCATGTCGGTGGTCACTACCCAGCGCACGAAGCGGTCGAGCTCTTCTTCGCCGGTGACGAGCTCGAGACCGAGATCCATGGTCAGAAGTGATCTAAGTCGCACAGTTGCCGAGGCTAACAGCCCAGCTCGTGCCCACCCGGCGACGCTTTGGATATTCACACAAACGAGCCCGTGTGAACTGTCCCACACTTCGGATTTCTGGTTCCTAGCAGCGCGGATGTGCGGCGGGTGTACTTACTCCCAGCACATAACAAGCTCGATGGGAGATCGGATGTCCGGTGAGATCGGATGGCTCAACTCGCTGCCTCCGGACCAGGCCGAGGCGGAACTGCTGACCTGCTGCGCCTCACACGTCTGGGCACGGAAGGTGGCGGCGCACCGGCCCTATGTGGACAGCACGAGCCTGATGGCCGCCGCGGTCGCCGGGGTAGGTGAGCTGAGTTGGCCCGATATCGAGGAGGCGCTTTCCACGCATCCACGCATCGGCGACCGGGCGAAGGCGGGCACACACGAGCGCGAGGCGAAATGGTCCGCCGGTGAGCAGTCCGGCACGGCGAGCGCCGACCAGCAGACACTCGATGACATCGCCGCCGGCAACCTGGCCTATGAGCAGCGGTTCGGACACGTCTTCCTGATCCGCGCCGCAGGCCGCTGCGCCGAGCAGATCCGCGCCGAACTGCGCAGGCGCTTGGCGAATACCGCCGAAGGTGAACGCATCACGACCCAACGCGAACTCGCCGATATCACCCGGCTGCGACTCCGAAAGCTGTTGGAGGACAGGTGAGTCTGTCCACCCATGTGCTGGATGCGGCGAGCGGTCGTCCGGCGGCGGGGCTGCCGGTGCGGCTCGAGAAGGCGGACGGCACCGTGCTCGCCGAGCGCCGCACCGACGACGACGGGCGCATCAAGGATTTGCCCGCACCCGAATTCGGTATCCACCGTTTGATTTTCGAAACCGGTGACCTCAGTCCGTTCTACCCGACGGTGACCATCGACTTCCGCGTCACCGACCCAGCCGAGCACTACCACGTGCCACTGCTGCTCAGTCCCTATTCCTACTCGACCTACCGAGGTAGCTGAACCATGTCGATCAAGCTCGGGCCGAATAGATACGGCAAAGCGGAAAACCGGGTCGTCCGGGTGCGGAAAACCGGTGGTGTCCACGAGATCCGGGATCTGAACGTCGGTGTGGCGTTATCCGGTGATATGGACGAGGTCCACCTGACCGGTGACAACGCGACGGTCCTGCCGACCGACACCCAGAAGAACACGGTATTCGCCTTCGCCAAGGAATACGGCATCACCTCGCCGGAAGCGTTCGGTCTTTTGCTGGCACGGCATTTCGTAGATTCCCAGCCGCCCATCCACCACGCGCGCGTCTCCCTACAGGAGTACGCCTGGGAGCGCATCGTGGTCGGACCCGGCGACAAGCAGTATTCGTTCGTACGCTCCGGCCAGGAGACGCGCACCTCGCGGGTGCATTACGACGGCGAAAATGCCTGGGTGGTTTCGGGTTTGACGGGTCTGGTGGTACTCAACTCCACCGGTTCGGAATTCCACGGCTACATCAAGGACAAGTACACGACGCTGCAGGAGGCCTACGACCGCGTACTGGCCACCGAGGTCAATGCGCAGTGGCGTTTCGCGACTGAGCCCGGAGACTGGGACAAGGCCTATCGCGAGGTTCGCGGTGCGCTGCTCGAGGCATTCGCCGACACCTACAGCTACTCGCTGCAGCAGACGCTCTATGCCATGGGCGACCGTGTGATCAGCGCGGTCCCGGAGGTCTGCGAGGTCCGGCTGTCGCTGCCCAATAGGCACCACTTCGTCGTGGATCTGTCCGGATTCGGACTGGAGAACGACAACGAGGTGTTCTTCGCCGCCGACCGCCCCTACGGCCTGATCGAGGGCACTGTACTCACCGAGGACGCTCCCGCGCCCGGACCGGCTTGGGAGTGACGATGGATTTCCTACAACCCGATACCTGGGCCGAGGCGCTGGAGCTGAAGGCTGCCAATCCGGAGGCCGAACCCATCCAGGGCGGCACCGATGTCATGGTCGAGATGAACTTCGACCACGGCCGGCCCGCGGCACTGCTCGATCTCAACCGCTGTCGCGATCTGTTCGATTACTCGACCGAGCCCGACGGCTGGATCCGAATCGGCGCGGGTGTCCCGTATGTGCGCATCATCAACCGGCTCAACCAGCAGCTGCCCGGCCTGGCGCAGGCCTCGCGCACGGTCGGTTCGCCGCAGATCCGCAATCGCGGCACCGTCGGCGGCAATCTCGGCGGTGCCTCCCCTGCCGGTGACGCCCACCCCGCACTGCTGGCGGGCAATGCGGTGATCGAGGTGGAGTCGACCGCGCGCGGCACTCGCCTGATCCCGATCGATGACTTCTACGTGTGGGTGAAGCAGAACGCCCTGGAGCCCGACGAGCTGATCCGCGCCATCCGGATCGCGCCCGCGACCGGGCCCCAGTACTTTTCCAAGGTCGGCACGCGCAATGCCATGGTCATCGCGGTCTGCGCATTCTCGATCGCATTGCACCCCGATACCCGCACGGTCGGAACCGGCATCGGATCCGCCGGACCGACGCCGCTGCGCGCGACACCGGCCGAGCAGCTCCTCGCCGATGCGCTGGACTGGGATGACCCGGCCTTGTTGCCATTCGAGCTCGTCCGGGAATTCGGTGAGCTGGTCTCGGCCGCCGCCAAGCCGATTGATGACGTTCGAGGCACCGCGGAATACCGCAAACACGCTCTGACGGTGCTGGCCCGCCGCACCCTGTCCTGGGCGTGGACGGACTACCTAGCAGAAAGAAGGAGGGCAGCCTGATGCGTGTGACCTTCGACGTGAACGGCTCGCAAGAGACCGTCGATGATGTGTGGGAAGGCGAGAGCCTCCTATATATGCTGCGCGAGCGCATGGGCCTGCCCGGCTCCAAGAACGCCTGTGAGCAAGGTGAATGTGGTTCGTGCACAGTCTATTTGGACGGCACTCCGGTGTGTTCCTGCCTGGTTGCCGCAGGCCAGGTGCAGGATCGCTCGGTGCGCACCGTCGAGGGCCTGGCCAACGGCGCGAGACTGGATCCGATGCAGGAGGCTTTCGTCGAGGCCGGTGCGGTTCAATGCGGTTTCTGCACACCGGGTCTCATCGTGCAGGCGCACGATCTCATAGAACGCAATCCCGATCCCTCCGATGTGGAGATCCGCGAGGCGCTCGCCGGAAATCTCTGCCGCTGCACGGGATACGAGAAGATCCTCGACGCGGTGCGCCTGGCCGCGGCACGTAAGGCGGGCCAATGAGTACAGCATCGTGTAGCGATTCCGTGCGGGGTGGCGGTCGGCAGACTGTCATCGAGAACGCCTATATCGCGCCGGTCGTCGGTGTCGAGATCGCGTCCGGATACGTAGTCATCTCCGATGGCCGCATCGAAGCCCTCGGCGCGGGACCGGCACCGATCGTCCCGGGTGCCGAAAAGATCGACGGTACAGGCTGTTTGGTGACACCGGGCCTGGTCAACACCCACCACCATCTCTACCAGTGGGCGAGCCAGGGCCTGTTCCAGGATTCAACGCTGTTCGAATGGCTGACCGGTCTCTATCGCACCTGGGCGCGCATGGACGCCGACGTCGTCTACGGCGCCGCCGCCGCCGGGCTGGGTTGGCTGGCACTGACCGGCTGCACCACCAGCAGCGACCACCACTACATCTTCCCGAAGGGGCGCGGCGATCTCTTCGAGGCCGAGGTACGCGCGGCGAGTGAGATCGGCCTGCGCTTCCACCCGTGCCGCGGTTCCATGGACCGCGGGCAGAAGGACGGTGGTCTGCCGCCGGACGAGGTGGTCGAGAGCCGCGACGAAATCCTATCGCACACTGCGGAAGTCATCGATAAGTACCACGATCCGTCGTTCGACTCGATGCTGCGGGTCGCCGTCGCACCGTGCTCGCCGTTCTCGGTGAGCGAGGGTCTGATGATCGATTCCGCGACGCTGGCGCGCGCCAAAGGTGTTCGGCTGCATACCCATCTCGCCGAAACGCTCGACGAGGAAGAGCACTGCATCGAACAGATGGGCTGCACGCCGGTCGAATACATGGAAAAGCTGGGCTGGCTCGGCGAGGACGTCTGGTTCGCGCACGCGGTGCATCTGCACGATGCCGATATCCGGCGTTTCGCCGAAACCGGCAGCGGCTCGGCACATTGTCCCAGCTCCAACGCCCGACTCGGTGCGGGTATCGCCCGCGTCAGCGATCTGGTGGCCGCCGGTGCGCCGGTCGGTCTCGGCGTGGACGGCGCGGCGTCGAGTGAGCTGACCTCCATGGCGGGCGAAATGCGTCAGGCCATGCTGTTCCAGCGCGCGGTCAACGGCCCGACCGCTTTCACCGCGCGCCAGGCGCTCGAGATCGGCACCTTGGGCGGCGCCCGTAATCTCGGCCGCCACAACGAGATCGGGAGTATCGAACCCGACAAGCTCGCCGACCTCGCCATCTGGCGGGTCGACGGTTTCCGCTCGGCGATCGAGGATCCGGTCTGCTCCTTGGTTTTCGGACCGACACCGCCACTGGCCCGGCTGTTCGTCGGCGGGCGCACCGTCGTGCAGAACGACGAATTGCGCACCGTCGCACAGGATGTCGTCGGCGGGGCTGGTGTCGCGGCCCGGCAACGGCTAATGCGACAGGAGGCATGATGACTGTCCCACGGATGACTCGCTTTCCGAAAGAGGTTGCCGCACCCGGTAAGGGCGGCATCGGCGAGAGCCCGCTGCGCCCCGATGGCACACTGAAGGTCAAAGGCGAGTTCGCTTATGCCTCCGATCTCTGGATGGACGGCATGCTCTGGGGTGCGACGCTGCGCAGCCCGCATCCGCGCGGGATCATCCGCAGTATCAATATCGCGCCAGCACTGGTCATGACCGGTGTGCACGCCGTACTCACCCATGAGGATGTGCCCGGCCGCAAGATGTACGGCCTCGACCACACCTGGGACCAGCCGGTCCTCGCCATCGGCGAGGTGCGCCACCAGGGTGAGCCCATCGCCCTGGTCGCCGCCGACCACCCCGAGATCGCTCGGCGCGCCCTCGACGCCATCGAAATCGACTGGGAGGTATTGGAGCCCATCACCGATCCGATGGCGGTGCTCTCCGCCCCGAAACGGCTCGCGGTGCAGGAGCGCGGCGGTATCGCCCGGCATCAGCCGGTGCGAGTCGGCGATATCACCGTGGGCCGCGCACTGGCCACCGTGGTGATCACCGAGGAATTCGAGGTCGGCATTCAGGACCAGGCATTCCTCGGCCCCGAATCCGGCCTGGTGATTCCGGCGGAAGACGGCGGGCTCGACTTCTACGTCGCCACGCAGTGGATGCACAATGATCTGTCCCAGATCGGGCCTTGCCTCGGCCTCGCCGACGACCAGATCCGCATGACCATGGCCGGTGTCGGCGGAGCCTTCGGTGGCCGCGAGGACCTGTCCATGCAGATCCACGCGGGCATGCTGGCCATGCACACCGGCAAGCCCGTCAAGATGATGTACAACCGCGAGGAGTCGTTCTTCGGGCACGTGCACCGGCACCCGGCGAAGATGCTCTACGAATATGGTGCCAATAATGACGGAAAGCTCACCTACGCAAAGGTTCTCATCGTCCTCGACGGTGGCGCGTACACCTCGGCGACGCTGAATGTCACCGGTAACGCGTCCTCGCTCGCGGTGGGGCCGTATGAGATTCCGCATATCGAGATCGACGCGTACGGCGTCTACACCAATAACCCGCCGTGCGGTGCGATGCGCGGATTCGGTGCGGTGCAGGCCTGTTTCGCACACGAGTCGATGATGGACAAGGTCGCCGAGGCGCTGGATCTCGATCCGGTGCACGTGCGCCAGATCAATGCGGTGTCGCAGGGTTCGAAGCTGGCGACCGGTCAGGTGCTGCACGCGCCGACGCCGATGGCCGAAATGCTCGGGCAGCTGCGGGACATGCCGATGCCCCCCGAGCTGGACGCCTCGGATATCCGGAACCTGCCCGGCGGCGCATCGCAGACGACGCACGGCGAAGGTGTGGTGCGTGGTGTCGGTTACGGCGTCGGCATCAAGAACATCTGCTTCTCCGAGGCCTTCGACGACTACTCGACGGCTCGGGTGCGGCTGGAAGTCATTGCCGGAGAACCGGTTGCGCTGGTGCACACCGCGGCCGCCGAGGTCGGTCAGGGACTGGTGACGGTCGAGGCGCAGATCGCGCGCACCGAACTCGGTATCGAGCGGGTCACCATTCACCCGGCTGACAACCAGGTCGGCGACTCGGGTTCGTCGTCCGCCTCCCGGCAGACCTATATGACCGGTGGCGCGGTGAAGGCGGCTTGTGAAGCCGTGCGCCAGCGCGTACTCGCCTTGGCCCAGGCCGAGTTCGGCGCCTCGTCGGGACTGCGACTGGTCGGCGGCAAGGTGGTTTCGCGCACGGGGGAGGTGCTCGCGGCGATCGTCGATGTCCTGGATGAGGGGGTTATCGAAGAGACCCGCGAGTACCACCACCGGCCGACGACGGGCATGGATTCCGTTACGGGACAAGGCAATAGCCACACCCAGCTGGCTCTCTGCGTACACCGCGCGGTGGTGGACGTGGATACAGACCTCGGCCTGGTCAAGGTCGTCTCCCTGGACGCGGTCCAGGACGTTGGCAAGATCATGAACCGCCTGTCCCTGGAGGGCCAGATCCACGGCGGCTCCGTACAGGGGCTCGGGCTGGCGGTCATGGAGGAAATCCAGGTAAAAGGCGGTAAGGTGCGCAATCCGTCCTTCACCGACTATCTGATCCCGACGATTCTCGATACGCCGTCACAGCGGCTGGAGATTCTCGAAAATGCCGATCCGCACGCCCCCTACGGGCTGCGCGGCGCCGGAGAGCCGCCCACGCTCTCCTCTACCCCCGCGATCACCGCGGCGATCCGTGACGCCTGCCGATCGCGGGGTGGAAACGTGCACATCAACCGAGTGCCGGTGCGACCGGAAGACATCATCCGGAGCAGTTGATCAACAGGGGCAGCCGGTTCCAGTGGACCGGACAGACTCCACAACAGCAGTACCCGAACCATGCGGTCCGGCCGGTCCGAAAGGACAGCGGCCGGACCGTAGGTCGGCTACGCCCCGAGGAGGGCACGCCAATGACCCAGATTCAGACCAAGCCCAGCACACCAGAGCCGGTAGCAGGAAGGTCTGCGCTCGACCGGTACTTCCGGCTGAGCGAACGCCGAACCACCGTCTCCCGTGAAATCCGTGGCGGTGTCACCACTTTCGTCGCCATGGCCTACGTCATCCTCTTGGTGCCGTTGATTCTCGGCGGCGTCGCGGATGTCAACGGTGACAAGCTGAGCATCGCCCAACTCACCACGGCCACTGCGTTTTCCGCGGGACTCAGCACCATTCTGATGGGCGTCGCGGGCAATGTGCCGCTGGCGCTCGCCGCCGGGCTCGGTGTGGTCCCGGTGGTCGCCTTCCAGGCGGCACCGCATATGACTTGGCCGCAGACCATGGGTTTGGTCGTGCTGATGGGCGTGATCATCGTGGTGCTGGCCGCGACCGGACTGCGGACGATGATCATCAATGCCATCCCGCTCGGTCTCAAGAATGCGATCGGCGTCGGGATCGGCATGTTCATCGCGATGATCGGACTGGTCTCGGCCGGGGTGGTCGGGCATGGCGCGCAGACCGGTCCGCCGGTCACCCTCGGCGCCGATGGTCATCTATCCGGTTGGCCCGTAGTGGTTTTCGCGGTCGGGCTGCTGGTGATGCTGGCGCTGTTCATCCGCAAGGTGCCCGGTGCGATTCTGATCAGCATCGCCATCTCGACGGTGCTCGCCATTATCGTCAACGCACTGGCGAAGATCGACCCGCAGACCTGGGGGCCGGTAGTGCCGGAGCAGCCGAAGGGATTCTTCGCCGCACCCGATTTCGGGTTGGCCCTGAATATCGACATCTTCGGCGGATTCGCCGAGGCGGGCGGGCTGGTCGCGGGGGTCGTGCTGTTCACCCTGGTGCTGACCGGGTTCTTCGACGCCATGGGCACAGTTTTCGGCGTCTGCGACGAGGCCGGACTGCTCGATGAGCAGGGCACCATGCCGGGCATCGGCAAGGTGCTGACCATCGACGGCATCTCCCAGGTCATCGGCGGCATCAGCGGTGGCGCCGGGAACACCGTGTACGTCGAATCCGCGACGGGTGTCGGTGAGGGCGCCCGCACCGGACTGACCAGCGTGGTGACCGGTGGACTGTTCTGCCTCGCAGTATTTTTCACCCCCCTGGCGGCTGTGGTGCCGATCCAGGCCGCCGCACCGGCGCTGGTGATCGTCGGTGCGCTGATGATGACCCAGGCCCGCAAGATCGATTGGAACGATCTCGAGGTGGCGGTGCCCGCCTTCCTGACCATCGTGCTGATGCCGTTCACCTACTCCATCACCAACGGTGTCGGCGCGGGCCTGATCACGTACGTGGTGATCAAGCTGGCCCGCGGCAAATTCCGTGAAATCCATTGGCTGATCGGGGTGGTGAGCCTGGTGTTCGCCGGTTACTTCGGCATCTCGGCCATCGAACTACTCCTGGGCGGATAGCACCATGCGCGACCTCACGGCAGAACTGCGGAAATGGCATGCGGTGCGGAAGGATTACGCCGTGGCCACCGTCATCGGCGTCACGGGAAGTGCCCCTCGGCCGCCCGGCGCGGCGCTGGCGGTCGACGCCGACGGCAATGTCATCGGAAGCATTTCCGGTGGCTGTGTCGAGGGGGCGGTCTACGAACTCTGCCGTGCGGTCCTGCGCACCGGACAACCGGTGCGCGAAATCTTCGGATACAGCGACGATGACGCCTTCGCGGTCGGACTGACCTGCGGAGGCGAACTCGAGGTCTTCGTCCAGCGGATCACCGCGGTCGAACGTGTCGCCATCGAGGCGATCCTGCGCACCGACGAGGCGGTGACACTGGTAAGGGATCTGAAAACCGGTGCGGCCATGGCGATCGGGTCCTGGTGGACCGTCGGCGCCGCCTTCGACGAGGTAGTCGTGGCCGAGGCCATCGCGATGCTCGATACCGGCGCCACCGGTGTGCGCGAGATCGGCTGTGGTGCAGGCGAAGCCGCCGTCTTCGTGGAATCGTATGTACCGCCGCCGCGCATGATCGTCTTCGGCGCAATAGATTTCGCGGCCGCCGTAACCAGGATCGGCCGCTTTCTCGGATATCACGTCACCGTCTGCGATGCCCGCCCGGTATTCGCCACGCGCGCGCGTTTTCCGGACGCCGACGAGATCGTCGTGCAGTGGCCGGACCGGTATCTCGCACGCACACAGGTTGATTCGCGCACGGTGCTGTGTGTGCTCACCCATGATGCCAAATTCGATATTCCGTTATTAGAGGTTGCGCTGCGGCTGCCGGTGGCCTACGTGGGCGCGATGGGGTCCCGTCGCACCCACGGGGACCGCATGGCCGGGCTGCGGGCCGCCGGTATGACGGAATCGCAACTGGCCCGATTGCATTCACCGATCGGGCTGGATCTCGGCGCGCGGACCGCGGAGGAGACGGCGGTATCCATCGCCGCCGAGATCGTCGCGGTGCGCCGCGGCGGCTCGGCCCAACCGCTGACCGCCACCGGCGGACCGATCCACCGGGACCTGCTTCCGGTCTGGTGAGCCGCGCACGCCGCCGTACACCCGGTACGCGGGGCGCGCGCGGTTTCGGCACCGAGTCTGCGGCTGGAGCATCCTACGAAATCGACTTCGGGATATCCGATCGGCTTCGGGCTAATCGCCGCTATTCCGACACTGCGGTCGGCCCACATAATTGACGAAATTGCGAACAAAGGATTCACCGAATGCCGTTGATATTTCTGAATGGCTCCGCCATGCGCGGCGGACCGCTCAATCATCTGCTCGACGGCGCGCCTTTCGCCGGTGCAGCGAAAACGGCGCCGCGCTACCGTTTCTATTCGGTCGGCGATCGGTTCCCGGGCCTGGATCCCGTCGCCGACGGCGGCGATTCGATCTCCGGTGAACTCTTCGACATCTCCATGGAAGTGCTGCGACGGCGGCTGCTGCCTGCCGAACCACCCGAACTCGAACTCGGCGCGATCGAACTCGCCGACGGCCGTTCGGTGTTGTCGATGCTGCTGCGCCGCGCGCCGACCTCGTATCCGGAGTTGATCGATATCACCGCCATCGGCAGCTGGCAGCAATACCGTCAAGGAGCTGAATGAATAATCAGGCCGGGGGCGTCGCCTTCCCGAAATTCGATGTCAATTGTTCGATCCTGTTCACCGATCTCCCGTTGCTGGAACGCCCCGCCGCGGCAAAGCAGGCCGGATTCGACGCAGTCGAATTCTGGTGGCCGTTCGGCGAGGATCCGACGCCGGGCGATAAGGAGATCGATGTGTTCGTGCGCGCGATCCACGATGCCGGTGTGGAATTGGTCGGTCTGAACTTCATCGACCTGATCCCGCTGGGCGGGCGTGGTCTGGTCTCGGTTCCGAGTGAGGTCACCCGGTTCCGGGACAATATCGATGTCGCCGTCGGTATCGCCGAGGAGACCGGCTGCCGCGCGCTGAATGCCCTCTACGGCAATCGCGTCGGGGGCGAGAGCCCGCAGAAGCAGGACGAACTCGCACTGGAGAACTTGAGCCTGGCCGCGCAGGCGGCCGATGCGATCGGCGCAACCGTTCTGCTGGAGGCACTGAATGCCTTTGAGTCGCCGCACTATCCGATAGTGAGTGCCGCACACGCCGGGCAGGTCATCGAGCAGACCGGTGAACCCAATGTGCGGTTCCTTTGCGACCTGTACCACCTAGCCCGCATGGGCGAGGGCCTGCACTCCGTGATCCGCACGCATGCGGCGCAGCTGGGCCACGTCCAGATCGCCGACAATCCGGGCCGCGGCCGTCCCGGCACCGGCGAACTCGATTTCGCCGCGCTCTTCGAAACCCTGGCCGAGATCGGCTACGACGGCTGGATCGGCCTCGAATACAAAGACCCCGAGCTGGATTGGAAGTGGATGGCATGAGCGAGCGTAGCGAGCGAATCAAAGACACAGCGCCCCTTGGGCACGGCGAAGCCGTGAACAAGATCGGTTTTGTCGGCCTGGGGATCATGGGCAGCCCGATGGCGGGTCACCTCGTCGCCGCCGGGCACGAGGTGACCGGTTACGACATCGGACCCACCGGACTCGAAAAGCTGAAGGCGGCGGGCGGTTCGGCAGCATCCGGTGTCGCGGAAGCGGTGCGGGAGAAGGACATCGTCATCACGATGCTGCCGCAGGACGAGCATGTCGAGGCGGTCTTCGCCGATGTGCTGGTGCACGCCGCGCCCGGCACGCTGTACATCGACTTCTCCACCATCACGCCCAAGACCGCTCGCTGGACCGCCGAGAAGGGCGCAGAGAAGGGCCTGCGGGTGCTCGACGCTCCGGTCTCCGGCGGTGAGCCGGGCGCGATCAATGCCGCGCTGTCGATCATGGTCGGCGGTAACGAGGCCGACTTCGCCGCGGCCACACCGATTTTCGAGGCGGTCGGCAAGACCTTCGCGCTGGTCGGTCCGAACGGTGCAGGTCAGGTGGTCAAGGCCGCTAACCAGCTCGTCGTTGGTGGCACCTACGCGCTGGTGGCCGAGGCGATCCTGCTGATGGAAAACCTGGGCGCGGATGCCGAGAAGGGCCTCGATGTGCTGGCGGGCGGGCTCGCGGGCAGCAAGATCCTCGACCTCAAGCGCGCCTCCATACTGAAGCGGGACTTCAAGCCCGGCTTCCGAATCGACCTGCACCACAAGGATATGGGCATCATCCTGCAGGCCGCCCGCGACGCCGAGGTGTCGATCCCGATGGGTGCGCTGACCGCGCAGTTGATCGCCGCAGCCCGCGCGATGGGTCACGGCTCACTGGACCACTCGGGTCTGCTGAAGGTGACCGAGGCGCTCTCGGGCCGGGAGAGCTGACCATGACACGCATGCGCGCGGTGGATGCTGCCGTTCTGATTCTCGAAAAGGAAAGTGCGACACAGGCATTCGGTCTGCCAGGTGCCGCGATCAACCCCTTCTACAGCGCGATGCGCGCACACGGCGGTATCAAACATGTGCTTGCCCGCCACGTCGAGGCCGCCTCGCATATGGCCGAGGGGTACACCCGGGCGACGGCGGGCAATATCGGTGTCTGCATCGGCACCTCGGGGCCTGCGGGTACCGATATGATCACCGGCCTGTATTCCGCCAGCGCGGATTCGATACCGATCCTGTGCATCACCGGTCAGGCGCCGGTGGCCAAGCTGCACAAGGAGGACTTCCAGGCGGTCGATATCGCCGCCATTGCCGCACCGGTGAGCAAGTGGGCGGTGACTGTGCTCGAGCCAGCACAGGTACCGGGGACCTTCCAGAAAGCCTTCCAGTTGATGCGGGAGGGGCGGCCGGGGCCGGTCCTGATCGATCTGCCGATCGATGTGCAGCTCGCCGAAATCGAGTTCGATATCGAGACCTACCAGCCGCTCGAGGTGCACCGCCCGGCCGCGACGCGGGCACAGGCGGTCAAGGCCATCGAGATGTTGAACGCGGCGCAGCGGCCGCTGATCGTCGCGGGCGGCGGCATCGTGAATGCCGATGCCGCGGCGGCGCTGATCGAATTCGCCGAACTCACCGGTGTTCCGGTGGTGCCGACGCTGATGGGCTGGGGCACGATTCCCGACGATCACGCGCTGCACGCGGGCATGGTCGGACTGCAGACCTCGCACCGGTACGGCAATGCCACCCTGCTCGAATCCGATTTCGTGCTCGGCATCGGAAACCGTTGGGCCAACCGGCATACCGGCGGTGTGGAGACCTACACCAAGGATCGCACCTTCGTGCACGTCGATATCGAGCCGACCCAGATCGGTCGCGTATTCGCACCGGATTACGGCATCACCTCCGATGCGGGTGCCGCACTGCGCGTCTTCGTCGAGGTCGCGCGCGAACTCGACGCGGCCGGGGAGTTGCCCGATCGCAATGTGTGGGCCGAGCAGTGCCGCAACCGGAAACGGGTGGGCCTGCGCAAGACGCACTTCGACGATAAACCGATCAAGCCGCAGCGCGTATACGAGGAGATGAACAAGGCGTTCGGGCCCGATGCGCGCTACGTCAGCACTATCGGTCTGTCGCAGATCCAGGCGGCGCAGCTGCTGCACGTCTACCGGCCGCGGCACTGGATCAATGCGGGGCAGGCCGGACCGCTGGGCTGGACGGTACCCGCGGCCATCGGTGTCGCGACGGCCGATCCGAATGCCACCGTGGTCGCGCTCTCGGGTGACTACGACTTCCAATTCCTCATCGAGGAATTGGCTGTCGGCGCGCAGTTCAATATCCCGTACATCCATGTGGTGGTGAACAATTCGTATCTGGGCCTGATCCGTCAGGCGCAGCGCGCGTTCGACATGGACTACTACGTGCAGCTCGCTTTCGACAATATCAACAGCCCGGAGCTCGCCGGCTACGGCGTCGACCACGTCAAGGTCGCGGAAGGCCTGGGCTGCAAGGCGATTCGGGTATTCGATCCGGCGTGGATCGGTTCGGCCCTCGATGAGGCGAAGAAGCTGGTGACCGAATTCCGGGTGCCGGTAATCGTCGAGGTCATCCTCGAACGGGTGACGAATGTTTCGATGGGACTCGAGATCGACAATATCGTCGAATTCGAGGAGCTCGCGCAGTCCGCGGCCGACGTCCCGACCGCGACCGCACGGCTGGACTGAGCCGCCATGACTCGAGTCCTGATCGCGTCCGACAAGTTCAAGGGGTCGCTGACCGCGGCGCAGGTCGGTGCCGCTGTCCGCGCCGGTATCCACCGCCTCCGGCCCGGTGCCGAGGTGTCGGTGGTGCCGATCGCGGATGGCGGGGACGGCACCGTCGCCGCCGCATTGGCCGCGGGTTTCGAGGCGGTCCTGGTGACCGCGTCCGGACCCACCGGCGAACCGGTGTGCACGGCGTATGCCCGCCGCGACGATATCGCCGTCGTGGAACTGGCGGACGTATCCGGGCTCGTGCGACTACCAGGCGGAAAGTTCGCACCGACGACGGCCACCAGCCGCGGCGCCGGCGAGGTCATCGCCGCGGCCATCGATGCGGGCTGCCGTCGGGTGGTGCTGGGCATCGGCGGCAGTGCGGGGACCGACGGTGGTGCCGGGCTGCTCGCGGCACTCGGTGCTCGGCTGCTCGATGCCGACGGAGCCGAAATCGGTGACGGCGGTGCGGCATTGGCGGGGCTGCACACGATCGACCTCGCATCTGTGCGGGAACGGCTGGTCGGGGTCGAGATCACCGTCGCGTGCGATGTCGACAATCCGCTCACCGGTCCGCGCGGTGCAGCCGCCGTCTATGGTCCACAAAAGGGTGCCGACGGTAACCAAGTGGCGGAGCTGGATTCGGCGCTCACCCTCTGGGCGGATCGTGTCGCGGTCGCCACCGGCAACGATCTGCGTTATCGCGCGGGTGCCGGTGCGGCGGGCGGGGTCGGGTTCGTGGCCGTCGCGGTGCTCGGTGCTCGGCTGCGTCCCGGAATCGAATTGGTTTTGGAGCTGGTCGGTTTCGCCGAGCGCGTGGCCGATGCGGATCTGGTGGTGACCGGGGAGGGCATGCTCGACGAGCAGACCCTGTACGGCAAGGCGCCGGCTGGTGTCGCTACTGCCGCTGGGTTTGCGGGCGTCCCGGTCGTGGCTGTCTGTGGCCGGAACAGGCTGCCCGCCGAGCGATTGCATGATGCGGGGTTTTCAGCCGCATACGCCCTGGCCGATATCGAACCCGATATCGCGCGCTGCTTCGCGGAGGGGGAGCTGCTGCTCGAGCGGCTGGGTGTGCAGATTGCCGCCGAGCACCTGCCGCCGGATCCCACGGCGGAGCGGCCGTCTGCCGAGCACCTGCCGCCAGATCTCTCGACCGGGCGGCCCTCTGTTGGGCACCAGTCGCCGGAGGTCGCCACGGATCAGGTGTCTCCAGACCACGCCGCCGGGGCGGCCACGGCCGAGTGGCCGTCTGCCGGGCACCTGTCGTCGGAGGCTGCTGTAGCCCAAGAGTCGGCAGGTCACGTCGCTGGGGCGGCCGCCGCGGTGCAGCGATCTGCCAAGCACCAGTCGTCGGAGGCCGCTACGAACCGAGGGTCGGCAAGGCACGCGGCGGGAGCCGCCACGGCCGAGTCGTCGTCTGCCGGGCACCTGTCGTCGGAGTCCGCTACGGGCCGAGGGGCTGCAGGCCACGCCGCTCAGGGTGCCTCTCCGGAGCGGCGTGTAGCGGACCTGGCCGATGACATTGTCGCGGCCACCTACCGAAATAGCGGCGGCGCAAGGACATTCGACGGGAGATTCCGATGATTTCCGATGGAGTTGTGTGATGCGGAAGAGCTCTGAGATTCAGACGATCTCACCGGTTCCCGCGCACCTGGACCTGGTGATCCGTGCGGAGCGGATCATCGGGACGACGGGGGAGACCGGCGGCTCGATCGGCGTGCGCGACGGCCGGATCGTGGCGATCGAGCCGCCGGACTCCACCCTGATCGCTGAAACGGTCGTCGAACTGGCCGCCGACGAGGTGCTGCTGCCTGGCATTGTGGATGCGCACGTGCACGTCAACGATCCCGGCCGTACCGAATGGGAGGGTTTCCCGAGCGCGACGAAGGCGGCCGCGGCGGGCGGTGTCACCACCATTATCGATATGCCGCTCAACAGCATTCCGCCGACCTGCGATCTCGCCGCGCTAGAGGTGAAACGCGAGACCGCGCGGGATCGGGTGTACGTCGATGTCGGATTCTGGGGCGGAGCGATTCCTGGAAATGTGGCAGATCTGCGCTGGCTGCAAGACGCCGGTGTCTTCGGTTTCAAATGCTTTCTGCTGAACTCCGGCGTCGACGAATTCCCGGCACTGGACGCCGGCCAGCTGGAACTGGCCATGCGGGAAATCCGCTCGTTCGACGGCTTGCTCATCGTGCACGCCGAGGACGCGCACGCTGTCGAACACGCGCCGATCCCACAGGGGGACAAGTACTCCGGCTTCCTGCGTTCGCGCCCGCGCGGTGCGGAGAATCTGGCCGTCGCTCGGGTAATCGAACTGGCCAGGTGGACGGGCTGCCGCGTGCACATTCTGCACGTGTCGAGTTCGGATGTACTGCCGATGATCGCGTCGGCCCGCCGCGACGGCGTCCGGATCACC
Source organism: Nocardia sp. NPDC050412 (assembly GCF_044458825.1). Lineage (NCBI taxonomy): Bacteria > Bacillati > Actinomycetota > Actinomycetes > Mycobacteriales > Nocardiaceae > Nocardia > Nocardia sp. NPDC050412. The sequence continues at coordinate 94,913 of NZ_JBITIJ010000002.1, forward strand.
GCCGAGACGTGTCCGCACTACCTGTCGTTCGCGTCGGAGGAGATTCCGGACGGTGCGACACAATTCAAATGCTGTCCGCCGATCCGCGAGAGCGGCAATCGTGAATTGCTCTGGGAAGGGTTGCGCGATGGCACCATCGATATGGTGGTCTCGGACCACTCGCCATCGACCGCCGACCTGAAGTGCTTCGACACCGGTGACTTCGCCAGAGCGTGGGGTGGCATTTCCTCACTGCAGCTCGGACTTTCGGCTGTGTGGACCGAAGCGCGACTGCGCGGATTCACTCTGGTCGATATCGCGCATTGGATGAGCCGAGCGCCCGCCGAACACGCGGGCCTGCGCCGCAAGGGCGCGATCGAGGTGGGCTACGACGCGGATTTCTGTGTCTTCGCCCCCGGTGACGCCTTCGTCGTCGACGTACATCGCCTGCATCACAAGAACGCCGTCACCCCGTACGCGGCCCGCCCGCTCGCTGGCGCGGTCCGCAGTACCTGGTTGCGCGGCAATCGAATCGATATCGATAACGAGCCGCAGGGGCGGCTCCTGGCCCGAGGAGAAGTATGACCGATCAATCCGCCCCCGCCTTCACCCGACTGCCCGATCTCGCCTCCCGCGCGCTGGCGGGCAGTGTGGTCTACGCCAATGACGAGTTGTTCGCCGAGCGGGAGAATCTGATCCGGCCCGGCCGTGCGGTTTTCAGCACCGAGGACTTCGGCCACAAGGGCAAGACCTACGACGGCTGGGAAACGCGTCGTCGTCGTGAGACCGGCAATGACTACGCGGTCGTCCGGCTCGGTGTGCCGGGCCGGGTGCACGGTGTCGTCATCGATACCTCCTGGTTCATCGGCAATTACCCGCCCTTCGCCTCGGTCGAGGCGACGAGTGTGGAGGGGCAGCCGTCCCCGGCCGAACTGCAGCGGGCCGAATGGGTGACATTGGTCGCGAAGTCGGATATCGCGGGCAATACCGACAACTTCTTCGAGGTCACCGACGACCGCCGCTTCACCCACATCCGGCTCTCGATCTACCCCGACGGTGGCGTGGCCCGCTTCCGTGTCCATGGAACGCCGCTGCCCGATCCCCGTTTTCTCAGTGGCACCGTCGATCTCGCCGCCCTGGAACACGGCGGTGACGTGGTCGACTGCTCCAATATGTTCTTTTCCGCCCCGACCAATATCCTGCTGCCCGGCCGGTCGCGGCAGATGGACGAGGGGTGGGAGGGTGCGCGTCGCCGCGATGCGGGCAATGATCACCTCACGGTGCGGCTGGGTGCGCGCGGGGCGATTCGGCGGGTGGAAATCGATACCTCGAATTATGTCGGCAATGCGCCGGGTTGGGCGGTGCTGCGTGGTGCGGATGCCGATTCCGGCGCGGACCTGAATGATCCGTCGTCGTGGACCGAATTGGTGCCGCGCACGCGGTTGCAGCCGGATGCGCGTCATTTCTTCCGGACGGGAGTCGGTGCGCCGGTCACCCACGTCCGGCTCGATGTGTACCCCGACGGCGGTGTGGCCCGGTTGCGGGTCCACGGCGAGATCGATCCCGAGACCTTGGTCGGCAACACCCTCGCCTGGCTCGCGGCTCTGCCCGAAGCACACGCACTTCAGGTACTCATCAGCGATGGGGGGCTGTCGCGTGACCAAGCACGGAAGCTGCTGGCGGAACGTCCCTTTGCCAGCCCCGATGCGGTGCCGTCGGCCGTGATCGACGCGTTGCTCGCGTTGTAGTCGCTGGTCGGGCGGACGATCGGAGCCCCCATCGATTGTCCGCCCGACCGGCTCGGCCCGCGTCCGAAAACCGCTGGCACATATCGACCGACTGATTTAGGTTCGGCCCCATGGTGCGTGCCAATGGGTCGGTCGAGCGGCAAGCCATTGTCGCCGCCGCCGTGACGGTGGTCCTGTGGGCTTCGGCGTTCGTCTTCATCCGCAGTGCGGGACACGATTTTTCACCGGGTGCGCTGGCGCTCGGGCGATTGCTCGCCGCATCGATCACGCTGGTGACAGTGCTGGTCATCCGCGGCGCGGGCCTGCCGCCACGGCCCGCGTGGCCGGGCATAGTGATTTCCGGGGTGCTGTGGTTCGGCGTCTACATGGTGGCGTTGAACTGGGGTGAGCGGAATGTCGATGCGGGGACCGCGGCGATGGTCGTCGGCATCGGTCCGGTGCTGATCGCGGTGCTCGGCGGATTGGTCCTGCGGGAAGGATTTCCGGCCCGGCTGATGGTCGGGCTGGTCGTGTCGTTCGCCGGAACCATCGTCGTCGGGCTATCGACCTCCGATGGCGGCGGCGCGGCGATGCTCGGTGTTGTGCTGTGCCTACTCGCGGCTATCGTCTGGGCCGCATCGACCGTCGCACAGAAGCCGGCACTCGCGAGCGCATCCGCATTGCAGGTGGTCACTTTCGGCTCGGTCATCGGAACCGTCGCGTGCCTGCCGTTCTCCTGGCAATTGGTCACCGAGGCCGCCGATGCACCGCTGTCGTCGACGCTGAGCTTGGTGTACCTGGGCGTTTTCCCCACAGCTTTGGCCTTCACTACCTGGGCCTACGCACTCGCCCGCACGACAGCCGGGAAAATGGGCGTGACGACCTACGCGGTCCCGGCGCTCGTCGTGCTGATGTCGTGGATCGCGCTGGACGAGGTGCCCGGCGCATTTACCATCCTCGGCGGTGTCCTTTGCCTGACTGGTGTCGCCGTTACTCGGTCCCGGTCGCGTGTTACTGCGTCCGTTGATCCGGAGCCCGTCGAACC